>CAYXOC010000035.1:0-22623 GCA_964466715.1 uncultured bacterium
GAAGCTGCTCCTACAATGAATGAGGTTGCTTCGGACGGCGGGTTTGTGCTTATATAGTGGCACACACCACTCCGGGAGGTGCAGAATGCTCGTGCGTGCCGGAATCATCCGAACCATCGTAACCATCATGGGACTGGCAAGTTTCCTCAGTTATGGCATCCCCGCATCCGCGCAGGATTTCCCCAGCGAGACCTGGATGGGCATGTATCGCGGTCAAGCCAAGATCGGGTACACCCATCTGCGTATGGACAGAGAGACCTATCAGGGGAAACCGGGCTACAGGTGCGAGAGCAAGGCTTTCGTCCGCATCCTCGCGCTCGGCGTGCAAGTCGAGCAGGAACTCCAGACGGTCATCCACCTCAATGAGGCTTACGAACCGGTCGCCGAGGAGTTCGAGATGCGGTCCGGCGGCTCGATCACCAGGATCGAGGCCAAGTTCGAGCCGACGAAGATCACCGCCGTTGTCATCTCCGAGGGCACGAAGGAGACCCAGACCATCCCGATCCCGGAGGGCAGCAAGCTCGCCGGCGACGTGATGTTCTTCCCTGTCAACAAGAAGCTCAAGGTAGGCGACACGTTCGACTACCGGTTCTTCAACCCCGCCGGCCTGACGCTCGATGACGTCCACACCGAGGTCGTTCAGAACGACACCGTGGAGATAGAGGGCAAGTCGGTCCCCGCGCTGATGCTTCGGAACATAACCCCGCTCGGCGAGATGAAGTGCTGGGTGGACGCGAAGAACAGCGTTCTCAAGGTCAACGCGATCCTCGGCCTCAGCATGATCAAGGAGCCGCGCGAGAAGGCCATCAAGTTCGAGAACTCCTACCTCCCGCCGGAGGACCTGGCGGTTGCGACATCGGCGCCCGCGGACAAGGAGATCAACGCGCCCAGGTACGCCAAGTCTCTGAAGATCAGACTTGTCGGCCTCGCGGACAAGAAGCTCGCCGTGTCCGACAAACGGCAGCAGGCGAAGTACACCGCCGGTGAGAAGCCGGTGGGCGAATACCGGATCACCGCTTCGGAGTTCAACTCCGACAAGGCGGTCGAACTGCCGATCAAGGACAAGAAGCTCGCCGAACTGCTGAAGGATACGCCGTACATCCAGGCGAGCCACGCCGAGATCAAGGCGCAGGCGAAGGAGATCGTCGGCGGTGAGACCAATGCCTACCTCGCGGCGGGCATGATCCGCGCGTGGGTGAACGCAAACATGAAGTCGAAGGCCGACATCGGCATCATGCGGTCGGCGGTTGACGTCCTGCACGGCAAGACCGGCGTCTGCCGCGACTACGCGGTGCTCTTCACGGCGCTCGCGCGTGCGGCCGGCATCCCGACGAAGATGGTCTCAGGGCTGGTGTACTTCGAGGGCAGGTTCTACTACCACGCATGGGCCGAGAGCTTCGTCGGGGAGTGGGTGCCGTTCGACGCGACGCTCACCACCAACTTCGTGGATGCGACGCACATCAAGCTCGCGGAGGGCGAGGCGACCTCGATGTTCGACATGGTGAAGACCATGGGCGGCCTCAAGGTGGAGATCGTGGAGGCGAAATAGACAGGGACGCGGGGTCTAGGGGTGCCTGATGGTCCACTTTCCCGGTTCGCTTGCCATGCGTACCAGTTGCGCTAGGATCTGATCGTAGGCGCTGTCCAGTTCGCTTGCCTTGTCAGGCGACAAGTACTCACAGCGCTCAGCGAACTCCAACCACACCCGGGTTTCCGGTGCTTCCGTCTCAGCGTCATTCAGCTTGCTGACGAAATGGGCTGGGTAACGCCTCTTGCGCCAAGCCTCAGCGATGTCCGCGCATACCGAACGCGATGAGCGTCGAATCTGGTCTACCAGGGAGTATCTTTCCTCGGGCGGGAACGCCTTCGTTATCTCGAAGATGCGCATAGCCGTTTCCATGGCGGCTTGATACACCTTCAGCTCCCGATAGTCCCGTATGCTCGCCATGGCTCTCTGCTCCGGGTCTCTCCTCCCCGCGTCCCTCTTCCCTAGTAATGCCAGTCCACGTCCGCGACTTCCTTGGCGTGCGTCTCGATGAACTCGCGGCGAGGCTCGACCTTGTCGCCCATCAGGCAGGTGAAGATCTCGTCCGCGATGATCGCGTCTTCCATCGTCACCTGAGCGATGGTCCGGTTCTCCGGGTTCATCGTCGTGTCGAAGAGCTGGTCGGGGTTCATCTCACCAAGACCTTTGAACCGCTGGACTTTGACGTCCTTCTTGATCCTGATGCTCTTCAGGATCTCGTCGAGATCCTTCTCATTCCGAGCGTAGAACTGCTGGTCCTTGCCCGCGCTGACACGGAAGAGCGGCGGTCGGGCGATGTATACGTGACCGCCCTCGACCAGCGGCCTCATGTAGCGGAAGAAGAACGTCAGCAGCAGCGTGCAGATGTGGTCGCCGTCTACGTCGGCATCGGTCATGATGATGACTCTGTCGTATCTGAGCTTGCTCAGATCGAACTTGTAGCCGTTGTCCTTACCGTTGCCGTTCCTGCCGTTTCCGCTGACCTCCTCGGCCTCGACCTCGGCGTCGCCGTTCCCGTCGAACAGGGTCGCGGTCTCCTCTTCATCGCTCTCGACCGCGGCGCCCTTCGCGATTCCGGTGCCGAGAGCGGTGATCAGCGCCCTGATCTCCTCGTTCTCGAGCGCCTTGTCGAGCCGGGCCTTCTCCACGTTCAGGATCTTACCGCGCAGCGGGAGTACGGCCTGGTAACGACGGTCGCGTCCCTGCTTGGCCGATCCGCCCGCGGAGTCACCCTCAACGAGATAGAGCTCGCATTTGGACGGGTCGCGCTCGGAGCAGTCGGCCAGTTTGCCCGGCAGCGACGAGTTCTCCAGCGCGCTCTGCCTCTTCACGAGGTCGGCGGCCTTGCGCGCGGCCTCACGTGCGCGGCATGCCGTCAGTGCCTTGTCCACGATCTTCCTGGCGACGGTCGGGTTCTCCTCGAGGAATTCCCCGAGACCCTCGCCGACGATCGAGTTCACGACGCCCTCGATCTCGCTGTTGCCCAGCTTGGTCTTGGTCTGGCCCTCGAACTGCGGGTTGAGCAGCTTCACTGAGATAACGGCGGTCAGACCCTCGCGGACGTCGTCGCCTACGAAGTTGTTGTCCTTCTCCTTGAGCAGGCCGTTCTTGCGGGCGTAGTTGTTGATCACCCTGGTCAGAGCGGTCTTGAAGCCTGAGAGATGGACGCCGCCCTCCGACGTGTTGATGTTGTTGGCGAACGTCAGGATGTTCTCCTGGTAGCCGTCGTTGTACTGGAGGGCGATCTCCACATCGTTGTCCTCGCGCTGGCGTGAGAAGTAGATGACCTTGTGGAGAGGGTCCTTGTTCCGGTTCAGGTGCTCGACGTACGCGGCGATACCGGTCTTGTAATGGAACTCCTGAGTCTCGCCGGTCTCCTCGACGGTGAAGGTGATCTTGACCTCTTTGTTGAGGTAGGCCAGTTCGCGTATTCTCTGGACGAGTACGTCGACGTGGTATTCGATATCGCCGAAGATCTCATGGTCGGCGAGCCAGCGGGTGTAGGTGCCGGTCGTCTTCGCCTTGCCGACCTTCTTGAGCGGGGCCTGAGGGACGCCGCGCTTGTAGTCCTGTTCCCAGCACGCGCCGTCGCGGCAGACCTCGACGTGACACCACTCTGCGAGCGCGTTTACCGCGGAGACGCCGACTCCGTGCAGACCGCCGGATACTTTGTAGCCGCCTCCACCGAACTTACCGCCGGCGTGGAGGATGGTCATCGCGACCTCGACGCCGGAGATACCCATTTCGGAGTGAATATCTACAGGGATTCCTCGTCCGTTATCTCGAACGGAGAGGCTGTTGTCCTTGTGGAGGGTGCAGTTGATCTCGGTGGCGTAGCCCGCCAGTACTTCGTCGATGGAGTTATCAACAACTTCATAGAAGAGGTGATGGAGGCCTCTGGCGCCGGTGCTCCCGATGTACATCGCGGGGCGCATGCGCACCGCCTCGAGACCCTTCAATACAGTTAGCTGGTCGGCATCGTACTTGACTTCGCCGTTTGCTCCGTTTATGCTCAGATCCTTGTCTTCAACAGCCATGCTCGGTCGCAGTCTCCTTACTCATCGTGTGGTCATCACGCTCGTGTATATGTTCTAAGGCTGTCTCACCAGGGTGCTCCGGAACCCCGGAATCGGGGTGGTCTGCACTCGTGATTTCCTCTGTTAGTAACTAGTGACAACTGCTAAGATTATAGCAAATTCCGCGGTTCAGGTCAATGTCTCGGCGCAGTCAAGGTTGAGCTTGCCGGGATGCGGGGGAGGCGCGTCTGCGGCTGTTGCGGCGAGGCGATCTTCGACACTGCGCCCTGGGCCGCATCCCGGTGGATGGGAGCGGTGGCCCGGGCGCATCGGCGGAGGTGGAGATGGGGGTGTGAGCCTGGGATGGTGTGTATCAGCCGTCGATCCAGGCGCCTTCCTCTTCCATCGGCTTGGGCCGGCGCTCCTCTTCCGGCTCTGCTTCGACTTCCTCGAGCGTTCTGGCTCCGCCGGCGACGCCGCCGGACGGCGCGTGCGGACCTGCCGCATGCATGTACGGCAGATCCTCGCCCTGCCGTACCCGTTCAGCGCGCGCCAGGATCTCCTCAGTCTCGGGGATGTCCTGAGCCGTCGCCACGTCGGAATCGGTCTCCACCGACGAGCCCTCGGAGGTCAACTCCGAGCCGGTCGGAGCCACCCCCGGGGTCCATCGATTGATCGGCTTTGACTGCCCGTCACGGGCATCGGTTCGTGTTGTCTGACCAGACATGATCGTCCTCCGGATATCGTGCTGTGGTGAGAATACCCGGGTCTCGCCGCGGGGTAACAAATCGGGAGCGGGAATCGTATCAACAGATGAGATGGAGTAGTAGGCGCAGACAGCCTCAGCAACAGCCAATCGCCCCGCCGGTTGGTCTTGCACAACTGGGCAAGGAATGTGCTATAATCTCCGGGTATCATCCGTCTGCTAAGGAGTAATGTGCATGCTTAGGAGAGCGTTCGTCTTTTCCGCGGTCGCGGCTGTCATCCTGGCCATCTTCGGGCTCACGGCAGTCGCCCAGGACGCCTGGGACATCCACAAGGCCACCTACAAGGGCAGCATGATGTGCAAGATGTGCCATCAGAACCTGGAGAAGAGCAAGGCTATAGTCCCGGCATACGACAAGACCGCCCATCCGAAGGCCATGATGAAGGCATCCGTCGAGGGCGCGATAGTCGGCGATTTTGCGTCCAATCCGGTCTTCACGAAGGACAAGGTGGCATACGTGCTCGGCAAGGGCCGCAACAAGCAGGCTTACCTCGATGCCAACTTCCAGGTACTTCCGGCCATGTGGTACGTGAAGGAAAAGAAGTGGAAGCCGACCGCGGCTGTTGACGGCGCTACTCAGTGCATCGCATGCCATACCACCGGCTTCGACCCTGTGACCAAGAAGTACACGCAGGAAGGTGTCGGCTGCGAGGCGTGCCACGGACCCGGGAGCGATCACCTGGCGGGCAATCAGACCGCGATCGTGACGGTGTCGAAGCTCGACGCCAAGAGAGCCGGGATGGTCTGCGGCCAATGTCACTCCGCGGGCAAGGATCCCACCGGCAAGTTCGTGCATCCCGTCGGCTACCGGCCGGGCGACGATCTGACGAAGACCTTCGTCGATGCCAAGCCCACGGCGCCCGGATCGAACCAGCAGTACTCGGAGCATCTCCAGAGCAAGCACGCGGAGGTCGGGACGAACTGCACGACCTGCCATGACGCGCACAACACGGTGAACGGCAAGGCGCAGCTCAAGAAGCCGGTGAACGACCTCTGTCTGAGCTGCCACGCCGGTACGATCAAGGACATGAAGACCCATGCGCCTCAGGCGGCTGCCGATGCGACCTGCGGAACGTGCCACATGCACGAGGGAGTGCATACGTTCAAGAAGGCAACGCAGTAGTGGGGCATAGGAAGTAGAGAGAAATGCGGGCCGGGGAGCGTATCCTCGGCCCGTTTCGTTTGGCTTGGCTACATGCATCGGTCGTCGTGTTGAATCAAGTCCGGCATGACCATCGGACAGCGAAAGCTCCTTTGAGCTCCGCTTCCGCATCCCATATGGCCGCAGGTTGACACACCCGCTCTATGCTCATACAATGACATCGGCTCGAAGCGGTAGTCGGGCCATCCGTCTCTCTGCAGCAGTTCACGGAGGAAGCAATGACAGTCGAACTGGGCTCGATGCTCTTCAAGATAGCCTTCTGGATCTACCTTTCCGCAGCGGTCTTCTACGTCGCCAACCTGTTCAGCAAACGAAACGCGGTCGGGAAGGCCGGACTCGGGCTTCTGCTCATCGGACTGGCGTTCCACACGGCGTCACTGGTCGTCCGGACCGTGGCCGCCGAGCGCCCGCCGTTCCTCAACCTGTACGAGTACATGCTCTCGTTCGCGTGGGGTGGGGTAGTCGTCTACCTCGGCCTGGAGTTCCTGACCAAGACCCGCGCGCTCGGTTCGTTCGCCGTTCCGTTGGTGGCGGCGATCTCATTTCTGACGGTCAGGCTGCCGACGGAGGTCAACCCGACTCTGCCCGCGTTGAGGAGCGCCTGGCGCGTGCCGCACATCGCCACCGCCGTCCTGGCCTACGCCGCGTTTGCGGTCGCCGTCGGCCTGGCGCTGATGTACCTGCTGCGCGAGAAGAACGAGGGCAAGGAGTCCCTGTGGATGATGAAGATGCCGTCCGCCGGATTCCTCGATCAGACGATCTACCGGCTCATCAGTTTCGGATTCCTGATGCAGACCTTGCTCCTGATCACCGGCGCGCTCTGGGCGCAGGTGGCCTGGGGTCGATACTGGCAGTGGGACCCTAAGGAGACCTGGGCGCTGATCACGTGGCTGATCTACGCGGCCTACCTGCATATGCGCACGACCAAGGGGTGGAAAGGCCGGAAGTCCGCTATCATGGCGATCGTGGGTTTCGCGGCGGTCATCTTCACCCTCTTCGGCGTGAACTGGCTCGGGGAGGGACTGCACGCGTACACGAAGTGACGAGTGACGAGTGATGAGTGACTGGCCGGTTTCCTCATGAGTCACCAATCACGCATCACGGGGCATTCCCATGGCTCACTACCCGATCAACCTCAACCTGAACGGCCGGACCTGCGTGGTCGTCGGTGGCGGGGCCGTCGCGGAGCGGAAAGTGGAGTCGCTCCGCGAGTACGGCGCCGCCGTTCGCGTCGTCTCGCCTGCCGTGACTCCCCGGCTGGCGGAACTGGCGTCCGACGGCCTGATCGAGCACGTCGAGTCCGAGTACCAACCCCGGCATCTCGACGGCGCGTTCCTCGTGATCGGAGCGACCGATGATCGCGAAACGAACAGGCGCATCTCGTCCGATGCCCGGGATCGCGCGGTACTGGTCAACATCGTGGACGATCCGGAACTCTGCACCTTCTTCGTGCCTGCGTCGGTCAGGCGGGGCGACCTCATCATCAGCGTCTCGACCTCCGGCAAGTCTCCGGCGATGGCACGGAGGCTCCGCGAGGAGATCGAGACCTGCTACGGCCCGGAGTACGGGCTGCTCGCGGACCTGCTCGGATCGCTGCGGGCCGAGATCAAGGCGAGGTACGACGATCCGGCCGAGCGCACCCGCGCCTACAACAGAATCCTCGACTCCGATGCCCTGAGCCTTCTGGCCGAGGGCAGGCGCGACGAGGCTCTGGAGGCCGCTCGAAAGTGCATCTAGTCGTCATCGGCCTGAACCACACAACGGCTCCCGTGGACATCCGCGAGCGGCTCAGCATCCCGGACGGCGATCCGTCCGGCTTCCTCAAGTCGCTGACTCGAAGCGAACAGGTAAGCGAGGCGGTGGTCCTTTCCACGTGCAACCGCACCGAGGTCTACGCCTGGACGAGGTCACGCGACGACGACGATGACATCCTCGACGCCATCGCCGAGTTCTTCCAGATGCCGAGGGACTCGTTCCAGCCTTACCTCTACTCCCTCGCAGGCCACAAGGCGATCGAACATCTCTTCCGCGTGTCGTCGGGGATCGACTCGATGATCGTCGGCGAGGCGCAGATCCTCGGCCAGGTCAAGACCGCCTACGCCGCAGCGTCCGGCTCCGGCGCCGCCGGTACCGTGCTGAGCGCTCTCTTCCGGCAGGCGATCACCGTCGGCAAGCGGGCCCGGACCGAGACCGAGATCGGCCGCGGGGCGTTTTCCATCGGATACGCCGCCGTCCAACTCGCGCGCTCGATCTTCGATCCGCTCAAGGGGCGCACCGTGCTCATAATCGGCGCAGGGAAGATGGGCGAGCTTACGGCGACGCATCTCTCCTCAGCCGGAGTGACCTCAGTGCTCGTCGCCAACCGGACGTACGAGCGGGGAGTCGATCTCGCCGAGCGGTTCGGCGGGCGCGCGCTCAGGTTCGAGGAGGCGCCGTCGGCCCTGCGGACGTCGGATATCGTCATCACGTCGACCGGCGCCGAGAAGCCGATCATCGGGCGGGAGATGGTCTCGTCCGCCATGCGTTTCCGGCGCGGCAGGCCGGTGTTCTTCATCGACGTCGCAGTGCCGCGCGACGTGGAAGCCGGGGTGGGGGATCTGGACAACGTCTTCCTGTACAACATCGACGATCTCCAGGCGGTGGTCGCCGCCGACGCCGGGGAGCGCGCGGCCGAGGTTGCGAAGGTCGAAGCGATCATCCGGGAGGAAGTGGAGGAGTTCATGGAGTGGTTCCGCGCGCTCGATGCCGTGCCGGTCATCACGGCACTGAGGGACAAGTTCGACGAGATTCGCCTGGCGGAGGTCGAGAAGCTCCGGGCCATGCACCCCGACCTGACCGAGGAGCAGCTCGATGCCATAGGCCGGGCCACTCGCTCGATCGTGAACAAGATCTGCCACCAGCCGATGATCCGGATCAAGGAGTACGCCGCCTCCGATGACGGGTCCGCTCAGCTCGACACCATCTGCGACGTCTTCGGCATCTGTCCGGCGGAAGATGCGGACGGGAAGGAGGGCCGCGCATGACGTACAGCCCTTCGCTGTTCGGGATGACTCTGGTTCTCTACGGCATCTCGGCGGTCCTGCACCTGTGGGGCATCACATCGAAGTCCGGCGCGGTCGGGCGCGGGGCGACCGGTTCCGGCATCGCGGGCCTCGGCCTGCTCACCCTTGCGATCGCCGTGCACGGTATTGAGCAGCGCCGCCTTCCGTTCGCCACGATGCTCGAGTCGCTGACGTTCGTTGCGTGGGCGCTGACGGCGATCTACCTCCTCATGCAACGCAGGTCGCGGATCACGGCGCTCGGAGCGTTCGCCGGCGTGATCGCATTCGCGGCGGTCGGCGTCTACGCGTTCGTCATGCCGCAGGAGATCAGCAACGCCCTCCTGCGCGGGATGCTCGGGAATCGCTGGAGTGCGGTGCACATCGTCAGCAGTCTGGCGGCCTACGCGAGTTTCGTGCTGGCGTTCGGGGCGGCGGTGGGATACATGCTCCAGGAGCGGATGTTGAAGGCCAAGCGCATCACGCTCCTCCAGCGGCATCTGCCCTCGCTCGACTCGCTCGACGACCTTGCCTACAGGATGGTCGCGTTCGGTTTCCCGATGCTCACTCTCGGAGTGATCACCGGCGCGATCTGGGCGCAGACGGCCTGGGGCACGTATTGGGGCTGGGACCCGAAGGAGACCTGGTCGCTGATCACGTGGCTCGTCTATGCGGCATACCTGCACGTGCGCATAGTGCAGGGGTGGCGCGGGAAGTGGTCGAACCGCCTGCTTGTCATCGGCTTCGGATGCGTCCTCATCACCTACGTCGGCGTGACCCTCTTCATGCCGGGACATCACAGCCACGCGAGGTAGGAGCGCGGCCGACCGGAGTGTGGAGCAGGAAGGGCATGTGAGCGCCGGGAACTCTGTGGTAGATGCCACTTGCCTCGCCGGCCTCCGAGGCCCCGAGTGCCGGATCGACTCGAGCGGAGTCGCCACCTGGTACATCTTCGACGGCCTCGGGAGCGTCGTCGGCGAGGCGGATGGCAGCGGAACGATCACCGCCTCACGCAAGCTCGATGTCTACGGGCTGCTTCGCGAGGCCGAGGCCGGCGTGCCGGCCAGCGATCACAAGTTCGTCGGCAACCTCGGCCACACCAGCGATGGAGAAACCGGCCTGATCTACTGCGCGGTCCGGCGGATCGAGCGCCTGCTCGATCGTTAGACCCTCAGCGGCCACCGGAAAAAAGAGAAGCCCGGTCGATGGGTACTCGACCGGGCGGACATTTGCGCCGGTAGCCAGCCGGCAAACTTGCCACGAAAGGAAAGAAGAAAACTCTTGTAATCACCCGGCAGATATACTTGCAAGAATCATGCCATTCAAGCATTTCTACCGGGAAATCGCCGGAGTCTTTTCGATTGCTGAGTTAGCTACCGAGGCTCGAATTATCATGCGGTGAGAATTCCGTGCCCGGCGAGGCTCAGCTTTTCTCGAATGCCTCGACCGCCTTGTTCAGCGCAAGCTCGAGTTCGCGCTGCCGGATCGTCACCGTCAGGTCGCCCCGGGTCCGCTCCAGGACCGCTCGGGCCGCATCGAGAGTCCGCCGCAAGCCGCCCGTGATCCCGTCCGGGTAATCGAACGTCACCAGCATGTAGTAGAGATCGTCCATCGCCTTCAGGATCTCCTCGGCGCGGCCGATCTTGCCGGCGCGGATCAGATCGAGCACATCCCTGCGCAGTTCGCTGGCCGCCTCCGCGAGCCCGTTCATATACGGCGCCGACTCGACGCCGATCTCCTTGTGGCTCGGGACAGGCTGATCGTGCATGATCGCATTCACCGCCTGCGCCTCGGTGTACTCCTTCTGCGCATCCTGCACGTAGCCCGCATAGTACAGGTCGGGAAACGCCTTCAGTTCCTCGGCGGTCTCCTGCACCCGGACCCTGGCCTCGTTCAGGAGCTTCGCGGCCTCCTCGAACTCGCCGCGGTGCACGCTACGGATCGAGTTCGCGCAGAATCGGATGGCCTCGCGGGAGGTGACGAGCGCCTTGTCGCGAGCGGCATTCTTCGCATCCAGCTCAGCGCGGATTTCCTCGGCGATAGAACTCAGGTAGTCCATGGTTTCTCCTTTGGGAATGGGAGATCGGAGCGATGGAGTATTGGAGTGTTGGGCTCAGGATCCCCAGTACTCCATCTCAATCCTACGTCTCTCGTCAGCAGCCTGGTACGCTGCCAGAATCGTCTTCAGCGCGTCGCGGGCATCCTCGGCGGTGACGTACGGCTCGGCGCCCTCCAGGATGCAGTCCACGAAATGCCTGAGCGCCCGGTCGATCGACCACGCCCACCAGTCAGCCTGGTGCTCGACCTCGACGATCTCGGGCACTTTGTTCCGCACGTAGAAGATCGGCACGACCGCCTCGCTGATCATCGAGATATCCCCGCCCGTGCCGTAGATGAACTTCTTCTCGCTCCAGGGCTCGTTGTCCATCGTGTACGAGACCGTCAGATTCGCCATCAGGTCGTCGCCGTACTCGAGGGTGACGGCGGCGTTGTCGTCGGCCTTGTTGTCGGGAGTCACCACCAGGCGTTTCAGTGTCGCGCTGACGGCGGTCGGCGCGCCGAACCAGTAGTGCATCAGATCGACGATATGCGTGCCGGTATCGAAGAACGCTCCTCCGCCGGCCCTGTCCCACGTGCCCTTCCAGTGGTACGGATCGTTCATCAGCACGAGCACGTCGCCGGCGACGATCGCGTTCACCAGGAACGGCTTCCCCAGGCGGCCGTCGTTGATCATCTCCCTGATCTTCCGATGCGCCGGCATGAACCGCTGGTTCAGGACCACCAGGAGCCAGAGCCCGAGTTCGTGGGCGGTCCGAATCATCGTGTCCGCCTCGTCGAGGTTCATTGCGATCGGCTTGTCGATGATCACGTGCTTGCCGGCGTTCAGCGAGTCCATCGTGATCTTGTAGTGCAGATTGTGCGGCGTGCAGATATCGACCGCGCCGATGGAGCCGTCGTCGAGCAGTTCGCGGTAATCCGCCACGACCTTCTCGACGCCGTATCTCTCCGCCAGCGCCCGGGCCGACTGCATGTCCGGGTCGGCGATTGCGACCACTTTGGCCTTCGGGTTATCCGCATGGGACGGCATGTGGGCGGCTGAGGCGACATCGCCCGCCCCGATGAGCGCAATGTTGAGCTTATCCATCTGAGCCCTCCGTTTCGGGATTGCGACTACACCGGTTTATTCCCCGAATCCGCCGTCCGATGCTTCGGTCCACTGCTGACTACCGGTCTTCTTGTGGATTATAACACTCAGCAGGCATGGGGTCAAAAGCTGGGTATGGGCGTATGGGAGCGTGGGAGGGCGGGAGTTGGGTGTTGGGTCTTGGGTCTGGGGGCTCCGGTTCCCCAGCACCTCACACCCAACACCCTGGATTGCAGGGTCGGGAAGGCGAGGGAGTCACCGTGCCGCGATCACTCGGCAGGTTTGATGCAGACGTTGCCTTTGACCGCATGCACGGCGATCTGCGCCTTCCCGGCGCCCAACTGGAATACCACGTGATCCGGGTCGTCCTTTTGCATATCGGCGGCGATCAGCTTCTGGATCTTCCCTTCGACCACATCGACATCAACCTTCACCGAGGCGTCCTTCGGCAGGACTATCGTCACATCATCATCGGTCGCGCTGATCACGAGCTCGCCGCCCGTGACCTTCGAGAATGTGAGATCCAGCTCCGAGCGGACGCTCTTGATCATGTGCGCGCCTGAGACAAGCGGAAAATCCTCGAGGGTGACCGGCGCGTTGGTCGATACTATGCTCAGGCGGCTCGGCTTGTCCGCCGGCTTCGATCCGGTGGTCAGCGTCAGGGACCCGTCGGTCAGTTCGATGACTACCGGGACCGCGCCCGGGAGGTCGATCTCCTCGACCGGAAGCTTCGGGGTGAGAGAGAGCACGAGCAGGTCGTCCACCCGGACCATCTCGCCCGGCTCCGGCGCTCCCTTGCGGGCGGCGAGCCGGATCTCAGCCGTATTCTGGTCGAGGATCGTCGCGCTGATGTCGGACTTGGTGGCCTTGATGTGTAGCTTCTCCGAGGGAGGGACGGAGATCGGCCGATCGATCAGGATGCGCGAGGCGCCTTTCATCTCGTTGCTGGCGGTCTCCGGGAGCGCGCCTCCGAGCATCTTCTTGAGGTCGTCGGACATCTCCTTGTCGCTGCGCCCGAACTTGGACGGGTCGATCTTGCCCTGCAGGCGGATGAAGGTCATCTCGTTCTCATCCGATTCGTCGATCGTGACGACCATGATCAGCAGGCCCTTCTTCTCGTTGAAGAGCAGCGCCATGCCGTCGCCGTCACCACCGTCCTCTATGGAGCGCGCCAGGACCTTCCACTGCTGCTCGGCGAAAGCCGGCTCGTAGAACTCGAACACCTCCTGCGTGGTCTCCTCTATCGAGAAGGTGATGGTGTTCAACTGCTTCAGGTCCACCATGCCGAGCTGCCCGTTGATCTCCTCCGCCAGCTCGCTGAGCAGCTTGCCCGGGGTGATGTTGACCTCGTCGAGCAGCTTGGCGTTGGGGAGCATCGGCAGCCCCAGTTCGCTCAGCAGACCCTTCTTTGCCGGTGCGGCGGACGCCGACACGGTGAGCAGTATCGATACCGCCACCACCGCGACGAAGATGCTCGCGACCGCACCCCTCCTGAACCGACCTATATGTCGTGTGATGAAGCTCATATCGTGTTCCTCCCTCGCAATCCCTGCGTCAAAAATCCTTTGTCGGGTCGATCCCATTCTCGGAGCGCGCCAGGACATCCACCGCCTTGCGTAGGACTCCGCGCACCTCTTCGACCGATTCGCTCATGGAAAGATCAGCCTTCGCGAGCTGATTCGATAGCTCGGACTCCGAGTTGCCCTCGGCGCGGCTTGCCCGCATGATGCTGCGCATGACCATCCGCTTGACCTCCGCCTCGCGGCCGGTGGCACCCCTCGCGCCGAGATCCGGTCTCGTGCGTGTGGATCCGCTCGTGTTGGCAGCGGCTATCCGTCCGCCGAGCGGGCCGGGCTCCGACGTCGTGGCGGTCGTCCCTACCGTGCGAACCCTGGTCGGCGGCGCAACCGTTCGGGTGGGCGGCTTAGTCCGCACGCTCGTCTTCACAGGCGCGCGCGCCATGCCGGCATCGGCCCTCGGAGCCGCCAGCCGCGGGTCGGCGACGACAGGCCTCTCGGTACGGGCGGCATCCGGCTTGGCGGGCTCGGCATTGTCGGTCTTCTTCGGCGGCACACTTGGTTCCGCCTGCTGAGTCACAGTGGGCGGCTTCGTCGGGACGGCGTCCTGCGGCGCCAACTGGCTGTGCATGATGACGCCGAAAGCCAGCAGTGCGGTGGCGAACCCGGCGACGGCCGTTCCGAAAACCCTCCGCGGCTTGCGCGCTCGACGAGCGGGCTTGCGCTCCATCTCGTCCCTCAATCTGTACGCGAAGTTCTGTGCCAGCCAGTCCGACGGCTCTTCGTCCGTCCAAACGGCCATCACATCGCGGAGATTCGATACCTCCGCGTGCTCTCTGGCGCACTCGGAACACTTGCGGAGATGCCTGCGCAGATCGCGTTCCTCGCGCTGCGAGAGCTCCCCGTCCACCAAGGCCGAGATCAGAATCCGGGCGTTCTTACACTTCATTGCCATACCCCCAACTCAGCCTGCGGACCGCTGACCGCAGACAGCAGACAACCATGCTCACACCGCCAGCTCCAAGTCCTGGAGACGCTCACGGAGCCTCTTGCGGGCTCGGAAGATCAGCACCTTCACGCTGCCGATCGGGCAGCCGAGGACTTCCGCGATCTCCTTGTACTCCAGACCCTGATACTCGCGAAGCACTATCGCGGTCCGCTCCTTCTCCGGCAGGGACTTTACGGCCTGTTTCAGCATAGACTGGAGTTCCATGCGGAGCAGGTGGTCCTCGACGGACGAGTTCCCTGCCTGAGAGGTCGGGTCTGATACGTGGTTTTCCAGGAAATCCTCTTCCATATCGCCCATCTCCACCATCGCGGTTTCCGGGCGGCGAGACGCATGCCGCAGATGGTCGCGGCACTGGTTTCCGGCGACCGAATAGAGCCAGGTGGTGAATTTGGCCTCGGAGCCTCGGAAGGTATGCCCGAAGCGGCACACCTTGATGAAGGTGTCCTGCACCAGGTCCTCCGCGGTCTCACGGCGTCCCACCATCCGGAAGAAGAAGTTGAACAGCGGCTTCTGGAACCGACCGAAGAGCACCTCCATAGCGGCGGTGTCTCCGGTCTGGAACCTGGCCATCAGCTCCTCGTCCGTCTCATTCGCCCAATTCGTAGCCGTCTGCATCATGAATGTATACGTCCGGGGTTCCCGAAAGTTAACAGAACCGGGTCGAGTTCCCTGATAGATGTGAAAAGTGTGTCCTTACAGTCTACAGGACGAGGAGGCGCGGTGTCTACCGGGGGATGGGGGATGGAGTACTGGAGTAATGGAGTGTTGGGAACCCATCACTCCATTACCCCACAAATGGAAAATGCCAGGCTTTAGCTCGGTCGCCGTTTAACTTACACGACACCCCTTGCCTCTTGATGCAATCGCGTAGGCAGGTGATGGCGTTTTCGTATCACGACGTGCCCTTCGGTCTCCTTACCGCCCCGTATGACATTACTGCCATACGAAGGTTAGGGTTTCCTACGGACAACCCTACAGTCAGTTCCTGAGCCGTTTCCAGCCAGGTTCAAACTGCAGGGCTCGTGGTCTAGCCTGGCAAATCGTATTCGCTTTTCAGTGTTGCACACGAGAGATACCCGGAGAACGTCGGTGGCAAACATCCTCCTCGAGATCTTTTTTCGGGAGTCTCGATCCTACTCGGTGAACACCATCTTCTGCACGTCGAGGCCCTCGAACTCCTTGAGCTTCATCTCCAGTTCGTTGATGCAGGCCTCGTCGCCGACCATGTCGAGCAGGATCAGCCCGGCGGTGGAGCAGTATCCGTCGGCGACGTCGTGCAGCCCGATTCGGGTGCGTATGTTGCAGCCGTATTGGGTGATGAGTTCCTGGAACGGCGGAGCTTCGGTGATCCTGTTCGACAGGTGGACTCCGAGTACGATGCGTTTCTTCATGTCAGTTCTCCTCGGTAGCGTGTGTCGTATCCAAGCTGATGTGGATATACCCCGCGACGCCGCCGGTTACCCACCCTGAACGCCGTATCTTCCGGAAACCATACCCAATCCGCGCATGTCGGCGTCCCTCGGAATGGTCGGCGAAAGATTTACAGGAAAGTTCACGATTTCTTCTTTCTTTTTGGGCCTTCTCGCGGGCTATATAAATGGGAGATGTCTTTCGGACCGCAGACGGCAGTCCATCGTCGATAAGGACCGGTGATCCTCACGGCCGCCGGTCTTATTTCGCGGGTTGGCAAGCGAACAAATGTTCGCATAAGCGAGTACGACCACGATCAGGAGTACGAGTAGGAGGGGCTATCATGGCAATATCGGTTCTGGAGCGGATCGGTCGGCGATTCGGGCGAAAGCCGCCGGTGATGGAGGAGGTCGCAGCCGCCAGATCGAGCCTGGCTAGCAGCGCGTTCCGTCTCGCGGCGTATTCACCGGACGATCTGGTGACCCGCAAGGGGTTCGCGATCTACGACGAGATGCAGAATGACGCCCAGGTGCGCTCGTGCCTGAACACCAAGAAGTTCGCGGTGTTATCGAAGGGCTGGATGCTCCAGCCGGCGTCCGATGCGGCGGAGGACGTCCGCATCGCGCGGTTCATTGAGTTCTGCCTGAGCGACATGGTGGGCTCGGTGCAGGACATGCTCTTCAAGGTGCTCGACGCGCTGCCGAAGGGGTTCTCAATCTGCGAGATCAACTACAAGCGGATCGAGGGCGGCCCGTTCGACGGAATGATCGGGCTGGCGAGCGTGAAGTCGAAGGACCCGGCGGAGTTCGGCTTCGACCTCGACGAGTTCCTGAACGTGCGGGGGCTCACCCACCTCTCCTCAACCGGTAGCCTGGCTCGTCGCGGGCATGGTGGATACCCGGACGGGCACAAGGACCCAGGCTACGGATCCGTTCTGCCGGCGGAGAAGTTCATCATCTACACGCACATGCCGGTCTACGAGCTTCCCCACGGGCAGTCGGACCTCCGCGCCGCCTACAAGCACTGGTGGAGCAAAGAGGTGATCCTGAAGTTCTGGAACCTCTACCTGGAGAAGTTCGGGATGCCGACCGCCAAGGGCACGTACAAGCGTGGCGTGCCGAAGGACCAGCAGGATGATCTCCTGCGGGTGCTCGACAAGATCCAGCAGGAGACGGCGCTGGTCGTCCCGGAGGACGTAACGGTCGAGCTGCTCGAGGCCCAGCGCCGGGGCGATGCGGGCTATCTGGCGGCGATCGAGTTTCACAACAAGCAGATCGCAAAGGCGATCCTCGGACAGACGCTCAGCAGCGACGAGGGATCGAGGGTCGGCTCGCTCGCGCTGGCCAGAGTGCACATGGAGGTACTTCGCTTCTACCTCGAGAAGCTGAAGCGCGACCTGGAGGAGACGGTCATGCGGGAGCAGTTGATCCGCCGGCTGGTGGAGTTCAACTTTGCGACCGACCGATGTCCCCGGTTCACGCTGGGCAGCCTGGAGGAGAAGGATCTGGAGCTGCTCGGCGGGCTGATCACCAGGCTCATCGACGGCCGGGTAGTCGAGCCGACCGAGCCGTGGATCCGGGAGTACCTCGGCATACCGGCAGCGTGAGAAGCAAGGAGTATTGGGATCCGGAATCCCAGCATTCCATCACTCCAATACTCCAATCCCAAGGAGGTAGACATGGACCAGACTATCGTTTTCGACTTCGACTGCTCGGCGGAGGAGATGTCGGTCGAGAAGTCGGCGAGGATCTTCGAGGCCGGCGAGTATCCGGACAAGGGGATCACGGTGACCGAGGCGGACCTCGATGCCATCGTTGAGGGGTTCGCGGGATGCCCGGTGAAGGTCGAGCACACGGACAGCCCGCTCGACCCGCTGGGGACGGTGAAACGGATCTGGCGCAAGGGCAGGGAGCTGTTCGCGACTCTGGCCTTCCCGCAGGACCTGGCGAGCTTCCTCGAGCGCAGGGGCATCAAACGCCTGAGCGTGGGCCTGCTGAGGGATCCGCTCCGGCTGGCGGAAGTGTCGCTGGTGCTCAGCCCGAGGGTGTCCGGGGCGACCCTGTTCAGAAACACGGGAACGGAGGCACGCGGAGGCGCGGAGAGCGGAGAGGAGGTGAAGACGGATATGAGCGCAGACGAGAAGGACCGGGAGATCGCGGAATTGCGGTTCGCGCTGTGGATGAAGGATGTCGATGCCCGGCTTGCGGCGCTGAAGTCGCAGGGCAAGGTCGTGCCCGCATCGGAGACGTTCGCCCGGGAGATCCTGCTCCAGGGCGATCAGGTGGTGAGGTTCTCCGACGGCGAGACGACGGTCGGAGAGCTGTTCCTGCAGTTCCTGGAGGCCCAGCCGAAGGTGATCGAGTTTGGGGAGTTGACGTCCGGCAGGGCCGGTACGGAGGCACGACCACTGCTCAGCGCTGAGGAGGAGGAAGTCCTCGCCAAGCTCGGCATCAGCCGGGAGACGGTGGAGAAGTATGCGTAACGATTAGGGAGTAAGAGGAACCCCGATCCGGATTACTCATTACTCCTCGCTCATCATCCCCAAGGAGGTACGATCCATGACAGCAACTACCACGGACAGAGAGACGAATCGCAGTGACGGCAAGCTGAAGTCGATGAAGATGTCGAACGTCAAGATCCCGAAGGGGGTCCTGACCTGCATCGACACCAGCGGCCACGTCACGAACGGCGCGGACACGGAGGGCTTCCTGTTTGCCGGTGTCAGCTACGAGATGGCGGATAACTCCGCCGGTTCGGCCGGCGCAAGGGAGATCCGCATCGAGAAAACCGGCGAACATACGTTCGCCTACAACGGCGGCGATGCAGATCAGTCTATCGTCGGCAAGGAGTGCTACATCGTCGACAACCAGACCGTCGATGCGCTCGCCACCACCAACGACATCAAGTGCGGCGTCATCGCCGAGGTCATCAGCGCGAGCCAGGTCCGCGTCCGGATCGACGGATACGCGCGCTAGCATTCCGATTCGTGATGAGTGACTCGTGATGCGTGACTGACCGGGACGCATTTCAGGAGTGTTGTAGGAGCGGCTTCCCAGCCGCGAATGCCCACGTAACGCCACGAATTCGGGGATCGGAATCCCCGCCTACAACACCCTCGAAATACGCTCAGGTTTCCTGACGCATCACTCGTCACCCATCATCACCGAAAGGAGACACATACATGCCTATCGTGAAGTCAGATATCCCGAACCTGCTGGAGGCGGGGCTGCGCGCCGTCTTCTTCGAGGCGTATGAGTCGGCGGTCGGCGACTGGAAGCGGATCGCGACCGTCGTGCCGTCGGAGCACGACACCGAGAAGTACGCATGGCTCGGCTCCGTGCCGAAGATGCGCCAGTTCAAGGACGAACGAGTCCCCGCGGGCCTGCTCGAGCACAACTACTCGATCGCCAACAAGACCTGGGAGTCGTCGATCGCGGTCGATCGGGCCGCGCTGGAGGACGATCAGTACGGCCAGATCAAGCTCAGGGTGCAGAGCCTCGCCGACGAGGCGCGCCGCCACCAGGACGAGCTGGTGTTCAGCCTCCTGAAGGACGGATTCGCCACCCTTTGCTACGACGGCCACTACTTCTTCGACACCGACCACGCCGAGGGCGAGTCCGGCACTCAGTCGAACAAGGGCACTTCCCCTCTCGCCGCCTCTTCGCTTCAGGCGGCGATCACCGAGATGTCGAAGCTCAAGGACGACCGGGGGCGGATCATGGGCATAGTGCCCGATACGCTGGTCGTCCCGCCGGACCTCAAGTGGACGGCGATGGAGCTGCTGGAGTCGTGGTATGCTCCCGACACCGCGGCCGACAAGAGCGACGGCCGGCGCAACGTGCTTCGGCACTCTCTCGACCTCATCGTCAGCCCGTACCTGACCAACGGCAGCGACTGGTTCCTGCTGTGCACGAAGCGGATCATCAAGCCGGTGATCTTCCAGTCGAGGATCCCGATCGAGTTTGCCGCTCTGGAGGGCAACTCGGAGAACGGGTTCATGCGCGACCAGTACGTCTACGGCGTTCGCGCCAGGTACAACGTCGGCTTCGGCCTCTGGCAGCTCGCGTACGGCAGCCAGGTAGATTAGCGGAGCGGAGCAATGGAGTGGTGGAGTGATGAGGCTCAAGACCCCAATACTCCATCACTCCAACACTCCATTCCCCAGGAGGTAGAACGCATGCTCACAGCATCGAACAAGACGACGAAACACGCACAGGAACTCCTTGCCACAGCGCCGGGCGGTCTCCTGGTATCGCAGGAGGAGTGCCGGTGCTATCGAGTGACGGAGAGCGCGGTGCTCCCCACCGGACCATGTCGGCTGGTCGGGGCGGTGATCGTTCCCGGGATGGAGATCAGTACGGTCACGATCGACTGTGGGACCGATACCGCGCTCAAGCTGATCTCGGTCCCGGGCTCGACGCAATCGGCGTTCATGCCGCTCCCCCTGGCATGCTCAACCGACCTTACGGTATCTCTACAAGGGGTCGAGGCGGAGGCCTACGTCTTCGTGGCCGACGCGCTGTAGGCGTCCGCCGGCTCGCACGGATGGTTGAGCACGAGAGAGGAGCGAAAGACAATGGCGATCACGATAACCCGCGCGGAGGTCAAGCGCAAGTGCATGATCCCCGCCGCGGATACTACGTATGACTTCGATATCGATGCCCTGGTTGCCGAGATGCAGCCGAGCATCGAGTATGCAATCGCCGATGAATATCTGAGCGACACCGGCAACACCAGGCTCCAGGCGACCCTCAAGCTCGGCATCCTGGAGATCGTCAGTGGGGAGTTCCTGCAGCAGCTCAACCGCGAGGCAGGCGCTTCCGAGGACATCTCCGCCGGGGGAATCACGATCGGCGCGCGCAGGGACTACGGGGCGGCGCTCGCAGCTCAGGGAGCGGAACGCCTGAGACCGTACATGAAGGCCGCGCAGCAGGTAGATGATACCGGCATCGCGAGCACCACCCTCGGTGCGGCTCGGACGTTCACCGGCGACAGCATGAAAGGCTGGTGACCATGAGCAGACTGAAGCAGCGAATCGACAAGGCATTCGACAAGGTGGGCGAGTCGTTCCTGATCAACGGGGCCACGCAGGCCAAGGGCATCTTCATGCTGCTCGACAAGAACCGGATGCATGTGTTCTTCGACGACATCGAGCAGGACATGTTCGATCGGCCCGCGCTGATCGTCATGGTGCCGGAGGAGACTCCCCTGGCGGTGGGCGACACGGTCGTCCGCGATGGGCGGACATACACCGCGCGGAAGATGGCAAAGCGCAGGTTCGGCAGCGAGATAGTGTCCCAACTCGTGATATTGACGTAGGCACAAAGAGCGGATGGCTGTGGAATAATATAAGTGGTGTAACAGTGACCGATCCGGCGCCGGAGCACCGTCCGGCTGCGTTGAGCCTCTAACGGGGCATGAGAAGCCCGCGCACTGCCGCCGACTACGAAGCGCCGGCATCAGGCACGGCGGGAGGTGGTGATCGTATGGCACACAAGGCCGTAGCATTCAAGGAGGATGACACGAGCATCAGGCTGGCGGTCATCGAGGAGAAGCTCGAGATGATCCTGGCCGAACTCGCTGCCATCCGCGGGTATATCCCGTGCAAGATCATCGAGCACTCGGAGAGAATCATGGTGCTCGAACGGAGCCTCCGCACCATTGAGTGGATCGGGGGAGTGCTTGCGGTGGCGCTGATCGGCGCCTTCATCGGGCACATTCTTGGGAAGTAGACTGCGCCGTAGGAGGGGATTCCAATCCCCGATACGCAGGGAGTTCGGGGATTGGAATCTCCTCCTACGGCATGAGGCCAAAGGATTCGAGCCGCCCATATACCGGGCGGCTCGTTTTGTTTGTGGTCTGCGGACGCCGGACCACGTGCGGGTGGAAAGGAGAATCATCCATGAGCAAGATCGACTTCCGGCAGGTCATCCCATATATCCTGCCGCTGCTTTCATACATAATCGGCAAGCGGAAGAACAAGCTCCGTGTGCCTAAGCCGATCTCCGTCCTGCTGGAGAATGCCGAGGTCATCGCGGTGATCGTCCAGGGCATCGAAGCAGCCGAGAAGATGCACGATAAGACGGACGACGAGCGCCGGGAGTATGTGCGCGCGTGGGCGAAGTCGGAGCTGTACAAGCTCCTGGGCGACTGGCTTCCGGACAGCACGATCAACTTCCTGATCGAGCATGCGCTCGTTCGGCGCAAGGCGGGCTAGCTCTCGCTCGGGCTCGATACCAAGCCGTGCCGTTCTGAGCGACACGGAGGATGATCGACGACAGGAGTCGTCGATCATCGCGTGGAAGAGCGGCGACGCGGCAGGTATCATGCTCCCCTGCGCGGTCCCGTGCCGGAACGGCATCACGGCGACCAGGAATTGCGGCGACTCCGCATGTTGTCCGATCTACTACATCGAGGACTAGCCGATCTCAGCCTGGAGTGCGTTTCAGAAGTATTGTAGGAGCAGCTTCCGGCTGCGATCAGGCCATGTAGGAGCAGCTTCTAGCTGCGATCGCGGCTGGGAAGCCGCTCCTAC
>CAYXOC010000035.1:22723-29356 GCA_964466715.1 uncultured bacterium
ATCGCGGCTGGGAAGCCGCTCCTACAAGAGATCGCCGTCTTCCCGAAAAACCGGTATTAGTGTTTGCCTCGAAATGTGACAAAACCACTGTAGGAGTGCGCCCTGTGCTCCTGCGGTGGTTTGCACATCAGACCGAGGGAGGTCGGATAGATGGTTCGAAGGATATCTCTGGTGATACTCGGGTGCCTGCTCGCGATGCTCGTCGCGTGCACCGATGCCTCAGGCGCCGTGGACCTGCAATATAAGTTCAAGCCCGGCGAGATAGTCCGCCACAAGATCGTGGTGGATGTCGATCTCGCGCTTGCGGCCAACGTGCCGAACGCGCCCCAGATCCCGCCGATGCGCGTGAAGATGGTCGGTGTCGTGAAGCAGAAAACGATCAGGATCCTGCCGGACGGCGACGCCGAAGTCATGGACACTCTCGAATCGATGACGATGACCATCGGCAACCAGACCAGGAAGCTGCCCATGGACAAGATCCCGCCGATAACCGGCGTGGTGTCGAAGTACGGGCCGTCGAACCGCCTGAGCGGTCAGGGCCAGGCCGGCGCAATGCTCTCCAACATCCCGCTCGGCAACTGCGGCCTCACCCAGTTCATCCTGCTGCCGGGACAGGCGCTCAACATCGGCGACTACTGGACCGATACGATGAACCTGCCGCTGGGGATCAACATGCAGCAGCGCTCGAAGCTGGTGGCCGAGAACAGCAAGCTGGGCAGCTATACCGTGTCGGTGGTCAAGCAGGACATGAGCGGGAACATGGACATACCGATCGGTCAGTTGGCCTCGATGGTCGGGCAGGCCGCGGACTGCCGGCTTCCGTTCGACGGCAACCTCAAAGCGCTGGCGATCGGCGATGCGACGATATACTTTTCGACGGAGAAGGGCCGTGTGATCCGCTCCGAAGGGAAGATGGACATGCAGATGGATGCCAACGTGACCGACGGCTCCCGAGGCGGCCAGGTCGCGATCCGGGCGCATCTCAATTACTCGGTGAATCTCATGCCGCCGAAGTAGCGCGCCAAGCCCTGGTGAGCACGAAATTCTCACCAGGTGATAACACAGGCCTCGCCAGCTAACCCAGCAATCGAAAAAACTCCGGCGATTTCCCGGTAGAAATGCTTGAATGGCACGATTCTTGCAAGTATATCTGCCGGGTGATTACAAGAGTTTTCTTCTTTCCTTTCGTGGCAAGTTTGCCGGCTGGCTACCGGCGCAAATATCCGCCCGGTCGAGTACCCGTCGACCGGGCCCTTTCTTTTTGTGGGACGATCAGAAGAGCTTGCCGGGAGGAGGGACCACCGACTTGATGCAGAGGATGATGATGTCGTCCTGGAGTCGGTCGCCCGCGTAGTTGCGGATGTTGTTGAAGATGTCCAGCGGCAGATTGCGGCTGTTGAACTTGATGTGCCGCTTCACGATCTCGTGGACGCCCTCGGTATTGAGGAGGCCCTCGTCTCCTCGGGCGTCAGTCGCTCCGTCGGTGTAGAATACGAGGATGTCGCCGTTCTTGAACGGCACGGTCTCGGACGTATACTGCGCCTCGGGGACGGCTCCCGCCGCGATGCCGGTGGACTTCAGGCAGACTAGTTTGTCGTCCTCGTTCCTGTAGTGGAACGGAAGCTCGTGCCCCGCGTTGACGTAGGTGAACTCGCCCTTGTTCGTGTCCAGCAGGCCGTACGCAAGGGTAACGAACTTGCCGGTCGGCGTATGGGTGTTCAGCGCGCTGTTCAGTTTGGTGACCAGGGCCACCGGCTCGGGGTCGTCGGCGGTGTAGGCCCTGATCATGTGCTTCGTCATGCCCATATACACCGCGGCATCGAGCCCTTTGCCCGCCACGTCGCCGATCACCACGCCGTAGCGCCCGCCGCCGAGATCGATCACCTCGAAGAAGTCGCCTCCCACGGACGCCTCGCGCCAGGCTGCCTCGTAGTGCGCCGTAACCTCCAGACCCGGGTAATCGTGCTCCAACGGGGCCATCAGGTCGGCCTGCAGACGTTCGGCGATGTTCTGCTCTCGCGTGTATAGCTGGGCATTTCGCACACCGGAGGCAACGAACCTGCTCAACATCTCGAGCAGCCTGATCTCCTGGTCTCCCCACGGCTCGCCGTTCACTCGGAAGACGTTGATCGCGCCCGTCCCCTTGCCCCACAGCGACATCGGCACCGAGAGCACGTGATGCACTCCCTCACCGGCGGCTATGATGCCCGGATACTTGCAGTGGCAGCTATTCGGGATGTCATTGAGCACCTTCGGCCGGCCGCTGGTGGCGACGTCGAGGGCGGTGTGGTCGCATGCATCCACATGCTCCGCGACGGAGTGCTCCCTGGAAGGGCGGTTGTAGCCGAGGATCTTCATGCGCTCGCCGTCCCGATCGAGTATCAGGACCGAGCACGCCTGCGCGTTCAGCACCTTCTTCAATTCCGTCCCGAGCCGATCCACCAGCGCGTTCAGTTCCAGCTCCGATGTTATCGCCTCGCCGATCTCCCTCACGATATCGAGCTGCTGTATGCGCGCATCCCTCTCCGACAGCGACTCGTTCATGCGCATGCCCTTCTGGACTCTCTCCACCGCGAGGGCGGCCTGCGCCGCGAAGACGTCGAACAGCCGCAGCCTGTCCTTCTGCCTGCGTCCCGGGGGGACACGCTTGAAGAGCGCCATCAGGATCCCGACTACGGATTCACCGAACTCGGTAGTCACGACCAGCGGATAGCAGACGGCGGACCGGCCGACGCCCATATCGCCGAGCTTGGGCGAGAGGCTGTCGTTCGCGGCGGCGTCCTGGACGATCCGGGGCTTGTGCGAGCTCACGGCCTCGCCGACGGGTCCGTCGCCGGACCGGAATACGAGGCTCTGCCTGGTGTCCTCGTCGAGGCCGGTCGAAGCGGCGACGTGCGCCAGGTTGCGCCCGCGGTCGTAAGTCATCAGGCAGACGGCGTCGAACTTGAAGAATGTGGCTATCACCTCGACGACCTGCTGGTAGAGCCTGCTCGGGCTCGTGGTCGAGATGATGATCTGCTGCAGCGTCCCGAGTGCCTGCAGTTCGGCGGACTGGCCTTCGATGCATCCCCGGAGCCGGGCATGCTCGGCCACCAGGCCCGCGACCGGCGTGAGGTAGCTGAGCAGCTTCATGAGGTTCGACAGCGCGAAGAGCAGCTCACCCTGCGCGGCATCGCGAGAGGACAGAACGGCGGAGAACTGGCCGAACGCCGCGAACACCAGTCCGTAGCTGATCCACGCGAGCAGGGTGCTGTTGCGCTGGACGGCGGATCGAGAGTATGCGAACCAGGCGAGCGCAAAGAGGAATACCGACACCAGCGCGGTGTTCTGTGCGGCGGCGCCTCCGAAAAGCTTTCCGATGGAGAACTGGGGTACGGAGAACAACACTACCGCCACCCACAGAACGACTCCGGTGAGATATACGACTGCCTTGATTCGGGTGCCCGGGCGCGGCGTGTGGGTGCGGGAAACAGCGGCGCCGTAGATCAGGAGAGCGGCCAGGGTCAGGCGTCCCGCATACCAGAGCGCATTGCAGTGGCCGTCGTCGGCGGGGGGAATGAACGCGCACCACGCATCAAAGAGGCCGGCGGCGAGGAATCCGGCTGCCACGCAGAGGAACACCTTTCGCCCGTGGATCAGGTACTCGGCGATGGCGGCGGCGAACACGGTCAGCGCGATCAGTGCCGCGAATCCGCCGGCGGATGCGGCCATCCCGGCGTGCTGTGACTTCGCGCCGCTGCCGGCCGCTGCAACCAGAAGCAGCACTGCGCCGCACACAGCGGTCAGGACGAGTGTTGCCGTTCTCCTCATGCCCTCTCGTACCTCCTCGGATGCAGTCACCCGACATTCCATCGAGGTCTCGCCCCTCCGCGTTCCGCACGGGACAGGGCTCTCGGGAATGCGATCTATTGTAGCACACGAGCCCGGACGTAGCAACGAAATGCGCGCAGTCTGCGGTCTGAGGACACGCCTGCGCCCGGTGGGCCGACCGTTTCGGGGCCTTGAGGTGGGGGTAACATTTTCACGAGAGAGCAGCATGAAGGAGGCCCACAATGGAATACCGAGACGAAAGGCGAAACCCATGGCCGTGGGTTGCGATAATCGCAGGCCTGCTCATCTTCCTCGCCGCATCGTGGTGGATCGCGTCGGCCTCGACACGAGGGGACGACATCGTGCTCCTCGATGAGGAAGAGGAACAGCCGGCTTCGAGGCAGCCGACTCAGCCCGGGCAGCCGAGCACTCAGCAGCCGTCCCAGCAGCCCGGGAGCCGGCCCGCAACGGAAGAGCCGACCGTGACGGAGCAGCAGCCGCCGGTCAACATCTACGTGGAGCGGACCCCGGAGCGACCGGAACAGCGACCGGTTGTGGTCGTGGTCCCGCGGGGCGATCAGCCTCGTGCGACTGACGGCGGCCAACTGAGCCAGGTCGATGTTCCCGCCCAGTTCAGATACCGCGGATCGATCTGGGAAGCGGACGATCAGGCCGTCAGCCCGAGAAGCGAGGACCTGACCGACACAGGCGCGAGCGTGGACGGCCATGCGATCTACGTGCAGCGGGATGACGATCCGCCGTACGACGCCGTCTACGTCGAGACCGAGCCGGGCAGCGAGGTCTACGTGAGATACACGCGGCGTCCGTCGGGGAGATCGGGCTAGAGGGCGGTCCCGGCCGTATGTATGTATTGTAGGAGCGGCTTCCAGCCGCGATGAATCGGCGTATCGTAGGAGCGGCTTCCCAGCCGCGATCGCAGCTGGAAGCTGCTCCTACATGATCTGAGCGCGGCTGGAAGCCGCTCCTACGATGTCAGCTTCCCGAGCCGACCGCGGCCGGATGCGCCGGGAAGTTGTGTACGAGGTAGCTGTACGCCGAGAGCAGCGCCTTTGATCCCTCGCCCGCGGCGATCACGATCTGTTTTCCCGGGATGCTCGATACGTCGCCCGCAGCGAAGATCCCCGGCACGCTCGAGTGGCAGCCGCAGTCGATCTCGATCTCGTTGTAGCGGTTCAGCTTCACCTCGGGCGGGAGGAAGCCTACGATCGGGACTGAGCCGATCTCCACGAACACTCCGGCCAGGGGGATGTCCTTCTCGTCACCGCTGTCGAGGTTCTTGACCCTGATGCTCGACACGAACTGGTTGCCATGGATCTCGGTCACCTGGGTCCGCATCAACACCGTCTTCTTGTCCCTCTCCTCGTTGACTCTGTCCTGAAGCTCCATGTCGCCGGTGAAGTGGTTTTGCGCTTCGATGATGTACACGTGTCTGGCGAATTGGAAGAGCTGGATCGCGGCATCGAGGCCGGCATTCCCCGTGCCGACGACCGCCACATCCTCTCCCGCAAAGAGCGGCGCGTCGCACGTGGCGCAGTACGTCACCCCGCGCCCTTTGAACTCGTCCTCGCCGACCGCCCCCAGGCTCCTGGCCGCCCTGCCCGATGCTACTATCACCGTCCGGCTCTCGAACCTGTTGCCGGCGTCGGTCTCCACGGCGAAGGTGTTGCCGTTGATATCGAGCCGGGTGACGGCCTCCTCGATGACCCGGACCCCAAAGTCACGAACGTGGAATTCGAACTTCTGAACGAGATCGAACCCCGAAATGTATCTGTATCCTAGGTAGTTCTCTACCTCCGACGCCCAAATGGTCTGTCCTCCGATCTGAGGCGAGATCAGGATCTGGTCGATCTTCTTGCGCGCCCCATAGACGGCGGCGGTCATACCCGCGGGTCCTCCGCCGATGATGATCAGATCATGCATGCGAATCGTCCACCTTCCTTGCTGTCGCCGGTTGCTGCATATTCTGTTCTTACCCAATGCGTAACATCTTGGGAGGGGAGCGGAAAGGGGGAAGGGGTAAGGGCGGGGAGTGGGGTCAGGGGGGCCTTACTCCTCGCCCTCTATGCTACTTGGTGGTAGTCCGGCGGAAGGACACGCTGAGTCGGATGACGGAGTCCCATTCCTTATAGCTATAGGCCGAGCGGATAAGGTTGGTTGCCTGCCAGTCGAGCCGGAGGAAGAACCCCGGGGCCATCTCGTATGCAAATCCGATGTCGGAGTCCAGTTTGGTCGAGCGCAGCTTCTCGACAGGCTGAAGGGCAAGAATGTCGGCGTTGAGAGTCAGTTTCCTGCTCAACGGACGTCGTCCACGAAGGGCGACTACCAGCGCCGGCTGGATACCCGTGTCCTCGTCGCGCACGTTCAGGAGACCCAGACCCATATCACCCTTCGTCCTCGGATCGAACTGCTTTCCGATGCCGTACGAGAGGAACTGGTAGCCGGACTTCTTGAGATTGTTGGACGATCCTCTGTCTCTGGCGCTGGTCACCGCGGTGAGGACGTTGTACTCGTTGCTGCCGTTTCTGATCTGCTCGTGCCGGGAGTCCAGTCGGTAGGTCAGGACGTGCGATGATTTCTTCACGGTGGTCGCGGTCCTGGTGATCGACGCGCGTACGTACCAGGTCCGATCGTTCTTCTTCTCGTCTATCGAGAGCCTCGCGTAAGCGGAGTTCGCGTCCTGGGACGTGTAGCCGCTCACCTGGGTGTCCAACGTGCGCGTCGTGGTCGGCTTTTTCGGAGCGGTCTTCGCCGTCGATGACGTGGACGTGTTCGACTTTGTCGTCGATGTTCCGGACGTGGACG
>CAYXOC010000035.1:29456-40885 GCA_964466715.1 uncultured bacterium
GCCGTCGATGACGTGGACGTGTTCGACTTTGTCGTCGATGTTCCGGACGTGGACGGCTTGGTCGTCGATGCCGCGGGCGCAGTCGTCTTCGTGGTGGTCGAGGTCTTGGGCTTGGACTCGACTACGGTCTTCTCTGCTTCGGTTGCAGTGGCTTCCGCAGCAAACGACGGGGAGATACCTAGAAGGGGGGTTAGGATCAGGAATACGATCGCAGGAAGATGGCGGAACAACAATAACCTCCTAGTGAATCCGGGTAGGCTGACCGGCGTATCGTCTTTTCAGTCTGACGGGCTGACTCTGGAATTGTTCAGCATGGAGAGGCTAGTCTCCTCCGAGTGATAGGTCCACTCCGGCGGATCGCGCGACGCAGATCAGCCTCACAACCTGCTCGGACGCGGCGGCGAGTAGTTCGCGGGCGCTCGACTGAGCCTCCTCCAGCGGCATCGGGCGGTTGATGATCGAGAGCACCGCCGACGCCCCCTGATCCAGCAGGCGATACCCCTCCGGCTCGATCCCGCCGCCGAGCGCCACCACAGGCACTCCCTCCGCCCGGGCGGCGCGGAGCACGCCGTTGATCGTCTTGCCGCGCAGGGTCTGAGCATCGATCCGTCCCTCGCCGGTGATGACGAGCGACGCCCCGTGGATGCGCTCGGCGAAGTGAGTCGCCCCGAGGACGATCTCGATCCCGGACCGCAGTTCGGCTCCGAGGAATGCGACCGCCGCCGCGCCGATCCCGCCGGCCGCACCGGCGCCGGGCGTCCGCTCGACGTCAATGCCGAGGTCCCGGCGGATCACCTCCGCCAGGTTGCGCAGCCCGGCATCGAGCGCCGAGACCATCTCCGGCGTCGCGCCTTTCTGCGGCCCGAACACCGCCGACGCGCCCCGCGCGCCGGTGAGCGGATTGTCCACGTCGCAGGCGGCGACGATCTCTGTCTCGGCGATCCGCGGATCGAGGCCCGAGAGATCGATCCGCCGGATGCGGGCGAGTTCCCCTCCGCCGAAGCCGACCTCCTGCCCGCGCTCGTCCCGGAAGCTTCCGCCGAGCGCCTGGACCATCCCGACTCCGCCGTCGTTCGTCGCGCTCCCGCCGAGCCCGAGGATGATGCGCAGGGAAGGCGCGCCGTCTCCCTTATCAAGGATGGGACTGGTCTCACAAGCGTCGAGCGCCGCGCGGATCAGCTCTCCCGTGCCACAGGAGGTGGTGAGCAGCGGATTGCGCATGTCGGGAGGGACGAGCGGCAGTCCCGACGCGGCGGCCATCTCGACCACGGCCGTCGCGCCGTCGCCCAGGATGCCGAAGAACGACTCGATCCGGTGGCCGAGCGGATCGGTGGCGGGCGCGCGGACGATCCGGCCGCCGGTCGCGGTCACGAGCGCATCCACTGTGCCTTCTCCGCCGTCCGCCAGCGGGATGAGGACGGTCTCAGCATCCGGCAGTGCGCGGAGCACGCCGTCGCGGATGGCTTCGGCGGCCTCGTGGGCGGAGAGACTTCCCTTGAACGAATCGGGGGCGATGACGATCTTCATCATTTCGGATCTCGGATTTCGGATTGCGGATTTGGGATTTCGGATTTCGGATTTGCGCATGCCCGGCTGTACGCGGTCCGAGATTCCCAACGATCAAGACTCGATCGAGCCGTGAACGGCATCCGGGATGATTGCGCCGGGGATGCGGAAGTCGCCGGCAAGGGCATAGGTGCAGTGAACGGTGCTTCCCGGGGCCGCGCCGATGATGTGATAGCCCCTCGGGATCACGACCGTGTCGCCGTCCTCGATGACATAGACCTCGTCCATCGGTCCCGGATCGTTCGGTCCGGTATAGATGCGGATGACTCCGAACCCTTGCGGCGGGCTCACGCGGAAATGGCAGACCTCTTCGAGCGGTACCTCGCGTGGCGGGTTGAGGGCATCGTGCTTGTGCGCGCTCGACCAGCTTCCCGGCGAGAGGACCGACTCGCTAACGATGAGCTTGGCCGCGGGAACGTTGTTTGCGATGACCCGGGTCCCGGCGACATCCTCCGGCCCGATCACGGTCGGCTCGGCGTCATGTCCGGGCGCAGGCGCCGAGGCGATGGCGATCCGTACCGGTCCCTCCACGATTCCGATCGTGTAGGAGACGTGCGGTGGGAGGTAGACGGCGGTCGACGGGCCGCCGAAGACGCTCGGGCGTTCCCCGAGGCGTTTCCAGGCGGCTTCCGGAGTCGTCAGGCGGATCACTCCCGAGTGGATATCAAGCGCCTGCCCGCAGTCGCCGGTCTCGCCCGACCATTCGCCGGACTCCAGGTGGAGAATTCCGAACTCGAGGTGTTTCAGGCCCTTCTCGCCGCGGGCGACGATGCGGTTGTAGCCCTCATCGAGCGGCCTGGCTTTGAAGAGGAGATTGTCGCTGAAATCTTCCGCGCGGCTCATGAGTGCCTCGGGGCTCGGCTGCAGACTGCAGCGGAGATAGATGCGTCCCCGGGGCACGACCCCGGGGACAGCGCACGAAGGTACGGATGGTCTGCGATCCGCAATCCCAAATCCGAAATGCCTACAGCTTCGCCCAGGCCTCGTTCAGAACGCGCTTTGCGCCGGCGACTACGATGTCACCATCCTCGCCGGGGAGAGGCTTGACCTCGAAGCTCACGATCGGCATCTTCGAGGGAAGGTCCTTCTTGAAGTACCCGATGTCGAAGAGCGCCTTCAGGAACGCGGCTACCTCATCCACATCGTTGATGCCGCACTCGCAGCCGAACGCCGGGTGCTGGTCGCCGTACGCGGGGCTGGAGGTGTCGCTCAGGACGGCGTTGCCGATGTGTGTGTGGATCAGGTACGGAGCGGCGGTAGTGACCATCTGCTCGATCGACTCGTTCAGCATCGGCTGATGGCTCAGATCGACGGTGAGGCCGAAGTTCGGGCACTCCTCCCTGATGGTCTTGGCAAGCTCGACGGCATCGGCGGTGGGGCCGATCACGCACTTCTTGTCGATATCGAAGTCGAAGGTCTCGAGGGAGACGACCAGGTCACCCTTCGACTGAGCGTACTTGCAGATCTGCTTCAGCGAATCGGCGAGCCGGGCGATCGCCGCCTTCTTGTCACCGTCGGCGGGGCACGGACCGCTCAGCACCGCGAGGATGCACGCGCCGAGCTCGTACGCCTGGTCCACGGAGTTCTTGCACTGGTCGATCGCCTTCTTGCGCTCGGCCTCGTCGGCGGCGTTCAGGTCGAGCTTCTGAGAGAGCAGGGGCGGCTGGCCCGCGAAGACGATGTCGACATGAGCGCACTTCAGCATCTTGGCGGCCTCGGCGCGCATCGCATCGTCCTTGATCCAGGTCAGCTCCACAGCGCCGAAGTAATCGTCATCCAGGACCTTCTTCAGGGTTTCGAGGACGACTTCGCCCTCACCCTTGCCCGCTGCCGGATATGCCATGGGGTGGATGAGGCCCACGTGGAAATACTTCGAGATAGGTTCTTGCACCGGTCATACCTCCTGATGATATGGCGAATCTATGATCAGTCCGAGGCCGGTCCGAAAGGCCGACCCTGTCTGATTATACCGCCGCCGTCAAGCCATTGTCCAGCAGAGCAGAACTGCACTATGGCAGTACGAGAACACTTGGTATCCTGAGCGCTATCGGCACAGTGCGCTCAGGTACCTTGATTATCTCATTGGTCGGTGATAGACTTGTTGTAGCAAGTATCCTGTAGCTACACTGGAGGTCGATGGTGAGGCAGTTCGGTGGTGACTGGACTAGGGAGAAGCTGGAACGAGTTCAACGATACCTCTGCGCTTACACGATCGCCTTGCGGAGGCAACCGTTCAAACTACTGTACGTAGATGCTTTCGCGGGCGCTGGCTATTGCTCAGCGCCACAGAGCTGCGCCGACGAGGATCTTCTCCTGCAGGAGTTCGGCGAGGATGACACAAGGCAGTTCCTATCAGGGTCGGCTCGGATAGCATTGGAGGTCAAACCTAGCTTCTCGGAGTATGTGTTCATCGAGAAAAGCGAGAAGAATGTGGCCGACCTTGAGAAGCTGAGAGAAGAATTCCCTGCACTGCGGGGTAGAATACAGGTGGTGCAGGCTGAAGCCAACTCCTACCTCAAGGAGCTCTGTGCCGGTTCATGGGCTGATAAGCGTGCGGTCATGTTCCTTGACCCATACGGTATGCAGGTGAACTGGGATACGATCCGATCCATCGCCGCCACCAGGGCAGTAGACCTGTGGTATCTGTTTCCACTCGGCGTTGCCGTCAATCGCCTGCTACGAAAGGATGGCATGATCGACCAATCCATACGCAGGCGCTTGGATCAGCTCTTCGGAGAGAGCGATTGGTATGATGCGTTCTACCAGACGACGGAGTCGTTGACCCTGTGGGGGCCCGAAGTATCCACCACCAGAGTTGGAGGTTTCAAGGCTATCTCCGATTATCTTGTGAGAAGACTGACCAGTGAGTTTGCTGGAGTCGCCAACAACCCACTGCCATTGCTGAACTCTAAGAACAACCCTTTGTACTTGCTCTGTTTTGCATCTGCTAATCCGAAGGGTGCACCTATTGCGTTGGAGATAGCTCAGCACATCCTCAGGAAGTGACTTATGGGGGAGAGATCAACAATCGAATGGACCGAATCAACCTGGAATCCTGTAACAGGTTGCACCAAGATCAGTCTTGGCTGTAAGAACTGCTATGCGGAGAGAATGGCAGCTAGACTGAAGGCGATGGGTCAGCCGAACTATGCCAATGGATTCCAGGTGACGATGCATGAGTCGGCTCTTGCATTGCCACTGAAGTGGAAGAGGCCACAGACCATTTTCGTCAACTCCATGAGTGATCTGTTTCACGAGGATGTGCCTGACCATTTCATTCTTGCCGTCTTTGATATCATGCGCGAAGCCCACTGGCATAGGTTCCAGATTCTGACCAAGAGGGCCGAGCGTTTGCGCGACATGGATCCTCTTCTTCCGTGGGCTCCTAACATCTGGATGGGTGTGACAGTTGAGAGCGGCGAATACACAAATCGCATCGATTGCCTCCGTGATACGAGAGCATATCTGAAGTTCCTCTCGCTGGAACCGCTACTCGGTTCGCTCCCGCGACTCGATTTGAGGCGCATCGACTGGGTGATCGCCGGTGGCGAGTCTGGCATCGGTGCCCGCCCTATGCAGCGAGAATGGGTGACAGACATCCGCGACCAGTGTCAGGATGCCGGCATTCCATTCTTCTTCAAACAGTGGGGCGGCGTCAGGAAGAAAGCCGCCGGTAGAGTGCTTGATGGGAGAACCTGGGACGAAATGCCCGTAGTTATCTCCTCGATTCCCGTACCCGCTGGAGAACCCGCGATGCTGTAGGAGTCTCGCTCCTTCCCTATCAGCGTCGGCTACTGACACAGCAGTTCATCTGAGCTAAGCAAAAGAAAATGCCAGGCTTTAGCTCGGTCGCCGTTTAACTTACACGACACCCCTTGCCTCTTGATGCAATCGCGTAGGCAGGTGATGGCGTTTTCGTATCACGACGTGCCCTTCGGTCTCCTTACCGCCCCATATGACATTACTGCCATATGAAGGTTAGGGTTTCCTACGGACAACCTCCAAAACATTCAGTTCCTGAGCCGTTTCCAGCCAGGTTCAAAATGGGAGGTTCGTGGTTTGGCCTGGCAAATCGTATTCACTTGTTCGGTTCGCACTTCCCAGTGCACAGCCATGATACCCGACGTATCCCGATATCAAAACGTGCGCCCGAAGTTATTTCCGCCGGCCCACCGCGCCGGAGGCTTCCGTTTCGGTGCGCACGGCTCAGGGGTAGGTTGTCTACGGCAAGGGATGCGGCTCGCGATCGGCTTCCCGCATAGTTGACCGGCATCATATGCCGACATATAATGCCGATGAGCCGAGGCCGAATCCATCGGAAGGAAACCTCAGATGCATATGCCGAACAGATCCCACCTGCGTCCTGTCCTGGTACTGATCCTGGCGGTCCTAACGCTCGCCGTGCCGCTTGCGGCGTCCGCGCAGACCGCCGACAGTCCGGCCCCTGTGAGGTCGTTGATCGTGATCTCCACCAAAGCCGATGATGTCAGCGACAAGAGCATACACCAGACCATCTTCAAGACCCTGGTGACCCGCCTGCGGGACACGACCGGCATCCAGGCGATCGATTTCCGGTCGGCGCTCGGCCCGGCATCGTCGCGCCTGAAGGACGATCAGTTGAAGCAGATACTCGCGTTCCCGGAGTTGATCGCGCGGACCGATCGGATCCGCCGCAACCTGCACGGAGACGGCCTGCTGGTGGCGAACGTGGCCCTCTTCGGCAGGACCGGCAAGGCGTACTATATCAGCCTCGACCTCGACTACTACGACCTGCGCGCCGCCTCGACCACCGGGACCGCACTCAGCCCGGTCGATTTCCGGGCGGAGCTCGACAAGGACAAGTTCTACCTCGCGGCGGCGGACCAGATAGTCACTCGCATGCGTCAGGAGGCGCCGGGATTCGCTCCGATGCCGGCCCCGGCATCGGAGTCGCTGGTAGTATGCAACACGAGCAGCAAGCTGTTCCATTCGCCGCAGTCGCACCATCTCCCGGCGAAGTCATCCTCCCGGGAGATGACCCGCTCGTCCGCGGTCTCGGAGGGCTACTCGCCTTGCCTGATCTGCTTCCCGGAGGCGCAGAAGCGCCTGAACCCCGAGAGCACGGAGGCAATCCTCGGCGCAGAGGTAGCGGGGTTCATCGAGTACTACTACAGGGTGTCGAACGATCCGGCCCGGCACACGCGGCTCGAGAAGATCGGCAAAGCGGTGCTGGCCAGGAACGGCTTCACGAAGCGCAAGTACCTGTTCACAGCGCTGAACTCCGACGAGATCAACGCCTTCGCGGCTCCCGCGGGATACATCTACGTCACCACCGGCATGATGGACGCGGTGGAGTCGGACGACGAACTCGCATCGGTGATCGCCCACGAGATCGCGCACGTCGAAAAGGAGCATGGACTGCGCCAGTACCGACGAGCCCAGTCGGCGGCGGCAATCGGGCTGCTGGTGAGCATCCTGTCGGGCACCGACCTGAGCATCCTGGCGGATTTCGTGCGGGAGTTGGTGCTCCGGGGATACGATCGCGGCTATGAACTGGAGGCTGATCAGTACGGGTACATGTACGCGCGGCGGACCGAATATGACCCGGAGGCGATGTTCACCGTTCTCGGGAAGCTCTACGACATGGAACTCGGCTCGAACGTGAAGATCGTGAGCTGGCTGCGGACTCACCCGAAGTCGAGCGACCGTATCAAGGCCGTGACCGAACACAAGGGGAGATCGTCCGCCGCGGCGGCATACCTGTCGGGCCTCGGCGCGGTTGACAGGGGGCTCGCGGAGGCCGTCCGGTCCGACGAACTCGAGTACATCGAGCGCGCCGATGAGCTCAAGAAGTACGTAGATACGATGAACGCCCTGCCGTAGAAGCGTGGGCGAATCCGGACTCCCATACCCCCATACTCCCCACTACACCGGCGGCGCGTGCGATGAATTCCCTGCGTGTAAGCTGTCTGGTGTCGGTCATGGTCTACCTCTTCCGGATTGGACGGCGGAACCGGCGTTGTGTCTAGTATGTTCCTGTACCGGGGGCTGCACTCCTACCCGGCATGGCGTGCGTATTTCCATCAGTTTTTTCCGCCGAATAGGGTAGGATTTTCTAGAAGTGTGATATACTGATTATCGGGTGGATTGCTGGGAGCTCATACCAGCCAGCACATGCCGGCGCGCCCCCCGGCGTCCGACAAGACAGGTAGGTAGGTCCTATGAAGTACCGTATGTTCCTTGTTTCACTCACTCTACTCATTCTCCTCATCGCTGCCAATGCTTACCCGGCAGTCGAGCTCTACGATGTCCATTCGGTCGGCATGTTCATCTTCTACACGTTGAACTGCACGGCGGATGTGACTATCTCCATCAGCCCGGTGGATGCATCCGGCGATCCGACCGGGCCCCCTGTGAGGACCGTCACGTTCTTCGGCATGTCCAAGGGCGGGCATGCCTACATGTGGCCCGGGAACAAAGACGATGGGACCCAGGCGGCATACCTGCCGTAGGGCGCCTGGGTCACGGCAACCGCCACGCAGCCGGCATGGGGCCCGCTTGCGGGCATCTACCTGAACACCGATTGGGCTACTCCGCATCCCGCCGTACCCCTCCCCCCCGTTCCGGATATCGAGGGTTACTACGGGATCGGGATCAACAAGAACCCGGACAGTCCGTACTACGGCCGAATCTACACCACCCACAAGACGCAGAAGGACGTCTTCATGTACGACCCGGCGTCGAACTACCTCGGTACGTTCAATGATGCCTCCGTGGGGTGGGGGGTGAGCGCGCCGCACGACCCCGGACGGACGCATATCTTCTATTCCGGCGATCCCACGGGCGTTCGAGAGGTGATCGTCGAGCTGGACCATGCGACCTGGCGGCCCCCGCTCTTCGCCTACAACGCGGGCGGCTCCTGGGATGCTTATGGAATGTGGGTGTCTCCGGACCTCTCGGTGATCTTCCAGGCGTGCGTATCCGGCATGAACACGGGCGTGACCAAATGGAACCGCCAGCCGGACGGCACTTATGTCAGGGATGTGTCCTGGGCGAGTACCATCGGCGCGGCGGTCGACGTCGATGTCAACGGCCTCGGTTGGCCCACGGAGTTCCTGTGGGTGACGAGAAACGTCGCCTACGGTACAACCGCAAAGGCGATCAACAAGGTCAACGCCGTGACAGGCATCCCGTATGATGAGAATTACGGGATCGTCACCTGGGCGCTGATGTGCTGCGCGGATGGTGTGGGCAACGTCGCCGTTACCTTCGGCAAGAGCACCCCCACCTGGGCGCAGCGCTACTGGGGGCTCTTCGCCGAGCCGGGGATCACCACGGCGGAGAAGACAACACAGATCTGCTACCAGGACTGCGATCCCATCATCGTTCCGGGCAGCGTGGATTGGACGCCTGACAACACGATCGCTGCCGACGGCGTCGATTCCGCGAGCGTCACCTTCAAGGTGTGGGACTGCAACTGGTGGGACGACATCACGGACTGCTGCGTCGATCTGCGCCCGCTCGGTCACCAGGTGAGGTGTGTGTCCGTCGAGCCTGACCCGAGCGATCCCTCCGGGTTGATCGGCATCGTCAGGGTGAACGACATCCAGGCCGCGCCGGGCGCCCGGTGTACCACGAGTCCCGGACAGTTGCCGCACTACCTCACGGTGACGATGACCGACAGCGGCCCCAACACCACCACTGTCGACGATCAGTCGCTCGAGTTCAACGTATCCGGTCATCCGTTCAGCGCGCGCGTCAGGCATCGCAGAGTCGCGGACTGGTACGTCGAAGGCGCTCAGATAGTGGCGATCGGCGGCGGCATTCCCGGTGCGAGCGATCCTCGCGCCGCCGGTCCGTTCGTCTACAGGTCGGCTCCACGGACCGATACCCTGACACTGCGCAACCAGTGGTATGTCTGCGACCCGGACGATCCGGCGAACGGCATGCTGTGCCTGATCACGAAGCCCGATGAGATGTTCCCCTTCCAGTGGGATTGTCCCACCGGCGCGGACATCCTGGGCAACCCGACGTACATCGGCGAGCGCCCGGCGCAGGGCGATACGACCATGATCACCGGGGTGCTCGATGTCCCCGGCGGTCACGAGAGCAGAGTCCTGATCCAGGATGCTGATGTGATAGCGGCGATGACCGACCTTTCGCCCACTATCGACAGAGTCTACAAGAACCTGGGCGACATCGGCGGCTACCCGAGCGAGCCGATCATAGTGCCGCTCTCGGCCGTTTCCCACCCCGGGACGACCGCCTTCTCCGAGACATGGGGCAAGTATGTCCAGGTCAACGATGTAGTCGTGATCGAGGTTCACCCGGTCGGCGACGACAATCCGTCGGGCGAGCCCGTGCCCTATGTGGTGGTTGCGGACATGCAGGGCAATACCGCCGAGATCGTTTTCCAGACACCGCAGACACTCGGCATAACCTCTCTGCCTTCCATCGGCTGCACCTACAGCTTCCGAGGTGCGGCAGGCCGCAGGAACAGGTACGGCGAAGGCTGCATCCGGGTCAGAGCCGCGAGCGACGTCATCTCTAGTCCGGACAACTGTATCGTCGGGCCGTTCGATGATCTCGGATCGGTCAGGGGTCTGCCCGATGGCTCCTGTGTGAGCGTCGCCGGCATCGTCACTGCCAAGGTCGCAGGCTCGATCTGGATCGAGTCGCCGAGCAGGTCATCGAGCCTGCCATGCCTGTGATTGTAGGCAGCGTCGGCAACCCGGTGCCCGCGCCGTTCGATCTGCGCACGAGGGAAGTCGGCGGTGGTGAGTGCCTCGCCAATCCCGGAGTCACGGCCGGACGCGGCGCGCTGAACGTCGGCCTCCGGGTGCGCGTCCAAGGCATGGTGACCGCCATCGATCCGAACAATCAGTGGTTCTACATCTGGGACGGCGCGAATGACATCGACCAGCCGGTCAGCGACGGCAGCGGCAACATCGGCGTGGTCAGCACCGACGCGTCGATAGTTGCCGGACAAATCGCTCCGACGATCGTCCCGACGGCGATCTCCAAGGTCACCCAGTTCGAGACGATCAGCACGCCGGCTAACGATCCGTTCGTTGCCGGTTGGAACCTTATCGGGGTGCCTGCCGCTCCCGCGTCAACAGGCGACGGTGACGAGTGGAGCGCGAAGCCCTGGGACGGCTACATGGTGTTCCCGCCGGATAGAGATCCGAACGGCATTGACGGCCGGCTCTATCGCTGGGAGAGCTGCACCGGCAGTCTCAGCTCATGGGATATGTGGAGCGAGGTCAATGCGCACGGCCCGTTCGGCGGCATGCTCCTCGGCGACGGCTACTGGCTCCAGATCGATGAGGACTGGCCGGTCAGCTACTCCGGCAGGAGCAGCAGTCTCGATCAGTGGATAGGCGTCTGCCGACCGGGATGGATGATCATCGGCCACCCGAAAGATCACCCGACTCTCCTCGACGATGTCGAGGTCCATGCCGGTGACCGCATCGTCAGCATGCGCGATGCGATCTTCACCGAGGCCTGGGTCGACTGCATCGGCTATTGGTGGGACGAGGACTCCCGAGCCTTGGTCGACATCGGTATCGACGATTGCTGGGCCAGCATGAGCACACTGATGCCGTGGCATGGCTACTGGATGTTGTTCTTCCGGGGTGACATCTCGCTGATCGTGCCGGAATCGCCTGAGGCGCCTGCGCTCCCGTAGGACGACGGCACTCGATAGCATCAACGACATGCGGCCCGGCCTGCCTCAGCCGGGCCGCTTTTTCACGCCTCCCCGAAAGAACTCAGCAGTATTTTCAGGTTGGGCGTCGAATTGGCACGAATCTTGCAGGTATTCTTACCTGGACAACAACATCTTTTTCTCCTTCCTTACGCCCGAGGGGACTCACCCCGCGGGC
>CAYXOC010000035.1:40985-49123 GCA_964466715.1 uncultured bacterium
GGACAACAACATCTTTTTCTCCTTCCTTACGCCCGAGGGGACTCACCCCGCGGGCTCTCTTTTTTTAGGGGGCGACGGCGTCGCCGTGCCCGGCTTTCGGGGGTATCGGATGCTCTTGCCCGCAAATTGACCAGTTTGTTTGGGCAAACCGCTCGATTGGCACGATTCTTGCACCACTTTCTCACGGACAACGATTTCTTTTCTCCTTCCATTGCCCGCCGGCGCGATGCCGGTGGGCTCTCTTTTTTTCGCTGCTCCTCCAACGCCGGACTCGTTTCTGATATAATCCAACTATCCTGCACTCGTGGAGCGGCCCATGAAGATACGATCTCTACTTTGCATCCTTCTGCTCACCGGCCTGATCGCAGCGATCTCCCTGCTTACCGCGGCTGACAGCCCTGCAAAGATGCCCAAACCCGGCGAGTTCACCTTCGTCGTCATAGGTGACAGCCAGCCCTGGACGCCCGACGGGAAAATCCCCGATGTGTTCAGGGACCTGATCAAGCGCATCGACACCCTGAACCCCGCGTTCGTCGTGCATACCGGCGATCGCATCTACGGCACGGGTAGCAGCGTGGCGACCGTCCGCCGCCAGTACGAGGAGTTCAAGGAGGCCGTCAAGCCGTTGCGCGCGAAGCTCTATCAGGCGATCGGCAACCACGAGATCCAGGGCAGCATCGCCAACCAGGAGTTTTTCAAGAAAGAGATCGGCGGGCTGTACTACTCCTTCGACCACGGGAACTCGCATTTCACCGTCCTGAACAGCCAGATCGTCGGCGAGGAGGGGCGCATCACCGGCAAGCAGCTCGAGTGGCTCAAGGACGACCTGCATCAGGCGCGCGCGGCGAAGCACAGATTCGTGTTCGTGCACATGCCGCTCTTTCCGGTGGACGGCCACCTGGGGAGAGCTCTCGACTCGCGGCCGAAGGAGCGCGACGCCCTCCACAAGCTGTTCGTCGCCGGCAGGGTCGATACCGTGTTCTGCGGCCACGAGCACCTCTACGACGAGCAGACCAGGAACGGGGTCCGCTACATCATCACCGGTGGGGGCGGCGCTCGCACATGGCCGTCGTTCCAGGGCAAGGGCGACTTCTACCACTTCATCATCGTGAACGTCAAGGGTGACAAGGTGGAGATGAAGGGTTACCGCCCGGCCCAGAGAGGCCGGCTCGAGGAGGAATTCCCGATCGGCAAGACCCGGCGGCAGTAGGTTAGTGCTGCTTGCACGCCGGTTGACACCCGACGAGGGAACCGATACCATAAGGCTGAGTTTGCAGCACAATCGGGGATTGCCCCTGAAGCGAGGATCATATGAGCGATACTGCGGTTATGACAACTGAGCGGACCAACCAGCGCACACTCTGGCTGATCCTGCTCGTCGCGTGGCTCGGCTGGATGTTCGACGGCATGGAGATGGGAATCTACTCCGTGCTCGCGCATCCGGCGCTGAAGGAACTCCTGCGGACCGAGGACCCGGCCATCATAGGCAAGTACGCGGGCTACATGTTCGCCCTCTTCCTCCTCGGCGCATCGGTCGGCGGATTCGTCTTCGGCAGGCTCGGCGACAAGATCGGCCGGGTCAAGACGATGATCATCACCGTCCTCATCTACTCGATATTCACCGGCCTGAGCGCGCTCTCGCAGGCGCCCTGGCAGCTCGGCGTCTGCCGGTTCGTCGGCGCGATGGGCCTCGGCGGCGAGTGGGGGCTCGGCGTCGCGCTGGTGATGGAGACCTGGCCGAACGCCAAGCGTCCGGTCCTGGCGGGACTTCTCGGTAGCTCGGCGAACGTCGGATTCCTCCTGAGCTCCCTCATAAACCTCAACTTCGGCGAGCTCGGCTGGAGAGTCATATTCCTGGCGGGCCTCATACCTGCGCTGCTCTCCATACCGATCCGACTTCTCATCAAGGAGCCCGACAAATGGGTGAAGGCGCGTGAGCGCGGCGAGCGGCCGGATCTGGGCCAGCTTTTCGAGCCCGCGCTCCGACGGAACATGATCATGGCGTGTCTGCTTTCATCGGTCGCCGTAGTGGGCACATGGGGCGTCTTCCAGCTCATTCCGACCTGGGTCAACACTATGGTCGGCGGCGCGGCGGTCCACGAGCGCGCGGTCGCGGCGATGTGGATGGCCTTCGGACAGATCGCCGGCTCGTTCATCGGCGGACCTGCGGCGGACTGGTTCGGGCGTCGGTGGTCTTACGCGATCTTCTGCGTCACCAGCCTGCTATCCGCGGTCCTGGTCTTCCAGTTCACCGATGGATACAGCCTGCGTCTGCTCATCCTGGCCGCGGTCGCAGGCGTGTTCACCACCAGCTTCTTCGGGTGGCTGCCTCTCTATCTGCCGGAGCTCTTCCCGACGCGCATCCGCTCCACCGGCGAGGGGATCTCGTTCAACATCGGGCGCATAGTCGCGGCGGTCGCCATCCTGATGGGCTTCGGACAGCTCCCCAAGCTGTTCGGCGGATCGTTTGAGCGCGCGGGCACCACCATGGCGTTCGTGTACGTCATCGGCCTGATCCTGATCTGGTTCGTGCCGGAGACGAAAGGCCAGAAACTACCGGAATAGTAACCAAGCTTCCAGTGAGCGGCGGACCGCCCGGATCCGCCGCTCACTGTTCTCTCACCCTCCCTCTTTCCTTCTTGTCTGCCCACTCCCCGAATCTGGGTAAACTCCCTCCGATGTTACGTTTCCTGCACAGAGAGTCTGGGCCTGACAGGCGCTGGGTGATCCCGGTAGCAGTGGCGGCAGCCGTCCTGCTGCTGATACTGATCGTCTGGGTGTTCGGCGCTCGAGCCGAGTCCGTCCGGACGGTCCGCCCCGTTCGGCAGGAGGTCGTCGAACTGGTCATCGCCAGCGGGAGCCTGCGGGCCGAAGTCCAGAGCGGCATCGGCACGACGGTTGCCGGCATAGTGGAGAGCGTCCGCGTCCGGGAGGGAGATCGCGTCACCGTCGGCCAGGTCGTCATCACCCTCGATCGCGGCGATGCGGAGCAGGAGGTCGAGCGCGCCCGGAGCGCCGTCGAGACCGCCAGGCGCCAATTGGAGCAGGCCAGACGCGTGAACTCCGCTCAGCTCGCCCAGGCGCGTCAGAGGCTCGCACAGATCCAGACGGGCCGCCCTGAGGAGATCAGACGCGCTCAGGCCACACTCCAGCAGGCGCGCGCCAACCTCGCGCAGGCCGAGACCGACCTCCGCCGCACCCGGCAGCTCGTCGATCGGGGAGCGATCGCGCGCGCCGAGCTCGATCAGGCGCAGACCCGGGTCGATGTCGCCCGGGCGGACGTCCGCGCCGCCGAAGAAGCCCTCTCCATCGCGCGGAATCCCGGCTCCCGGGAGGAGATCGCCGCCGCGCGGGCCGAAGTCCAGGCCGCCCAGGCGACCCTGGAGGAGTCCGTCCGAGTCGCCCAGTCGCAGATCAACGAGGCGCAGGCCGGACTCCGACGCGTGGAGATCGAACTGGCGAAGCGCGTGATCAGGTCACCGGTCAGCGGGCTCGTGGTGACGCGGAACGTCGAGCCGGGGCAGAGCGTGAACCCCGGCCAGACGCTGATGACCGTCGCGGACATGAGCACCTCCAGGGTGATCGTCGAGACCGATGAGACAAACCTTCCCAGGCTCGCGGTCGGACAGCCGGCGGTCCTGATCCCACCCGCGTTCCCCACCCGGAGCTTCCGGGGAGTCGTCTCGAGGATCGGGCCGGAGGTCGATGAAGAGCGCGGCGTCGTCAACGTCGAGATCCGGCCGACCGTGGTGCCGGACTACGCGCGGCCCGACATGACCGTCGACGCGAACATCGAGGTCGCCCGGATCGAGGACGCGCTCACGGTGCCGGTGTCGGCCCTCGTGACGGAGGGCGGCGATACCTTCGTGCTGGTCGCAGAGAACGACCGGGCGGTCGCCCGCGAGGTGCGAGTCCTGGCGCGGGGCGAGCAGTACGTCGCCGTGGAAGGGATACCGGCAGACTCGGAGGTCATCGTGCAGGGAACCGGAGTCGCCGCGGGAGACAGGATTCGTACGGGAGGCTGACGTGTGGATCTGGGACAGCTTCGCCATATCGGTCGCCTTCCGGCAGCTCAGGTACGGCATCGCTCAGGCGCTCCTGACGATGGGCGTGGTCGCCATCAGCGTCACATTGATCATCTTCCTCGGCTCGCTCATCATCGGGCTGCAGGTGTTTCTCATCCAACTCATCACCGGAGTCATCCCGAACATCGTGATCAGCCAGCCCGAGCGCCGGCCGATTCCACTCTGGCAGTCGGAGGGCGCGCGGGAGCCGGGAACGCTCTACACGGGCGAAGTGCCGATCCTCGAGCAGCGCCAGGCCAAGATCGAGGACTGGCAACTCTGGGTCGAGCGCCTGCCCACGCTGGACGACCAGATATCCGCGGTCTCGCCCCAAGTCGAGGACAACGCGATCCTGTCGAGCGGCGCCAATCGCAAGGGCATGCTGGTCATCGGCGTGATCCCCGAGCGGTACAACCGTGTCGTCGATGTCCAGAAGGACATTGGGCAGGGCACGTTCCTGGCGCTGCGGACAAATGACATCGCGATCGGCGAGCCGGCGGCCGAGGACCTCAATGTCGGGATCGGCGACAGGGTGCGCCTGACGACATCCGCCGGCGCCACGCTGACCTATACAGTCGCCGGCATATTCATGACCGGGGCCGAGCCGGTCGATGAGGGCACGGCCTACGTGCTTCTGGGCGACGCGCAATCGCTCTTCGGGCTGGGGAACGCGGTGACCAGCATCGCGATCAGGCTGCGAGACGTCTTCGAGGCGAACAATGTGGCCGCGCGGCTCCGCCTGCAGGTGCCATACCAGGTGGACTCGTGGATGGAGCAGAACCAGAACCTGTTGACCGCCCTGAACTCGCAATCGCAATCGGTGATACTCATCATCTCCTTCACGGTGATAGCGGCCGGATTCGCCATCGCCAGCATCCTGATCACCGCCGTGACGAGCAAGCTCCAGGAGATCGGCATCCTGCGGGCGATAGGCGCGACTCGGAGGCAGATCATCGGCCTGTTTACGCTGCAGAGCACGCTGATGGCGCTGCTGGGAGGCATCCTCGGGGCCGGTCTCGGGATCGCCTTCAGCATCGGCGCATACAGGATCAGGCTGGCCGGAGCGGCGAGGCCGGAGGATGTCTTCCCGATCGCGCTGAGTCCGGCGCTCGTGCTCGGAGCGATCGCGGTCGCGCTCGTTGTGGGCTTCCTGGCATCTCTCTATCCGGCATGGCGCGCGGCGAAGGTGAACCCGATCGAGGTGATTAGGGGAGGGTGAGGAGTGACAAGTGACAAGTGAGGAGTGAAGAGTGACGAGTGAGGGCTGAGAAGGCCGTCAGCCCTGAGTGATGCGCAGCATCGTATCGAAGGGCGGTCCAGTTGCACGACCTCTGGCTAGACCCGACCGTCCTTTGATACGCTTCGCTACTCAGGACTAGCGGGTCTTGCGTCCCGGGAAACAACCACCGCTAGCCCTGAGTAGTCCTGGTGAATGACAGGACGTATCGAAGGGCGGCCTAGCTCCACCAAACCTTGGACTAGACCCGATCGTCCTTCGATACATTGCGCTGCTCAGGACTGGGCGGTTTTCACTCGTCACTCCTCACTCATCACTCTTCACTCCTCAGAACGCCATGAGCAAAGAAGACTGCGTCGTCGAACTGAAGAAGATCAACAAGATATACACCAACGGCGTGGAGACCCACGTTCTGCACGACGTCGATCTCCGCGTGGAGCCGGGGGAGTTCGTCGGGCTGGTCGGCCCATCCGGCTCCGGCAAGACGACGCTGCTGAACATCGTCGGCCTGCTCGACACGCCGACCTCCGGGGAAGTGGTCATCTGCGACATGGACGTGGCGAACATGCCGGAGGACGAGCGCGCGCGGCTTCGGCGGGAGTACATCGGGTTCATCTTCCAGCAGTTCTACCTCCTGCCGGAGTTCACCGCGCTGGAGAACGCCATGATGCCGTGCCGGTTGGCGCGCTGTCCGAACATGAAGGAGCGGGAGGAATACGTGACGGGGCTGCTCACGCAGGTCGGGCTCGGCGACCGGATCGACTATCGGCCGAACCAGCTTTCCGGGGGTCAGCAGCAGAGGGTGGCGATCGTGCGGGCGCTCTCGAACGACCCGGCGTTCGTGCTCGCCGACGAGCCGACCGGCACGCTCGACACGAAGTCCGGCCGCATCGTGTTCGACCTCATGCGTCAGCTCAACGAGACCACCGGCAAGTCGTTCCTCATGGTGACCCACGACCCGGCCCTCGCCGCTGAGACCGACCGCATGGTCCGCATCGAGGACGGGAGGATAGTGGATGGCGGGGTGATCGGTGGACGGTGAGCGGTGGGGGTAGAGACTGCCCACCGCTCGGCATCGATCCGTGTGCCGGAGCCTACGTCCTCGCGCGAACCCGCCGCCTGAGCGCCGCCCCGAGGAGGCCCATTCCCCCGACTCCGAGCGCGAGGAGCGGCGACGGCTCGGGGACGGGAGTGATGGTCATATCGTCAGCGGCGAAGTGTAGCAGCGCATCAGGAGAACTGACACCCTCGAACGATACCCCTCTCAATCCCTGAGTGAGACTGATCTCAGCGTATACGTTGTCCCAAGCGGCCGTCGGTGAGCCTATCTGCGTACTGGCAACCACATTTCCAACCTGGTCGCGACTGATCAGTCTGATCACCACGCCCGGCTCTGTGCTGAAATAGGCTCCCAATGAGCGAACAGAGAAGTGACCGCTGGTGGGATGATCAAACTTGATGGTGGCCAGGTATTGGCTATCTGTAGAGCAGCGGAGCACTTTGGTGCCCGAATGAGGGCGACCCCAACTTGATTCTGAATGGTCTGCCACAAAGAAGTAGCCAAAGAACACACCGTACTGCTGGTGATAGTAGCTCCAACCTGCGCCGTCCGGGATATCGTCAAAGGTGAGCGTGAATGCATCTGCCGAGTCGTACATACTAAGCATAAAGAGCAGTGCTACAAGTACCTTACAGCGCCTCATGTTACTCCCCCTTTCTAGGGTGCAAAGCAATATAGATATCGAGCCTGGCTATTCCCAGCAACGATATATAGCGAATCACATGCTATGGCTGGTGACGACCTGATATGGGTAAGAGTCATATCTTGGCTGATATCATACAGCAGACTAGCACAACCATCATCACTATCAACTGCATAGACCTTCGCGTCGTCCGTACATACAAAGAGGAATCCTGTTGGGGCACTGATAGCAGGTGAGGATACGACGTCGGACCCAAGGTCGGTGACCCATTTGGGGGTTGCGAAAGCGAGACTGTCTAGGCAGTAGATCGCACCGTCGTTGCAGCCGAAGAATAGCTCACCATTCCACACTGCAGCTGTCGAGTACACCGGCATTGCACTGGGGACCGAATAGATTCCGTCTGTAGTTGCGCTCGTACCTTCATCTCGTATCCGGTATACGTTTCCCGTTTCCTCTCCTACAAAGAGATAGCCTTGGTAGATGGTCGGCGATGCATGTATAACAGCATCTGGGATCTGCACCCACTCCCAAGTCTCCAGCCCCGTATCGCTCGATGCTGCGGTGATGAAGCAGGAGTAGTCGCTGGTATACACATGGCCAAGGGCCAAGTCTATCGCAGGCGTAACGTAATCAACCTGATATGGGGTGGTGGCAGGTGATCCCGAGCGCTCCATACGGGTCGAAATATCGAGAGTACGGAGTTCGGATTGGTGCTCCCACGGAGATGAGTTGTGGGTTCCGAAATACACGGTACCATTGCTAACAACCGGTGAACCCCACAGCTCTCGATCCGCAACCGTGTATGTCCACTGTGTTTCGAGTGTAGTAGCATCAAGGACATGGAGGACACCGGGACCTGTCAGGCCATTCGTCTGTTTGGTGCATACATAGACGAGGCCGTCGGCAACGCAGGGTGAACCGTAGATCGGAGATTCGAGGTCGCAGTCTTGTATCGGGCTTCCCGTCTGAGCATCAAACGCATACAGCATACCGGCGTCCGTACCGACGTAGACTACGGCGTCCGCAACGACAGGCGAAGACCACAGCGCGCCATCCAGACCACCTTCGAGGGTCTGTACCCATTTCTTTCCCAACTGGCTTGGCAGTGGGCAATTGCTGACACCGGTGTGCGCA
>CAYXOC010000036.1:0-48781 GCA_964466715.1 uncultured bacterium
GCCTCCTCGGGAACGCTGTACTCCTTGACGATCTCCGCGTACTTCGCCAGCTTGTACGCCACGCGCCCGTGCACGGAGTCCGGGGGATAGTTGCCCTGCGCATCCGCCCGACCCGCGGGGTAGCCGGTCAGGAGCTCGATGCCCTCGTCGATGGTGCGGATCGGCCAGATGTGGAACTTGCCGTCCCTGACCGCCTCCACCACCTCGTCTTTCAGCATCAGGTGCCGGACGTTCTGGTGCGGGATTATCACGCCCTGCTCGCCGGTGAGCCCCTTCGCCTTGCAGACGGCGTAGAACCCCTCGATCTTGAAGTTCACGCCACCGATCGGCTGGATCTCGCCCTTCTGGTTGACCGATCCCGTCACCGCGATGCCCTGGTTGATCGGAAGGTCCGCCAGGCTGGAGAGCAGCGCGTACAGTTCCGCGCTCGACGCGCTGTCGCCCTCGACTCCCTCGTAGAGCTGCTCGAACGCCAGGCTCGCGCCGAGCGGGAGCGGCTTGTCCTGGCCGTACATCCCGGCGAGATAGCCGGTAAGGATCATGACCCCCTTGTCGTGGATCGGGCCGCTCATCTTCGTCTCGCGCTCGATGTTCGTCACTCCGCCCTTGCCGATGTAGGTGCGCGCCGTGATCCTCGACGGTCGGCCGAACGTGTAATCACCGAGGCTGTAGACCGAGAGGCCGTTCACCTGCCCGATCTGCCCGCCCTCGGTGTCGATCATGATGACGCCCTGCTCTATCAGCTCCTGGATCTTCTGCTCGATCAGGTTGGAGCGGTACTCCTTCTCGTCGATCGCCTTACGGACGTCTTCCGCCATGACGGCGCCGTTGCCGTTCCTACGCGCCCAGTGGCTCGCCTCGCTCACGATGTCGGCGATCTCGATGAACCGGGTGGAGAGCTTCTCCTTGTCGCCGATGAGCCGCGATCCGTACTCGACGACCTTTGCGACGCCGGAGCGGTGGAACGGCATCAGGCCGAGGTTCTTGACCCTTGCGGCGATGAACTGCGCGTACTTCTCGATGTGCTCGTCAGACCGGCTCATCTCGGTGTCGAAGTCCGCCTTGATCTTGAACAGCTTGCGGAAGTCCTCATCGAGCGCGTAGAGCAGGTAATAGATGTACGGATTGCCGATCAACACGACCTTGACCTTGATGGGGATCGGCTCCGGACGGAGGGATGAAGTCGGTATCAGACCGTATCCCTCCGCGATGTTCTCGATGCGGATCTCACCGCTGCGTATCGTGCGTTTGAGGGCGTCCCATGACATCGGGCTGGTGAGAACGTCCATCGCCTGCATGACGAGGTAGCCGCCGTTCGCCTTGTGGATTGCGCCGGCCTTGATCTGGCTGAAGTCGGTGGTCAGCGCGCCGAGTCTCGCCTTGAAGTCCACGCGCCCGATCAGATTGTAATAGGTCGGGTTGTTCTCGATGATGACCGGCGCGCCCTCGGAGTCCTCGTTGTTGACAATGAGGTTCACCGTGTAGCGGTCGAACGACGGCTCGCCCCTGAGGTCTTCCAGGCCGGGGATCGCGATCTTCGGCTTCTCCTGTCCCTTGAAGTCCTCCAGATGCTCGAGCATGTCGCCCTGCACCTGGTTGAGGAAGTCCACGACCTCTTCGTGGTCCTTGTACTTGATCCGCAGGTCATCGAGCATGTGTCCGACGGCGAAGAGTGCGACTTCCTTGTCGAGCTCTTCGATCTTGCTCGCCGCATCCTTCTCCATCTTGCGCGACTTGGCGAGCACCTGCTGGATCATGTCCTGGAGCTTGTCGCTGCGGAGTTGGATGTCCTTCTTCACGTCGTCCGGCAGCCTCTCAAACTCCTCGCGGGAGAGCGGCTTGCCGCGCATGATCGGCACGGTCACTATGCCGATTTGTGTCATCTCGATGGCGAGGTCCATCTGCTCGGCCTGCTTCTGCAGATCGTTGAGCATGCGGGTCCGCTCCTGCTGAACCTCGTTCAATATGTCGTTCCTGCGCTTCTCGTAGTTCTCGCTCTCGAACGCCCGCGGGATCTCGGTCTTGGCCGTCTCCACGAGTTCGTTCATGTCCTTGACGAGCCCGCAGCCCATTCCCGGGGGCAGGATGATCGAATTCGGCTTGTCAGGCTCCTTGAAGTTGTTCACGTAGCAGAGATCGTTCGGGACGGGCTCGTTCTTGGCCTGTTCCTTCAGGAATGCCCGCACGGTGGAGTTCTTTCCCGTACCCGTAGGCCCGGCGACATAGAGGTTGAACCCGCTGGTCTTTATGTCGAACCCGAAGTTCAGGGCACTGACGCCTCTGTCCTGGCCGACCGTGCCCTGGAGTGGGTCAAGCTCATCCGTTGTCTCGAACTTGAACTGATCCGGATCGCAGTAGTTACGCAGTTGATCCGCCGCCAGCTCCTCATGCTGCACCGCCATCGTCTGCACCTCCCACATTGTCTCGCGCGGCCGCGGCGTCCGCGCCGTTGGAAGGTTACCCGCGCTTCTACCGTGCAAAACGGAAGGGCGGCACGCATGTGCGCCAGGTGGGCAGTTGGTGGCGTGAGCGGGCTGTTTTGGCTCACTGGCGCAGGGGTAATCCACTATGAAGCAGGTCTGTCGAGTATCGACGCAACCGCCGATGCCAATGGAGAATCCCCGATGCGCCGACTGCGCACTCCTCTGATAATAGCGCTGATCGTCCTCGCGATATTGGCGGCTATGGTGATATGGTGGGCATCCCGGAGGCTGGCGCCCGGGGTCACCGATCTGGATGCATATATCGATGCGCAGCTCGAGCAGGAATTGAACCGAGAGGTCGAGGTCGGATCGGCAAGGATCGTGTCCCGAAGCCGCATCGTCATCACGGGGCTCAGGGTCGCCCAAGGGGACTCCTTCGATGATGGGACGCTCTTCACCGCCCGAAGAGTCATCGCCGATGTCGATCTGCTACGCGTCTTGACCGGTCGGGGGTCGGTGCTCGGGAACATCAGCGGCGTCACTTTCGTCGATCCGAGCCTCGTCCTCATCCGCGACAGGGCGGGCGAGTGGAACATCCGGGACCTCCTCGAGCGGCCTCCCGGACCGCCGGCCGACCGGTTCGACGGCATCGTTCGGATCGAGAACGGCCAACTGACAGTGCGGGACTTCGCATCGCTCCTCCGCGCACAGCCGGCGGTCAACACCATCGCATCGATGAACGGAAGCCTCGACTTCCGGCCGAACGACGCGGTGCGGATCGACCTGAGAGGCCGAGGGGTGCAGGAGCGGATCGGCGAGATCAGCCTGCGCGGTCCGCTCGCACAGGGAGCGCCGGAACTCACCGATATCAGAGCGAGAGTCACAGGGGCGGACGCCGGCTACTGGCTGGACTACTTCTCGACGATCCGCTCCTGGACGCTTCGAGGTGGGACGCTCAACGGCGATGCGGTGATCACTCAGGCCGCGGATGAGCGCCTGGTTGTCAGGGGCACGGCTACGGTAGCGGATGGAGTCATCACCAGCCGATACCTGGTAGTCCCGCTCACACAGCTATCGGCGCGGACCTCGTTCGTCGGGACCGACATCACCATCGACGCCAGCGCGCGGCTTCGCGAGTCACCGCTGAACGTGAGGGGGACGATCGCGGCCGACGATACCCTCGATCTGCTCGTGACATCGGACAGGCTCGACCCACTTACCCTCCAGCAGGCGGTCCGCGATCTGCCGACGGCGCCGAACTCCCGCTGGCCGACACCGATGTCGCTCCGAGCAAGAGTATTCGGGACGACCGATGAGCCGCGCGTTCGTGCGACGGCGTCCATACCGAGCGCGGTGGTCTATGGACAGCCGACGACGAACATCACGGCATCCGCCACATACTCCGACAGGGTAATCAGGATCAGCGACCTCCGGGCCGAACTTGCACAGGGAACGGGGAGGTTCACCGCCGTCGTGCGCCTGGCGACCGGGCGGACCACCGTGAACGGCACGCTCAACAACGTCCGGATCGAGCAGCTTCCGATCCTATCGGGCGTCCGCGTCACCGGCATCACCGACGCCACCATCTCTCTGGACTGGCTGCGAGGCATCCGGTCGGGCAACGTGGTCGCACAAGTCAGGTCGGGGCGCGTCAGCGACTTCAGCTTCAACCGCGCGGACCTCCGGGCGTCGTTCACCGGCCTGCGGTCGGCCGATGGAGTCGTGCAGTTCACCGGAGGGTCGCTCGCGAACGTACCGGTCAGATCGACCCGCGCCAACCTCGCTCTACGAGGGAACGTAATCACCGTGTCGCAGGGAGTAGTCGAGACGGCCCGTGGAATCATCCGCACGTCGGGCATGGTGACGACCGCGGGCGCGCTCAACCTCGCAGTGAACGCGACCGGCGTCGATCTGCAGGCGCTGCTCGGTCCTCTCGGCTACGAGGAGGCGACGGGCATCGCGTCCTTTGATGGGCGGCTGACCGGCTCGATAGCATCACCACTGCTGACAGGCACGCTGACGGCCCGCAACGGCCGCCTCCAGCAGATCACCTTCGACTTCCTGAGGGCGCGGATCACCGCCACGCCGCAGTACGTGCTTCTCACGGATGCCACCATCATTCAGGAGGGAGCGACGGTCGCCACCACAGGCGTCGTTCGGATAGCGAGAGGCGCCGCTCCGCAGTTCGACTTGAGAGTCATTTCACGGCGGATGAATGTCTCCCAACTGATCCGGCTGATCGGCCTACCGATAGAGGCGTCTGGGATCGCTGACGTGGACCTGCGGATCACCGGCGCTCCGCCGAACCTGCGCTTCAGCGGAACGGTCGCGGTGACCGATGCAGTCATCGCCGGCTTCGATGTCGATTCGGCGCGGATCACGCTCCGCACGGTGGACGGGCGCACGGTGATCGATCAGCTCGTGGCAACCAGAGACAGCATGAGGCTGATCGGCAGCGGCTCCATCGGCCCGCAGGGACAGTTGAGCATCGCCTTCCGAGGGGAGAACCTTGACCTGAACCTGCTCAACCGCGCGCTCTCGCCATACGTGGTGTTGAGCGGACCGATGGACGTCACCGGGACGGTAGCGGGGACTCTGTCGAGGCCGACGCTTCGCGGCGATCTCACCGCTTCGACGCCGACCGTCAATCAGGTGCCGTTCGATCGGCTCACGGGAGGTCTCCGATGGGACGGGACCACGCTCTCCCTCGTGGACGCATCCCTGACACGCGAGGATGTCCTCTACCGCATCCCGTATCTGCGCCTCAATACGCGGCTCGATGCCGCCGCGCTGGCGACGACTCTCACAAACGCGAGATTGGAGCGCGTGCTGGAATTGCTCCGGAACTCGCCGTACCTGCAGACTCCCGAAGGCGAGGCGCTCAGGGACGCGCTCGCCACCATCCCGCCGAACACGGCCGGTGACATCAACGCGGCGCTCAATCTCTCAGGCCCGATAGGCGACATCTCCGGATCGGGAAGCGTCACCGGAACGAACATCGTCCTCGGCCCCCAGCAGATCGAGAGCCTGAACCTCGGATTCGTGGCTCAGCGATCGGTCCTTCGGCTCAGCGAACTGGGCATCCGGTCGCCGGGCGTCGATATGGAGGCATCGGCCCAATTCGTTGCAGGGGAACCGACGTCCCTTAGCGCCGATATCAGGGATACGCAGATTGCGCCGCTCCTGATGTTGATCGAGAACCTGCCTTTCCTGCCGGTCTTCGAGTTCGGTGAGAGCCTGGTTGCGACCGCGCAGTCGATTCCCAGGCCGGTATCGGGAACCATGGATGCCTCAGTCTTGGTGACCAACGTACAGTCCGGACCGACGGGAACGGTCAATGTGGTCGTCAGCGACCTCATCCTGGAGGAGCAGGAGATCGGCACGTTCACCGCGGACGCCCGGCTGATCGACGGAACGCCGTTCGTCGAGAGGTTTGAGTTGACCGGACCGCTCACGACCGCGTCTCTCCAGGGCAGTATCGGTCCCGACCAGATGGTATCGCTCACCGGACGCGCAGAGGACCTGTCGCTCTCGCTGCTCGGGCCGTTGGTCGGCGCGCCTGATCTCTCCGGGACTCTGGACATCGACCTTCGGGTCAGCGGTCCACTCGGCAGTCCGACGGTCATGGCCTCGCTGACAGCCATTGACGTGAGCACCGATGGGGTGAGCTTCCAGTCGGTGGTTGTACCAAGTCTCGTGATACAGCAAGGAAGTCTGGATGCGCCGCAGATTATTGCGACCACCGGCCGGGGAGAGATACTCGTATCGGCATCACTGCCGTTCACTTGGGGAATACCGATGATCCCCAGGGACGAGCCGATAGACGTCCAGATCACCATCCCGACTCAGGATCTCGCCGAACTGCCGCAGTTCATGCCGATGGTGCAATCGGCGAGCGGCACGCTCACCGTGAATGTGGCGGTCTCGGGCACCATCGCAGACCCTGAAACGAGCGGAAGCCTGGTGATCCGGGACGGCGCGCTGAACGCGCAGCGCTTCAACAACGACTTCACGGATCTGCAGGTAGACGCGACGTTCACCGGCTCCACGCTGCAGATCAACCGGTTCACCGGAGCATCGTCATTAGGCGGCACATTCGAGGTCACGGGAGCGGTCGAACTGCCGTCGCTGAATCGCGCGGTGATCGACGCGACCTTCGCAGCGGACAGCCTGAGACTCTCGTTCGACAATCTCACAGGAGTCTACGAGGAAGAGATCGCGATGACGGTTACCGGTCTGCTGAGCATCACGGAGAGCCTCCGGACGCCCCTGATCGCCGGAGACCTGGTCGTGAGCGATGCGTTGATCGAGGTACCGGCCGGCGAGTTCCCCACGCCTGGACTCCCTCCCGGCATGATCGGCCCGAATCCTCGGTTCGACGTCACGCTCAACCTTGCCTCGAACGTGTGGATAGAGAGAGGGCCGATCGAGGTCCAGGTGGTCGGTCCGGTATCGATAGCGGGGACTCTGACGCAGCCGGACATCGTCGGTACCGTAGCGCTCACGGACGGCTCTCTGCGGTATCCGGGACGAACCTTCACATTGGCGCCGGGAGGGTCCGCCACGTTTGTCTGGCAGGCGCCGGAGCCGCCGAGCATCGCAGTGGACCTGAGGATGACCACCCGCGTGCTGGCGCCGTCCCCGTTCTTCACCAGATTCGCGCGCTACACGATATTCCTGGATATCAGCGGGACCATCGACAACCTGGTCATCAATGTGTCCAGTTCACCCCCAGGCCTCACTGAGACGGAGGCGTTGGCACTCATCTTCAGGCAGGCGGAGATCGAGGCGCTGCTCACCGGCGTCACTCTGTCCGAGATAGTCCAACGGCAGCTGGCTGAGACCCTGCTCGGCCTGGCGCTGCCGGGAATCTTCGAAGGGATCGAACTCGGACCGTTCACGATCGGCCTCGAACCGGGGATCGCGGTACCGCTCCAGGCGTGGATATCGCTGCAGATAACGGACCAGCTCGCCTTCAGCTATCTCCGAACGTTGATCTCCGGCGACCCGTATGATATTCTGGAACTGAGCTACCTGATCAGTCCGCAGTATGCCTTCTCCTTTCAGATCCAGGATAATGAGGAGGCGCTGTACCTGCTGCAGGCGGGCTGGCGATTCTAGCGTTCGCGTGCTAGCAGGACAAATGCCGACTAACGTCGAAATCTGAGCCAAGCTGTAGAGTAGCCGTGCGCTGGTTCAGCGCAGAGTACCACTCCGCTCCATGACAGGAGGGATCTACCAATGACGGCTGAAGCACAATCCCCCCGCGATCAGGGTCTCGAGCTCCTGCGGCAGGGCCTCGCAGAGCAGAGCATCGACGCGTTTCTCCAGGCGATCGAGGACGACCCATCCGATCCCCAGATCTATCTCTACCTCGGCCTTGCCTACTACAAGGTGGGCGACACCGAGAAGATGATAGAGATCCTGGAAAAGGCGGCCGATATCGCGCCTACGTCACCGCAGGTCCACTACAACCTGGGAGTCGCGTATCAGAAATCGCACAACGCGACGCTCGCCAAGGACCAGTACCTGCTCGCGCTGGGATTCGACCCGAACTACGCCGTCGCCAAGCAGGCGCTCGATAGTCTGATGGCGGCATCCTCGGATGGACAGACCATGCAGGACGGCGGCGAGGAGTCCTGATCCGACGATCCGGTATCCAGTCCCACCGCAAGCCCGGAACGCACCACGGAGACGGGCATAGCGCGTTGTCGTGTCTCCGACATTGCTGAAACCTTCGATTGCATGCCGGCACACACCGATCTCCCCTAGAACGAGTATCCCAACTCGCCGTGCTGGGTGATGTCGAGACCGGACTCCTCTTCCTCGTGGGTCACGCGCAAGTCGGAGAAGACACCGGTTACCTTGAGCAGGATGAACGTCAGCACGAATGAGTACGCGAAGACAGCGGCGATGGCGATCAACTGCTTGATCAGGAGCGGGGCGTTCCCGTGGAGCAAGCCGTCAGCCCCGGCCGAGTTGATCGTCACGGTGGCGAAGATGCCTGTCGCGATTGCGCCCCATGTACCCCCTACTCCGTGTATGCCGAAGACATCGAGCGAGTCGTCGTACCCGAGCTTCCCCTTCATGACGATCGCGAAGTAGCACAGCACGCTGACCACTCCGCCGATAGCTATAGCAGCGAGCGGGCCGACGAAACCGGACCCCGGAGTGATCGCCACGAGTCCGGCGACCGCTCCACTCGCCGACCCGAGCGCGGTCGGCTTACCCCGATGCCACCACTCGACCAGCGTCCAGGAGAGAGCAGCGGCGCCAGCGGCGGTGTTTGTCACGACGAAGGCGCTTGCGGCGAGGCCGTTGGCGGCGAGCGCGCTGCCGGCGTTGAAGCCGAACCACCCGAACCAGAGGAGCGCCGTGCCGATGATCGTCATGGTCACGTTGTGCGGCATCATATCGTCCTTGCCATAGCCCTTCCGCCGACCGATAACTAGGGCGCATGTGAGCGCCGCAATCCCCGAGCAGATGTGGACGACCGTCCCACCGGCGAAATCGAGCGCGCCGAGTTCCCTGAGCCATCCGCCGGGCGCCCACACCCAATGACAGACCGGATCGTAGACGAGGGTCGCCCAGAGCGGCGTGAAGATGAGGAACGCCTTGAACCGCATCCGCTCGGCAAAGGCTCCGGTGATGAGCGCCGGAGTGATAACCGCGAACATCATCTGGAAGATCATGAACGCCTGGTGAGGGATCGTGGCGGAATACGTCGCGTTCGGCTCGAGTCCGACGCCTCGCAGGCCGGCCCAGTCCAGGCTGCCGATGAAGTGCCACTTGTCGGGCCCGAATGCCAGCGTGTACCCGATGAGCACCCACTGGACGCCGACAACACCGATCAGGATGAAGCTCTGCAGGACCGTCGCCAGCACGTTCTTCCTGCGCACCATTCCTCCGTAGAAAAGCCCGAGGCCGGGAGTCATCAGCATCACCAGAGCCGTGGACATCAGCACCCATGCGGTGTCGCCGGGATCGATCGATGAGGAACCCGCCGCATGAGCCGGGACGGCTGCCATGGCAAGCGCAGCCACTGGGATGAGTCTTCCAGGGAATCGCATCTGCGCACCTCCGTAGTGTGATCTTGCTGTTGACAGTCTACGCCCCGGAGGTTTCCATGCGGTTTCGGAGATGTTAAATCGGTGTTTCGTCTTGGGAGTGCGGAAGCGCAGCTTCCGCACTGCATCGTGACGCAAGCCAAGGCCGAAGCTCCGTCCAGAGACTTCGCTTCCGCAGTCCATATCACCCCTTGATCCGGTCGAGGAAGAAGCGGAAGAAGCGGTTCACATCGACTTCGGTGCAGATACGAGCGTTCGGCGGCTTGTGGATGACCGGATTCGGGCGGAGATCGCTGACCGTCATGCCGAGAGTCGCCGTTCCCTCCGTCTCGATCTCCACATGGCCCTCCTGCATCCCGACGAACGACTCGTCGATGGCGACTCCGATGGCAAGCGGATCGTGCAGGTAGCAGCCGGGGAAGCCTTCGGTCTCCATGTGGTACTCGATGTACCCGCGCGTGAGGTCGGCGAGGAACTGCGAGAGCCTGGTACCCAACGGGCGGACCTCACGCACGACATGCCCCATCTCGAGGCAGACCTGCTCGGTCACGTCTAGCGGAACGAAGATCAGAGGGATGCCCGACTCGACCACGACCTGCGCGGCGTGCGGGTCAACGTAGATGTTGAACTCCGAGGTAGCGGTGGTGTTGCCGTAGGTGCGGAACGCGCCGCCCATGATGATGATCCGCTCGTACCGCCTCATGCGCTCGGGATCGGAGAGTATCGCCTTCGCAACGTTGGTCAGCGGCCCGATAGCAACCAGCGTGACATCCCCGTCGGCGATCCGGGGGAGCAGTTGGGCAGCCGGCGTAGGGTCGGGCGAGGTCGCCGGTCGCGCGTACCTCAGGATGCCGGTCTCGTCCATGAGCGAGTGGAGTCCGCCGAGCCCGTCGATGCCGTGCACCTCCGGGGCGGTGAAGAGCGGCCTGACGAGCGGGTCGACCTCGCCCTTCGCCACGATCGGCATGCGTTCCGGCCGAAGAATGTCGAGGATGCGCAGGACGTTTTCGGTGCAGAGATCTACGTGGACGTTGCCGCTGACGGTGGTGATCGCCTCGACCTGGAGTTCGGGCGAGCGCATGGCGAAGATGATCGCGAGGGCGTCGTCAACGCCGGCATCGGTGTCTATGACGATCCGCTTCGGAGATACTGCCATCTCTGCCCCGCAACTCAAACGACCGCCCGACACGGCGATCCGCTTGCCGATGCTGATGGCGGAATCCGCATTCCGTCAGCGTTTTGTGGCGACACCAACGGAACGGGACAGCGCTCGTTCCCTACCGGGTTAGGGTTGATCGCCGAGGGCCTTTTCGGCCCAGAACTTGTTGGTGCGATAGAGGCTCTCGAACGTGCCGGCATCGCTCCAGAAGCCCTCGAGCTCCACGTAATCCAGCTCGCCGTCGTTGATATAGAGGTTGTTGACGTCGGTGATTTCCAACTCCCCGCGGCCCGACGGGCGGCACTTGCGTATGTAGTCGAAGACCTTGTTGTCGTAGATGTAGAGGCCGGTTACGGCGTAGTTCGACTTAGGCTCCTTCGGCTTCTCCTCGATGGCGACGATCTTGCCGCCGTCAAACACGGGCACCCCGAAGCGCTCCGGGTCCGGAACGGGCTTGAGGAAAAGCCGAGCGCCGCGCTCGAAACTCCGGACCGCCGGACCGATATCCGCGTCCGTGGTGTTGTCGCCGAGTATGACGGTAATGCTCTCACCGTCGGCAAAGTCCTCACAGAGACTGAGCGCCTCCGCGATCCCGCCTTCCTTGACCTGGTACGCGTACTCCAGATGCTTGATGCCCAGTTCGTGACCGTTCTGAAGCACCGAGAGGAAATGCCCGGCATGCGGACCGCCTGTGACGACGATGACCTCACGGATTCCCGCGGAGACGAGCGTCTGGATGGGATAGTAGATCATCGGCCTGTCGTAGACCGGGAGAAGATGCTTGTTCGTGGCGTGAGTAAGCGGGTACAGTCGCGTTCCCAGCCCGCCGGCGAGGACTACACCTTTCATGGCTCTGCGTTAACCTCCTGCCACTTACAAGTGGCACCTCACAATTATAGCTGCCGTCGATGCCGTCGTCAATACGGGGAATATTGCACGGATCGCCGACAGACCATCAGGCTACCCTGCTCTCGTCCTGCATCTTATTATCGGGAGATTCCGCACCCGTCTCCAATGCAGCTTGTCCGGGACGGTACCAAAGTCGTCTGAAGTACCGGATTCCCAGCCACCCGAGGGCCATCGCGATGATCCCGAGTACCCCGGCCTCGGGTCCGAACGCGCCGCCGGTCCAGACCACCGGCCCGCTGGGATTGTGCATGAGCCATGCGGGCAGATCGATGCCGCTTACCGGGAAACCAAATATCGGCCCGAGCGCGAAGTTCCAACTGAAATGGAATCCGATAGGCAGCCAGAGACGCTCCGTCGCCAGGTAACCGTAGCCGAGGATCAGCCCCGCCGCCAGCGTACCTCCAAGAGCGGACAGGTCGGCCTCTGGGTTCATCAGGTGGAGCACGCCGAACAGGAGCGAGCTTACCACAAGGGCGGCAACAGCGCCGTATCCATCGCGCAGGTTCTGCAGGATGTAGCCCCTGACAGCCACCTCCTCCGTGACGGCGATTCCTGCCATTACCACGAGCGTCTGCAGGAGCGCCAGCGCGATGGTCGCCGGAGAACGGAGGAACAGCGATCCCGTGATATCCACCCAGCCCAGCGCAAGCGCGGTGAGGAACACGATGCCCACCAGCGCCGGACCGAGCAGCACACCAAACCCCAGTTCGGCCATCCACGATCCCTGCCGGCTCAGGCCCAGGGTCATGACCGGCCTCTGATCCATGTACTTCACGAATGCCAGGGTCAGCAGGATAGTCGCCATGGCATTCGGAATGGCAACCACGGCCAGGAAGGTCAGATCGGTAGGCTTGCGGTCGGAGACGAACGGGAAGACCAGGGATGAGGCAATCGACATGCCTATCCACCAGATGATCAGGTAGCCGAATATGCGTCCGATGGGCGCCAGCGCGGTTCCGGCAGGACCCTCAGGTGGCACGTGATCGTTCTGCGTAGGTTCGTCCAGGTCTGTCACGGTTTGCATACCTTGCACGGCTCGTAACCTGCGGCAACCGCCTCCTCCCGAGTGGCAAACCGCACCTGGTTCTTCTCGACGGGCAGGTGTCGACAGGTCATCCGATGCAACTTCTTGCTCGACTTGTTGCCGATGTAGTCGCCGGTTCCATCCGCGCCGGGCTTGGTGAGCAGACTCTGCCAGACGTCGGCCAGGCTGTTCGATGCGAGCGAGAAGACGGCAGACGGTACCTCCTCCGCCTTCTTGCCGCCATCAGACAGCTTCTTCGCCTCACCTCGCGCCTTGGTCGAGGTATCCAGGGCGAACCGCGCCGGGTCGGCCACCCGCTGGAACTTGTCGAAGTCGGCCTTCAACGTCGAGCAGAGAGAGTCGAGCTTCTGCTCGAAAGCAGGGCGTGCGTCACTATCGAAAGCGGCCTTATCGGTCCGATACGGCTGGCATATCGCAATCACGCACCGAGCGATTCGGCCGAGTTCAACCTTCAAGTCGGCTGCGGACTTCCCCGCGTCCACTGCTTTCCGTACCCCGTTGAAGGTCTCGGCAAACGCTTTGCGGGCGACTTCGTCCTCTTTCGAGGCATAGCCGAATCGGTCGTCAGGCTTATCGGTCTCCGGCTTGGCGGCCGCGGTAATATCCTTGCGGAGGATAGTGAGCTGAGTCTTGAGATCGGAGGGCAGGAAGCTGATCGCCTTGACGATCACCGCTTCGGAGAAATCAGCCGGCTTCGTATTCTTCGCCGGTTGCTCAGCGCCGAGCACAGCGCCGGTAAACGTGAAAAGCAATGTAAGAAGAAGCAGAAATCTACTTTCCATCTTCATCACCCTGCTTCATTTTGAGCATGCGGGCGTAAACCTCCTTCTTTGGCAACGAATAAAGCGCGGTAACATGCCGGACAGCGTCCCGTTCGGACATGCCCTCGCTGAGGAAGCGCTTCAGAGACTCTTCCACCTGATCAACCGAGATCTCGGGGACAACAGCCGTCGCACCCTCTATCATGAACGTGATCTCGCCCTTCAGCCTCGAACCACTGAAGTGCTCGATGGCGGTGCTCAATGTGCCTCGGTACACCTCCTCGAACTTCTTGGTGGCCTCGCGCACGACGGCCGTTCTGCGATCGCCCAATACTTCCATCGCGGTCCTCAGGGTAGCGACCAGGCGGAGTGGCGACTCGTAGAACACCATCGTGCGAATCTCATTCCTGAGCGACTCGAAGAACGTGCGCCTCTCGTACGGTGATCTGGGCGGAAAGCCGTCGAACGTGAACCTGCGCGTCGAGAGCCCGGAGACGACGAGGGAGGTGATGACGGCGCTCGGCCCGGGGATCGAGACTACGGGAATATCATGCTCGATGCAGAGGGCAATCAGTTCGTGGCCGGGATCGGAGATGCCCGGAGTACCTGCGTCCGACACCATGGCGATGTTCTTCCCCTCCTGCAGGTCATCGAGGAGCCTCTCAGCTTTGCGGCCCAGACTGTGCTGGTGATAGGGAGTCATCGGAGTGCTGATGTCGTAGTGACTCAGAAGCTTGCGGGTGACACGGGTGTCCTCGGCCGCGATGAGATCGACCTCCCTGAGCGTACTGAGGGCGCGGAGGGTGATATCAGCCAGGTTGCCGATCGGGGTTGCTACAAGGTAGAGTGTGCCGGACATGGTCGCCTCGCAAGGAATGCTGGATATGAGTTACCCTATACGTGCGGAAGGCGAAGCACGTATGCTCCGCCCTCCGGATTGCGTATTCTGCTCTATGTGTCTGCGCTCAGAGGACGGTTACTCTCCGCCGGCCGGAATGCGGATCGGCTCGGTGGTGACAGTGCCCGTACCGCTCTGGCCCTGCTCCTTGTTGTAGTCGTCGATCCACTTCTGCTCCGCGGCTGCCAGATCGGAGAGCTTCATCTCCTTGTACATGTCGCGGATCTGCTCGTGAGCCTGCACCTCGTTGTAGGCATTCTCAGATGCGAGCTGCAGATGCTCCTTGGCCGACTCAGGATCCTTGGCATCGATAGCAGCGCGAGCGGCGGAGATACGGAGACCGACATCCTCGGTGTAGACCAACGCCGTATCAAGAGCCTCTCTAGCCAGCTTCTCGTACTTCCCCTTCTCCTCGGCGGTAACGCCAAAGAGCGGGGAGGACTTCAGCATGCCGTAGAGCATGGCAACCTGGACGTTGCATCGGGCCTGGAGGCCGGTGTCATCGTCGGCGCCGACCAGGGCTTCCTGATAGAGCTTGATGACCTTCTCGATCTCTTTCTTGCGCGCCGTCTCGGACATTGCCATCATATTCTGATAGGCATCCCTGAAGGCTGCATAGGCCTTGAGCTCAGGGTCGAAGATCTCGAGCTTGAGCTCCTTGCGAATCTTGGTGTAGAAGTCGGACTTCGCCATCTCGCGCTGCTCTGTGGCGAACTGGTCCATGTACTCTTTCTTCTTCTTGCCCAGGTCTGAAGGCAGATTGCGGACCACTCCGTCGGACTTGAGGATCACGTACCCCTGTTCCGTCTTGATCGGATCGCTGATCTCGCCGGCCTTGAGCTTGAAGGCCGCTTCCCTCAACTCGGGCTCGATATGTCCCCTGCGAACAGAGCCCCGGACACCGCCGAACGCCTTGTACATGTCGTCGGAGGACAGCTTGGCGATAGCCGCGAAGTCGTCACCCTTCCGGAGTTTGGCAACGATCTCCTCGGCGCGCTTCTTCGCCTGCTCATCGGAACGCTTGCCGGTGGAAGCGATGGTCATCTGCGCGAGCTTGGCCTCATCGAAGCTCTCCTCGAGAGCCTTGTCGTTGACTACCACGGAATCCTCGATCTTCTTGTCGAGCTTCTCGAGCATGATGGACTTGCGGATCTGATCGGAGACGGCTTCCATCTCCTTCCTGATCTGCTTGCGCTTCTTCTCTATGGTCATGCCCGGCTCTATCTTGGCGAGCTGGGCCGCGAAGACGGCATCGGTCTTCTTTTTCTTGCCGCTCAGCGCCTGCTCCCTGAGCGACTTCATCTGCATGTCGGTGTATTCGTCGATCTTCTTCCTGAGGTCCTTGCCGGAGACGCGAACGCCTTCCTTCTTCGCGGCCTGGACCCTCATCATCTCCCCGACCATCTGGTCGAAGATCTTCCAGCGAAGCTGAGTCTCCATGGACGGTCCGATCGGGCCGGCCATTTCATACTGCTGCATCTGTCTCTGCAACAGATCGAGGTAATCCTTCCACAACAGCTTCTCGCCGTTGACCTTGGCAAGGACTCCGGTCTCCTGCCTGCCGCCCTGACCTGTAACTGCCCTGCCCGGGCCGATGGTCATTGCGATGAAACCTACCGCGAACGCCACAGCGAGAGCGATGACCAAGCCCTTCAGGTACTTGGACATCTTGTTCCGCATTCCGATTATCGACATCAACGTCCTCCAAACGGTGAAATTCCACTACGAAAGAGAAGCCGCCGAAGGCCTCTCGTATATACAACTAGTACGCTATTCGCCGTCGAAACGTCACAGAGCGCCGAGCATTTCGTTCAGCGCGGCGAGACATACCCGCGAGCCGTCCTCCGAGCTGCCGCCGGGCTTGAAATGCGTCTCCAGCGAGATGTAACCGTCGTATCCATCGGCCTTCAGCGCTCGGAACTGGCCGGCGTAATCGATCTCGCCGTCCCCTATCCGGACGAAGCTCACCTTGCCGTTCTCGTCTCGGACCGCATCCTTCACGTGAACGTGGATGAGATACGGCTTCATCGCCTCGTACCCGACGGGGAACGGGTCCTCGCCGGCACAGAAGGCATTGCCCGGGTCCCACACGACCTTCAGGCCGGGGGAGTTCACGGCGGCGACAACTCTGGCGGTCTCGACGCCCGTGCCCAGGTAGCACGCATGCTCATTCTCCAAGCCGAGGATCACTCCCGCCTCGGCGGCGCGGGCCGCGGGCTCCTGGAACGCTTCGATGATCCGACGCTCTATATCATCGGTCAGCTCGCCCCGTTTCCAGAAGGCAAAAGCGCGAATATAGCGGGTGTCGAAGATATCGCAGAGGCGGATACACTTCTCCAGAAGAGCCCTCTGGTCCTCCATGCTTCTCTCTCGCGCGCCGTGCGTCATACCTGTGACCGTCTGGGAATCGAACAGGTCGCACTTGAAGAACGGGGAAGCGATGCACGAAACACTGACTCCACGATCGACAATCAGCTTCTTCGCCCGCTGGATGCCGTCATCATCGAGATCGACGAGATTCGAATCCCACAGGCATCGGAGCTCGGCGCCCCTGACGTCATACTCCGCCATTACGTCGAGAGCATGCTCGAAATCCTGCGAGATCTCGTCGGTGATTACGGAAAGTTTCACGGTTGCCCTCCGGTGACAAATTCAGCCACATACTATAGTAACTGCTTGGTTTTGTCAAGTTGGCGCGGTGGACTGTCGTGCTCTCCCTGTGCTATACTACGGCCTGGAACCATGGCTCGATCAATGCTAATCGGATACTGGGGAGTACCTCCCAGGCACGTGATAGACCGGTACAGGCGTAAGCACCCGTTCGACGAGTTTGTGGACCTGGACCTGGACTTGAGCGCACCTCCGAGCGGCCTCGTGCCCGACGCTTTCTGCCAGATCATCACCAACATCGTGGACAACGCAGTGCACCTCCGGGACGACCTGCGGCTCATCATCGGCGCGGTCGGTGAGGACAAGTGCGACGGCGGACGGTTTGCGGCGCTCATCCTTGAGGACCTCGGGTTCGAGGTGATCGAGACGCGCAACCCGGCGACCGAGCGCAAGCCGATCAGCATCTGCACGACCGACATGCCGCTGGCGGAGAAGATCAACCGGATCACCCACTCCGTGGTCGTGCGAAACCGGAAGCGCTTCAAGTGGGTCGAGCCCACGCATGGATTCTGGGGCGTTCCGCCGCACGATTTCGAGTTGCTCAGCCTCTTCCCGAGCACAACACACGTTTACGGCTGGACGAGATGCGTCGAGGCGGAAGTGCCGGCCGACCTCAGCCTGGAGTTGGAGGTCGATGCCCACGTGCCGACGGTGTTCTACGCGCAGTCGTTCTGCGCGAAGAACGCGCTGGCCAAGCACCTGGCGGAGAAGTATCACGGATTGTACATAGATTGTGACGGCCCCGTGACCAACAGCGTACTAGCCAAGGTCGCGGCGTTCATCAAGTTGAGATAGGATTTCATGTAGGAGCGGCTTCCCAGCCGCGAAACCACCCATCGCGGCTGGGAAGCCGCTCCTACAACGTGTTCAAGCATATCATGCCGATGCCCACCATTATCGCCGACTGCGGAAGCTCCTGGAGCAAGATCAGGAACCTGGACGTGAACGAAGTCCTTATCGTGCCGACACGCCAGGTGCTGGCCGACGAGTCGATCCGCTTCGACGTCGCTACGGGACACCTCGCTCGAAGCCGCACGGACCGCTACGAGAACGAGCTGGTCGCACTCGCCCAGGGGAGCCTCAAGCTGGTCCAAGAGGACGACTTCACCGTGGTCGATATCGGCAGCCGCGACACGAAGTTTGTCCGGTTCACCAATCGCAAGCTCGACAAGCTGGACTGGAACCAGGCGTGCGGCGCGACGACGGGATTCACGCTCGAACTGCTGGGCAAATACTACGATGTGGACTACGGCAAGCTGCCGGTCTCGGATCAGCGGCTGCCGGTGACCTGCGGGGTCTTCGCCATCGAAAGGATCTTCGACTCGATCATCCAGGGAGACTCGGCTCAGGAGGCGCTGGCGGCCTTCGTTCACGGCGTCGCGTTCAACGTCCACACGTTCGCGCAGAAGCCTGACCGGCTCTATGTGTCCGGCGGGCTGTGCGCCAATCGCTGCTTCCTGGACAGCCTGTGGAAGTACTGCGAGGTCATTCCCCTCGGCCGTGAGGTCCTGCTTGAGGGGTTGTACTAGCGTCCCACCGTAGGAGCAGCTTCCAGCTGCGATCAAACCGTGTAGGAGCAGCTTCTAGCTGCGATCGCGGCTAGGAAGCCGCTCCTACAATACGCTGGTTCATCGTGGCTGGAAGCCGCTCCTACGATGCGCCTGTTGATCGCGGCTGGGAAGCCGCCCTACAATACGCCAGGTAATCGCGGCTGGGAAGCCGCTCCTACAACGTTGGTGCGGCGTGGCTAGCCCCTCACGATTGCGTCCGTCATGCGGGCTACCCTGGACATCTCCCTGACATCGTGGACTCGAACGATGTTCGCTCCGTTGGCGATGCTGAGCGCCATGGTAGCAGCCGTGCCCTCCACCCTCTCATTCGCGGGAAGGTCACCGAGCGCCTGGCCGATGAAACGCTTGCGAGATGCTCCGATCAGGATCGGCAGACCGAGCGTCTTGAAGTCGCCGAGCTTGCGGATGATCTCCATGTTGTGCTCGGCTGTCTTGGCGAACCCGATGCCCGGATCGATGATCAACATCTCCCGGGGAACGCCTGCCTCAACGCACAGCGCGATCCGCTCGCGGAAGCACGCCATCACCTCGGAGACGACATCCTCGTAGACCGCCTCCTGCTGCATCGTCTGAGGGCTGCCCCTCATGTGCATCATGACGGCCGGGCATTTCCGCTCGGCGACCAGCTCTCTCATCGCGGGGTCGGCGAGGCCGGTGATGTCGTTCACGATGTGCGCTCCGGCATCCAGAGCCGCCTGCGCGACCTCCGGCTTGTAAGTGTCCACCGAGATGAGCGCATCGATATCGGATGCCAGACGTTCGATCACCGGCAGGATGCGGGCCATCTCGTCCTGCGCAGACACCGGCTCCGCGCCCGGGCGGCTCGACTCACCGCCGATGTCGACGATGTCCGCCCCATCCGCAACCATTCGACGCGCGTGCTCCACAGCGGCGTCGGCGGTCGCGTGGAGTCCGCCGTCGGAGAAGGAATCGGGCGTGACGTTGAGGATGCCCATCACCACCGTGCGCTCGGCGATGAGGTCATAGAGCCGACGTATCGGTTCGGTCAGCGCCTCCTCGGGAGGCATGGGCAACGCCCCCCGCTTGAAGCTGTCGATGGCGTCTCGGATCTCGCGGGCGATCCGCTTCAGAGAGAACGGCTGGCCGTGGAGACCGGCGATCGCGCGGCGGAAGACCTTCTCGCTGCCCATGAGGATGACGTCGGACCGCTCGACCCTGCCCGTGATGCACTCTCGGTGGATCGCGGCGTCCCCACCCTTCGAGAGCATCTCCTCCTTGAGGATCAGCGCGGCCGGCGTGCGCACGCCCTCAATCTCGATGACATAGTGGACCGCCTTGGGAACCATCCGGACTGTGCCGGCCCATTCGGCCCCCACCCGCTCCATCATGGCCTCGAGGTCGGATGTGCGGCGCGTGGTATGTATGCGGACGTTATGCCTGTCGATGCGTTCCTGATCGGTCACCGGCCCGGGCTCCTGGCGTTCTGCCAATTCGAAGAGTCAAGTGATCGAGCGCTAGTGGTAGGATCGCTGCTTCCACTCGCTCCAGACATCGGACAGCTCGTCGAACTGGATCTGCTTCAGCATGTTCATGCCGGAGTAGCTGAGGTAGAATCCGCGCTCCAGGGCGGCGGACTCAGGATCGCGGGCCAGCTTGGCGCGGAATATGAAGTCCTCTACGGCGAGCATCACGATGTGACGGATCTGGAAGGAGTCGAGCGCCTCTATGGCCTGCTGAGCTCCCTCCGCCATCTCGTCATCGGGGTTCATCTCCAGCACGCGGGTGAACTCATGGATCGCGTTGCCCACATCGCCCTTCTGCTGGTAGAGCAGCGCCTTCTTGAAGTGGTTGGCCGGCGAACTCGGATCGAGGTTGATCATCTCGTTGGTGACCTGGAGCGCCCTCTCGATCATGTCCTTCTGGATATAGGCTATGCTCAGCACGTCGCGCGCGCTCAGGCTCTTCGGGCTCAGTCTGAGAAGAGCCTTGCTCTCCTCGATGCAGTCGTCGAAGCGGCCGGTCTCCAGCAGGATCTCGAGCAGTATCTCGCGCGCCTGAACGTCATTCGGCCTGCGCTTGATGGCTTTCCTCATGGCCTCTATCGCGAGGTCAGGCTTCCGCTGGCCACGATACAGATCAGCCAACTCGATGTAGACGTGGGTCTTGTCGCCGGTCGATCTCAGCGCCTTCCGGAGCGTGGCGACGGCGGCCTCGGAGTCGCCCATCCGGCGAAGATGCCTCGCGCGCTCCAGGTGGGCTTCCACGCCGGTTGCTCGCTTCCCGGTCTGGTCTGTCTCTTCTCTCATATGTAAATGCGCCTCCCCCGGGAACATGCAAAGGACTCATCGTCCTCATGCTCGCAGCAGGTCCGCATGCTCAGGGTGTTCCATCGTTTGCGAGGGAGATTCCCTCGCCTGCGCACGTTCAAACGCGCATGTTCACTTACTTATACGTGTGCGGCAGCTCTAGAGTTTGACGGGAGCGCCGGTCCGCGCGGATTCGTAGATGGCCAGGATGACCTCGACCGCCTTCCGCGCCTCCTCGCCGTTCACCATCGGCTCCCGGTCCTCATTGATGGCCGCCAGGAGGTCGGCTATCTGCATCTGGTGGCCGTCACCGGAGATGGCGGTCGGATCGGACGCGGCGTCGCCGATGTTGTCGGTCAACTGCTTGGCGATCTCGTCCTTGTCCTCGCCGGGGACATCCCAACTGACGATGTTCTCGCCGTCGATGCGGATCGAGCCGTTCTCGCCGTGAAGCTCCATGCGGTGGTTCAGTCCGGGAGTCACGCTCGTCGTGCCCTCAAGCGTGCCGAACGCGCCGTTTGCGAACTTGAATGAGGCTACGCACGTGTCCTCGACTTCGATCTTCCGCGCGAGGTGATCGGCAAACGCGAAGATCGTGTCGGGAGCGCCCATGATCCAGCGGAACAGGTCGATCAGGTGGACTCCCTGGTTCATCAGAGCGCCTCCGCCGTCGAGCGCCCATGTGCCGCGCCATCCCGCGCTATCGTAGTACTCCTGGCTGCGGAAGTACTTCAGGTAGGCCGAACCTAGTATGAGCTTGCCGAAGCGCTGCTCATCGACCGCCTGCTTGACCAACTGCCAGAGCCTCGACGTGCGCCGCTGGAAGATGCATGCCAGCTTGACGTTCGCATCGCGGCAAGCCTTGATCATAGCGTCCATGTGCTCGTGGGTCACGTCGAGCGGCTTCTCGCTCAGGACGTGCTTGCCTGCCTTCGCCGCCGCGATTGCGACCTCGTGGTGGTGACCGCTCGGCGTGCAGATCGAGATCACATCGATATCATCGCGAGCCAGCAGCTCGTTGAAGTCCTCATACACGTACTGCGCGCCGAACTCGTCTTTGATCTTCTCCGCCTTCGGAAGCTCGATATCACAAACGGCTATCAAGTCGGCGTTCGGGAGGTTCCTGACCGCTCTCGCGTGCCAGGGCGCGATCACTCCGCAGCCGATGATTCCATATCCAAACTTGTCTTTCATCAATCGCCCTCCGGGTTCTCTTGGAAATCCGATTCTGGTTTCTACGCCAGAAGGGGTTATTCCTTGTGGAAATGAGTAAGCAGTGAACGAGTATTCGCAGTCAGTCGAGCCAGGTCTCGAGTATCTGGGATTGCTTGAACCCGGCGATCTTGAGGTACTCCGGGGTCGCGCCTTCGAGGGCCATCCGGGGGATCGCGCCTATGACCTCGCTCTCGAGGACGTGGATGCCGTACTCCGCGGCCCGGTCGCGCACGTAGTCGAACGCGCGCCTGAGCGTCACGAGGTCGGGGCGAGTGAGGTTCATCGATACCTGGGCGATGGAGCGACTTGCCAACCAGACACCGATTGCCTTGACGCCGGTGAGCCCGGAATGCGCGGCTCGGGTCTCCCTTGCGATCTTCCCGGCGGCATCGATGTCCGCGCTGTCGAGGTTGACATTGTAGGCAACAAGCGGACCGCGCGCACCGACTACCGTCGCGCCGGCGGTCGGATGGATGCGGCACGGCCCGGCATCGGGTGCCCACTCCCCCTCGAGGCCGACCGCGCAGAGGCGTTCGAAGCCCCCACGCCGGATGTCCGCAAGGTTCGAGCGGTGAAGCAGCCTGGCGGACTGCTCGTAGAAGTAGACCGGGATTCCCAGAGATGCCAGATCTTCCCCGATGAGGTAGGAAGTATCGACGCACTCCTGCATGGTGATGCCTCTCAGCGGCGCCAGCGGAATCACGTCGGCGGCTCCGATGCGCGGGTGACCGCCGGCATGCTCGCGGAGGTCGATCCGTTCGACGGCGACAGACACCGCGGCCTGGATCGCCGATCTGACCGACTCCGCCCCACCCAGGATCGTGTAGACCGACCGATTGTGATCGACATCCGAGGAGTAGTCGATGAGGCGCACGCCCCCGACGGATCGGATCGCCTCGGCGATCGACTTGATAGTCTCGGGATCACGTCCCTCGCTGAAGTTCGGCACACACTGGATGATTTGCTGCACGGTTTTCCCCCGGGAGCGCGGATATCCTCGCCCGCCAGACAAAAAGGAAGCGGCCGTCCCGGTGAACGACCGCTTCCACTCTATCACACTCCGATTCGGTGTGTCTACGCCATGCCGGGCTCCAGCCGGGTCTTGCCTTCCGGAACTACGCCGTTCTTCGGCTCGTCCCCGGCGGCCGTCGGAGCCGCGGGAGTCCCGGAATCCTCGGTCTGGCGCTTCTCGCCGTACATGAGGATCTCGAACTCCTCGCGCTCGATGGTCTCCTTCTCAAGGAGTTCCTTGACGATGAGTTCCATCTTCTCTCTGTTCTCGATCAGGAGCTGTTCCGCCCGCTGATAGCTATCGTCTATGATCTTCTTGACCTCGCGGTCGATGGCTCTGGCTACGTCCTCGCTGTAGTTGCGATCTTCCATTATGTCGCGCCCGAGGAACGGGTTGCCGTGCCGCTTGCCCAGCGTGATCGGGCCGAGGTCTTCGCTCATACCGAACTCACAGACCATCGCGCGCGCAATCTCGCTCGCGCGGTCGAGGTCGCTGTTAGCGCCGGTAGTCGCCTCGCCGAAGACCAGCTTCTCCGCGGCGCGTCCGCCGAGGAGTCCGGCGATATCCTCCAGCAGTTCGGCCCGCGTCGTCAGGTACTTGTCCTGGAGCGGGAGCTGCATCGTGTAGCCGAGCGCCATTCCGCGCGGCAGGATCGATACCTTGTGCACCGGATCTGCAAGCGGCAGAAGCTCGGAGACGATTGCGTGGCCGACCTCGTGATAGGCGACCATCTCCTTCTCGCTCTCGCTGATCAGGCGGCTCTTGCGCTCCGGGCCTGCGATCACACGGTCGATCGATGCCTCGAACTCCGACATCGAGATCTTCGTCTTCTCAAGGCGCGCTGCGAGCAGGGCAGCCTCGTTGACGAGGTTCGCCAGATCAGCCCCGGAGAATCCGGGCGTCCGTCGGGCAAGGTTCTCGATGCGAACGTCCTTGTCCAGTGGCTTGCCACGGATGTGCACCTTGAGGATCGCCTCGCGACCCTTCGCATCCGGATTGTCAACCGTGATGCGGCGGTCGAACCTGCCCGGTCTGAGCAGCGCCGGGTCGAGTACGTCCGGCCTGTTCGTCGCCGCGATCAGAATGACGCCGGCGTTCGGATCGAATCCATCCATCTCTACCAGCAACTGGTTGAGTGTCTGTTCGCGCTCGTCGTGTCCGCCGCCGAGGCCTGCGCCTCTCTGCCGGCCGACGGCGTCGATCTCGTCGATGAAGATGAGGCTGGGCCGATTGGCCTTCGCCGTCTCGAAGAGATCTCGCACTCTCGATGCGCCGACACCGACGAACATCTCGACGAAGTCCGAACCACTTATGTGGAAGAACGGGACGCCGGCCTCTCCCGCGATCGCGCGGGCCAGCAGCGTCTTGCCGCTTCCCGGAGGTCCGAGAAGCAGTACGCCCTTCGGAATCTTCGCGCCGAGCGCCTGGAACTTCTTGGAGTTCCGGAGGAACTCGACGACTTCCTCGAGCTCCTGCTTGGCCTCGTCAACACCCGCGACATCGTCGAACGTGACCTTGGGCACATTCTCCGACAGCCGCTTCGCCCGGCTTCTGCCGAACGACATTGCCTGGTTCCCGCCTGCCTGCGCCTGGCGCAGGATGAGCATGTAGAAGAAGATGATCAACACGATCATCGGCAGGAACGTAAGCAGCAAGCTCGACATGCCGTCGGACAGCATGGGCTTGTCATACTCGTAGTTCACGTTATGCTCACGCAGGGAGGACTCGAGCTCCGCTCTTGACATGTCAGAGGTCGAGAGGGTGACTCGGATCCTGTCGCCGTTGCTCAGAGCGCCTTCAAAGTGGTTATCCTTGTAGAACGTCCCTGACTTGACCTTGCCCTGGTTGATGAGCTTATAGAACGTGGCGTAACTTATCTCTTGCGGCGCGTTCGCACGTGCCAGCGGCTTACCGGCCAGGTACACCGCGAACAGTACCAACGCCGCGACCATGAAGCTCTTCAAGAACCTGTTCAAATGCTCTCCTCCCATGTAAATCCATCTCCGAGAGTTCTACATTATACCACTCAAACAGCTCTGCCGCAAGCTCCGGCGGACTGAACCTCGAGCAGCAGGAAGCGTCGTGTATGCTCAGTGACCCTGGCCTCCTGGGATACTACGAGGCCGGGAACCCACACTGTTTTGACGTCATCAGCGACGATAGGGATCCGACATCTTGCGCTTCTCGGGATCCCTCCGTCGATGAACACATCGTGAAGTTTCTTCGTGCCGTCCATACCCAAGGGACGGATTCGATCTCCGGGCTGCCAGTTTCTCACTACCAGTGTGCCCACAATCGCGTCAAGATCGAACACGGCCTCCATGCTGCCGGGCGGACGCACGGGGTTCACCCATTGGTCGCTGACCTCCGCACGGATGACCGCATCGACTTCCGGCACCTGAGTCTCTCCGGGCACCGCGAGATCGTACCTGTACGTAATCATCGGCTCATCCGGCGACCGCCGAGAGAGGATGGTGAGTGTCTTACCCGATCTCTCGACGAATGTCCGCCCCGGAAGCTCGTACCTGAAGCTGTCCGACGACCTCAACAGCGATAGCAGAGCATCTACGTGTTTGAGCCCGATGTCCTTGGTCTCGCGGCGGACAAACCTGACCGCTCTACGTATCACTCGCCGGCCTATTGCAGTGGGCAGAGCGGCCAGCGCGGCCGCATCCAACGTCAGCGACTCGGCTCCGGGTTTGGGCGACAGGGTCTTGAATGCTTCCTGCGCTGCCATTTCAAGATACGCAACGTCCTCACGTGCGAGTTCCGACAACTGAAGGATCGCCGAATCGACTCCTGGATTGTATAGACGCCGCAACAACGGCAGGAGTTCCAACCTGATCCGGTTGCGGGTGAATGTCGGCATCAGGTTCGTCTCGTCGGTCCGGGGGTGGAGATCATGTTCGCGCACATATTCTTCGACCTCGGAACGATGGACGTCGATCAGAGGGCGGATGATCCTGCCGCGCACCGGCGGCATCCCGCGCAGTCCGTCGATCCCTGTGCCCCGCAGGATGCACATCAGCACCGTCTCGACCTGATCGTCCGCGGTATGGCCGAGCGCGATCTTCGATGCGCCGACTTCATCGGCCACTCGGTCGAGGAACTCATAGCGCACGAGGCGCGCGGCCTCCTCCGGCGATAGACGGAGTGTCCGCCGGACCCGAGGGACATCAACCTTCTCGATGGTGGCCGGGATGTTGAGCGACTCCGCCAGCCCGCGCACGTACTCGGCATCTGCATCCGACGCCTCTCCGCGGAAGGAGTGGTTCAGGTGAGCGACGTGGAGCGTGATGCCGAGTTCATCCCGCAACGACCAGAGGGCGTGCAGGAGCGCAACCGAGTCCGGCCCACCGGACACGGCGACGAGGACCTTGTCGCCCTGAGTGATCATCGAGTATCGGCGGATTGTGCTGAGGACGGTGTCGAGCATAGGCAAGTGCGGGAGTGTCGGGGAACGGGGGTGTGGGAGTGTGGGAGTCCAAGGCTCCCATACGCCCACGCCCCCATACTCCCATTCGAGTATGGGTACGAGTAGGAGTACGAGTATGAGCGCACTCCCACTCCGTCGCTACTGCAGCAGCAGTTCTATCAGCCGGAACCCCTCCTCCACTCGCAGTCTTGTTTCCTCGACTGCGCGCTCGTCAAACGGGAGGTTGGTTTCGTTCGGCTCGAAAGACGAGTAGATCAGGAACGGAATTGTGTCCGAAGCGTGCGTGCGGATCGAGATCGGCGTCACGTGGTCGGGCATGACCAGGATGCGGAAGCGCTCCACACCCTTGAGTCCCTCCATCAGCGGGCCGAGGACCCGCCTGTCGATCAGTTCGATCGCCTCGATCTTCTTGTCGATGCTGCCGATGTGACCCGCCTCATCCGGGGCTTCGGCATGGACGAGCACAAAGTCGCGGTCCTTGAGCACGTCGAGCGCGTGCTGCGCCTTCCCCTCGAAGTTGGTGTCGAGGAAACCGGTCACGCCGGGGACGTCGGGAACCGCCATGCCGGTCGCTCGCCCGAGGCCCTTCAGCAGATCGACCGCGGAGATCACGCCGCCGGTGAGTCCCGTCTTCGAGAAGAAGCTCGGCACGCTGAGCGCGCGTCCCTGGCCCCAGAGCCAGATCATGTTGGCGGGACTCTTGCCCTCGTCGCGGCGGCGCTGGTTGATCGGATGGTTGTCGAGCAGTTCGAGCGAGTCGAACATCAGGCGTCGGAGGGCGCCGTCGCCGTCGCCCACGGGCAGATACTCCCCGATTCCCTTGCCGAGGATGTCATGCGGCGGAGTGGTCTTCACCTCGGGAGAGGCGTCGCGCCAGACCATGATGTGCCGGTAGCTGACACCGGGATAGAAGGAGATCATGCGGGTATGCAGCTTGTCGTTGACGTAGCCGATCAGCTCGCGGGCCTCTTCGGTGGTCACGTGTCCGGCGCTGTAGTCGATCATCGTCTCGCCGTCGGAGGTCACCAGGTTGCACCGGAAGGCAACGTCCTTCGGATCGAGGGGGATCTGCATGCTCGCCGCCTCGATGGGAGCGCGTCCGGTGTAGTACTTCCGGGGGTCGTAACCGAGGATCGACATCGCGGCGACGTCGCTCCCCGGGTCCATGCCGGGCGGGATGGTGTTGACCGCGCCGACTCGGCCGTTCGCCGCGAGCCAGTCCATGTTCGGCTTCTTCGCAACCTGCATGGGGGTCTTGCCGTCCAGCTCGGGGAGCGGGCGATCGCCCATGCCGTCGGGCACGAGAAGGATGTACTTCGTCGATTGTGTGGACACGATACGCACCTCTGCTTGCCGCCGTCCTTCGATACGCTTCGCTACTCAGGACTGACGGGTTACTATGTCCCGGGGAATAACCTCCGTTAGCCCTGAGTGATGCGCAGCATCGTATCGAAGGGCGGCCTTGCTCGTCCTACTGATGCTTGTTGATGATCCGCAGACGGAAATCGCCGGACGCGATGCTCACGAACTTCACCGCGAGCGAGACCTTGTTGTCCGCGTCGAGCGCGTCCCAGTAGACCTTCGCCGTCTCGTCGATGTCGTCGAACAGCGGCAACACATACGGGTCGCCCTGGAACGGAGCGGGCTGGCCGTCAGCGGTGAGCGTATAGGTCTGGATGCAGTTGCCGATGCCCTTCGCCGGACTCACGATGTTATAGTAGCAGCGCATGACCGAATCCGAGTCGCGGGACATCGGCTTCAGGACGGAGAGCTTGTACTCGTCGGGGGTCGCGCTGTCCATCAGGCCGGAGATCCTCGGGGTGTAGATCGGAGGGTCCGGCTCGAAGGTGCGTGTTTCGAGCGCCGATTCGAACGTGCCGCCGCCCTGCAGAGCGTTGTAGATCGTATCGGTCTGGTCGCCGTTCGTGACGATGTGCGCGCTCCCGACATGCCGCATCGGATAGTAGATCAGCAGCGTCGGATCGGTTACGACCGACTCGTCCCAGAGCTTCGTTTTGAGGAAGCCGTCCTCCTCCATGAAGATCCGGTTCCGGCTGCCGCTGCTCCGGCCCATGATCCAGTAGACCTGAACGAGCGACTCACCGTTCGGGCTCCGGCCGATGATGATGCCCCGACCCGGGTACGGGTTCCTAGACAGCGTCTCGAAATTCGTCTGTGCCAGCGACTGCAGATCCATGCGTGTGCTCCTGTCGTTCTGACGAGTGAGGAGTGATCAGTGAGGAGTGAAGAGTGAGCAACCGGCGTCATCACTTATCACTCGTCACTCTTCACTCGTCAGCCTCGGAATGTACTCTACAACTCCCTGCCTACTATACGCCTGTAGGCCTCGCGGTACTTGTCGGCGGTGTTGCGTACTACGTCGTCCGGAAGCTCCGGTCCCGGCGGCTGCTTGTTGAAGTTGATGCTGAGCAGCCAGTCGCGGACGTACTGCTTGTCGAAGCTCGGCTGGGGGCCGCCCGGCTTGTAGGTCTCGACGTCCCAGAAGCGCGACGAATCCGGGGTCAGGACTTCGTCGATGATGATGATCTCATCCCCCACCCGGCCGAACTCGAACTTGGTGTCGGCGATGATGATCCCTCTGGAAGCCGCGTACTCGGAGGCCTTCTTGTAGACGGCAAGCGTCTTCTCCTGGAGGACCTTCGCGTCGGCCTCGCCGATGATCTCGGCCATCCGGGCGCTGCTGATGTTCATATCATGATCGCCGAGTTCGGCCTTGGTCGCGGGAGTGAAGATCGGCTCGGGCAGCTTGTCGGACTCGACCAGGTCGCCGGGAAGCTCGATCCCGTGAAGGACGACCCCTCCCCGGCCCTCCCCGCCACGGGGAGGGAGCGATGCCTTCAGTTCGTTGTACTCGCTCCACGCCGAGCCGGAGATGTACCCGCGGACGACACATTCGACAGGGAACGACTTCGCCTTGCGGGTAATCATCGTGCGGCCGTCGAGCACCTCGCGGAGGCTCTCCACATCCTCGACGCCGAGGGATGCCAGCCTCGCCAGGATCTCATCCGTATCGGCGGTGATCAGATGGTTCTCCACGACGTCCTTCGTCAGGTCGAACCAGAATAGGGAGAGCTGCGTGAGCACGCGCCCCTTGTCCGGGATGCCGGTCGGCATGATGACGTCGAACGCCGAGATGCGGTCGGTCGCGATGATGAGCAGTTCGTCACCCAGGTCGTATACGTCCCGGACCTTGCCAGAGATGCATCTCCGCAGACCGCGGATATCGGTAGAAGTGATAGCCAATGATGTTTCCTCCGATGAGTAACCCCTTAGTCCGTATTGACGACCTCGTCGGACATGACAGGGAACACTGAGAGCAGTGTTCTATCTGTCAGCTTGCTCTCCAACTGTGCAATAAGCTCCTCGATGTCAACCATGGATTCAGCCTGCAGACCTAGACTCGCAGCTACTCCCGCAGTGTCTGTGCTCAGTCTGCCAGACAGATCCAGCCGCAGTTGCCCACCAACCTCGTCGAACCGATATGAGTGTATCTGCAACGGATCGCCCAGACGAGCCTCACCAATGTGGTCAAAGGAGAACTGACGCCTCATGTACGACAGTAGTTGATCCTGGATAACCAGAACAAGATGCTTGTTCATGCCTTCAAACGTGCCAATCTTGTGATGCAACTGTACCAAGATCGTCTTGGCCGTCATCTTCCAGTTCATCCCGAAAGATCTACCAGACAGCGTATCCTGTGCGTCAACTTTGATGCCGACTGACTGAAGGAACCTTTGACGTTCCGGCCACACTGTCCCGGTAGTATCGAGAGTCTGCAACTCTATGCCAAGGAAGTCCTTTACTCGGCCCTTCTTGACGGACAGCAGGAAGTAATCAACACTACCGCCTGGTACGGTAATCTCAGACACGATGTGAAACTCGTTGCCTGGCTCATGCAGCGTGAGAAGATGAATGCAATCAGTAAATATCTGTTTCCTCTCAAGCAACCGATGTGGGCATATGATCAGAGGGATCCTCTCACGGCCATAGCAGACTGAACATGTACCTATGGATATTTCCGGCTGGCTCTTGCGTATCTTGAGGCACTTGCGATCGAGGTAGCTGCAGTGCTGTGCCTGCACCACATCGATCCACCTAACCCCATCGGGATCCGAGGTCGCCACTGTGAAAAGCTCAGCAACCCTGCCTTCGATATCTGTACTCATAGGAGCGCGCTGCACCTTTCTCGTGCCATCTGGATGTAGGTGGGCGAAATGTCGATTCCAACTGATCTGCGAGACAAAGACTGAGCCACGCGCATAGTAGTACCGGTACCGCAGAACGGGTCAATAACCAGTCCGTTCGGTGGACAACTGCAGAGAATCGGTATCCGACACAAGTCCTCAGGATAGGGTGCAAAGTGTGCCGCCCTGCTCTGAGTGTCCTCAGGAATGATATCCCAGACATCAGATGGCTTGCTCCCATTAGGGTGGTACTTTAGGAAGTAGAACCCTTTCTGCTGCAGTTCCTTGGCTCTCCCCGAGACCTTGTCCGAATCGGAGTGCGTTGCCCGCTGCTGACCACGAATCACCATGCGAAAATCAGACAACTCGCCTCTCTGGACTTGAGCCAATATGTCATTGAGGGCCGCGAAAGCGGCTTGTTTCTCTGACTCAGACAGCGCGGTGGAAAGCTCGATCTGGCGCTTGTACCTGACGCCACTCACACCGGTGGCTGACACCACACTGCCGTTGACCACTTTGGACTTGCGCGGCGTAGACCTAACGGCATCAGCATCATAGTAGTACGTCTTTGCATCCTTCACGAAATGAAACACGTGTTCATGGATATTCCGTAGCTTGTCCTTGGAGTTATCCGGCGCACCTTTGACCTTGTTCCAGATCACGCTGTTCCTGAGAACCCACCCCTGCTCGTCCATCATCGCCAGAGCTATCCGCCATGGTATGCCCAGTAGCCTCTTGTTCATATAGGAGTCACCGATATTAAGCCAGAAGGATCCACTGGGTCTCAGAACTCGGAAGAGTTCATTAGTGATGCGAAGCATCGCCGCTATGTAATCCCGATAGTCGTCCTCTAGCCCGATACCCCCACTGTCATACTGTCTGTGCCCCCAATAGGGAGGACTGGTCATGGCGAAATCTGCTGCAGATGTTGGAAAACTCCTAAGTACTTGCAGAGCGTCACCACAGATGAAGTACGGAACCAACCTGTCTGACTGAATGTACTCAAGCAACTCCAGCTCCACCGACGGCATCAGTCCACCGGTCGACAGTGTGCTTTCCTGTGACACCCAAAGGCCATTCACTCGTCGCTCCTCACTCGTCACTCATCAGTACCCCAGCACCTTCAGCAGCGCGTCCATCGTCGGCGGGACGTTGAACGGCTCGGATGCCATCTTGACCGCGTTGTCGGGGTCCTTGAGGCCGTGGCCGGTGAGGATGCAGACGACGGTCGCAGGCTCCTTGAAGAATCCCTGCGCGGCCTTCTTGCGCACGCCGGCGACCGATGCCGCCGATGCGGGCTCGCAGAAGACACCCTCCAGGCGGGCGAGCAGCTTGTAGGCGTCGAGGATTTCCTCGTCGGTCACGATGTCGATCAGACCGCCGGACTCATCGCGCGCGGCCTCGGCCTGCTTCCAACTCGCCGGGTTGCCGATCCGGATCGCGGTGGCGACCGTCTCCGGCTTCTCGACGGGATGCCCAAGCACTATCGGGGCCGAGCCTGCCGCCTGGAACCCGATCATCTTCGGAAGGCGCGATATCTTGCCGTGCTCGAGGTACTCCTTGTAGCCCTTCCAGTACGCGGTGATGTTGCCCGCGTTGCCGACCGGGATCGCATGGAAGTCGGGCGGCTCGCCGAGAACGTCGCAGATCTCAAACGCGCCGGACTTCTGCCCCTCGATGCGGTACGGGTTCAGCGAGTTGACCAGCGTGATCGGGTAGTTGGAGGTCATCTCCTTGACGAGTTCGAGCGCCTCGTCGAAGTTGCCGTCAACCTGCACGACTTTCGCGCCGTGGATCATCGACTGGGAGAGCTTGCCGTACGCGATATTGCCCTTCGGAATCAGGACGATGCAGTCGAGCCCCGCGCGGGCCGAGTACGCCGCCGCCGATGCCGCGGTGTTGCCGGTCGAGGCGCACATGACCGCCTTCGAGCCCTCTTCGACGGCTTTCGAGATCGCCATCGTCATGCCTCGGTCCTTGAACGAACCGGTCGGGTTGAGACCCTCGTACTTGACGTAGATCGTCAGGTTCGGCGCGATCTCCTTCGCCAGCCGGTCGACGCGGATAAGCGGCGTGCTCCCCTCAAGCAGGCTGATCACCGGCGTCTTGTCGCTCACCGGCAGGTGCTCCCTGTATCGGTCGATGATGCCCATCGTCCTCGGCAGGGCCTTTACTTCGGACTTCTCCATAACCATGGTAGTAGCTCCAGTCTCAAGTCTCGGAAAAGTGACGAGTGATGACGAGTGAGGAGTGATGAGTGAAAACCGCCCAGTCCTGAGTAGCGCATCACTCAGGGCTGACGGTGGTTGTCTCCCCGGACATGGAAACCGCTAGTCCTGAGTAGCGAAGCGTATCGAAGGACGATGGCGGCTAGCCCAAGGTCTGGTGGAACAAGGCCGCCCTTCGATACGTCCTGCCATTCATCAGGACTACTCAGGGCTGACGGGATGGATTTCCCGGGACATAGAACCCACTACTCAGTGAACTCGGAGTTCAGGACCACACAGGGCTCACGGTCTCCTCGCACCTCACTCCTCAGCCCTCACTCTTCACTCTTCACTTGTCACTCCTCACTCTTCACTCCTCACTCGTCACTCTTCCACTCTCAGCCAGTTGCTGACCTTGGCGACGGTCGACAGATGGCCGATGGTCTCGATCGCCTTGCGGAAGTTCTTCTCCACCACGCGATGCGTGACCATCACGATCTCCGCTTTGTCGCCGTACATGTCCTTCTGCACCATCGATGCGATGCTCACGCTGTTGTCACCGAAGGCCTGCGCGATGCTTGCGAGGACTCCGGGCTGATCCGCCACGAGCAGACGCATGTAGTAGCGCGTGCCGACCAGGTCCATGCTCCGTATCTCGCGCCTGTCGAAGCAGGTGCACGGGATCCTGCCGTTGCAGCCGTGGTTGATGTTGCGGGCAATGTCCACCACATCGCCGGCAACCGCGCTGCCGGTCGGGTGAGAGCCCGCGCCTCTCCCGTAGAACATCACGTCCTGGACGAAATCGCCGCGGACGTAGATGGCATTGTACACGTCGTTGACGGATGCCAGCGGATGGGTGGTCGGGATGAGCGTCGGATGGACGCGCGCCTCGATCTGGTCGCCGTTCCGCTTGGCGATGGCAAGCAGCTTGATCACGTAGCCGAGCTCGCGGGCGTAGCAGATGTCCTGCGCCGCGATCTTCGTGATGCCCTCGGAATAGATCTCGTTCACGTTCACCCGGCTGGTGAACGCGATGCTCGCCAGGATCGCCAGCTTGTACTTCGCATCGTAACCTTCCACGTCGGCGGTCGGATCGGCCTCGGCGTATCCCGCGGCCTGCGCCTCCTTCAGCACATCGGCGAAATCGCGTCCCTCGGTCGACATCTTGGTGAGGATGTAGTTCGTCGTACCGTTGACGATCCCCATGACCTCCTGGATCTTGTTCGCGGCGAGGCAGACCTTAAGCGGCCGGATGACCGGGATGCCTCCACCGACCGCGCCCTCGAAGAAGAAATCGACGCCGTTCTCGCACGCGGTACCGAGCAGGTCCGAACCCTCCTTGGCGATCAGCTCCTTGTTCGCGCAGACGACGTGCTTGCCGTTCCTCATCGCGCGGAGGATGAAGTCCTTCGCCGGCTTGACGCCGCCGATCGTTTCGATGACGATATCGACGTCCGGGTTGTCGAGAACCCGGCTCACGTCCGTGGTAAGGATGCTCTTGTCGAAGACGACCGGACGCTCGGTGACGATATCGAGGTCCGCTACCTTGATGACTTCCACCGGGCAGCCGACCTTGCGCGATATCTCGTCCTTATTGTCCACCAGGACCTTCAGGGCGCCCGTTCCGACCGTCCCAAGCCCGATGATTCCTACGTTGATCTGCTCTTTCACGGGAAAACTCCATAATGAGTAACGGGAAACGAGTGAGTGGCCGCCTCCCGGCCTCACTCCTCACTCGTCACTCGCTGACCTTCGTATCCACCACCACGAGGACATCGCCGGCCTGGACGAGCTTGCCGCTGACCGCCGGGATGTCGACTATCCTGCCTGCGACCTCCGAAGGCACCTCGCTGAAGACCTTCATCGCCTCGATGAGCCCGACGGTCTGCCCTACCTCGATCTCGTCGCCGACCTCCACGTAGTTCGGCTGGTCCGGCGCGGGCGTGCGGTAGAAGACTCCGGTCATGGGCGACTCTATCCGGACGAGGTGCGTCTCGTCGATGGCGGGAGCGGTCTCCTCCTCAGGGACCACCTCGTACACCTCGACCGACGGATGCTCGAAGCCGGCCGCAGTCTCGGCCACCGACGTCGAGACGATCTGAGGCGCAGAGGGCGCTTCGGCCTTGATGGTGATGTTCAGTCCTTCTTCCTCGACCGCCAATTCGGTGAGGTTGTTCTGCTCGAGGAGGGAGATGAGCTTCCTGATTTTCTCGTGGTCAATGGGCATAGATGCGCTCGTAGTGCGTACTGCGCAGTCGTGTTCAACGCTCGCTACCGCCACGGGAATCACAGGCTGCGCGCGGCTCAAGTATAACACCGCGAAAATCGGCATGTCAATTGGAGAAGGGAATGCTCGGAGGGGAGGGAGTCGGGTGCCCGGCGGTGGATGTTCCCCGCACACATGACCGGTCAGTCCTGAGTAGCGAAGCGTATCGAAGGGCAATCGGAGTTCAGGACTACTCAGGGCTGGCGGAGTGGGTTTCCCCGGCACATAGCAACCCGCCAGTCCTGAGTAGCGAAGCGTATCGAAGGACGGCCGGGACTACTCATGGCCGGTCGCGGAATTGCCTCCAGCGACGGAAGATCGGGGTGACATCCTCACCGGCGGCCTGGGACATGTACTTCAGCAGTTGGTTCTGCGTGATCGGGCGCTCGAGCACGAACTCGATCTCGCCCTTCTTCGCCGCCTCGGCCACCGCGCGGAAGAACCGGCTGTAGACTCCCTCACCGTACTTGACTATCAGCGCCACGAGGATCGGCTCCAGATCATCGAAGATCTTGTCCGGGTTATCGATGAGATCGTGCCCCTGCAGCATGTACCGCTGGTACTTCGTGTCCTTGTCCGGCGGCGGGTTGCCCGGAACGAGGTTGTGTATCCAGACGGCTATCGTCAGCACGCGAACCGACGTCTCCTCGAACCAGCCCGGCATCCGTCCGTAGTAGAACATATGCGTCATCTCGTGGAGCCAGTTGCCCTGCTCGGTGTGCATGATCGACGCGCGAAGATGCACGCCTTCCCTGTTCATGTACGCGCCTGCGTTCGGTTTCAGCCACTTCGCATCCTCGATGACGTTGACGCAACCGGCTCGGGCGGCGTGAACCCCATGAAGTCCTTGAAGAACTCGAAGATGCGGTCGAACCCCGAGACGATCTGCGCCGGAGTCATGACGCATTTCGCTTCCGGCGTCATCCTGAGGACGCAGTGCTTCGCAGGCGACTCGGCGACGATGGTCCGCCTGAGATCAACCGGCAGGCTCTCCGGCTTCCCCTCGAAGAGGATGAGGGTGTCCAGGTTGCGCGTGCTGTCCGGCTGAAGAGCGACGACCTTGATCTCGTGGGACCCCGCGCTGAGCGGCGGAAGGTCCGCAACCGCCGTCTCGAACGTGCCCCATGACCCCGTGTCAGGGACCTTCAGGTCGATCGGCTTTCCATTGTCCACGACGACCTGGAGTGTTCCCTTTGGGCTCACCGGAAATGAGCCCTTGTAGTCGCGCTCGGCATAGGAGTAGCGCACACCGAGCTTCGCGGCTTTGTGCGGATATCGGAAGTTGATCGTCCAGGCCACGGAGTCGCCGGCTGCCTTCCCCCGGAAGTCGGGGGTAGTCCGGCCTCCGCGCGCCCGGATGTTGTTCCCGGGGGCGCTCCCCGCCTTGCAGACGACCTTACACTCCTCGGCTTCCTGAATGAACGGAAGCTGGGCGTATGCTCCTCGGCAGAGAGCGCCGGTCATGGCGAGCATAATGATCCCCGCCCGGGCATAACTGAAAGATGAAGCTGACACGATCCTCCTCTAAGTTGCAGCACTGCGCCGTGCGAACCGACGGGAGTCTCCCGATGATCCTACGGCGGAACCAGGGTGCTGTTCCGCGACGGCATAGTGCACTACGGTTGGTCTGGGGTGTACTACAGATCGTCTGTAGTACACTTTGGAGGCGTTGTAGCGCACTCCAAAAGCCCGGGCGTACACCCCGACGGCGTCAGAGTATGCTCCACTCCCGGCGGAGTACACTCCTCCGATACGAGAGTATACTTCACCGTCGGCGAAGTGCGTGTTCCCGGCGGCTCTCCGGCCGGAAACGCCGTCGGACGGCCTGTTGCTCCGTTCTCCACCCCATATGCTCTGATCTCCAGGCCGATAGACGCCGCGACCAATCCACCGACTCAAGGCTGCGCGCCCGCAAAGCCGTTCCAGCGCTTGAAAAGCGGAGTAACATACTCTCCCACAGCCTTCGACATGAGCATCATCATTTCATCCCTGGTGAGCCACCGACCCGGCGTGAAGTCGATCTCCTTCTTCCTGCCCGCCTCGGCGCACTCATGGAAGAACTTGCTGAACACGTCGGGGCCGTACTTCACTACCAGCGCGCAGAGGATCGGCTCCAGACCGTCGTAGGTCTCGCTGCGAGATGCGATCACGTCCTGACCGGCCCTGGTGTACTCGATGTAGCCGGGATCGGAGGCGGCGCCGCCGGTCTTTGGCGGGAAGAGCTTCGGGTAGAACACGAGCGTCGTGAGCACGCGCACGGAGGGCTCGTCGAACCAGCCGGGAAAGTGCGCAATGTACATCTGGTGGACCATCTCGTGCGTCCAGTTGCCATGCTCGACGGCCATCGCTTCGCACCGGAAGTGGACTCCGCCCTGGTTCTGGAAGGCGGTCGCATTCGACGGCCACTTCGCCTGCTCGATGATGTTGATCGGGATCCTGCCGGGGAATTCCCAGCCCATGTACTTGCTGTAGCAGTCGTAGATCCGCTCGAACTCCTTCAGGACCGCTTCCTCCTTCATCGGCAGGTTCGCGCCGCAGGAGGTGCGGAGCGCGAAGTGCTTCGACTGGGCGATGATGGTCGAGCGCAGCTTGATCGGAAGCGCCTCCGGCTTGCCTTTGAAGATGATGAGGCTGTCGATGTTGGTCGTCATATCCTGCTCGGGCGGGACGATCTTGAACGTATGCTTCCCGGCAGAGAGCTTCGGCAGGGGCACGGCGACGGTCTCGAAGAGGTCCCACCAGCCGGTGTCCGGCACCTTGATCTCGATCGGCTTGTTCTTGTCCACGATGAGATGCAGGACTCGCTTCGGATTCGCCGGCGCGAGCGAGCCGTAGTGCTCGTGCGCGTAGCTGTACCGCACCCCCAGCTTGAGGTCGCTGTGGGCTGCCAGGAAGTCGTACTCCCAGACGATCGCGTCCTCCTTGTCGCGGCCCCAGAACGCGGGGGTGAGCTTGTAGTTCCTCGCCCAGATGTTCTCCTGCCGCTGATCGCCCGCCTTGCAGACGATCTCGCAGTCTTCCGCTTCCTGGATGAGCGGTAGTTGGGCGGATGCGCTCCCGTGGAGCATACATCCGGCCGTCAGAATGGAAATGATGGCGCAGACACGTCCTACCGGCGTGTTCCTCATCGGTCCCTCCTCGGGGATGCGGCGTTACACCATTAGACACGCCGAGAGCGCGAAACCTTCACAGGGGAGATGGCTTGAGTTCGCATTGTTGCGGTGAGGGGGGGAGTAGGAGTAAGAGTAAGAGTAAGAGTAAGAGTAAGAGTGGGAGTAAGAGTAAGAGGGCTTGGATGGGATGGGCGGTGATACGGTTTCCGTCGGTTTGACACCCATTTCGGCCGGTCGGTATACTGGGGGCATCCGATACAAGGGGGACATCGACATGAGCATTTCCGCTACCGAACACATCGATCCGCGCGCTCCGCTGGTTATCGCACATAGAGGCGCGTCAGGCTACGCACCCGAGAACACCATCGCGGCGTTCAAGCTGGCGGTCGAGATGGGCTTCGACATGATCGAGAACGACGTCCACAGGACCAAAGACGGCGTGATCGTCGTGTCGCATGACAAGTCGCTCGACCGCTGCACGAACGGCGAGGGCCTCATCGCCGAGTTGACGCTCGGCGAGATCCAGTCCGTCGACGCGGGCGCCAAGTTTCCCGACAAGTACTCCGGCGAGAAGATCCCCACCCTTGAGGAGGCGCTCGCCTCGCTCCCCGACAATGCGGGTTTCTGCATCGAACTGAAGGTGCCCGGCATCGCAGAGGAAGTCGTCCGCATGGTAGAGAAGGCGGGACAGGTTGACCGGACCGTGATCTTCGCTTTCGACGGGACTAACGGCCCGATCGTCAAGGCGGCGAACCCGCTGCTCCCGTTCCTGCACCTCGTGAGCGTGCGCCCGGAGGAGAGGCTCGACCGGGTCGCCGGGGTGGTGGAGAACGCGCTCATGTTCCATGCCGACATCATCGGCGTGAACCACGACGGCTGCAGCCCTGAGCTGGTGAAGGCCGCGAAGCGACGCGGCGTCAGCGTGTGGGTATGGACGGTCGATGAGTTCGAGCGGGCGAAGGAATGCGTGCTGATGGGCGTTGACGGCATCATCAGCAACAAGCCGGACGTCGCCCGCGCGGCGGTCGACGCGGTGTTTGGGGAGTAGGTGTCGGGTGCTGGGCGTAAGACGTTGGGTGTCGGGTGTCAGGCGTTGGGCGTTGGGGGCCGGGAGCCCGCGGGTCCTGAGCGCGCCTTCTGAGGCGCGTATCGAAGGACGGTCGGGGCTGGCCAAGGGCACGGTGGAACAAGACCGCCCCTCGATACATGCCGTCATTCACCGGCACGCTCGGGGCTGCCGGCTGCTGTTGCTTGCCATTCCACTACTACTTGCCGTTCCCGCGCTCGCGGCGGCAGACACCCCGTCGTGGCCGGTCGAGATACGCGGGGTGTGGATGGACCGCAACTCGATCCCGAAGACCGAGGCGGGCGTGCGGGAGATGATCCGGTCGTATGCGAAAGCCGGCGTCAATCTCGCGCATCCTGAAGTGATCTTCAACGGCTATGCGTCCTACAAGAGCGATGTCCTGCCGCAGAAGGACCTCTATCCCGGCATCGACATGCTGGCCATCCTGATAGACGAGTCCCACAAGCACGGGATCGAGGTTCATCCCTGGGTGTGGGTCTTCCGCACCGGCAACGTGAACGACAAAGGCGGGATCCTGACCGCTCACCCCGACTGGGCGATGCTCGACAAAGCGGGAAACGAGCTGACGGAGAACGAGAGCTATTGGCTCTCCCCGTGTGTGATGGGAGTCCGCCGGACTCTGTTGAGCGCGTACCTCGAGCTGGCGAGGAAGTACAAGATCGACGGCCTTCAGCTCGACTACGTGCGGTATCCCAGTCCGGCGCACGACTACAATGCCCTTTGCCGAGCGAAGTACCTCGCCGAGCGCGGGATCCATCCCATCAACATCGAGCCGTTCACCAAGGAGTCGGTCGACTGGCATCTCTGGCGCGAGGAGCAGATCAACACGTTCGTGGCGCAGGTCGCGTCGGAAGTGCGCAAGGCGAGGCCGGGGATCAAGATCACGGCGGCGGTGGCATCGTTCCCGGACCAGGCGCGGATGAACTACCTCCAGAACTGGCAGCACTGGGCGGCGAACAAGTGGGTCGATTACCTTGCGCCGATGGACTACACGGCGAACAACGAGAACTTCCGCAACCGCGTGACCGACTCGTCGCTCAAGCTCAGGAACACCACGCTTCTCGCCCCCGGGATCGGCATCTACACCCAGAAGGGCGTGCAGACCATGATCGATCAGATCGGGATCGCGCGGGACGTCCCGGTCAACGGCTCGACGATCTTCGCCACGGCGTACTTCACTCCGGAGCACATGCGCGCGCTTCGGGAGGGGCCGTGGAGGAAGAAGGCCGAGCTTCCCTTCCGCCAGCCGGTCGAGAAGGCGCGGAAGCTCGTGGAGCACACCGAGAACAAGCTCTTGAGCGCGCGCACGCCTGAGGAGCTTGCCCATGCCACGAACGAGCTTGGGGCGGCCCGGAACATCCTGCGGTACACGACTTACATGATGCAGGACATCGGCTATGTGGGGCCGACCCGACCGCCGATCAACGTGCCCGACGTGATCGTTCCGATCCCCGAACTGACGATCCCGCTAGTCACCACCGCCCCGACGATCGACGGCAAGCTCGATGAACCTGTCTGGCAGAACGCGGCGAGCATCAGCCTGGAATACTCCCCCAGTGGGGACGCGGCCGCCCAGCCCACGGAGGTTCGGATCGCGTACGACTCGCAGAATCTCTACGTGGCGTATCGATGCGTCGATCCCAGGGCTGAAAGGATTACGGCCCAGATCACGGAGCGTGACGGGCCCGTGTTCTACGAGGACTCCGTCGAGATGTTCGTGAACATAGACCCGAAGCAGGAAAGCTACTACCTGTTCGCAACGAACGCCCTCGGGACGAAGTACGAGGCGCTGATATACGATGTGAAGTTCAACCCGGAGTGGCAGGTTGCCGCGAGCGTGGGGAGAGATAGCTGCGTGGCAGAGATGGCGATCCCGTTCTCGGCGTTCGGCATCGGAACGCCGACCGCCGGCGCTGAGTGGAGAGCGAACTTCTGCCGCAACCGGGCCGCGAGCACCTCGGGATCGGAATCGCAGAACATGTGCTGGTCGCCGACCTACGGCTCGTTCCACACGCCGATTCGTTTTGGGAGGATCATCTTCTCCGGAGAGGTTAGTAAATGACAGATCCGCAATCCACAATCCGCAGTCCGCACTCGCTGAAGGTTTCCGCTCCCGGGCGCATCTGCCTCTTCGGGGAGCATCAGGATTTCCTCGGGCTGCCCGTCGTAGCGGCGGCGATCAACCTCCGCTTCTACATCGAGGGCACCCCGCGCAATGACTCGCTCATCGAGATCGACATGCCGGACATCGGCGCGCATGAGAGCATCGATCTCTCGGGCGAACTGATCTACACGATCAAGCGCGACTACCTGCGCTCGTGCATCAACGTCCTGCGCCGGACCGGGTGGCAGATGACCCACGGCTGGGACTGCACCTATCACAGCACGATCCCGATCAACGCAGGGGTCTCCAGCTCCTCGGCGATGATCGTGACCTGGCTGAGATTCCTGGAGGAGGCTGTGAACCCCTCCCCGGCCCTCCCCGCTGCGGGGAGGGGGCGACATCTCACTCCTAGTGGCGGGGAATCCGCCCACGTGCTCCCTCCCCGTGGCGGGGAGGGCTGGGGAGGGGTTTCCTCTCCCGAAGACCTCGCACGTCTCGCGCACCAGGCGGAGGTAGTGGAGTTCGGCGAGCCGGGCGGGATGATGGACCACTTCGCGGCGGCGCTCGGCGGGTTCATCTACGTCGACTGCCGGCCGCCCTTCAAAGCCGAGCACCTGCCGATCAAGCTCGACGGTTTCGTCCTCGGCGACTCGCTCGAGAAGAAGGACACGCTCGGCACGCTCGGCGGCTCTCGGAACGACGTTCACGTCGGCCTGGAGTTCCTGGCGAAGGCGTACCCCGGATTCGATCTCCACACCACCCCGAAGGAAGAGGTCTGGGATCTCCTCGACCGCACGACGGAGAACGTCCGGCGGAAGGTCCGGGCGAACCTGATCAACCGCGACATCACCGTCCGGGCGATGGAGATGTTCCGCTCCGGCAGCGTGAACCCGCCGGAACTCGGATGCCTGCTATACAAGCACCACCAGCAGCTCCGAGACGGGATCGGCGTCTCGACTCCGAAGATCGACGCGATGCTGGAAGCCGCGATGGAGGCCGGCGCGCTCGGCGGCAAGATCAACGGCTCGGGCGGCGGAGGGTGCATGTTTGTCTACGCTCCCGGTCGGGAAGATGAAGCCGCGGAGGCGTTGGAGCGCGCGGGCGGGAAGGCGTACAAGCTGACGATCGACACCGGCGCGAGGGTCGACGAATGAAGGCCGTCGTAGTCGCCGCCGGACGCGGGACGCGCATGATGCCGCTCACCGCCGACACGCCGAAGCCGCTGCTCCCGCTGCACGGACGCCCGATCCTGGAGCATATCCTGCTCGGGCTGAGGGATGCGGGCATCGCGGACGTGCTGATCGTCGTGAAGTACCTGGCGGAGAGGATCGAGGCGTACTTCGGCGACGGGTCGGGGCTCGGCATGCGCATATCGTACGTCGAGCAGACCGGTCCGATGGGCACCGGGAGCGCGCTTCTCTCGGCGGAGTCGTGGGTCGGCGACGAATCGTTCATGCTCCTCTGGGGCGATATCCTGATGGGGTCGCACAACTACCGACGGCTGCAGGAGACCTTCGCCCGGACGCCCTGCGACCTCCTGAGCAGCCTGAACTGGATGGATGATCCCTGCGCGGGCTCTTCCAACGAGGTCGAGGGCGACCGAATCGTGCGCATCGTCGAGAAGCCGGCGCCGGGGACCGCGAAGTCGAACTGGAACCAGGCGGGGCTCTTCGTATGTACCAGCGCCGTGATCGAGGCGATGAAGGCATGCGGGCTCTCTCCGCGCGGGGAGATCGAGTTTACCGCAGGCGTGCAGCTTCTCCTCGACCGGGGGAAGGATGTGCGCTGGATGCCGGTCGAGGGCTTCTGGTCGGACGTCGGCACGCCCGAGATCCTGGCGGCGCTGGAAGCGTCGGACCTGCCTGATTTGCGATGATCGAACCTTCCTACCGAGAACTGCACCGCACCGGCGAGTTCCACGAGCGCGTGGAAGAGGCGTACCGACTGATGTCGCCGAATTGCGGACTCTGCCCGCGATGCTGCGGCATCGACCGGCTGAGCGGGCAGACCGGCGTCTGCCGGACCGGACCGCTTCCCGTCGTCGCCAGCTACGGAGCCCACTTCGGCGAGGAACCGCCGCTCGTCGGCCATAACGGCTCGGGCACGATCTTCTTCGGCGGGTGCAACCTCTCCTGCGTCTTCTGCCAGAACTACGATATCAGCTACGGGGACGCCGGGCAGGAGGTCAGCATCGAGGGTCTCGCCGACATGATGCTCTCCCTCGCGCGTCAAGGCTGCCACAACATCAACCTCGTCACGCCGACCCATCAGCTTCCGATGATCCTCGCGGCCATGGAGATCGCGGTCATCGCGGGGCTCGACATCCCGATCGTCTACAACTGCGGCGGATATGAGCCGGTGAAGGCGCTTCAGATTCTCGACGGGATCGTCGACATCTACATGCCGGACGCCAAGTACGGGAGCAACGAGGTCGGCCTGGAGCTATCCGGCGTGCCGGACTACTGGGACCGGAACAGGGAGGCGCTCAGGGAGATGCACCGGCAGGTCGGCGACCTCCACATGGACGAGCGCGGGATCGCGGAGTACGGGCTCCTCGTGCGGCATCTCGTGCTCCCGGGCAACCTCGCCGGCACGCGGGAGGTCATGCATTTCCTGGCGACCGAGATCAGCAGGGACACCTACGTCAACGTGATGGACCAGTACCGCCCGGCGCACAAGGCGTTCGCGCTCCCCCACATCGCCCGCCGGATCACCCACGAGGAGTTCGGCGAGGCGATGCGCATCGCCCGCGCGGAGGGCCTCCACCGCTTCGCGGAGTGAGCACCGTTCGTCCATGTAGGAGGAGTGTTGCGGACGGTCTGTGTCCGCTGACTCCGACGTCGGGATTAGCGATCCTAAGGTCCCTCCTACGGGGATGGTGGCGTTTTGACACACCGCATCGCGCGTGTTATAGTTGGCTTGATTTGCGACTATCAGCAGGAGAACCCCTGGATGACAAAGCTCGATCGAATAGCAGTCGATCCGTCACGAATGAACGGCCAGCCGACCATCCGCAACTCACGCATAACCGTGAAGCGCGTCCTTGCGGCACTGGCGATGTACAACGACCGAGAGGAACTTCGCAGGGAGTATCCCGAACTCGATGACGAGGACATCCGCCAGGCGCTTGAGTACGCTGCAGCATCGGTGGACGACCGTACGATCGATCTGGTGACCGCAGCATGATCAAGCTGCTTCTGGATCAGGGTCTGCCTCGCTCGGCAGTGCAGTACCTCTGCGACGCGAATGTGCACGCCTTCCACGTCGGCGATATCGGCGCATCCGCTGCCAGCGACGAAGAGATTCTGGAACTTGCTAGGAGAGATGGCCGTATTGTCGTCACGCTCGACGCTGATTTCCATGCTCTTCTTGCCCTCTCAGGCGCGTCGAGGGACTTAGGAGCAACGATCTTGCACAGCTTCTGCGCGACACGGTGAGCATTTGCCGTGATGAGCTCAAGCAGGGCGCCCTCGTTACAGTGCAGGACAAGCGCATCAGACTACGGCTCCTGCCGCTGATCAGATAGCATCTATGCCGAAGTCCGCGTACATCTTCATACTCATACTCCTGGTCTTGGCCGTCGGCCTGTTCTACAATCCGCCCCAGCGGGAGACCGACGGGAAGGTCATCCTCCACTACTGGACCGGCTGGACCGGCGAGGAGCTCGAGACCCAGAAGCGGATCGTCGAGCGCTTCAACCGCACGCATCCCAACATCGAGGTCAAAATCCTCAGCATCGCCGGCTCCTACCAGAAGGTGCGGATCGCCTTCGCCGGTGGAAGCACGCCAGACGTCTGCTCGGCGATCTGGGCGGATGAGTACGCCGGGTACGCGATCCGCGGGGTGCTGACTCCGCTCGACGACTTCATGAAGGAGACCGGCTACGACCCGGACAACATCGTGCCGGGCGTCCGACGAATGCTCACCTTCCGCGGGAAGATGTACGGCCTCGTCGCCACGACGAACGCCCACTTCATCGCCTACAACAAGAAGATCTTCCGGGAGTGCGGACTCGATCCCGACGACCCGCCGGATACCATCCCGGAGCTGGACCTCGCCGCCGAGAAGACGACGCTCTACGACGAGAAGGGCAACTTCACGCGCTACGGCCTGCGTCCGACCGGTCTGATCTGGTGGGCATACGTCTTCGGCGGGCAGTGGTACGACGAGAAGACCGGCAGGATCACCGCGAACCACCCGAAGAACGTCGAGGCGCTGCGGTGGATGATGTCCTATGCCGAGAAGTACGACATCACGAAGATGGAGACGTTCGAACAGACCTTCGGCAACCGGAGCACCGTGAGCGGACCGTTCTTCGTCGGCAAGATGTCGATGTGGCCGGCGGGCGAGTGGGCGCGGACCCACATCCGCCGATATGCGCCGGACCTCGAGTGGGGATGGTTTCCCGCCCCGGCGCCTCCGGGCGGGAGGAAGAACGCATGCACCGTCGGCGGGAGCGTCTTCGTGATCCCGGCGGCGTGCAAGCACAAGCGGGAGGCGTGGGAGTTCCTGCAGTACATCTGCGGGCACGACGCCGTCAAGGAGTTCTGCCTCGACATATCGAACATGCCGCCGCTGAAGTCGGTCGCCGCCGAGCCGGAGTTCGCCGACGACCCGCTCTACAGTTTCGCTATGACGCTCGCCGGGGGAGAGAACGCCTTCGGCCCGCCGCCGATCCCGATCTGGCCGAGATATCAGGCGGAGATCCACCGCGCGGAGGACTACGCCCTCCACGGCCACCGCGACCCGAAGGTCTTGCTCGACGATGTAACGGTCCGAATGCAGAAGGAACTCGACAAGACTCTCAAGGAGTTCGATGACTGACATACTGACCAACTGACATACTGACTGTTGTTCGTGCGGATTTGCAATCCCGCACGCCTTGGCAACCGGGGGATCTGTGATCCCCGACCGCCCGTCGGACGGCATCACAGATGCCGGATGGACATCGGACGCCGGATTACAAATCCGCACCAACATCAGCGGCCCATAAGTCCCATGAAGAAACGTCTCTCCAAAACCGAAAAGACCGACCTCCGGAACGGCCTGCTCTTCGCCGCGCCGTGGATACTCGGCTTCCTGGGCCTGGTCGCCTACCCGATCGTCAAGTCGATCTACTACAGCTTCTGCAGCTTCGACGCGATCTCGCCGCCGCACTGGATCGGGACTGAGAACTACCGGATGCTGTTCACCGAGGACGAGCTTTTCTGGCGGTCGCTCTGGAACACGCTCTACATGATCGTCTTCGGGCTGCCGGTCGGACTCCTCGCATCCCTCGCGCTCGCGTTCCTCCTGAACCTGAAGGTCCGCGGGATGGCGTTCTACCGGACGATCTATTACCTGCCGTCGATCACGCCGATAGTGGCCGCGTCGGCGCTCTGGATGTGGCTGCTCAACCCGCAGATCGGCCTGGTGAACGAGATCGTGAACGGCTTCGGAGATGCGCTCAGGGCGATCGGGCTTCCCGGACCGAAGGGGCCCGGATGGCTGATCGACCCCGCGTGGGCGAAACCGGCGCTGATCTTCATGGGGCTCTGGGGCGCGGGCGGCGGGATGCTGATCTACCTCGCCGGCCTGCAGGACGTCCCGGAGGCGCTCTACGAGGCGGCGGACCTCGACGGCGCGTCGAGCTGGAAGAAGCTCCGGCACATCACGCTGCCGATGCTCAGTCCGATCATCTTCTTCAACCTGGTGATGGGGCTGATCCACTCGTTCCAGTACTTCACGCAGGTGTACGTCATGACCGGCGGCGGCCCGCAGGACTCGACGCTCTTCTACGCGCTGCATCTGTTCAACAACGCGTTCCTGAACTTCAAGATGGGCTATGCCTCCGCGATGGCATGGATCCTGTTCATCATCACTCTCGCCTGCACGCTCGTCGTCTTCAAGACCAGCGGGCGGTGGGTGTATTACTCGGGGGATCTGAACTGATATCTTACTCTTCCTCTTACTCTTACTCTTAATCTTACTCCTACTCTTACTCCCTCCGGGGATGAGACCGGGATCGGGATTGAGAGTAAGAGTAGGAGTAAGAGCGAGGAAAGGAGACGCAGCAGATGGCAGTACAGTCTGATCACGAGAAGCTGAAGGTCTACCAGGAGTCCATCAAGTTCGTCACCTGGGCGGATGACCTGATCCAATCTGTCCAGAGGGGTGCTGCCGCGAAGGACCAACTCGATCGGGCGTCCACCAGCATTCCGCTCAACATCGCCGAGGGGAACGCCAAGTACTCCACGAAGGAGCGGTGCCGTTATCTGGCCACGGCTTACGGATCGGCTGTGGAATGTGCCGCGTGTCTGGATGTGTTTGTTGCTAAGGGATTGATACGGATCGAGGATATTGAGCCCGGCAAGGCGATGCTGCTGGAGATCGTCGCCATGCTGGTTGGACTGATGGCGAAGTTCTCGGATCGGGTCGGTGAGAATTGCGGCGAGTACGTGGTTGGGTGCGGGGAAGATGGAGAGTAAGAGTAGGAGTAGGAGTAAGAGTAGGAGCAAGAGGATCAGGAAGGCCGCGGCGCAGCACATCATGCTCCTGGGCATCGGGGTGAGCTTCATGCTGCCGTTCTACTGGCTCGTCTCCACCAGCCTGAAGCCCGACAACCAGATCTTCCTCTCGCCGCCCGCATGGGTGCCGCACCCCGTGATGTGGTCGAACTACCCTAAGGCGCTCACCTACGTCCCATTCGGCAACTACCTGTTCAACACGCTCACGATCTGCGCGCTCTCGGTGTTCGGGACGCTCTTCTCGTGTACGCTCGTCGCCTACAGCTTCTCGAAGATCCGCTGGCCGGGAAGAAACATCGCGTTCATGGTCCTGATCAGCACCATGATGCTCCCGGGCCAGGTGACGATGATCCCGGTCTTCGGCATCTTCAAATCGCTGGGCTGGATCGATACGATCAAGCCGCTCGTGGTGCCGCACTTCCTGGGAAGCGCGTTCTTCATCTTCCTGCTCCGCCAGTTCTTCATGACGGTGCCGCTCGAACTGTCCGACTCCGCGAAGATCGACGGCTGCTCGGAGTTCGACATCTACTGGCGGATCGTGCTCCCGCTCGCCAAGCCCGCGCTGGCGACCGTGGCGCTCTTCACGTTCATCGGCTCGTGGAACGACTTCCTCGGCCCGCTGATCTACCTCAACGACGAGACGAAGTACACGCTCTCGCTCGGACTCCAGCAGTTCGTCAGCCAGCACGGCGCGGAGTGGTCGATGCTGATGGCGGCCTCGACCGTGATGACGCTCCCGATCGTGGTCCTCTTCTTCTTCGCCCAGAAGACGTTCATTCAGGGGATAACGCTGACGGGGATCAAGGGGTAGTGGGGAGTGGGGAGTGACGAGTGACGAGTGAGGAGTGATGAGTGAGGAG
>CAYXOC010000037.1:0-48133 GCA_964466715.1 uncultured bacterium
CGGAGTCGAGCCACCGGCTTCTTCCTAACTTTCAACTAAACCTGGGACATGCTCCGCACAACTAAATAAAGTCCTAGCGTAAACGCAGAAAACCGGCCGAGGCAGCCGGTTTTCTGCGTTTGTCCATGTGTCTACGCTTACCCGGTAAAAGTACCTGTTTTCGACCAATCACATCCCCAACCATTGACCGCCCTGTCAACCTCTTGTATAATCTATGATATCTTGGTCGCACTACGGGCAGATTACCCTGTTCTCTATCGGTGTTACTTGGGAATTTGGCAACACATCCCATACTCCCAATGAGTCTCAGGCAGATCTGAGACGGTCTGTCATTCTGGGCGAAGCGACGCATCAGGCCGCTGGATTCCTCCCCGATGCATCGTCCGTGTCGCTCGGAATGACACCGCAGCATGATAACCTGAGATTCCCTAATTGGTAACCCGTCGATGTTCCATCACTCGCTCTTGGGGGGACACACTATGTCTAGCTCATTCCGTGGACGAATCCTCACGCTCACTTTGCTGAGCATCATCCTCTTCACGATCGGAGGTATGGCTGCGTTCGCCGACACAACCGGCGATGCGGCGGCGTCCGCGTCCGATGCCGATAGCGCGCAGGGCGTCAGTGCGCCTGCCGTAGTGGCCAAGGCCTCGGCGTCGGATGACAAGTCCCCCGGAGGCGGCATAGGCACTACGGATGGTATGCCGCGGATCAGCGTCACACCGGACTTCCTGGAGAAGAGCCTGGGAGCGAACGAGTCCGGGGAAGAGATCATCACCGTTGGCAACAAGGGAGATGCCGAACTGAGCTTCACGGCTACCGTCGAGTCTCATTATGAGGCCCCGGAATACGCAGCGTCGACCGGAGCCTCGCCTCTCCTTCCCGGCAAGCCCGCGCCTGACAAGCCGCTGGTATTCCGGGCGGGCGGCCCGGACTCATTCGGCTACATATGGAAGGACAGCGATGACCCGGGCGGCCCGGCGTTCAACTGGATCGAAATCCGCTCTACGGGCACTGAGATCACGGGCCTGACCGACAACAACTTCGTCGGTCCGTTCCCCATCGGGTTTTCGTTCGGCTACTACGGCGATACCTACGACCAGTTCTACGTTGGCTCGAACGGCTTCATCGGATTCGGTCCCACCGAAGGGTATGACAACATGCCCTACTACAATGCCATAGTATGGTTCCTCCGCGATCTTATCCCCGGGCCGGAGTCGCAAGTCTACTACCAAAATACCCCCGAGGGCCTGGTAGTCGAATTCATCAACTTCTTCCCGGGCGAGGGAGGGATGTACGCTCAGACGCTCGACCCCAACGCGATGATCACCGCGGAGATCATACTGTGCCCCGACGGCCGCATCCTGATACAGTACCTGTCAATCGGATCGGAGTTCCCGTCGAATGACGGTTGGGTAGCCATCGTGGGTACCGATGATGCGTTGATCGCCTCCTACCCGGGGGACACATATATCCGCCCGCTCTTGGCTATCGAGTTCCACACCGTAGAGTGGCTGACCGTGTCGCCGACCAGTGGCTTCGTGCTTCCGTCGGAGAGCGCCCATCTCACGGCGTCGTTCGACGCCTCCGGGCTTCCCGAAGGTTTCTATGAGGCTTTCATCAGAATCGCATCCAACGATCCGTTCCAGGAACAGCTAGTGATACCCGTGGCGCTGAACGTGAACGGACCGCCGGAGATCTCAGTATCGCCGAGTCCTCTGGAGTTTGGTGACACACCGATCGAATATCCGGCGACCAGGGATCTCACGATCTACAATCTCGGGGGCGGCGTGCTCGACGTGACTTCCATCACGAGCGACAATCCGGTGTTTACTCCCCAGTTTGACTCCATGGCCCTCGCGCCCGACGCGTCGTTCGACCTGCGTATCACGTGCCAGCCGACCACCCTGGGCGAGCAGACGGGAACACTGACCATTGCCAGCAACGATCCCGTGAACCCGGTTGTCACGATTTCGATGACGGCCAATTCCGTCGAGCCGCCGGTGATCGGCGTTGACCCCACTGAGATCAGCGCGACCGTCGAGTCCGGTTCGATGACCACCGGGACGCTTACCGTAAGCAACACCGGTCTGAGCAACCTCGATTACACGACGACATTCCGGTTCCGGAACTTCGACGAAGATCCCGTGTTGTTACAGATCCCCTACAGCCCCTGGAGCATTGCCTGCCTTGCCGCGGACCCGAACTCCGGCATGGTCTACGCCCAGGGCATCTGGAGCAACTATTTCTTCCGCTATATACCGGAAGTGAATTACTGGGACGGAGTCGCCATGTGCCCGATCTTCTGCGGCGCGACCGGCGGCGCGGCTGTGCTCGACGGCAAGATCTACACTGCCTACACGGACAACAGCGAGCAGATCGGTGTGTACGACATCTCATACGATTATTGGACCACCATCTGGAACGGCGCGCAGGGCGGCACGGCCTCGATAGCCGCTGACGGGACCTATCTCTATCTGGTCTCGCAGACCAGCTTCGTCCGCTGGCAGCCCGGTCAGGACTCCTGGGAGTCTCTCCCATACCCGCCGTTCACGGCTTCTCCTTACGGCACGCTCAGCTACTTTGACGGATATCTCTACCTGACGCAGGGCGAAGGCAGCACGCTGTTCGCTCGCTATGACATCAACGGCGGCGTCTGGCAGTCTCTGCCGGAGTTGCCCGATGGGGCGGTGCTCGGTGGAGCGATCGATCCGGTCGGCAAGTGCTTCTACGCCTACGGCAGCTACTATGGTCATAGTCTCTACCGATACGATATCGATTCGAATACTTGGAATACCGCTCATCTCCGCATCCTGGACTATGTGAACGACGGCGGCATGGCGTACTCGCCGCTCCCAACTCCGCGCATCTATACAACAGGCGGTAAGGAGTCCAGCGCCTTTGCTTACATCGATCTCTCCGGTTGGGTGACTGCCAGTCCAGTCAGCGGCCAGGTTGCGCCGGGCGGCTCCAACGAACTGACGCTCACCTTCGACGCCATGCAGCGGTTTGGCGGCGAATACCACGCCGACCTGCTCATCGACTCGAACGATCCGACCAACATGCGCGTGACCGTCCCGGTGACGCTGACGATCACCGGCGTTCCGGATATACTGCTTGACAGCGATACTTACGACATAGGCATGGTCTATGTGGGCCATCCGAGGACGGAACGGACATACGTATATAATGGTGGGACAGCCGACCTGAACATCTCCGAGATCGTCAGCAACAATCCCTCCGTGACTATTGCAGACTACCCCTCGGTGATCAAACCGCAGACCTGGGGCGAGATCGGAATCACATACTCGCCGACCGTCGAAGAGGAGTTGTCCGCGCTGCTGACCATTGTCAGCAATGATCCCGACACACCGCAGGCTCAGATGGTTGTGATCGGCTCGTCGCTGATGCCCCCGATTACCGCTCTTGACCCGACCAGCTTCAGCAAGACCCTGGAGTCGGGCAAGGCAGCCCAGGATGTGCTCACTCTGAGCAACACCGGCTTGAGCGGCCTCGATTACTATATCACGGTCGAGTACGACTACGATGATGAGGATCCATACCGGAAGTCGTCCGAGTACTGGTTGTTCGTCGAGCCGTTCTACGGGTCGGTGGACGCCGGCGCCTCCCAGCCGATAACCGTGAATTTCAATGCGGAGTATCTCATTGCCGGCGAGTATTCGGCGACGATCATCGTCGATACCAACGATCCCGCTAATTGGCGGACTGAGATCCCGGTCAGCCTGTCGGTATGGGGTACGCCGAACATCGAAGCGGTTCCCACCGCCATCGACTTCGGCACCACATTCGCCGGTAAGACGGAGACCGTCACTCTCACCATCCTGAACACCGGAACCGCCGATCTTACCGTGTCCGGCATTACCGCATCGGATGCCAGGATCACGCTGTCTGTCAGCCAGTTCGAGCTTGCTCCGGGCGAGCTCCAGGATATCAATGTCGAATACGAGGTCGGCGAGCCACTGGGACCGGTGGCGGAGTACATCACCATAAACAGTGACGACCCCGATTCCGCTGTCCTGCAGATCCCGGTATCGGCGACGGTCGTTGAGCCGCCGGCGATTTCGGTGAATCCCTCAGCGATCAACAAGACGATCGAGTCTGGTACCAGCGCCACCGAAGCGTTGACCGTAGGCAATACCGGTGTTGCGGACCTCACCTACAGCCTCACGGTTGGAGTGGAGCAGACGAGTCAGTCTGTCAGCGCTCAGTCGGACGAGATCGAGTGGGTATCGTGCGCCAACAGCCCCGTCGCTCTGTGCTGCGTGGCGACCGATCCGACCACCGGCATCCTCTATGCCCAACAGAATCGAGGATATGCCTTCTATCGATACCTGCCCGAGTCCGATACTTGGGAGACCCTGGCCCAGAGTCCTTTCTACAGCGGCAACAATGGCGGAGCCGAATACCTGGACGGCAAGATATATACAACTTATACGTCTGAGGATTATTATATCGGTATCTACGACATCGCGCGGAATTCCTGGACTTACATCGACAATGGCCCTCTAGAGGGCACAGGCGTGATCGCGACGGACGGCACGCATCTGTACTTCCTGGACGCCTACAGCTTCAGGCGCTACACCCCGAGTACCAATACCTGGCAGACACTTCAGAACGCCCCGTTTGGCCATGACGAATGGGGCTCGATGGACTATGCGGACGGTTACCTCTATCTGGCGCGCGGAGACGGCTACACGGAGTTCGCGAGGTACAACATCGCCGAAGGTAGCTGGGAGTTGCTGCAGAGCCTGCCTGGCGGGGCGGTGCTCGGAGGCGCGATCGATCCCCAAGGCAAGGCGTTCTACACCTACGGTGACTATGGCGGGAACACGCTCTACCGGTATGATATCCGGTCGGGCGTATGGCAGACCAGCAGCATCCCGGTATTCTCGTATGTGGATGACGGTGGGATGGCGTACTCGCCCGTGCCCACTCCGAGGATCTATGCCGTTGCCGGCGAAGATGGGACCGGCTTTGCGTACATCAATATCGGCGAATGGCTGTCCGTCGCTCCTGTGAACGGCAGGATATCGGCCGGCGGCTCCAACGAGCTTACCGTCACAATAGACACCGATGGCCTGCCTCTCGGCGAGCATCACGGCACCATCAGCATAGAGTCCAACGATCCGGTCGCACCGCGCATCGATGTGCCGGTGACCGTGAACGTGTTCGGTGTACCGCACATCATCCTGAGAACCACTTCGATCGATTTCGGAACCGTCTACATCGGCTTCCCCGAGACCAGGGATCTGGTGATCACGAACTCCGGCACCGGCGACCTGACAGTTTCCAGCATAGTCAGCGACAATGCCCTGGTGACCGTATCGCCGGCCAGTGTCACGATCGCTCCGGGCGCATCGGTGACGGTCGCCGTGCAGTACGCGCCTGTCGCGATCGAGACCCTGTCGGCCACTCTGACCATCAACTGCGACGCTCCCGAGAACCCTTCGCTGTCAGTGCCCGTCACCGGCAGCTCACTGGCGGCTCCGGCGATCACCGTCGATCCGCAGTCGTTCACCGAAACCATGCAGGCGGGCGAGATCCAGCACAAGACGCTGACAGTGGGCAACGCCGGTCAGTCAACACTCGACTACACCGCTGAGATCATCTTTGGCGAGCCGGGCGCCGCCTCGGTCGCGGCCCAGCCCAAGTACTCCAGCGAGTTCTACACGCCGATACCGAAGAAGGGCGCGGAGACCCGCGTTGGGCCTGTTGTCCAGGGTACCGGCGGACCTGACGCGTTCGGCTACACATGGATCGACAGCGATCAGCCCAACGGTCCGGTCTTCAACTGGGTGGACATCTCCTCGACCGGTACCATGGTGACCGGTTTCAGCGACGACAACTTCGTCGGCCCGTTCCCGATCGGTTTCGACTTCGAGTTCTACGGCAACACGTACAACCAGTTCTGGATCTCGTCGAACGGCTTCATAGGATTCGGTCCGGTTGACTCCTACAACTACTACGGCAATACGGCGCTTCCGAGTACCTATACGCCGAACAATATCATCGCGTGGGCGTGGGATGACCTCTACCCGCCGTACGGGGGCATCGATGTCCGCTACGAAACGCGCAGCGAAGGCCTTGTCGTTCTCTTCGGCAACTATGCCCACATCAGCGACTGGTCCATGCGCGCCACCGCTGAGATTATCCTGAAGCGTAGCGGCGACGTCATCATCCAGTACCAAAGCGTGACACCCAACTGGCCCAGGTACTACACGGTAGGTATCGAGAACTCCGATGGCACTCAGGGTCTCACCGTGGCCGTCGATCCTCCGACCAACTACATCAAGCCGAACCTCGCCATCCGGTTCTCCTGCAGGAACTGGCTGGAGATTACGCCGGAGAGCGGCTCGCTCGAGCCGGGTGCTACCGAGCCGATCGATGTCACGTTGGATACGTCGCGCCTGAACGAGGGCGACTATGCTGCGACCATCGTCCTGCGTTCGAACGATCCCGCGAATCCGACGGTCAACGTGCCTGTGAGCCTGCATGTCGGCGGCACACCGGATATCTCCGTGAGCCCGACCTCGCTCAACTTCGGCTTGGAGTATGTAGGGTATCCGGTGACCCGCGAGGTCACGATCTCCAACCCCGGCACCTCGGTCCTGCATGTTACCGGCATCGAGAGCAATGCGGCATTCGTGTCGCCGTCCCACAGCGCGCTCGACCTGGCTCCCGGCCAGTCTCAGATCGTGACGCTCACGTTCAACCCGGCCGAAGCCTTGACTATGGATGCGGCGCTCACCATCAGCAGCAACGACCCCGAGACGCCGACGATCGTCGTGCCGATGACCGGATACTCGCTCATCCCGCCGATCTTTGGGGTCGATCCCGCCGGCGTCCGCAGATCGGTCGAGGTTGGCGCTTCCGAGGACGTGGCGGTCACACTCAGCAACACCGGCGGCAGTGACCTCAGCTTCACTGTGGTCAACCCCGACCTCGGTTGGTGCTGGTCGACTCCGACGTCCGGCACGATAGCGCCGGGCGCAAGTCAGGTGCTCACGGTCACGCTCAGTGCGGAGTCACGGTCCGTAGGCAACTACTGGACCAGCATTCGCATCGACAGCAACGATCCGGCGCGGCAGTCCGTCACCATACCTGTAGCCATGGACGTGTGGGGCACTCCGGACATATCGGTCGCCCCGGCATCGATCGACTTCGGCTCGGTGTTCTTCCCGCGCCAGTGGACTGCGACCTTCGTCGTGACCAATGTCGGAACCGACACACTCGGCATCACCGGCATCACGAGTGATACCGGATCGGTCAGCGTCGATCCGACGAGTTTCAACCTTGCTCCGAACGATGCTCAGACCGTGACGGTCACTTACGATGCTCAGCAGGCGGAGACACTTGCGGCGACCCTGGCTGTCGCCAGCAACGATCCGGATGCTCCTTCGGTTGTGATTCCGGTCACTGCCGTCTGCGCGGAGCCTCCGATTATCGGTGCCGACCCGACGAGCCTGGCGAAGGTACTCGAGGCGGGCGCGACCGGAGTCGAGACGCTGAACGTAGCGAACTCCGGCGGCAGTGATATGCACTTCACCGCCCACGTGGTCTACGATGATGTCACAGGCGCCGGCGTTCAGGCCTACTCTCCCGAGTACTACCTGCCGCTGAAGAAGGGCGCCGTGGATACCCGCAAGGGCTTCCCCGTCACCCAGAGCAGCGGCGGACCGGACAACTTCGGCTATCGCTGGTCGGCCAGCGATGAGGCCGGCGGTCCGTCCTTCAACTGGATCGACATCTCGTCCACCGGCGCCCAGGTCTACGATCTGGCCGATGACAACTTCGTCGGTCCGTTCCCGATCGGATTCGAGTTCCCGTTCTACGGGACGGACTACAACCAGTTCTGGATCTCGTCGAACGGCTACATAGGCTTCGGACCGGCCATCGATTACAGCGCGCGCGGCAACACACCGCTGCCGAGCACATCGACGCCGAACAACATCATCGCGTGGATGTGGGACGACCTCTACCCGAACGGCAGTGTGCGATATCAGACCCGTGACGAGGGCCTGATCGTGCAGTGGACGAACTACGGAGGGTACGGCCGTCAGGACACCATCACCGCCCAGATGATCCTCAAGCGCGGCGGAGAGATCCTGCTGCAGTACCTGGCGTCTACGTCCGGCTGGCCGTACAACGAGGCCACCGTCGGCATCGAGAATGCAGACGGCACCGATGGACTCACAGTGTGCCACAATACCACCTTCATCCAGCCGGGGATGGCGATACGGATCTCACCGCGCAACTGGCTCTCAGTCAGCCCGACCGAGGGTACCGTAGCCGGCTCCGCGAGCATGCCGCTCGAGGTGACGTTCGATGCGGCCAACCTTGTCGAGGGTGATTACTCCGCGCACATCGAGCTGGTCTCCGACGACCCGGCTACTCCGGTGCTGAACGTTCCGGTCAGCCTGCACGTCGGTGGCACCCCGGATGTCTCGGTCGCTCCGAGCAGCCTGGACTTCGGCAGCGTGTTTGTCGGTTCCACGGCCGCGCGCGAGTTCACCGTCACCAATCCGGGTACTGCGACTCTGACGGTCAGCAGCATCGAGACCAACCATGCGGCGGTCACGGCATCGCCGGCTTCGTTCACCCTAGGCCCGGGCGATGCTCAGACGGTGACCCTGACCTACGCGCCGACGCAGGTGGAGACACTCACCGGCGTGACGGCGACCGTCAACTCCGATGATGCCGAGACACCCACGCTCACGGTGACTCTCGCAGGCTCATCGCTCATGCCGCCGATCTTCGGCATCGATCCGGCAAGCGTCACGGCCTCCGTCGAGTCACGGAGCAGCACGAGTACCTCTCTGACGCTGAGCAACACCGGTGGAAGCGTTCTCCAGTGGAGCGTTCAGAGCTCGGGCGCTGGGTGGTGCTCGGTAGCGCCGACCTCCGGCTCCATTGCAGTGAGCGGCACGAGCCCGTTGAACGTGATCCTGAATGCCGCGTCGCTCGCGGTCGGCACTTACAACACGACAATACGACTCGCCAGCAACGATCCGGCGACACCCACCCTGGATGTGCCCGTCACTCTGAACGTCTGGGGCGTCCCGGGTATTACCGTCGCACCGGCATCTCTGGACTTTGGCCGGATGTACGTCGGCTATCCTAGGACGATGAATGTGGTCATCACAAACCCGGGCACCGACGTCCTGAACGTCACCGGTATCACGAGTGATCACGCCGCGGTCACGGCATCGGAGAGCAGCTTCACCCTTGCCCCGCTGGCCGAGAAGACGATCACGATTACCTACTCGCCGACCCAGCCGGAGACGCCGGCGGCGTTGGTCACCATCGTGAGCAACGATCCGAATACTCCGGAGATCAGTGTCTCCGTTGCCGCCAGTACACTCGAACCGCCGGCTGTGAGCGTCGCGCCGGCCGGCTTCTCGAGGACGCTGGAGTCGGGTTCCTCCGCGGAGGACGCCCTCACGATCGGCAACACCGGCGCCACCGACCTTGAGTACGAGATCGACGTAGTTTACCAGAGCCAGGGAACGTCGGCGCAGGCTCAGTACGATGCCTCCTACTATGAGGAACTGCCGAAGGGCGGGAAGGATACGAGAGTCGGCTCCCCGATCATCCAGGGCGCCGGCGGACCGGATAACTGCGGCTACTTCTGGAAGGACAGCAATGAGGTCGGCGGACCGATCTTCAACTGGGTCGATATCTCGTCGATAGGTACCCGGGTGACCGGCCTTGGCGATGACAGCTGCCTCGGTCCGTTCCCGATCGATTTCGAGTTCCCGTTCTACGGAACGAATTACAACCAGTTCTGGATCGCGTCAAACGGCTATATCGGCTTCGGACCGACGAACGGCTATGGCAACTACAGCTATACCCCGCTGCCTAATGCGAACAATCCGAACAACGTCATCTACTGGTGCTGGCGCGACCTCTATCCGCAGAGCGATACCGAGGTCTACTACCATTCCGACGGCAACCAGCTCGTCGTCCAGTACAACAACTACGGCTGCTACGGCGCGCCGAACGAGAGAATCACGGCCGAGATCATACTGCGACCGTCCGGCGAGATCCTCGTGCAGTACAAGTCGTTGACGCCCGGCTGGCCGGTCAAGAACTACACGATCGGCATGGAGAACGCTACGGGCGACGATGGGCTCCAGGTAGCCTTCAATACCGCCTACCTGCGGCCGAATCTGGCTCTGCGCTTCGGCACTCAGGACTGGCTCCGCGTCAATCCCGAGTCCGGTGTGGTTCCTGCCGGCGACAGCAGCCCTGTCTCGGTCTATTACAACGCGGCCGATCTCGTCGCAGGCGAGTACAGCGCCAATCTCCGGATTGCCTCCAACGATCCGGCTACGCCGGTCGTCAATGTGCCGGTCAGCCTGACAGTCACCGGCACTCCTGATATCACCGTGAGCTCGGCCGAGGTTGACTTCGGCACCGTCTATGTCGGCTTCCCTGCTACCAGGGACGTCATAGTGACGAACCTGGGGTCTGATGCCCTGCACATCACGGACATCGTGAGCGCCGATCCGAGCCTTACCATCACGACGCCGACCGTGTTCACGATCGGGGCTCACCAGTCGGCCACCGTCACTCTGAGGTATGCTCCGCAGAGCGACGGCACCCTGAACACTGCGATAACCATAACCAGTGATGATCCCGACTCGCCCACACTGGTCGTTTCGGTGGTCGGTATGGCAGCCAGCGCTCCGTCCATTACGCTCAATCCGGTCAATCTGAGCACATCGCTTCCTGCCGAGACCAGCGGTCAGGAGACCATTACCGTCGGCAACACCGGTCTCTCCGATCTGCAGTTCACGGCAGTGGAGACTGCGCCCTGGATGACCCTGTCTCCGACGACCGGCACGGTGGCTCCGGGGGCGTCTCTCCCGATCACCGCTACGTTCACCCCGGGCCAGTTGATGACCGGCAGCTACATGGACTCGATTCAGTTCATAACGAACGATCCGGCGAGTCCCACGCTGAATCTGCCTGTTACGATGGCGGTCACGCAGGCGGCGCCTGAGCAGCCGTTCGGGCCGAACCCGGCCGACGGCGCGGCCGGTGTCCGAACCGACGTCACTCTGCAGTGGCAGAGGCCGGCTCGGGCCGCGAGCTACGATGTCTACCTGTGGCCTGCGAGCGAGTCGAAGCCTGCAACGCCGACCGCTTCCTTCTCATACACCAGCTTCAAGCCTGCAGCCAGTCTGGCACAGGATACCAGCTACAACTGGCAGATAGTCGCGAGGAACTCCGCCGGGGCCACCGCAGGTCCTGTGTGGAACTTCAAGACCGAGCGGCTGCCCGATCTGCGGGTAGCGGCCGTCGAGGTTCCCGTGACCGCATGGTCCGGGCAGTCGGTGCAGGTGAGCTGGCGCATCACCAATGCCGGCGCCGCAGCCACCGATGTTCCGGTGTGGTACGAGCGAGTCTACCTGTCCGAGAGCCCGACTCTCGACACTGAGACGGCCCGTGATCTGGGATACTTCCGGAACAGCAGTTACCTGGCCCCGGGTGAGAGCTATGTCGAGAGTCACAGCTTCGACCTGGACGAAGGCATATCCGGCTCGTACTACGTCTTTGTCATCACCGACGCGTACAACCACGTGCGTGAGGGAGACGAGACGAACAACGAGGGTCGGAATACGGCCGCTATGCAGGTCAATCTCACCCCGCCGCCTGATCTTCAGGTGACATCCGTCGTCGCGCCGCCGACCAGCTTCTCGGGCCAGCAGATCCCGGTCACATGGACCGTCGCCAACAACGGAGCCGGTGATACACTGGTGGGCGGCTGGACCGATGCCATCTACTTGTCTGCGAGCGAGACTGTGGACGTCAATACGGACTACATGCTCGGGTCAGTCAACCATTACAGCGCTCTGGCTCACGGTGACAGCTACACCGAGACAAGGAACGTAACGCTGCCGAATGCCATCGCCGGAGAGTACTACATCCACGTGGTCACCGATCGGAACAACACTGTCTACGAGCATGCCGGCGAGGACAACAACGTCGGGCGTACGGCTAACCACGTATCCGTCACCCTCGCGCCGCCGCCCGACCTCGAGGTGACTGTGGTCGGCACGCCGACAACCGCATTCTCCGGCAGGCCGATCACCATCAACTGGACCGTGGCAAACCACGGCCCCGGTGAGACCATCGAGACCGGCTGGAGCGATCGCGTGTACCTGTCCGCCAGTCCGACGTTCGATCAGAATGCGACCGAGCTCGGCACCTACTATCACAGCGGCAGGCTCGGGCCCGACGGCACCTACAGCCGCTCGGCGACCGTCACGCTCGCCAACGGCATAACAGGCACCTACTATGTGTTCGTATGGACCGACTACGACAACGGTGTCTTCGAGCATGTCTGGGACGACAACAACATAACCAGGTCGGCATCGGCCATGACTATCAATCTGTCCGATCCGCCTGATCTGCGTGTCACCACAGTGACTCTGCCGGAGGTCGGTTGGTCTGGCCAGCCGATAAGCGTCTCATGGACCGTACTGAATGACGGCGCTGGCACGACCTATGTCACCTCGTGGCGCGACCGCATCTTCCTGTCCACCGACCAGATCCTCGACGGTGGGGATCAGCAGCTCGGCACGCGGCAGCGCACGGCCGCACTCGATGCCGGTGGCACCTACACCGCCACGCAGACAGTGAGCCTGCCTCACGACATTCAGGGCAGGTACTATGTCATAGTGAAGACGGATGCGGATGACCGCGTCTACGAGCATACTCCCGCGGCGGAGAACAACAACTACACTGCCGCCGAGCTTCAGGTCGCATTGACCCCGCGGCCCGATCTCACCGTCAGCAGTGTGGTCGCTCCGGTGGAGGCCGGCTCCGGCCAGCGAGTGAACATCGAGTGGACAGTCACCAATAGCGGCTCCGGCCCGACTCGAAGCGATCAGCAGGGCTGGTACGACGTGGTCTATCTGTCCGCTGATACCACCGTCGGATCGGACGATATCCTGCTCGGCTCTCAGTGGCACTACGGCATTCTGGCCGTCGGCGCCGACTACACTCAGCGCCGGGAATTCACGCTTCCGAACGGCATGGTGGGCGAGTACTATGTGCTGGTCGTTACCGACAGATACAGCTACGTGTATGAGGCCGACGACCTCAATAACACCGGCCAGGCTGCCGCGAAGATGAGCGTCTCGCTTAGTCCGAGCGCCGATCTTCAGGTAGTCTCGGTCGACGCGCCCGCTTCGGCGGAGACCGGCCAGCCGATCACCATCAACTGGAGAGTCGTGAACAACGGCGCAGTGGCGACCGCTTCTGGAGAATGGTACGACTCGCTCTATCTGTCGAGAGATACGATCTTCGACGGCGGCGACACGGGAATCGGGTGGTTCCACCACTACGGCGCCCTCGAGCCCGGCGCCGGCTACGATGGCACAGGCACGTTCACCATACCGTCCGGATTTGAGGGCGAGTACTACGTCATCGTTAACACCGATCCCGACGACAGAGTCTGCGAGCACGGCGCCGCGGCCTCCAACAACACCGGGTACGATGCCGAGGCGCTGATGGTGAACGTACCGCCTATCGATTCTCGTGACCTCGTAGTGGCGAATGTCACCATCACGGGGACCGGCATAGTCGGCCAGCATACCACGGTTAGCTGGACCGTCCGCAATGATGGCAGCGGCACGTTGAGCGGTTACTGGGAGGATGTTGCCTACCTGTCCGCAGACGATACCTGGGGCATCGGTGATCCGGTGCTTGGACGAGTGGGCGAACATCGCACGCTGGCGTCCGGCGGCCAGTATGTCGCCAACCTGAATGCGGTTATTCCGCCGGTCACACCGGGCGCATACAAGGTGATCGTCCGCTCCGATGTGAGAAACCAGATCCGCGAGGGAGATGAGACCAACAACTCCGGACTCTCGGCTCCCAGCATGATCGACTGCCGGCCGCTGGCTCTCGGCGCGCCGTACAGTTCGAGGTTCGAATGGGCAGCGGAGCACTACTACAAGGTCTCCGTACCTGCCGGTGAGGATCTGCTGATCAAGCTCGACGCTGCGAACGCCGTCGGCGCAAACGAGCTCTACGTCAGATACGGGGCCATGGCGGACCGGATTCACTTCGACTACTCCTACAGTGCGCCGTTCCAGCCTGATCAGGAGATAGTAGTCCCGAGCACTCTGGCGGGCGACTACTACATACTGGCGCGGTCCACCGGAGTCGGCGGTTCGTCCGATTACACGATACTGGCATCGCTGCTCGAGTTCAGCGCTCGCTCGGTATCGCCTGATGTCGGCGGCAACACCGGTACCGTGACGACACAGATCGTCGGCGCCCGCCTGGGTGAGCATACCACGGCGAAGCTGGTCATGCCCGCAGACCCGGCGGACGTCATCGTCGAGGCCCAGAAGGTCTACTTCGAGAGCACAGCGACGATTACCGCGGTGTTCGATCTGAACGGCGCGCCCGTCGGGACGTACGACGTCGTGCTCGAGAACCCGGGTGGCCAGACGGCGGTTCTGGAGGGCGGCTTCACGGTCGAGGAGGGCCGCCAGGCCCGCGTGAGCGCCAGACTGGTCGCTCCGCCGAGATGTCGTCCGGGCCGCGAGTACACCCTGTGGCTCGAATACTCGAACCCCGGCAACGTGGATGCCCCGGCTCCGTGGTTCAGGATCAGCAGCGCCGACGTGCTGATGCGCGCTGAGAGAAACGACGAGTTCGCGTCTGAACCGATACAGGTGCTCGGCATCAACTTCGACGGCATCGCCGGGACGCTGCCTCCGGGTGCGTCCTACAGCATCCCGGTCTACTTCAGGGCCGAAGCGCTGTCGAGGATTCGCTTCCATCTGTCCAGAGTGCCGATGAACGACACTCTGATAGACTGGGTCAGGGTCGAGGAGCAGATGAGGCCCGATACCGTCGATCCGGCGGTATGGGGTCCGGCGTTCGCCGCGTTCAAGGAACAGGCCGGCGATACCTGGGCGAGCTTCATCACCTTGCTCGACAATACGGCAACGCGGTTGAGTCTCAGAGGCGACTACAAGTACCTCATCAGGGACCTTGTGGAGTTCCCGATGGACGTCGCGTACGGCAAGCCGGTGGCTTCCATCTCCGGCAGGGCGCGCAGAGCCGACACGGGTCAGTACCTGCAATACGCGAAGGTGGTTGCCAGGGATGATACCGGCTATACCATCCGCTCCGCCGATACCGGAATGGACGGGCGGTTCATCATCGACAGCCTGCCGACAGGCACGTACACCCTCTTCATCGAGGGCTACTACGCCAGAGAGCCGATCGTCGCTCCGGTGCCGCCGAGCACCGACGTGACGGGCGTCATGCTGGATGTCTATCCGGTGCCGCCTGATGAGGACATCGTCACCGACCCGCAGCCGATCCCGGACTCCGATCCGGCGATCACCACCGATCTGAACGGAAACGCTCACATGGTGTGGATGCGTGGCGGAGAGATCTGGCATGCGGTCAACAGCGGCTCCGGGTGGAACGTCACCGGCCGCGTGGCTGATGCTGAGGGATCCGAGCCGAGCGTAGCATTCGGCCCGAACGTCTACGACGGTACCACGCCGGGCATCATGGTGGTATGGCAGACCGGCTTCGGCAACGAGGCCAAGCTGACATACTCCGTCGGCCGCGACGAGGGTGGAACCTACGTATGGACGGTTCCTGAACAGCTCACATCCGACACGTACGGCGACTATGCCGCCGTGCCGGTCATTCTCGATAACGGCGACAAGCTGGTGCTCTGGCTCCAGCGTGACTGGAGTGTTGAGGACGACGGCGACCTGTACTACAAGGTGGTCGGAGCCACACCCACCGCTCTCTGGACTTCGCCCGAGACTGCTGCGGGCGGACCGATCCTGCCGATGTCGGAGAGCTGCGTGACCGTTACCCTCAAGAAGGGCACGTCGCTTCCGGGCAGCATTCCTCTCATCGGCGGTAAGTACGGCTTCGAGGTCTCCGGCCAGGTCTGCGGCGGCTCGCGCGGCAAGCCTCAGTGCGATGCCTGGTACAAGGGCTCCGTCGGACTGACGGTCAACCTCTCCGACAACCTCGAGGCCGGAGGCTCGGCCAGCGTCCAGGCTACCTGGACCACCGATCCCGACGCCTGCGCCTACGTGTTCAACAACGCGCAGGTCGAGCTGAAGGGCGGTGGCAGCGGACATATCCCGCTCTGGGCGCCTCCAATCCCGATCCCGGGCGTCAAGTTCGACGTCGGCGGAATCATCGAGGGCGAAATAGGCGGCAGCCTCTCGTGGAGCTCCGGGAACTTCCCGGGTTGGCCGGACGGTGGCGGCGCGCAGATCAGAGTGGGCGCCGGTCCGTACGGACGGTTCAAGGCCGAGGTTTTGGGCTACGAGGTCGCATCCGGCGAGATCAAGGGTGTCGGCAGTGTCATCGTGGCCTACCAGGCGCCTGACAAGTTCGACTTCCTGTCCTGGTGCTTCGAGTTGACCGCTGAGGGTAAGCTCTTCGATGCGAAGTACACTTGGTCCAATAAGTGGGGGCCGTGCGGTGAGATCTCATCGCTCGCAACCCGGAAGGCTGATCCGAAGCACGTCCTGACGACGGCATACAGGGTCTACGACGGAGTGCCCGTATTCTCGTCCCTCGATTGGAGCATCGATCCGCTCCACGGCACCGGCAACGTCTACGAGGGCCAGACGGTCCTGGCAGACATCTCCGGCGACACCAGGGATGATATGCCCGCGGCAGTTGCCAAGAGCAGCACCGGCGAGGTGCTCGCCGCATGGGCGAAGCAGCATCCGGATCCTGCGGTTGCGATGGGCAGCTCCGTGTTCGTAGCCGGGTACGACGGCACGACCTGGAGTGCTCCTACCAGCATAGACGGTCTGGGTTACTTCGATAAGGACGTATCCCTGACATTCGATTCTAACGGCGACCCGATGGTCGTCTGGTCGGCGGCGCCGGCCAACGTCACGATCAGCGGCACCGGCCAGCAGATGCTCGATGCCCTGAATGCAGCCGATATCCGGTACGCCAGACGCGTCGGCGGCGAGTGGACCGCTCCTGCCACCCTTGCAAGCCTTGCGGGACGCGACGACGGCGTGAAGGTAGCATCCGGTGCTTCCGGCCAGATACTGGCCTCGTGGAAGAACACCGACGCTGCGACCAACGTGTCGAGCATCTATGTCTCGACGTGGGACGGCACGGCTTGGAGCGCGCCGCTCCAGTTGGCATCGTCTGTTCGGTGCGACGCGCCCGCGGTAGGATATGCGGGCGGCAATGCGATGGTTGTATGGGGTCAGGATACGGACGGCAACGCCGAGACCCAGGCCGACCAGGCGCTGTTCACATCGATGTACAACGGCGCTTCGTGGAGCACACCGGTAGCTCTCGCCAAGCCGGTCCCGACGGTCAAGAAGCCGAGCAAGCCGGCTGTACTCGATGCGAACGGCTTCCCGATCGAGGATGCCGCGGCCGCGGAGCGGATGCAGGCTGTTCAGGCCGCGTATGCGGATGGCCTGATCAACTGCCCGACCTGCGCCATGGAGTCGCAGGCCGCTCGCCTGAAGGCATTGCTCAGCCCGGGCGTGCCGCCTGACGAGTGCTGTGACGACGATGACGACGATGACGATGATGACGACGACGATGATGACGATGATGACGACGATGACGATCCGGACGAGCCCGATGATCCGGACGATGACGACGATGAAGACGATGACGACGAAGACACCACCGGAATCTGGCCGGTAGACCCGAACGAGATGGTCGGCCCTGCAGGATACGGCGATGATGCGTTCGTTGCTCTGAAGCAGGCCATGCCGTACACCATCTACTTCGAGAACATGCCGGATGCTCTTGCTCCTGCCTCGCAGGTGAGAGTCACCCAGCAGCTCGACGCGAACCTCGACTGGAGATCGTTCAGGCTCGGCGAGATCGCGTTCGGCGACAAGGTGATCCAGGCGCCGGAGAACCGGAGCTTCTACCAGTACCGCTGCGTACTGGACGATGGCAACATAATCGACATCAACGCCGGTATCGACGTAACGACCGGCCAGGTACAGTGGCTGCTCACCACGCTCGATCCGGCGACCGGCGAGCCGCCCGCGGACCCGAATGCGGGCTTCCTGCCGCCGAACGACGATACCGGACGCGGCGAGGGCCACGTGACCTATACCATCAAGCCCAAGCCGGGCGCTCATACCGGCGATATCGCGAAGGGCAAGGCCCGGATCGTGTTCGATACCGAGTTGCCGATCGATACCAACGAGGTGTCCAACACCATCGATGCGGTGGCTCCGTCCAGTTCCGTGACGGCGCTGCCCGCGGTGGCCGAGTCTCCGACGTTCACCGTCTCGTGGTCCGGTGTGGACGATGTGGGCGGCTCCGGAGTCGGCTCCTACACGGTCCACGTATCGGAGAACGACGGCCCGTACACGATGTGGAAGGCCGACGTTGCCGAGACATCGGCGGAGTTCACTGGTGAGCCCGGCAAGACCTACCGGTTCTTCAGCGTGGCCAAGGACAACGCCGGCAACATCGAGGAATCGCCGACAGAGCCCGATGCGGTCACACTCGTTCCGGAGATCGCTCCGACCGATCCTCAGCCTGAGGACGGTGCGACCGGAGTAGTCCCGAACGTCACGCTCACCTGGACGGCCGGATACGGATCGACCAGTCACGACGTCTACCTGTGGAGGGACGGCGCCGCCAAGCCTGCGACGCCGACCGCGGCCGGCCTGGCCGAAGCTCGGTATCAACCGACGCCGATGCTGGACTACGCATCGACCTACCACTGGCAAGTCGTGGAGCACGGTCCGCACGGCGACGTAGCGGGCGAGGAGTGGACGTTCACCACGGCGGGCGTGCCCGTCCAGGTGTCTCCGCTCGACGCCAAGCGCTCGGCGGACGGCAGCTCCGTCATGATCGATGGGATGGTCGTCACGGCCATCTTCCCGGATGCCTTCTACGCGGAGACTCCGGACAGGGCGATGGGTATCAGGGTACGCTACGCCGATCCTTCGGTCACCCTGAACGCCGGCGTGGCGATCACCGGTGTCATGAGCACGAACGCCGACTTCGAGCGGTTCGTGGATGCCACCGAGGTTCTCGTCGGCGATCCTGTAGCGCCGATCGCACCTATCGGACTGAATGTCCGGTCGGTCGGCGGCAGCAGCCTGGAGTACGACCCTGCGACCGGCGCCGGCCAGAGAGGTACTGAGGCCTATGCGCAGACCGTCCAGATAGTCAGAGAGCCGACCATGGTGCTCGGTACGAACAACATCGGCCTGCTCGTGAGGGTCTGGGGCAAGGTCACCGCCGTCGGAGACGGGTGCTTCTATGTCAACGACGGTTCGGCCGGCGATGACGGCAACCCTGACGTGAAGGGTGTGAAGGTGCTCGTACCGGCCGGCCTGACCGAACTGCCCGATCCGGGTGAGAGAGTGACGGTTACCGGTGTGGTCTCCTGCTACGAGTCCGGCGGGCACGTGTTCCGCCAGATCCGGGTATGGAGGGAATCCGACATCGTGTCGCACTGATCCCGGCCATAGAATGATGCATCAACGGCCCGTGTCTCAACCGAGGCACGGGCCTTTTTCTCACCTGCATGTTGTCTGGAGGAAACACGGAGCGCTGCAGGCAACTACTTCATGTAGGAAGTCCGCAGAACGGAGACGGATATGATCCCCAAGTGGCTTGATTGGGCCCAGCGACTGAATGCGGTCGCGCAGAACGGCCTCACATATGCGACCAACCCATACGACATCGAGCGGTTCAACCAGATACGCGAGATCGCCGCCGAAGTCATCGCCGAGCACTCCGACGTGCCCTTCGAGCGGACGCTCGATCTCCTGGCGCGGGAGGACGGATACATGACCCCCAAGATCGATGTGCGAGGGGTGGTCTTCCAGGATGACAAGATCCTGCTCGTGAAGGAGAAGGTCGATGGCGGATGGACTCTCCCGGGCGGCTGGGTCGATATCGGTGACTCGCCGAGCGATGCGGTCACCCGCGAGATCCGCGAGGAATCCGGCTACAAGACGCGGGCCGTCAAGATGCTCGCCGTCCTGGACCGCAACAAGCACGGGCACCCGGCGTTCATCTACCATCTCTACAAGCTCTTCATCCTCTGCGAGCTGACCGGCGGCGCTCCGTGCTGCAGCATCGAGACCGACGGCGTCGAGTTCTTCGCAGAGGACGAGATCCCGAATCTCTCGGTCGGGCGCGTGACCCGCGAGCAGATTGCCCGCCTCTTCGAGCATCACCGCAACCCCGACCTGCCGACGGATTTCGACTAGCGAAATGGGGCTATGGGTTGGGGGTTGCGGGTTATGGGTTATGGGGAACCCCGGAACCCACAACCCACAACCCACAACCTGACGCCTCATCCCGCACGATGGCAGGAGGGGTTTGGCGCATCGTCGAAACCTGACTCGGAACTCACAGGAGGTACAAACATGAAACGTCTCACACTCATGCTCACCGTTCTGATGCTGACGATGTGCGCTGCCGCCATCGCCGGCAAGCAGGTCCCGCCGTGGTTCAAGCCGCTCTTCAACGGCAAGGACCTCACCGGCTGGCAGCACGATGCCGAGGTCGAGAAGCACTGGAAGGTCGTAGACGGCGTCCTGACCTACGACGGCAAGGGCGACTCCCTGCGCACCGAGAAGAACTACCGCAACTTCATCCTGATGGTCGACTGGAAGATCGACAAAGGCGGCGACAGCGGCATCTACCTCCGAGGCAAGCCGCAGGTCCAGATCTGGGACAACCCTATCGGCTCCGGCGGGCTCTACAACGACAACAACCAGCCCCGCAGGAATGTCGATAGGCCGATCGGCGAGTGGAACAGCTTTACGATCATCATGCGTGACGGGTACGTAACAGTCATCGAGAACGGCGTCCAGGTAGTCGATCGCGTGAAGATGAACAGCATCGGCGGCCTGCCCGAGACGGGACCGATCGAGCTTCAGCATCATAACCACCCGCTCTGGTTCAAGGACATCTACATCTACGAACTGCCGGACTGAGGCCGGAGCGCCCGTGTCCTCATGCGCTTGTCGAGTAGGGAACGGCTGCTGTCCCGACGACTGTGCGGCTAGGCCGGCGAGGCAGTACTGCTCGCATTCCGCCGTCGGAATCGCTGAGACGCTGAGTACCTGAGACACAGAAGGCCGTCTCGGAGATGATCCGAGGCGGCCTTGTTTCGTCATTGGCGGAGCGAACATCGAACATCGAACATCCAACATCGAGCATCGAACTGCAGTACGACACGATCTTCGGCGGGCGGATTCCCTGCGCCTCACTCGGCTCTCTTGTATGTGATCACTGCGGAGCCGGGCGCGTTGGATATCTCTACCTTCAGGCCGTCACGCAGGAGCGATCGGCCGCTTACCTTCCGAACCGTATGATCATCCGGATTCGTCACCTGGTAGCGCGCAGTCGGATCGAGTCCTCGCAGTCTCAGGCTCATGGATGCGACAGGGCTCTCATCCCTGCGAAATGCCTGGATGACTCCGCCTCCAATCTCCGGCGAGTCGTACTGCCAGGCGATCCAGGTGTCCGAATCCACGCTGTATGCCGTCAGAGGGTAGAAGTCGCCCAACAGATAGGGACCGATCTGTCTGATCTCGTCGACGGCCTGGCGGAAGGCCTTGACGTCCCGATCGGGGTCACCCGGGTCGTAGCCTATCCGGTATGCGGGAGCGTAGGCGCTGCGCATCACGTAGAGATCGCCGTTAGGAGCGCCGGTGCCGTGGAAAGGGATCCAGAGCGAGATGCCGTAGGTCTGGCACTGCTGGCCGATCGCTCCCGGCTTGTCGAAATGTGCCACCGCCCAGTCGCTCCTCAGCAGCGGGACCGAGCGCCGGAGCGTCTCGAGGTCATTCCTCCGACCGCCGCTGGCACAGGTGTCGATGTACATATTCGGGTGACGGCGAAGCAGCTCGTCCCAGAATGCCAGGAACCCCCGAACGTAGAAGCTCTCGGTGATGCCCTGACGGTCGTCAGCGTCGTTGCCTCGCCAGAAACCGAGCGGAGAGATGTTGAAGTCGCCGCGGTAATGATCTATCCTTTCGTTCACCAGTATGCTGTCGACTCGCTCCGTGATCCATTTCCGGGCCTCGGGGTTGCCGAGGTTCAGCAGTCCTCCATCTTTGCCGCCGAGCACCCACTCCGGGTGGTTCTCCGCCAGCCAGGTGCCTGCGTTCACCCTCTCGGGCTCGAACCACACGATGAAGTCCCCGCCGCTCTTGTGGATGCAGTCGGCGACCGCCTTCAGGCCGTCGGGAAACCTCTTGCGGTCGACCTCCCACGTCCCGGTGTCCGTCCATTCGCCCCTGTTGACATACCAGCCGGCGTCGATGATCCAGTGATCGAGCTTGACCCCATCCTTCAGCATGCCCTCCACCTGGCCGATCTCCTCGGCCGCGTTCGGCAGCGGGTTTCCGCTGCATCCCCCGAATTCGGCCCGCATGCTCTTTCCGCCGGGGCGGGGCATGTTGTGCGCGATCATCCATCGCCGCCAGACGTTCTGTGCCCTGATCCAGTCGCCGCCCTCCCAGAACTGGAGCACGACGAGCGGCGTACGGACCTCCTCGCCCGGATACAGTCTGAGGTGCGTCAACTCCTGCCCGGCTGCCACTCGAAGACCGGAGTCCGCGTCACGCACGAAATCCGCCGCCCACTGCCCAGGCCAGCCGAGTCCTATGATCAGCCCCTGCCGGTCGGGTATCTCCACGTTGAAGAAGCAGAGATCGGTGTCTGTCGGCCTCCCGCCTCCTGCGGTGACCCGTTTCTTCGCGCTCGGCCCGAGAACGCTCAACAGGGGCTTGAAATCGGTCTCGGACATGGGAGATCCGATCGCATGGTGGAGGATGAACTCACCCTCCTCACCCCGTGACAGCGCCATGTCCAGCGCGCGCAGATCCTCCAGGATGGGGGTGTCCTTCTGCCCCGTATTTCTGAAGTACACGGTCCATTCGACGGTGGGATAGTCGCTGTACTGCACTACCTCCGCGCGCACCTCGAGGCGCGTCTCCGGATCGAGATACGTATGGGTCCGCCGGGTCCGTTTGTCGTCCAGCTTCTTCGTCGCAGTCGTGTACTTCCAACCGCCGAGCAGCTCATCGGAGTGCCTGCCGCCATAGACGAACGAGAACGGCGGCGTGTTCTGATCGGGTCTCCGTAAGCTGTCGTTGACCCATGCGTCGCGCCTGTCCATCTCTTCCCGGCTCGGTGCGGCAGCCCACACCTGGAGCGAAAGGCATGCGATCACTGTCGAGCACACGAGTATCAGTTCGGGCCGCAGCATCTCGGATTCCCTCCAGTCTCAAGCGCAGAACCGCTCAGTACGACACAATCCTCGGGGGCTTGATGCCATCCAGACACGCCTCGATCAGATCGTCCACCCGGCAGGTCGCCAGGCCGATGCAGGTATCCGCCGCGCCGTAGTAGACCTTCAACTCACCGTCCGGCTCAAGGATCGCGCCGTTCGAGAAGACGACATTCGGCACCTCGCCGCACCGCTCGTAGCACTCCCTCGGCGTCAGGATGAACTCCGGGCACTGGCCGATCACCTGTGTCGGGTCCTCCAGGTCGAGTAGCACCGCGCCGAGCCGGTAGACCACGTTGCAGGCGAACCACACGCCGTGGATGATCTGCAGCCAGCCCTTGTCGGTCTTGATCGGCGTCGGGCCGATGCCCCACTTCTCGCGCATCCAGGTCTCGATCTGCAGGTTGATCGGCTGCCAATCGCCCCAGTGGACGAGGTCCGGCGAGTATGCGATGAACGTCATCGCGTCGTTCCCGCTCATCGGGCGCTCGAGGCGCGCGTACCGGCCCCCGATCTTCTCAGGGAAGAGCGCGCAGTTCCGGCTCCACGGCTGAGTGATGTGCGACATGCGCTCGAAGGTTTGGAAGTCGGTGGTGCGGCAGAGTCCGATGCGGACCGTCTCCTGCATCGTCTGCGCGCAGTAGGCGATGTAGTACGCGCCCTCGAGATGAGTCACGCGCGGGTCGTAGCGGTGCTTCTCCCAGATCAACTGCTCCGGCGTGCCGGGGATCTCGATCGGCTCAGGGTTGACGGTGAAGTGGATGCCGTCATCGCTCATGGCGACGTGCAGGTGGTTGTCACGCCGGCCGTCCTCCACCCGGGGGATGAGGACGTACTTGTCGCCGAACTTCGTCGCCCCGCAGTTGTAGATAGCGTTGATATGGTAGGGCAGGTCCGCGTGTGTCAGGATCGGATTGCCGGGATACCGCTTCAGAAGCTCTTCCTTCAGTCTCATACTCGTACTCCTAATCGTGATCGTAGTCGATCGGGCGAAGCATTGGCGACTAGGTCTGGCAGTTGGTTCTTGCGCCATGGGCTGATGCTTAGCCCCTACAGCCGCCGTTCGGGCTCAGCCGATCCCATCCGTTGGCTGCCGGCCCATTGTAGCCACCCCGTAGGAGCGTCGTCAAGCCGCCCATGTAGGGGCAAAGCATTGGCCCGTGGGACTGCATCCAGGTCTCGGACCCGACGCCAATGCTTTGCCCGGATGGACGAGTATGAGACACAAAGAACACCGGGGTATGAGGGCAAGCTTCGCCCCCATACCCCGGTGCCCGGGACCTAAACTATGTCTTCCACTTAGTCCGTCTTGACCAGGAACATCTGAGTCACGTAGTAGCGGCCGTTGGGCGCTCGATACTCCCCGACGCCGATGTTCTCGTACCTCGGCTCGAGGATGTTCGCCCTGTGACCCTCACTGTTCATCAAAGCGTTGTGACCGCGTTCCACGGTAACGATCGAGCAGTAGAACAGGTTCTCGCCGATCAGCGCCCACGAGGGCCTCGGAGCCATCGCCAGATAGCGATCGAGTGGCGATGTCTGGCCGGCGGTCGGAGACGTATGCGAGAAGTAACCCTTGTCGCCCATCTCCTTGCTGTGCGCCCGAGCCACTTTCACCAGCGTCGGGTCGATAGTCAGTTGGTTGAGTCCGCGAGCAGCGCGTTCCTTGTTGACGAGCGCAACGAACTGCAGTTCCTCTTTGGACATAATCAAGCCGCTCGATCGGACAGCGGAATACCCGAAATCGGCAGGAACGTCGGTGGCGGCCGGCATCGTCATCGCAACCGGTGCGATAGCCATGTCAGGGGTCACATCGGTGGCCGGTGTCGGTGAAAAGCTGCTGACGGTCATCAGCAGCCCAAAGAACAGCGATAAACTTGTCATATAGCCCTCCTCCAGTACCAATCGGGTAATTCCATACATCGGCCACGATCTGGGGATGGAATTTCGGCGGTCACTGCAGGTTTGTTACTGATGAGTTAGTATAGGGTGCTGACTGTCTGATGTCAACCCATTCAGATTTAAACCTCTGCAATATCTGTGCCAAACTGATAACTTAGCTAGCTAGTGATTATACCGGTTTGTCAGCCCGCAGGATTCGCTCTCCTCGCAGAGAACATAGCGGTGTGAGTGCGCCAATGCCTCAAGGAGACCGGGAAATGACCACGCCTTACGCTAGTCTCATGATGCGGGAATACGCATACTCCCTGATCGATCTCGATGGCGTACGATCGGTGCTCGACCTCGGGTGCGGCAAGGGGTACGACCTCCACCGGATCGGAGAGATGCTCGGCCCTGACGCGCGGCTCGTCGGGCTCGACGGGTCGGAGGAGGCGATCGAGGCCGCGAAATCCGAGGTCGGCGATGACCGCCGGTGCGAGCTGATCCTGGCCGATGCCTCCCGGCCTCTGCCGTTCGCAGATGGGGAGTTCGACCTCGTCTACTCCCGCGACATGCTGGAGTGCATCCCCGACAAGGATGCGCTGATCCGCGAGGTCCACCGCGTGCTGAGGCCCGGCGGGCAGGTCGTCTTCGTCCACTGGGACTGGGACTCGCAGGTCATAGACGGCACGGACAAGGAACTCGTGCGCCGGATGATCCACACTTTCGGCGACTGGCGGCAGAAGTGGATGGCCGACGTCGATTCCTGGATGGGCCGTCGGCTCTGGCGGACGTTCGCCCGCAGCGGGCTCTTCGAAGGGCAGGTCTGTCCCTACGTAGTCACCTCCACGGAGTTCGCCCCGGGGCATGCCGGATACGGCCCCATCAACGACATGGAGGCGCTCGTCAGGCGAGGGATGGTCTCACATGAGGACTACGACCGCTTCATAAGCGATATCCGGGCGCTGGCGGAGAGGGGCGAGTACTTCTACGCCGCGACGACCTACATCTACGTCGGGAGGCGCAGGGACAGCCCGGGAATACGATAGGCTCGGAATATGGGGGAATGGGCGTCCGGTCTCTCCTACACTCCCATACCCCCGCACTTCCATACGTCGAAAGGAAACACCATGACATCACACACAGGCATTCTGATCACTCTGGCGCTGATCGCGCTCTGTGCAAGCGCCTCATACGCGGCCGTGCTCCCGCTCGACAAGCCCGGAATGGGCGTCAGGGTCGAGGCCGGGAAGTACGTCGTGCGGGGGAAGACCATCGAGGTCCCGTCCATCGTTGAGCTGACGGTCACGCCGGCCGACAAGGTCGTGGTTGAGAACGAGGTTCATGTCCTGAGCGACCAGCAGCCCGGTACCTGGCACATAGGCACCGCGTTGAAGAAGACCCTCGGCCCGGTGGATGTGGGCACTCGTCTGCCCCTCGCCATCGATCCCGATTCGGTCAAGGTCTACTCAGGCGGAACGGTCTACCGTGAGGGGACCGACTACTTCCTGGAGCGGGACTGGGGCGGCATATGCCGGCTCCCGAACGGCTCGATCGGTTCCACGCAGCAGGTCGGCATCGACTACGCCGTCTACCTCGAGCGCATAGACATCGTTCAGGCCTCGAGAGACGGCAAGGTTTCCATCAAGACCGGTAAGGCCGTCCCGGTATGCGCCCGCGCGCCGAGAGCCGATGCCGGATGCGCCGTGCTGGCGACCATCTACATCCCGTACCGCACCGAACGGATCGAGGCGGCCAACATCCTCCCGATGCCTGAGAAGGACATCACCTGGCGGAGCTTCATCAAGGCGAGCGGACGGGAGTATCTCTCCAACACGCTCGGCCTGCTTGCGGCCGGGAAGCCGGTCACCATCGTCTGCTGGGGCGACAGCGTCACGGCCGGCGGCTCCCCGAGTTCGCCCGATAAGCAATACGTCGAGCTTTTCCGTCAGCGCCTGAAGAAGGCGTATCCGAAAGCCGAGATCAACCTGATCAACGCGGGCATCGGCGGATCGAGCACCGACTCCCGGCGCGCGGGCTACGAGAAGGAAGTGCTCGACCTGAACCCCGACCTGATCACCGTCGAGTTCGTCAACGATTTCGGCCTCCCCGCGGATAGGATCGCCGCCAACTACGCCGAGTTCATCGGCAAGGCCCGGGCCAGGAACCCGAAGGTCGAGTTCATCATCATCACGCCTCACAGCATCATGCCCCAGTGGATGGGCAACTACCCGGTCTTCATCCCGGCGCTGAGGAAGGCGGCCGCCGACAACAAGGTCGCGCTCGCCGATGCGAACAACATCTGGGCGAACCTGCGCACGATCGGCATCCCGTACATGACGCTGAACGCGAACGGCATCAACCACCCCGACGACCTCGGCCACGAGTTCTTCGCCGCGTGCCTGATGAGGCTGATGTCGCCGGGACGGTAGAAGCATGGCCGATATCATCATCAGAGAGTGCACCGAGGGCGATCCGGACGCTGTCAGCCGCCTGCAGCATCTCTGGGACCGGTATCTTCGATGCTCTTGAGCAACTGGCCAGGTCTGAGTCGATAGAGTACAGTGTGGAGGCGATCGGCGCCGCGATGGATGCTTTCAGGCGCCTGCGCCGATCGCACCACCCGGATGCGTCGGTAGCGGAATGCAATGGCGCTGCCGATGCATCAGCGTATGGAACGGGCGCTGTCCCGTTCCGTTGGCTGTAGGTATCCACCAGAGCGGAACGCGACGGCGGGCGTTCCCTACGTGGATATCCGAGGGGCTTCGGTAGCGCCGCTTCGTCTTGCTTCCGAAGCATCCGGTTCCGGTCGTTGGACCTTCTTGGGTCCCTGATGCATCATATATAGCAGTGAAATCCAGCCGGCGGAAGGTCGAGCCGAACTTGCTGAAACCTTTCGCCGGCTTTTTGGATCTTTAGGTTAGTGAAACCTGCGAGGATATATACATCGGCATATCCTGCCTCGGTGTTGGCGATCGTCGGACCGGCGCTCTCAGCCGAGCCCGGGACCACTGTCGCGCCTGCCGACAAGCCTGAGGTCATCCGGGCGGTCAAGGTCAATCCCCCACCGCAGATCGACGGCCTGCTCGACGATCACGCCTGGACGATCGCATCGAAGGTCGACGGTTTCACGTACCGAGGCAAAGTCCCGAGGCAGAGGACGATCGCCTGGTGCTGCTGGGATCCCGAGAAGCTCTACTTCGCATTCGACTGCAAGGACACCGAGCCGAAAATGATCCGCGCCCAGCAGATCAAGCGGAACGGTAGCATCTGGTCGGACGATAGCGTCGTCAACATCGACTGCCTGCACGATCATAGCTCCTGCTACGAGTTCGGGGTGAACTGTCGGGGCACGCAGTATGAGTATATCCCCGGAGGAAGCGCCCTGAAGGTCGAATGGCGGGGCGATTGGCGCGCGGCGTGCCGGAGGTACGACGGCGGAGATCGAGATCCCCTTCAACATCCTGCGCTATCCCAAGGGCCAGACCACCCTGGGGCTCGCCTTCGAGCGCAACATCCCGCACGACAATGAGTTCGTCCGATATCCCAATATGGGCGAGAACTGGAGCGCCGACCTGATGATCGACTGGGTCGGCCTGGTCACTCCCACGATCAAGCGCGATTTCGTCTACATGCCGTTCTCGCTGGTCGAGGTGGGAGGCGTCGGCAGGATCACCAGCGGCCTGGACATCAAGCGCACCTTCGACAACAACGTCGTTACCGCGCTGACCATCCGTCCGGACTTCAAGACGATCGAGCAGGCCGTAGACAGCGTCGATTTCTCGTACAACCCGCGGTACATCCAGGACCGCCGGCCGTTCTTCGCGGAGGGTTCGAGCTACTTCGGCGACAGCGTGCTGTTCTACCCGCACTCCATCGAGAGCATCGACATAGGCGGCAAGGTATTCGGCAAGGTCGGCGTCCACAAGTTCGGCGTGCTCTCCTTCGCGGACATGGGCGACTTCAGCTCGAACTACCTGACGTATCGCTGGGAGCCGAATAACCGATGGAGTATCGGCGGCGATCTGTTCAACTACGACGGCTTCGGCGAGGACACCCGCATGGCGAAGTTGGAGATCACTCACGGAGACCAGGCGCGCCGTTACAGCATGGGACTGGGATATCGGCGCAGCTTCGACCGAACGCATGAATATGGCGATGGGTCGTACCTCAACATCTACTACAGCAACTGGGGCGCGCAGAGGCGGCTCGGCTACGCGTTCGGCTATGATGACATTTCGCCCGACTTCTCGTCGCCCGTGGGGTACATCAACGACCCGGGCAGACGCGGTATGTGGTGGCAGTCCAGCTTCTACGACAGGTTCGATTCCGGGTCGCTGCTGGGATACGGCTGCGACTACGGAGGCAGCTATGCAGGCAAGTACGGCGGTGGATTGTTCGACAAGGGTCACTGGCTGAGCGGCTACGTGTCGTTCCGAAACCACACCGGCTTCGACTTCAGGATCGACAACCAGATCAGGCCGCCCGACCGGAACCACACCACCGGTTTCGGCTGTTGGTGGAGGAACGACGATCTCTACAGGAGCGGCAGCTTCGGCTATCGTTGGGGCAGACAGGACAGCGCCGACTACGGGTTCTTCACGTTCAACCAGGGCTTCAGGCTTTCCGAGCGGCTCTCGGCCCACATCAGCACCGAGCATCTGCGGATGAACTACGCGCCCGACTCCGGCGAGGAGGACGTCTCGCGCGACCAGATCGTCTGCTCCGTGGCGTACGACATCACCTCCGAGCGGGGCATCGGCCTCGGTTACCGGCATCAGGAGGGTAAGTCGAATCTGTTCCTCACATACCGCCAGCAAGTGCGCTTCGGCACGGACATCTTCATCCTCTACGGCGACCCCAACTCCCTGACCTCCCGAAACCGCCTCTCCCTCAAGCTGGTCAGGGTGCTTTGAGACGTCGCCAATCCCGACGGTGGACAGGTGGATGCCATCAAGTCCCTCGGGTATGTCATGTAGGGAACGCCCGCCGTCGCGTTCCGTCGCCGGAGACCTACGACCCCCGGAACGGGACAGCGCCCGTTCCCTATGCGGGTGCATCGCCGGCGCCGGATCGCCCCCTGCCGTCTGCAGTCTCCTGAGGAGGGAATTCCCCGGATGTGGAATAACCTATAGAGTAGCGGCGCCCGGATTCCCGATCCGGCGGAGGAAGGATTCCACCGAATAATGCCGCCAGTGCCGTTCAGCGGCGCGCAAGAAGTGGTACAGATTGGAAGTCTCTCACATTGAGGGCCCCGAGCCTCAATCGCACCTCATAAACCACCTCGCCGACGCGTTCGCTCAGGATGAGCGGATACAGGCCTGTTGGCTCCGAGGCTCGTTCGCTAAGGGCACAAGCGATCATTACTCCGACATCGACCTCGCAGTCGCCGTGGACGACGAGCAGTTCCACTACGGCTTCCAGAGCGTGCGCGACCTCGCCTGTGGGTACGGTCAGTGCGTGGTTGCCTGGGACAGCCCGAAGGACATCAACGGCGCCGGCTTCACCGCGTTCTACGCCGACTGCAACTTCCTCGACGTCAAGGTCTATCGCGCCTCCCGCGTGACGAGCATTCCTCCATCCGATCCCGTCCGGCCGATCTTCGACCGCGACGGCCTCCTCGATCAGCCGCGGATAGTCGTCTCGCCGGAGGACAGCCTCGCGCCGCCCGTCGGCGATACCGTGTACTGGAAGATGATCTTCTTCTGGATCTGCGTCTACTCCGCTGTAAGATTCGTGAAACGGGAAGAATACTGGTACGCGGCCGGCATGCTCAACGCGATCAGAGGCACGCTCGCACAGGTGCTCTGGCTGTGGAACCACCCGGACGAGGTGACGGACATGTCGTTCATCGTCTGGGGAGTGGTGCGCAGGGACCTCGATCCGGCGTTGGTCGAGGAGCTGAACGCGACGATCCCGAAGTCGGAGCGGCGGGAGATGGCGGAGACGCTCGGCAAGCTGGTTGAGATGATGGAGCGGCATGGGCGACAGATCGCGACGGACACCGGCGCGGAGTATCCCGGAGCGCTGGCATTCGTCGCGGCGCGGTTCTATCGCGACCAGTGCCTCAAGCCCGCGGCGTGATCGGTAGTGATCGGTAGGGGCTAAGCATTGGCCCGTCGGACCACACCGACCCCCGGAGTCAGTTGCCAATGCTTCGCCCCGTGGGGTGGGGGACGATGAAAGGAAGCACCGTCAGACGCGGTATCCTCAGTCTCATCGCCCTGTGCGCGCTCCTCTCAGCAGGCGCATCCTGCTCCGCCGAACGCAAGGCTCCCGACTTCACGCTCGCCGACCAGCATGGCGTCAGGCAATCCCTCAGCAGCCTCCGAGGCAAGGTCGTAGTCATCTACTTCTGGGCAACCTACTGCCCGACCTGCGCCAAGTTGTTCCCCATCGTCGAGAAGCTCAATGCTGACTACGGGCGCCGGGGCGCGGTCGTCCTCGGCATGAATGCTCAGCTCTCGCAGTTGGCGGACAAGTACCTGCGCGAGCGGGGATACAGGCTGCGCACCCTGCACGATCCCTACGGCAAGGTATCCAGGAGCTACCGCGTTCCCGGCCTGCCGGTCCTGACGCTGATCGGCAAGAACGGAATGATCGCCCGCACCTTCATCGGCCAGGCGCCGGAGAAGGAGGTCCGGGCTGCGATCGACAAGCTCCTCAAGGGCGCTTCTCTCGCCGCATCGAAGCCGAAATCCTCGTCCGGCATGTGCGAAATGGTGAGGCTCGACGCCCCACCGGTCCGCTCGTCCGGCCGCGTGCTCGTCCCGATGCGAGGGATCTTCCAGTGGCTCGGAGCGAAGGTGAAGTGGAACGAGAAGGCGCGCTCCGTCTCAGCGTCGAGCGGCTCGCGCAGCCTCGAGGTTGCTGTCGGCAGCCGGCGAGCGAAGGTCGGCGGCAAGTCAGTGAGCCTCGACGCACCACCGCAGATGATCGGAGGGCGGGTCTACGTTCCCCTGCGGTTTGTCGGCCAGGCGCTCGGCGTCAAGATCGAGTACCGCCCGGACGACGGCGGCGTTCTCCTCACATCCGGCTCCAAGTGCGGATTCGTGCCGGTGTACTGATTGCCCCTGTCCCTCCAAGTCGCGCCCAACCTCCTCTCATGGGTGAGACTGAGCAACTAATCCGCGATCCATGTCATACGAGTTTCGTGCGGTCATGTGCAGGGTACATCGCGTATCGGGCAGGGTCACAGACAGCGTGAACCCCCGGTGGAGTTCCTCATGGAGCCACAAAGCGACACGACTCCGCGTAGAGCACGCGCGCCGGGCACACTCTGGTGGACGTTTGTGATCGCCGGCGCCGTATTGGTTGCGGCCGCCCTGCCGCTATTCGCGCAGCAGGGACCCTCAGGCGTAGCGACGGAGGTCCGGGCCGCCTCGGACTCAGGCGATCGTGTCACCCTGGCGGAGCGTGGCATCACCACCAGGTTCGATTGGACCAACTACTACCAGGGCCTCATGTCCGGAACCGGCGACAAGGAGTGGGAGTACGGCGGCCGGTTGGATAGTTACACCACTCTCGACGCCGAAAAGCTCGGCTGGTGGAAAGAGGGTGTCCTCCGCTTCCACGGGGAATACCGATACGGCAGTCTGCCTTCCAACCTCGACGGCGCGTTGCTGTCGACCAACGTCGGCATGCTCCTTCCGACCAGCGGCGACGATACGCCGGAACTCACGGAGATCTCGCTACTGCAGAAGCTCAGCGGTAACAAGAGTCTCATCATCGGCAAGATCAATACCCTGGATCTGCTCGCAAACGACCCGTTCTACGGTGGCGGGGAGTCACTCGTTTCTTGAACCTGGCTTTTTCCGCGCCGCCAAGCGGTGTAACGCCTCCGGTCATCATGGGCGCTATTCTGAGTGTCCCCACCCCGAAGGTCGGCTGGACTTTCATGGTCTACGACCCGCACGACCGTACTGATGACTATTGGCCGGACCGCCTGTTCAGCGATGGCGTGTCCGTCTCCGTGAGCGCGAAAATCGGCGGCCTGGTTCGGGGGCGCACCAGCAGTGCCACGCTCACCGGCAACTTCAGCACGGTGGACAGCCTGGACCTACGGGAGATACTGCTGCCTCCTGAAGTGCAGACCGGAGTCAAGGATAACATCTGGAACGCCAACCTGGTGCTTGCCCACTTCTTGCGCGAGAGCAAGCCGGGCGCGGGCGACGGATGGGGTATCTTCGGGAGAATCGGGATAAGCGATGGCAATCCGAATCCCTTCCAGAAGTTCTTCTCAGGCGGTATCGGAGGCAAAGGACTCTTCACCTCGCGGCCCGACGATACATTCGGCCTGGGTTACTTCAACTGCAACTTCAGCGATGAGCTTCAGAGCGCGCTCAGCCCCTTGGTGGAGCTCAAGGACGAGCAGGGTTTCGAGTTCTTCTACGATTACGCTCTCTCTCCTGATGCTCGTCTGGCCGTGGATCTCCAATTCGTGGACCCGGCGATCGGAGATGCCGACGATGCTTTTGTCGGAGGACTGCGCCTGAGGTTTCGTTTCTGATCGTCTCGAAGCCGGAAAGGACTAGCAGGATGCTGAACACGGATGCGACGTTTCGCGATGCTCGGCCACCGGATCGGAAGTCGGGCAAGGCGGTAGTGATCGCCGGGACGGTACTACTCTCCGTCTCGGCGACGATGGCTTTCGCGCAGCAGGGAGCCCCGGATGGCGCAGCTCTGCCCCAGGCTCCTCCCTTTTCCGTCGGTAGAGTCTTGACGTTCCTGCTCGTGGTACTGGGGCCGTCTCAGGTAATCGGCCCGTTCGCGGCCATGACGCACGGGCGTGATCCCGCCTTCAAGAGACAGCTCGCGTTCAGGGGCATCCTCATTGCGGCGGTCGGCCTGATCGCGGCGGCCACTATCGGCGTGAATACCCTGCGCGAATGGGAGATCTCGCCCGGTGCGCTCCAGTTGGCGGGAGGTATCATCTTGTTCCTGGTGGCCCTCAGGACGGTCATGGAAGAGTTCGAGCCGAAAAAGCCCAAAGGCGAGAAGCCGGAATCCGGCGCAACACCCCCGCCCAGCGCGTCAGACCTGGCGTTTTCGCCTCTCGCATTCCCGACCATCGTCACGCCGTGGGCTGTCGCCGTGGTAATCCTGTTGGTGGTACTGCGCCGGGATTTCCTGCTGGAGATTGCAGCGGTGACGGCCTTGGTGCTCGTGCTCGATCTTCTGGCGATGCTGTACTCCGACCGCATCCTGAAGAATTCTCTGGTCATCTCGGCGCTTGCTATCGTGAATTCAGTCCTGGGAGTGCTTCAGGTCGCGCTGGCGGTCCAAGCATCCTACGAAGCTCTACGCATGATTCAGATTACGTGATTCCACACGGAATGATAAACAGGAGGATGACCGTTATGGAGAGATATGTAGACACCGACACGGAAGTGCTGGAGGAAACAGAAGAACTCACCGAAATGGAAGCTGCCTCGCTGTCCGCCGAGGCTAGGGCCATCGAGATCGAGCACCAGATGACCGACGACGAGAGGTTCTCGCTCATCATCAGCATCATGGGCTATGTGCCGGGAAGCATCACGGGGGGCCGCGACCCGCGCATTCCCGAAGACCTCAAGAACATGAGCGCGGGCTATACGCCCGGTATTCCGCGGCTGGGCATTCCGGCGATTCAGAGCAGCGACGCCAGCATGGGCGTCACCAATCCCGGCTATCGGCCGGACGATAAGGGCGCCACGGCGTTTCCATCATTGATCGCGCTCGGATCGAGCTTCAACCCGAGACTCGCGCGCGAGGGGGGTGAAGCGATCGCCAAAGAAGCGCGCATCCGGGGGTTCAACGTTCAGCTCGCCGGCGGATGCAATCTGATGCGCGATCCACGCAACGGCCGGAACTTCGAGTATTTCTCCGAGGACCCATATCATACGGCCGTGCTTGTCGCCGAGCAGGTCAACGGAATCCAGAGTCAGGGTGTCATCTCAACACTCAAACACTACTCACTCAACTGCAACGAGACAAATCGCCACTGGCTGGATGCGATCATCGATCCCAATGCGCACCGCGAGTCGGACCTGCTCGTGTTTCAGATTGCGATCGAGCGCTCTCAGCCCGGCTCGATCATGACGGGCTACAATAAGATCAACGGCGAGTACGCCGGCGGGAATCATCACCTACTGAACGAAGTCCTGAAGGGCGCGTGGGGCTACAAGGGGTGGGTGATGTCCGACTGGGGCGCGACACCTGATTGGACCTTCGCGCTCAAAGGTCTCGACCAGGAGTCGGGTGTCCAGGCTGACAAGGTATTGTGGGGAAAGGAGCCGTTCGTCAATGATCTCCGAAATGCCTACGCTGAGGGCAAATTCCCCAGGGAGCGCCTCTCCGACATGGTGCGCCGCATCCTCCGCTCGCTGTTCGCGGTAGGCGTTGACCAGTGGGGCCCGGCGCCGGACGTGGACATGGAGAGGCACAACGAGATCGCGCTGGAAGGCGCGCGCCAGGGAATCGTGCTGCTCAAGAACGACGGCGCGCTGCCGCTCGCGACCGACAAGCCGCTCAAGATCGCCGTGATCGGCGGCTATGCCCAGCAAGGGGTGATCAGCGGCATCGGATCGGGCGCGGTGACGCCGGTGGGCGGATTCGCCGGCGTTGTCAAGATCGGTGGCGCGGGTGTCATGGGGAAACACCGCAATCTTTTCCTGTTCGCGCCGTCTCCGCTCGAGGAACTGCAGAAGGCGCTGCCGGCGGCACAGATCGACTTCGACCCCGGGTACACGCCTGCGGAGGCTGCGTTGACCGCTAAGCGATCCGACCTTGTCATCTTCTTCGGAATCCGCGTCGAAGGCGAAGGCTTTGACAGCGCCGACCTATCGCTGCCGTGGGGACAGGATGGGGTCATCGATGCCGTGGCTGCGGCGAATCCCAACACCATCGTGGTCCTGGAGACCGGCAACCCCGTCTCTATGCCGTGGCGCGACAAGGTGAGGGCGATCGTACAGGCCTGGTATCCCGGCCAGGCGGGCGGCATGGCGATTGCCGAGGTCCTGACCGGCAGAGTGAACCCTTCAGGCCGGCTGCCGATCACCTTCCCAGTCGATCTCTCCCAGACGCCGCGCCCCGAGTTGCCGGGTTTGGGTACACCGTGGGGTACGCCAACTACCATTCGTTACGACGAAGGGGCTGAAGTCGGCTACCGATGGTTCGCTCAGAAGAACTACACACCGCTCTACTCGTTCGGTCATGGTTTGAGCTATACGGACTTTGAGCACAGCAGCCTGAGAGTGACCGGCGGCGAGACAGTCACCGCAACCTTCACCGTGACGAACACAGGCGAGCGCGAGGGAGCGGACGTGCCGCAGCTCTACCTCACGGATGCGCCGGATGGAATGAGAATGCGGCTCCTCGGTTTCGAGCGTGTAGCACTGAAGCCCGGCGAGTCACGCAATGTGACACTGACAGCCGATCCCCGGCTGCTCGCGCGCTTTGATGGCGACACCGGACAATGGCATATCGCGGACGGTACTTACAAGATAGCGCTCGGCAAGTCTGCCCAAGACTTCACCCAGACCGCTGAGGTGACCCTGAGTCAGCGGTCATTCGGGCATTAGGCTGGCGGTCCAGGCATCCTACGAAGCTCTGCGCATGATACGGATCACGTAGTTCGGCATCGGAACGATAGGAAGGAGCCTGACCGTCATGGAGAGGAATGCGCTGGCGTCCGTCATGGATGTCGCCCGCGCATTCCTCTCTATCGCGACGGTCGGCTCGTGCCTCGATCCTCGTACGGGGTTGCAGGCGCACCCATTACGGGTGCTCATGAGTCAAATCACGACATGTAGGAGCGGCTTCCCAGCCGCGAATGGCCACGTAACGCCACGAACTCGGGGATCGGAATCCCCTCCTGCAACCTAAGCTCTAGTATTTCCCGTACTTCTCGATCAGCTCCATCGCGTAGCAGTAGTTCTCCCACGAGACCGTCGGTGGGACCGAGTGGTCGGAGTGGAAGATGTACCCTCCGCCCTTCATCGCGATCGGGAGCTTGCTGCTGATCTCCTCCTCGATGTCCGCCTTCGTGCCGGAGAGCTTGCGAACGTCGATGTTGCCGAAGAAGGTGATGTCGCTGCCGAAACGCTCCTTGAGCGCGCGCACGTCCTGCCCGCACTTTGCCTCAAGCGGCTGGATCGCCGAGAACCCCGCCTCGATGAACTTCGGGATGAGCGATTCGATCTTCCCGCACGAGTGGAGGATCACCGGCTTGCCGAGGTCGTTGAAGAAGCCGCACATCCGCTTGTGCGACGGCCACAGAAGCTCCTCGTAGCACGCCGGTGAGAAGAGCGTCGAGTTCCGATACCCGAGGTCGCCGTAGAACCACGCGCCGTCGAAGTCCGCGCCCGTCTCCAGATACCTCTGCGCCGCCCAGATGATCAGATCCGTGTACGTCTCGAACACGTCCCGCGCGACCTCCGGCTCGTCCATCAGCAGCGTGAAGATGTTCACCTGCCCGAACGCCGGCCAGGCGGACTCGTAGGCCTCGACCGACGTGAAGTGCACGAACCTCCCGGTCGTCCGTGCTGCGTCGTAGGCCTCCCTGAGGTTGCCCGGAAGCCGCGCTTCGTCCGGGATCAGGCGTTCCTTGTATGCGTACCAGTCTTTGCCGGTGTTCAGGGTGTGCTCGAACCAGTGCGGCGTGTGGCCCGACGAGCGCTTGAAGTCCTTGCGCAGGACGCCGTTCGCATCGCGCTGGATTATGTACTCGTCGGTGTCCTCGATCACCTCGCCCGGGAGCATCAGGCTGAGATTCGGGCCGCCGATCGCGGCGAAGTCGAAGCCGAACATCTCGCCGATGTCCTGGCCCTCCTGCAGGCCCTCGGTCTTCCACCGTGCGAATGTCTCGCCCCATATGCTGTCCGCGCGGCCGATCCGGTCCGGGATGCCGCCGGTGAGTATCGTCAGAATGCGCTCTCGGGAATCCATGAGTGTCTCCTGCAGGTCGCTGATTGGGTGTCAGAGCTATGCTTCTGTGCTGCCGGCCGACCCTCCTGCAAATACCGGTATAAGTCTGGATACTAAACCGCCGCGCTCCGACTGATAATACGTAATGAAAGACAACAGCGGGGCACAGATTCGACGATCTGTGCCCCGCGTTCGTTTTCAGGGGACAGGGACGTCCCTGGGGGGGCACATCAGGACTCTAGTCAGGGGAATGGATGCCCCTGCCTGATGTGCCTCCCGCACAGCATCAGACGACCGGTCCCAGGCCGGAACACCGATCTCAGGCGATCGGTGGAGGCGCTTGGGATCACGTGGAGCCTATTAGGCCGTCCGTCACTTCGCCCGACTCACGTTGGCCAGTACCTGCACGTCGCCCTTGCTGCGGTTGTCGATCTTCACCGGCGCCGCCGTCATCGTGTTCCCCATGATCACCGCCGTCTTGACCTCCGGGCCGAGCGTCACGTGGTTCGTGCCGTGCGAGAACCGGCAATTCTGCACCGTGAGATCCCCGTCGATCCCCTCGATCGCATAGAGAGTCGCGTCCCAGTTGACGAAGTTGCACTGGACGAAGCTCGCCGATCCCCCGGCGATGCGGGCGATTCTCTTCGACGGCCCCCAGAACGAGCAGTTCATGAACTGCACGACGCCGGTATGGCTGGACGTCACCTCGATCTCGGTCTCCGCGCCCTTGCCGCCGACGAACTCGCCGTTCGTGAACAGCAAGCCGGGCTCCTGGGTCTGCTCGATCAGGATTGCGGTCTCGGCCCAGTCGATCCCGTTGCCGAGGAAGTTGCCGTTGCACGGACCGTCTTTGCTCGCGAAGAACCGCATCCCGATCTTGCAGCCGTAGGAGAAGGTATTGAGGACGTACTCCCAGTCGCTCCGGCCGAACTCGAACGCGGTGCAGTTCTTGAAGAGATACTCGATGATCCCCGGCCAGGTCGGGACGCCCTCCGCGCCGCAGCGCATCCAGTAGTGAGGGTTGAAGTGGACGTTCTCGATCCGCCCGATGTCCGTGCACTTGTCCACGAAGACTCCCATCTTCAGCGGGCAGCCGAAGACGTTGCGGATGTAGTGAAGCTCGTTCGCGTGGGTGCCGAAATCGATGCCTTTGTAGGGGTTGACCAGGGTTACGTCCTGGACGCTGCAGTGCATCCCGCTGCCCTGGATCGTCCACGGATACGCCACCGTGCCGGGCACTCGTTGCTCAGGGTAGAAGATCGTCAGTCCCTTGACCCCGCTGCTCTGCGCGAGGCTGATCAGCGCCGGATCGGATTCCTTGCCCTTCCCTGCATAGACGAGGATCACGGTGCCCTTGTCGAGGTCCGCGTGGTGGGGAGCCTTCCACTCGCCCTCCAGGGTCACGCCCTGGGGGATGCGGATCGGGTTGTCGAGGCGGTACTTGCCGACCGGGAGCCTGACGGTCCCGCCGCCGAGGAATGCCGATTGGTCGAGCGCCTTCTGGATCGCCGCCGAATCGTCGGTCTTGCCGTCGCCCTTCACGCCGAGGGCCTTAATATCGATGGAATCCGCGCCGCATGAACCGGCCGCCAGCATGATCGCCGCCGCCAGTCCGAATAGCCAGTGTATAGACATGGTGTTCCTCCTCCGGGTGTTTCCCTTGCTCTTACTCTTACTCCTACTCGTGCTCGTACTCCTTCTCGGAGGAGGGGGGAAAGCGTGGAGGGGTAAGGGGCAAGGGATAAGAGACAAGGGATAAGGGGCAAGGGATAGGGGAAAGGAGTTAGGGGAGAGCGGATCTTCGGCGTGCCCGGCGTTTCCCCAACACCCAACACCTGACACCCGACACCCCCGCCGCCAGCATCAGCAGGCCGGAAGGTTCCGGCACGACCGTCCCCCCGATGCGCACGCCGAGCTGGGCGATGTCGAACCAGTTGGTCCCGCCGTCATTTGTGGCGAGAGCCGGATTCCCCCGCGACGCATATGCCACCGTGCCCATGAACTCCGAGTCGCCCGGCGCGAAGACCAGGTAGTACGTCCGGCCGGCGTCGATACGCAGAGGCTTGATGTCCCAGTAGACGGACGCGAGCGTCGGCCCGGAGACGGGGAAGATCCGCCAGGATGCGAGGGTAGTCTTTGCGACATCTCGAGGGTCCAGCGCGAGCATCACGCGGATGCCGGCCTGGTTCGGGTCCGCTCCCCGGGCGACCGCCGCGCAGAGCCGATCGATCCGGCAATCCCACGGCAGGCTGAACGGCTGAGCGACCATCTCGGTCGGCCGGTCCTTGCCGATCGCGATCCCCCGGTTGTAGATCGGGTAGCCGTCGTAGAGCCAATCCGCGCACGCGGGCCCTCCCGCGGTCACGGCCAGGAGCGCCGCCGTCAGTATGAGGAGACGTGGTATCGCTCTGTCCATTGCCACGACTGATCATACTGCATGATCCGCGCCAAAGCTCCCGATCTGCCTGCGATAGATCGTGCGAGCAAAGGACCAATTGTGACGGGCATGTCCAGAAACAGCGCTGTTTGGCACGATTCTTGCAGGCATGGCAATGGAACAAGCAGGCATGTTCGCGTGTCTAACTACAATGGTAGTAGACTACCTGTGAGGAAGGCAATCGGTTTGAGAGCAATGCTGAGGGCGATCCTCTGCGAGCGCATAGCGCTCTACTTCGATAGCCTCGGTTCCGTGACCTATGACGTTCCTCCGATCAAGAGACTGCTCCCGCCGAGCGTATGGCCCTCCCGAAGCTGGTACAGGACGAAGGTCGAGCCCGATCCATTGTGTTCATTGATCCGGGTGAGCGGTATGATCAGGAATCGGGTGTGGATCTGACTGCCTACTATGAGGAGTTGGCAGTCAACGGTGGCGTGGTTGAAGTTGCAAGCATGAGGACGTTCAAGTTTCCATCACTGCGGCAAGAGATATCAGGAACTCCATAGTAGAGAATATGGAGGCCGAATCCCTCCTCGCGCTCGGAATCGGGGGAGTCGGCATGCTCGGAGCGGCGCTCAGGCGGCGGATTCGCGCGAGGGCGTGAGCACCAATCCGTTGAGCGCGCCGTAGGATAACGAATCGGTAGAACAACGAAAAGGGAGGTCCCCACAGGGCCTCCCTTTCTGCTATTATGGATAGACCGTAACCTTGTACACCGTTATCCCGTTTACAGAGCAGAGGATGTGATCGCGATGCCCCGAGGAAGAGCATTCATCTGGACACGAAACGTGCTGGTGGTCGTGGTATCGGCCGCGCTGCTGGGCTACCTGGCGATACAATGGGCACGCTACGCGCACGCGGCATCGAATCAGACGAAGTGCGTGGCGAACCTCAAGCTTCTCGGCGAGGCGTGCAAGATGTACCAGGCCGACTGGCACGACGTCCTCGTGCCCTACGGCGCACCGTTCACATGGGACCACCAAAGAGGAGCAATCTGGCCCCAGTTGCTCGAACCGTATCTCAGGCAGATCAGTCGTCGTGTAAGCCCGAACACGATGATCAACGTCCTCTGTTGCCCTGCCGTTCCTGCGGAGGAGCAATGCTTCTGTCCCGCAATGCACTATGGTATGAACCGCGAATGTGGGGGATGGATGCCTGGCGGGAAACCGGTGGTGGTCAGCTTGAGGAAAGTCGCATACCCCCACGCTACTGTCATGATTGCTGAGGCAACGTGCGTCGACCAGGGCGGAACCCTCTTTGCCGCCAAGCCAAGTGAGTTCAAGCCCAATGATTAGAGTTGCCGCATGTTTGCGGCTCGTCACTCCGGCAGGGGAAACATCCTCTGGATCGACGGGCACGTCTCATCGATGACCCAGGAGCAGTACAACATGCGGGATGACGGACCGTACGACGGCAACATCTGGCTCCGGCTCGAAGGCCCGAAGCCGCCGCTCCCGTAACTACGCCGCCTTCCGGATCAACTCCCGCTGCTCCGGGCCTCGGCGCATCGCCGCCCGGATCGCGAGCGTCTCGTAGACCGCCGATATCTCCCCCGCATGGACCGCCATCGGCCTCGGCGCGGTGATCCGCACGCGCAAGTGCCTGGGCATCGCCGGATGCTCGATGATGCATCTCATCTGCACTGCGAGGCTCTCCGCGTTCCCACGCTCGAACAGCAGGCCGTTCACCCCGTTGCTCACGAGCTCCGGCATCCCGCCGACCATCGATCCGACGACCGGCACCCGCGCTCCGAGCGCCTCCATCGCCGTCCGGGGCGCGTTGTCCGGCCAGAGGGTCGGTACCACGCACACGTCGGTCTCCGAGAGGATTCGGTGGAGCATCGAAGGCTCGTAGTGGCTCTCCAGGCCGATGCCCGGGAGTTGGTGCCGGAGTTTGAGAACCTGATCCTCGATCTCGCGCGCGTAGTCCCGATCGACTATCGTGCCCTGGATCGAGACTCGGAAGCGGTCGCGGATGTCCGAGAGCATCGAGGCGGCTTCGATCAGCAAGTGCGGGGCCTTGCCCCTCGCGATCGCGCCGATGTACCCGAAGACGAGCGGCCCGTCCGTATCGTGGTCGCGGCGGTGCTTCCACGCCCAGAGCGCCTCCGCGGTCTTGGCGGCCGGCTTGATGTCCGCGATCCTGCCCTCGGGGATGCCGTGCGCGACGAGCGTCCGGTGCATGAACTCCGACTCGGCGATCACCATGTCGGCCTCACTGAGCCAGTCCATCATCGTCTCATACCGGTCGGTGTACGCCTGGGCGCTCTCGCATGTCGGCATGTATTCGATGCACTCCGCGCACTTCGCCCCACACCCGGCCTCCGTGCACACGTTGCCCGACCTGTCGGTCAGATAGCGCCTCGGGCACATCAGCCAGTAGTCGTGCATCGACACGACGGTCGGGATGTCGTAGTCGCGGGCGATCGGCATGAGAGACGCGCTGAGGCCGACCAGGCTGTGGAAATGCACCAGGTCGGGCGCGACGTCATCGAGCACGCGGCGGAATGTCTGCTCGCATTCGAGGTTGGTGACCTCCCGCAGGGGATGATGCGGGTCCTCCGCCTGGGCATACCGGTTCGTCACCGCGTAGACATCGACGTTGCGGTAGATGCGGTGGCACACGGAGTATCTCGGCTCACCCTCGACCTGCACCGGCGAGGCGGCCATCAAGGCGCTCGCGTGACCCTTGAGCGCGAGCTGCTCGCACAATTCCTGCACGTAGGCCACGGTCCCGTCGCCCAAGAACTCGGGGGGCTGACCCCATCCGACATGGAGAATCTTCATTGTTCACCTCGGGGAATGCAGTGAGGGAGTAATGGCGTAGTGGAGTAATGGAATACCGGGTCTTCCCCAATACTCCATCACTCCACCACTCCGTTACTCCAATACTCTGCCAAATGCCCTACGCCGCTTTCGCTCGGTCGATGGATGCGAGTTCTCGCTGAGCCTCAGTGTGGCGGGGCTCCAGTTCGAGCGCCCGTTGGAACGAAGCGCGGGCGTCGGCGAGTTCGTCGATCTTGAGGTAGCACCTGCCCAGCGCGGTCAGGGCGTCCGGGTTCGCCGGATCGACGATCAGGCTGTCGCGGTACTCCGAGGCGGCCTCCCAGTACGATCCGGAGTCGTAGAGCACATCGCCCATCGCCTGATAGGCGCTCGCGCACTCCGGGTCGATCCGGATAGCGCGGGAGAAGCACTTCATCGCCTCCGACGTCCTGCCCTTCGCCGCAAGCAGCCTACCCAGTTCGACCATCGACGAAGCGAGGTTCATCTTACGCGGCCTTTCTCTCAACCGGCGCATACTCGTCCGCGCGAGCCGTGACGGATGCGTAGGCCTCGATCATCTTCTCGGCATGCCAGCTCATCGGCTTCGGCGAGTTGATGTTCGCGCTCATGCTGGCCGCCATGACAGGGTTCTCGATCAACTGGCGCATCTGCGCCGCCAGGTCGATGTAGTTCCCAGGCTCGAACATCAGCCCGTTGTAGCTGTGTCCGATGACCTCGCGCACGCTGCCCATCATCGATGCGATCACCGGCTTGGCGGCTCCGAGCGCCTCCATGGTCGATCGGGACATCGGGTTGTTCCAGATCTGGGGAGCGACGAAGACGTCCGCCTCGGCGAACAGCTCGTCGAGCATGTCGTGCCTGTACTGGCCGGCAAACTCGATCTCCGGCGCGCGCGGCCCGAGGTTGCGGATTGCCGCCTCGATCTCCCGGCGGTATTCCTCGTCCTCGATCTGGCCGTGGATCGACACGCGGAACTTGTCCTTCAGGTCGCGGAGGAGCTTGACCGCATCGATCATCAGGTGGGGGGCATTCCGCCTTGCGACGGTGCCGAAGAAAGCGAATGTCATGACGCCGTCGGCGCGCACGTTCTCGGTGTGTTTCGCCCACAGGCGCTCGGCGACCATCGATGCGGGCGTGATGACGGTCATCCTGTTGCGATCGATTCCCTGGTCGGCAAAGAGATCGGCGGAGACGGCGGAAGGAGCGATCACCAGGTCGGCGCTGTTCACCCAGTCGAGCACTGAGCGTCTCCGCTCGGCGTACGCGGCCTGGAGCGCCTCATCGGCCTGGCTGCACGTCACGCATCCGGCGCACTTGCGGCCGTCTTCCGGCCCGCTGCAGACCTTGTTGTCGCAGTCGAGCATGTGGCGCTTCGGGCAGATGTACTCGTAGTCGTGCATCGACACGACTACGGTCTTGCCCATCGACTTCGCTGTCGGTATCAGCGACGACGAGAGTCCTCTCGCGCTCTGGAAGTGCACAATGTCGGGGTTGAAGTGCTGGACCGCATGCTGGAACGCGCGCTCGCATTCAGGGTTGCTGATGTCTCTCGCCGGGTCGAACTCGCTGCCTGTATCACGGTTCGTCACGCCGTAGACGTCCACTCCCTCGAAGGTTCTGCGGAAGACGGAGTAGGGCTGGCCGCCGGTCACCTGGAGTGGTGAGGCCGCGAACAGGCCGGTCTTGTGGCCGCGGGTGAACAGGGTCTTTGCGAGTTCCTGGGTGTACGCGACCGGATGTACGGTCGTGTTATCGGGGGGATGTCCGCTGCCGACGTAGAGAATTCTCATTCAGTTCCACCTCGAGTCCTTTCGGTATATCCTAAGCTTTGCAGATCGACAAAGCGCATATCTTCTTCGCGGGGAGCGCTAATGGTACTGGTTTCGGTACTGGTAGGAGGGCCGTGTATATGCGCATCCCCGCAAATTTACCAGGTATTCTGATTATCGGAGGTTTACCGGGCCGGCTTTAGGTGCCGATGTGGCATATTCTATCGTGTTTGCATTCGGCGGCGAACCTGGTAGAGTATCCTTGTAGGCATGCCGGGCAAGCTTTCGGACACTGACGGAGGTTGATGATATGACAAACGATACACCCGGGCGAACGGGCTTGCTGGACAGGCGGATCGCTCTCAGGTGGATGCTGATCCTGCTCGTGGCGGCGGTCCTCGCGGGACTGGTCTTGTGGGCCATGCAAGGGTTCCGGCTCAGGGCGCAGGAGTCGCTGCACCAATCAGCCCTGAGTTCCCAGGCGAAGGGGAGCGCGGAGGCGGTCGCAAGGTCGATCGCCGTGTTCGGGAACGCGCAGATAGTCGACGGCAACTGGAGCGCGCTCCAGGAGGCCGCGGACGAGGCCATCGGGAGCGGGCAGATGGCGTACATCGCCATCGTGAACCCTGCCGGAATCGCTGTGGTCCACACCAACCGGAGCTTCCGTGGGAAAGCCTTCACCGAGCCGACCGATACGGCGAAGGTCGTGCACGCGTCCGTACCGGCGATGAGCCGCACGAGGCGGGCGGCCACGGTCCATGTCGGTCTCTACACGGGCGAGGTTTCCGGCGGAGGAGGCTAGAGCGTGCCTCGCAACTGCTGTAGGAGCGGCTTCCCAGCCGCGAATTCGTGGCGTTGCGCGGGCATTCGCGGCTGGGAAGCCGCTCCTACAAGGCGGAATTCGACTTGTGAGATACGCTCCGGCCGCGTGAAGGGCTGAGCGAGAGCGGCGGAGTATTGGAACAGTGGGGTAACGCAGCAAAGGGTTCCCGGAACTCCGGCACTCCGATACTCCACCACTCCAGTATTCCGTGAGGTTTCGCATGCGTATAGGATTCGTTGACCATCATCTGAACAACTACCACGCCGACAAGTTCCTGTCGCTGGTCCGAGGACCGCTGAAGGACCTGGGCGCCGATATCGCCATCGCCTGGGAGTCCGATCCCACCGGCGACGACTGGTGCGAGAAGAACCAGGTTCCTCGGGCCGGGGGTATCGCCGAAGTCGTCGAGAACTCGGACGCCGTGATGATCCTCGCGCCTGACAACATTCCCGACCACCTCGAGCTGGCGCGCCAGGTGCTTCCCTACGGCAAGCCGACCGCCATCGACAAGGCACTCGCGTTCAACACGGCGGACGCCCGCGCGATCGTCGACCTGTCGAAGCAGCATAACACGCCGATCACGTCCAGCTCGGCGCTCGCATTCGCGGGCGAACTGGAGGACCTCCTCGGGCAACTCGATGGCGAGCCGTCGGAGGTATGGGTCACCGGCATGGGCGAGTGGAAGAACTACGGCCTGCACACGCTCTCGATGGCGCTCAGGGTCATGGGAGCGAGCATCGAGCGTCTCGTCGACACCGGCACCGCATCGAGCCGGATGGTCACCCTCGACTACGGCGGCAAGCGGGCGTTCGTGACGGTTCGAGCGGCGGACAACATGTGGGGGCTCTTCCCGTGGACGGTCGGCATCCGCACGAGCCCGGAGAAGTACTACGCCGCCACGATTGCGGACTACGATAAGTTCTACGCGAACCTCATGAGGCGGAACATCGAGTTCTTCCGCACCGGAGAGGGCGGGTTCCCCGGCGAGCGCGCGATGGCGCTGGTGCAGGTGCTCGAGGGCGCGGACAACTCCCGAGCCGCGGGAGGCGAGTGGGTGCGAGTCTGACCGACATCCCTCGGGTATGCCCGTAGGGACCGCCCGCCGTCGCGTTCCGCCGCTGGAGGCTTGCGACCAACGGAACGGGATAGCGCCCGCTCCCTACCCTTGTAGCAAGAAGGGGAGGCCGTTGTCCGGCCTCCCCTTCGCCATTATCATGCTCGCACGCCGACTAAGCTGCTGACTGCTGATCGTAATCGAGATCCCACATCGACAGAGCGATCGCGTTGTCGGGCTGCTTCTCCGGCTCGATGTTGAGCCTGCGCGAGTCCTGATCCTGCTCGGCCGTCTCCTGGGCGAACTCCCCGAGATCGACCGCGAGGCCCATCCTCTGCGCCCTTGCCGCCTGCATGATCTGCAGGCTTCCCGGCGCCGGGATGAACAGGAACAGGCCGTCGAGCACTCCCGGCCCATCGCCGAATCGGCTGGCCACCATGACGGCTTTCTCGTCGGTTGCCAGGGCCAGCGTGAAGACGTTCGACACTATCGCCCACGCCATATCGACCATCATCTGAGGGGGGGTCATGCGGAATGCGAGGCCGGTCTCCTTGGCGAAGGCGGACAGGGACGATGAAATCAGTGTGTAGCCGAGCTCCTTGAGCACGGACAGCTCGGATGTGCCCAACTGGCTTGTCGTGCCGACAGGTTTGCCCTCGACTTTATCTACCAGGGCCGGGGCGCTGGCATACGGGAACAGGAAGAGCGCGTGTCCGGGCGCCTTGCCCTCGACTCGCGCGCAGATGCCGACCGCCCTGTTGGCCGGATCGGTGACCATCTCCATGAGCGAGGCGACGCGGAACAGACCGGAGTTGATCTCCGAGACCTGCACGTTCGTTCCCACCATGTCGTCTACGGCGTGGGCGGCATAGGCGGCTGCCCTGCTGCCGATGTCCTTGGCAAATGCCAACTGCTCCCTTACTTTATCTCGCTGGTGCATCGTCTTATCCCCTCCTGACAGATAGCTGGCTGGTATTCTTACCAGTATTATCGGCGGGGAACCGCGAAATTCGGAGGGGGAGAGCCACCGCCCGGAGCCGAAACCTCCGGGCTAGCGATGCAAACCTCCCTAAAGGAAGCTGAAAACCATCTCAGCCCGAAGGGGTTTCCCGGTACGGGGTAGCCTGGAGGTCTCAGCTCCAGGCGTCTCGAGGCGTTTGCGCCGAACAGCCCCGAGCCCG
>CAYXOC010000038.1:0-47996 GCA_964466715.1 uncultured bacterium
CTTTCCAGGCGCGGCCCGCCTTCTCGCTGAGCTTGTAGACGTATGCAAGTATCTCGGCGACGGTCTGGTACAGTTCCTCCGGGATCGCCTGACCGACCTCGACCATCTTGTAGATCATCCGCGTCACGGGCGGATTTTCGATAATCGGAATGCCGTTCGCCGATGCGATCTCCTTGATCTTCTGAGCCATCAGGCGCTGACCCTTGGCGATGACTATCGGTGCGGCCATCTCCTCGGGATCGTACTTCAGCGCCACGGCGTAATGCGTCGGGTTTGTCAGCACCACGTCCGCCTTCGGGACGGCCTGGACCATTCGGCTGCGGGCGATCTCTCTCTGCCGCTGCCGGATTCTTCCTTTGATCGCCGGGTCTCCCTCGGTGCGCTTGTACTCTTCCTTGACCTCCTGCTTGGTCATCCGGATCGATTTCTCGAAGTTGAACCGCTGGAAGATGTAGTCCAGTATCCCGATAGCCAGCAGTATGATGCACGCGCGGGAGAGCAGTTGCCAGCACATACCGCCGACCGTCGAAGCCGCCGTCCCGACCGACATATCGGCCAGATCGAGAAGCCTCGGCATCTCGCGTCTCAAGAACGCGTAGACTACCGCGCCGACTACGACAACCTTGGCGATCGACTTGAGCAGTTCGACCGCCGAGCGCAGCGAGATCAGGTTCACGACTCCCTTCAGCGGGTTGATGCGGTTGGAATCCCACGCAATCGCCTTCGGAGTCACTCGGAATCCGACCTGCAGCACGTTGGATGCCAGTCCCACGGCGCCCACGCCCAGCATCACGGGCAGACAGAGACGCAGTCCCTTCATCATCTGCGCCATCATCATGTCGCGCGCCTGGTCCAGGCTGATCTCCTGCACGTGCAGAGTCGAGAACGTCTCTTTGAAAATGTCGGTGAAGTTCTCGTACAGATATGGACCCGCGGCTCTCAGCACCAGCAGCGAGATCAGGAACGATAACGCCGTGTTGATGTCCGCGCTCTTGCAGACCTTCCCCTCGTTGCGGGCATCCTCCCGCCGACGGGGAGTCGCCGCCTCTGTCCTGTCCTCAAGCGACATATCAGCTACCCACGAGCAGATGGAGCATACTGCCCATCTGGGAGTACATATCGGCAAACACTCCCTGGCTGGAAGTAGCCAGCACCGGGAGCGCCACCAGCAGTCCTACAAGCCCGACACCGAGCTTCAACGGCATGCCGGCCATGATGACGTTCATCTGCGGGACCGCGCGCGAGACTATCGCCAGCGCCACGTCCGCCAGGAACACGGCGGCCACGACCGGCGATGCTATTCTCAGCGCCACTGTGAACAGGGTTGCGAAGATATCCAGTGCACCGTTTGCCACCAGCGGGTTCAACGCCGTCTCACCGATCGGTACAAGTCTGAAGCTGTCGGCAAGTCCGGTGATTACCACATGGTGTGCATTGGTGGCGAAGAACAGCAGCCCAACCAGTATCTGGTGGAAGCGGGCGGCGACCGACGTGCTCGTACCGCTCGCTGGATCAACCATCGTCGCAAAACTGAAACCGGCTTGTGCATCGATGAAGTCGCCGGCGATCTGGAAGACCGCAAAGACCAGCGTTACGACGAAGCCGATCACCAGGCCTACCAGCGCTTCCTTGGCAATGAGCAGCGCCATCGGAAGAACGTCTCCCGCCAGTACAGCGTCGACAGGGCAAAGCGGCACAAAGATCAGCGCCATACCGACCGCGACGGCGATCCTCACCTGAGGAGGCACCTGGTTAGCGCCGAATATCGGCGTCATCGTGAAGATGCCCGCCGTCCGCACGAACACCAGGATGAACACCTCCAGCTTCTGTGCACCGAGCCAAGCCAGGTCCATTTACCTCACCAGTGTAGGTATGCTCTCGAGCAGATCGGTGGTGAACGTCACCGTCTGCGTCAGCATCCACTGACCGAATATCGCCAACGCCGCCGCGACCGCCAGGATCTTCGGGATGAACGTGAGCGTCATCTCGTGGATCTGAGTCGCAGCCTGGAAGATGCTGACCGCCAACCCGACCGCCAGGCCGAAGCCCAGAACGGGTGCGCAAATGCTGGTCGCGAGCACCAGCGCTCTCTGTGCTATCTCCATCACGGTTGCGTCCGTCATGAAACTCACTCCTTACTGGAAGCTCAGCGCCAGCGATCTGACGATGAGATGCCATCCATCGACCAGCACGAACAGCAGGATCTTGAACGGCAGCGAGATGATGACCGGCGGAAGCATCATCATGCCCATCGACATGAGAGTCACCGCGATCACCATGTCTATGATTAGAAACGGTATGAAGATGAGGAATCCGATGCTGAACGCCGTCCGCAGCTCACTGATAAGGAACGACGGGATCAGCACGTAGGTCGGGATATCGGCCTCGGACTGCGGCCGCTCCATCTTCGCCAGACCGACGAACAGTGAAAGATCCTTCTCCCTAACCTGTGCAAACATGAACTCCCGGACGGGTACCGAAGCGTTGTCCAACGCCTGGTCGAAAGTGATCTCCTTGTGTACATAGGGCTGCAGGGCGGACTGGTTGATCTGGCTGCAGATCGGCGCCATGGTGAAGAAGGTCAGGAACAGAGCCAGACCGATCAGCACTGAGTTCGGCGGAGTCTGCTGCGTGCCGAGCGCACCGCGCGTGAACGACAGCACGATGACGATCCGCGTGAACGACGTCAGCATGATCATCAGCGCCGGTGCGAGCGATAGGAGTGTAAGAATCAGCAGAATCTGTAGACTTACTGATACATCCTGCGGGTTCTTCGTAGCCTCAACGCCGATGTTCACCTTCGGCACCAGCGCCTGCGCCGAGGCAGATGCGCTCAGCCCGATGAGCGATGCCGCGATTGCGAGAACCTTACTTCTCATCACGCACCCCCACCTTACCGGCCTGACAGCGATCGCGGAGGTAACTGCTGCAATCCCTGAGCATCCCGGCGATCCGTCCGGACGGGCCGTGCTTGGCAGACATATCGGAGTACTTCGCCAGGTACTCGGCGAACTTGCCGCCGGACTCCGATGCGTCACCCGGCAACTCACCCTCTTCGAACTCCCTGAGGACGCTTACCTGGCCGGCCGTACATCCGAGCAGAAGGGTCTTGCCCTTGATCTCTACGAGGTGCAGGCTGCTCGTGGAGTTGAACCGGAGCGTATCCACGATCCGGAACTGCTTGTGGCTCGACGGCAGCACCTCATGCCGCGTCGAGAACCACTTCAGCGCGAGTATGGTCAGGTACGCGAGGACGAGTACGACTGCGAGCTTGAGGATCGTCCAGAGGACCGTGCCGACAGCGCCCGTCTGGTTCTTGCCCGACTGCTTGGCCTTCTCTGCGTCGAGCATCAGAGCGACCTTGTCAGGCCGATTGCGTCGCGGGGCGGTCGTGGCAGCGGGCTTGTCGTCGGAGTCGGACGAGTCGGTTTCGACCGACGCTTTCGACTCAGCGGACCGCTCCGACTTTGCTGAGGGTCTGGCGGACGCCCTGGTCGCGCTGGCTGTCGAGTCGGAAGCGCCAACGCTTGCCGAGTCATCCTCGGCGGACTGAGAATCGACATCGTCGGGGGTCTCTGCGTCGACAGGCTCGGTGACCTCGGTCACGCTCACGCTCACCGGTTGGGCCTCGGTGTCGATCTTCTCCTCGATGCGCATAGACTCGGCGCGCTCCGCCTCACGGGCAGCGCGCACATCTGCGTCTATCGACTCGGCGGACAGAGGCACGGAACACACGCAGGCCAACACCACTGCGGCACAGATTGCGATCAGGAACGATCTCATGCTCGTCACCCTCTCTTAGGCAGCCTGGCTGAGTCTTTCCGCCTGGCTTGCTACTTCGGTCACTCGGACGCCGAAGTTCTCGTCCACAACGACGACCTCACCCCGGGCGATCAGCTTGCCATTGACAAGGATGTCGACCGGCTCGCCTGCGAGCTTGTCCAGCTCGACGATCGATCCGGGACCAAGCTGCAGAATCTCCTTGACGGGGATAGAGGTGCGTCCCAGCTCCACGCTTAGCTGGAGTTGGACGTCGAACAGAAGGTCCATCGACCCCTGCCCGGAGGGCGACTGCATATTCGGAAGCGGTGCAAAGCGTGCGGTCTGCACGGAACTCCCCGCTTTCTGGGCGCTGCTCACTACCTGCAACTCCACGTTGGGCTCGGGCTCAGGTGTCTCCACCTGCTGTTCCGTGACCTGGGGTGTCAGATCCTGTGTCTGACTTGCGGTTTCTTTTTCGTTCATGATGACAGTCTCCTGTACGAGATGCTGCAATCTCTACAGCAATTCCCGTGCCAGGCCTACGGGAGGGCACGGACCGGCCGCGCCCTCCCGATGTATTACTGCATCGCGAATGAGGTGAAATAGACGCTGACGACGTCGGATTCTGCGAGGGCGTTGTTGAGGGCGGACTTCAGTTCGGCCTTGAGCGCCTCCTTGCCCTTATCGGTAAGGAGGTCGTCCATACGGCGCTTCGAGAGCACACGGATCACGGTGTCCTTGGCTTTCGCCTCCTCGGGGTTCACCGCCACCCCGCCGTGCCCGCCACCGCCGGACTTCTTCCCGTGGGCCGCCACTTCGAGGACCATATCGACCTTCAGGTAACGCGGATCACCGGGATCTGCGAGATTGACGAGGAACTCGCCCAGCGCCCACTGGGTGGTCTCCACGTGCTCCTTCTTCGGGGCCGCCTTGCCCTTGTGAGACATTTTCAGGAATGCGAACGCACCCACCGCCAGCACCAGGACGAGCACGACGACGATTATGATCACAATCGGCAGTTTGCCGGATGTGCTTCGCAGGATCTTCAACTTGGTTCACCTCTCGATCTGGGATTGCTCGGTTTTCAGGATGACTATATCAACGCGCCGGTTCACAGCGCGGTTGCTCTCGCTGGAATTGGGGACAAGCGGCTTGCTGTCCGCGTATCCCGAAGCGGACAGTCGCTCGGGCGGTATCTTCTTGACCTCGATCATGTACCTCACGACGGTGGATGCTCGCGCGGTCGAAAGCTCCCAGTTCGATGGATACCTCGACGCCACAGGCAGATCGCACGTGTGTCCCTCGACCTGAATGTGGTTCGGGATATCCTTCAGCATGCCCGATATCTGGTCGATGATCTTGATCGCAGCGGACGACAATCCGGCCTCTCCACGCTTGAAGATTACCTTGTCGGTCACCAGGCTGATGATCAATCCGCGCTCATCCATACGCACCTTGACCGACTTCTCGAGGTGCTCTTCCTGCACGAATCTCTCGATCTTCCGGACTACCTGCCACGGCACTCCGGCATCCTCGCCGGATACAGGCTTGCTGCCGGAACTCCCGCTGTCCGCGAGCACCGACTGGCCCCGACCGTCCACGACGCCGCCGAACCCGCTCTTGATGGAGATCGCAACCTCCCGGAAACGGCTCATGTTCAGGACGGACATCGAGTACATCAGGATGAAGAAGGCCATCAGAAGCGTGATCAGGTCCGCGTAGGTCAACAGCCAGCGGAACGATCCTCCCCCGTCCTGCAAGCGCCCGTCCCTTTCATTATCGGCAGTTCTGCGGCGACGTACCATACTATCCCTTGACGACTACCTGCTCGTCGAGCGTCTGCCTCATCTTCGGCGGCAGGAATGCCAACATCTTGGCCTCGACCATCCTGGGGCTGTCGCCGGCCTGGATGGACAGGATGCCTTCGACCATCATGTCGTATGCGATGATCTCCTCCATCGTCCGCGCCTTGAGCTTCGAGCTGATCGGCAGGAAGACCAGGTTCGCCAGCGCCACACCGTACAGAGTGGCCACGAACGCCGAAGCGATAGCAGGTCCCATCTTGCCGGGCTGATCGAGGCTGGAGAGCATATGGATCAGGCCCATGATGGTACCGATGATCCCCAGGGTTGGGGCAAATCCCCCCATGGTGGAGAAAATGTTCTCACCCACCTTGTGCCGTTCCTGGAGCGAAACGATCTCCGTCTCCAGGATCTCGCGCACCATTTCGGACGGCACACCGTCGACGATGAGCTGGATGCCGGTGCGCAGGAACTTGTCGTCCGTGGCCCGCGCGGCATCTTCGAGTACGAGGATGCCCTGCTTGCGAGCGATGCGCGCGAAGTCGACCATCAGATCGATGATGTCCCGCAGATCGGTCTCTCGACTGCAGAACGCGTTCTTCAGGATCGACGGCAGGCCCAAGAGCTGCCTGAACGAGAACGAAACGATCGTTGCCCCCAGGGTACCGCCGACTACGATTATGAACGCGGACGGGATCAGGAGGTCCTTCAGTTGGCCGCCCTCCATCATCAGCGCGACGACGATCGCACCCCAGGCAACGAGCAGACCGATTATAGTTGCCAGATCCATAGTCTCGATTACCTTTCAATGAAGTCTCTGGGCGAGATGCCGATCTTCTGCCGAAACTCTATGACTTTGTCCACGATCTCCGTGACCGACTCCTTGACGATCACCTTCTTGCCGTTCGACAGCGAGATGATCGTGTCGGGGGTCGCCTCGATGAACTCGATGAGGTCGTCGTTCAGCACTATCTCCGTCCCGTTTATCAGTTGCAGCTTGATCATTCTGTCCTGCCTTTATGCGTTCCCTGCCCCGCTACCCCCGGGGCAGGGAACGCGCGTACTGCCTTAGCGTTTCAGCGTGATGAGTTCCTGGAGGATCTCGTCAGCGGTCGTGATGATGCGCGAGTTGGCCTGGAAGCCGCGCTGAGCGACTATCATGTTGGCGAACTCCGTGGGTAGATCGACGTTCGAGGATTCGAGGAACCCTGCGACGACCTTGCCCATGCTGCCGACCGACGGCTGGCCTATCTGCGGCAATCCGGAGTTTCCGGTCTCCGTCAGCAGATTGCTGCCAACCTTACCCAGACCTTCGGCATTGCTGAACTGCGCCAGGGCAAGCTGTCCGAGTGTCTGGTTCATGCCGTTGGTGAAGACCCCGGAGATCACCCCATCCTTGCCGACGGTGAAGCTGTCCAGCATGCCGAGCGGGAGACCGTTCTGATGAGTCGGACTGATGGTCGTGTAGCCGGAGAGCTGAGTGACGGCGTTGAAGTCGAGCTCGACTGCCACGGGATTGGTGGCGCCGTTAGGCTCGGCGAGATTGAGCGATATCCAGTCCGTCCCTGAGATACAACTGCCGGAGGACGTGAAGGTCACCGTGCCACTGCCCAGAGACCACCCAGCCGGAGTATCAGGGCTGCTGGCCTGCCACGTCCACTCACCGTCGCCGGCCGATTTGGTGAACTCGATGGATACGGTATGTGCCTTACCCAGGGAGTCGTAGACCTGGGCGGTTATGCTCTTCGAACTGCCCACCGCCATGCTGGAATCGAGGTTGCCTCCGAGAGTCAGCTTGGTTGTCTGCCTGGCGATCGACAACTGTCCGATCGGCAGACTGATGACTGACGCGGCCGTGATCGGAGTGCTCGTGTGCACGACGCCGTTCGCATCGGCCATCCATCCGAGCACCTTGAGACCGGTACCGGCTGACACGAGGTTTCCGGCGGAGTCCAGGGTGAACGAGCCGTCCCTGCTGTAGAACCTAGCCTGGCCGTCACTGAGGATGAAGAAGCCGTTGCCCTCGATCGCCATGTCGGTGCTCTTACCTGTGGGCTGCAGCGAGCCCTGGCCCTGGCTGACATCGATACTGCCGATGCTGGCGCCCAGGCCTATCTGCGCCGGGTTGGTGCCGCCGAGCCCAGCATCCGTCGGCGCAGATGCGCCGCGGATGGTCTGGCTGAACATCTCGCGGAAGTTCACCCGGCTGCTCTTGAAACCTACGGTGTTTACGTTGGCGATGTTGTTGCTGATTACGTCCATCTGCGTCTTGTGAGCCCTCAGGCCCGAGACGCCGTTGTACATAGCTTGAATCAAGTGATTGACCTCCTGAATTGACCGGCCCGCACAAGCGAGTTCGGTGAAAGGTTTGTGCCGATCGATTAGCGAGCGGCACGGGGCTTCCTCAGACGAGGTCCGGCCCCGGGATCAGTGATCGGTAACCCCTCCCACTGATTACTGGTTACTGGTTACTGCTTACTGGTTACTGGCTGCTGCTTACTGGCAACCACCCCCTCCTCCCTACGCAATAACAACGCTGTCTATGTTGGTGAAGACCCCATCGCGGGTCCGGGCATCATCGACAGCCGTGATGACGACTCGGTTCCGAACGCTCACCACGAGCGCAAGGTCGTCCAGCATGATGAGCGACTGGTTCGAGCCCTTCTCGCTGGCGCGCCGAACCGCTCCGTCGATGCGCTTGACGTCCGACTCCGAGAGCCGGATGTTCGACGAGTTCAGGCGCTTCTCGGCGTGCGCTGAGATCCTCAGCGATTCGAGCCGCTCGGACTCCCGGGCCAGGGCCGCAGCAAATCCGCCCTGCTTCCCTGCCGGTTGTCTCGGCTGAACCGCCTGCTGTGACGGCGCATGCCGTATCGGGATTGTAGGGTTAATCCTGGGCATCTCTCACCGCCACGTTCACGCTGACTTCGCCTGCATCGGTATCGAGCGGCACGCTCAACGCGGGAACGGCCGTCGAGAACTCGATGTTCAGGCCCTGAAGTACCATCGGACTGCTCACACTGCATGGATAGCCGCGCGCTTCGAGCAGACGGCAGACGTCTTCGGCCAGCATCGCCCCAAGTTGAGCGAGCCCCGACCCGGTGGTCTTGCCGAAATCCCTGCACTCCCGGCCGGTCACCCGGCTTGCGAGACTGCGGGCAGTCTGCCCCGACATGCTGTACACGACCTCCCCGGAGAGAGGGCCGTTGATCCTCGCGGCGATATTGATGCTCGCCGTCGAGAACGGCGTGCCGAGCAGACTGAGCGACTGCTGGGTGACAGGAGTGTCCGATAGGCCTGCCAACACGGAACAGGCTGACTCTATGAACGGTTCAATGTGCTCCGTCTTCATACGGCCTCCCAGTGTCACTTCACCTTCGTGACCAGGTCCACAGGGATATCCCTGTCGCCGATCCTCAGCAGCGCGAGTCCGTTCGTGAAGCTCACCGACTCTACTGCGCCCTCGACCGTCTTCTCAGAGTCGTGCGGATCGACAGCGGTGACCGTGCGGCCCACCAGACTCATGGCCTGGTAGCCACTCTGGCTATCGAGGAAGCTCTGTTCGACCTGCATCACATTGCTCACGGGGACCTCCTTGTCGCCGATCTTGAGCAGGGCAACGCCGTTCTCGAAGCGTACGGACTCGACCTTGCCTGCGATCGTCAGCTCGGAGTCCTCGGGATCGATCGCCAGAATCGTGCGGCCGATCAGCGTCACGGCCTGATAACCACTCTGGCTATCGAGGAATCCCTGAGTGAAGAACTGCAGATTCTGGTTCATCTGCTGCATCTGCTCGAGGCTCGCGAACTGAGCCATCTGAGCGATGAACTCCTTGTCTTGCATGGGCTGCATCGGATCCTGGTTCTGAAGCTGCGTCACCAGCAGTTTCAGAAACGCATCCTGGCCCATCTGCTTAGCGGGCGCTTGAGTGCCGCCCGAATCAGCCGCACCTCTGACATATCCGGTGCCTGTTATCATCGTTGGTCCTCCTACGCCAGATAGTTGAACCCGGCGTCGGTGTATGTCGAGCTCGACTGCTCAACCGTGGTCGAGCGCGCCTGAGCACTGAACAACCTGGCGGCATTGTAGCCGCTCTGCTGGTTGCCGGCGAACTGCGAGCCGTTGTGTTGACCCGCGTGCCAGTTCCAGCCCTGACTGAGACTGTCTCCCACGGACACGGAGATCGAGTCCACGTGGATGCCGGTATCGGCAAGCGACTGGCGGAGCATCACGATCTCTCCCTCCAGCGCCTGTCTGACCGACTCGTTGCCCACCGTGAGATGCGCCGTGACGACGCCCTGATCGGCGGTCACGCTCATGTGGATCGATCCGAGATGGGCCGGCTCCAGCCTCATGACCATCTCGCCGCCGCCGTCGAAGGTATGGACCTCAGCCGTGCGGACGATCTGGTGGATGATGTTGGTCCGCTCCACCTGATCGATCGGCCGGCTCTGACTTGGGGCCATGACCGTCCGAATCGGGCTCTCGGCGGTGGGCCGGACCTCGATCGGCGTCCACGTCGTGGGCCGATCGGCGCCGGTCCAATCCGTCGCGACATCACCGCGCTCGGGCTGATCCACCGGCATCATCGCCAGTTCGGGATCGATGTCCACCGCCGGACGGATGTCCTGGGGCTCCCGGCCGATGATGACCCGGCTCGCGAACCGACTGCCGTCCTGGGGAACGATGTTCCTCAGGTACTCGGGCAGCTCGGCGGACGGTGCACGCTCACGAGGCGGAGCCTCGGCTGTCGCGCGAACGTCGGCCGGTGCGGCCTGAGTATCGGACGCCTGAGTCCGCGGCTGAACAGTCGTGGTGTTCGTCCGCTGACCGGCCTGCACTGAGACTTCGGCGCTGACCGCCACCGTCTGTGCCTGAGCCGCAGGCACTTCGCCGCCGGCCGCCGGAATGCAGGCGCGACCGGCAGCATCCGACGGAATCTCGGCAACCTGGACCGGCGAGCCGTCAGCCGCGACCTCTGCGGACTGTTCCGCGGGGATCGGCTGCGCCTCGATCGGCGCAACGTAGGTTGTGCTGCTCTCGGTGTTGGTGGGAAGGACGTCCGCCTCAACGGACGCGTTCGTCACCGCCGGACTCGGCAGCGCTTGCACTTCACTACAAGCGATCTGCACGGACCCCAGCAGACAGCTCATCTCGTGGGCATCCGGGGTCTCCGATTGCTCATCGACCGTTGTCTGCTGTCCAGCCCGCATAGGATCGGCGGACGTCTGTTCCTCCGACCCGATGAGGTTCTGCACTATGGCAAGGAACAGCGAATCCGACAGACCCTGATCGTTGACGGTCTGCCCGACTCCGGGGCATTGTATCTGCTCCGGCCCGACAGCCGCACCGAGCAGCAGGTTTGCTGCGTCTACCATGTTCTTTCACCTCCTTTCACTTGGCGCTCAAAGCCGGAAGCCGTGCTTCCGGCAATCAGTAATCCTGTTGATAGGCCGATATATTGCTCAGCACGCGGTCTATGTAACTCCTCGTCTCGGCGAACGGCGGGATTCCGCCGTACTTCGTCACGTTCCCGGGGCCGGCGTTGTATGCCGCAAGCGCCAGGTCCAGACTGCCGAAGCGATCGAGCTGCTGCTTCAGATACCTCGCACCGCCGTCGATGTTCTGCGCCGGGTCGTCGGGATTGACGCCGAACGCCCGCGCCGTTCGCGGCATCAATTGCATCAGTCCGCGCGCCCCCGCGCGAGAGACGGCGTTCGGCCTGAAGCCGGACTCCGCACAAATCACCGCCTTGAGCACCGCGGGATCCAGCCCGTACTTGTCCGCGGCGGATGATATCAGCGGCTCCAACGTCTCAGGGCAGGCGGGCGCATGAGACGCGGATGCCCGCGCGAGCACCTGAGCGAACACCGGCGACGAGCCCGCCTTACTGGCGCCCATGCGCTCCTCGATGTAGGCGATCCGCCGCTCGATCTCGGCTATTCGGTTTCGGACAGACTGCACGTTTTCCAGGTTCATCGGTGGTATCACCACCCGTCTACAGGCTCATGTTGGCTCGATGGCGCACGCTCGCCAGGTCATCGAGGAACCGCTGCTCCTCGCCAAGCATCTCGCGGCGATGCTCCGATGCTTTGATCTCCTTCAGGCGATCGAGGATCTGGCGGTCCTTCGACGCCTCCACGACCTCGGCGGTCTTCTCATCCTTCCTGCGGGCAATCTGCTCGACGACCTGCTCCTGGTCGGCGATCCTCTCCGAGAGGAGGGCCAGGTAGCCGTGCGCCTGGCGGATCGAATCCGGATCGTCCTGGACCAGCGTTTCCTTCATCCTGTCGCAGAATGAAGCGTGGGCCGCGCGGATGCGCTCCAGCCGCCCGATCTCACGCTCATGCTCGTGCGCGATCGCTCCAAGCTCCGCCAGCAAGGCATCCTCCACCGTCTCGCGGTAGTTCAGGACGCGCTGAAGGTTGAACTGAAATGCTCTCACTATTCGCCTCCGAATATCTCGCTCATCCGGGTGATGGTATCATCGAAGCCGGATGGCTCATCGACGCCCTGCTTCAGGAGATCGTTCACCTTGTCGATGTTCGCCTTGGCGTGGTCGATCTTGGGATTGCTGCCGTCCACGTAGGCGCCAATGTTGATAAGGTCCTGCGCGGATCTGTAGGTGGCGAGCAGGTCTCTGATCCGGCCGGCCATATCTCTGTGGCTCTGAGCGGTGATGTCCGGCATAAGCCGGCTGACGCTCGCCAGTATGTCGATCGCCGGGTAGTGATTGCGGTTGGCGAGGTCCCTCGAGAGGACCACGTGCCCGTCTAGTATGCTTCGGACGCTGTCTGCGACCGGTTCGTTCATGTCATCTCCCTCAACAAGGACGGTATACAGCCCCGTTATCGATCCTCGCTCGGCGGTCCCAGACCTCTCCAGCAGCTTGGGAAGGAGAGCGAAGACCGACGGCGTATATCCCCTGGTCGTCGGCGGCTCACCGACCGCAAGCCCGATCTCTCGCTGGGCCCATGCCACACGGGTGACGGAATCCATCATCAGCATGACGTCCCTGCCCTGATCGCGGAAGTATTCCGCGATCGTCGTGGCCACGAGCGCGCCCTTCAGGCGCACGACGGCGTTCTGATCCGACGTAGCTACCACGACCACCGATCGAGCGAGTCCCTCCGGCCCGAGATCCTTCTCGATGAAGTCGCGCACCTCGCGTCCTCGCTCGCCGATGAGCGCTATCACGTTCACGTCCGCCTCGGTGTTGCGCGCGATCATGCCCAGGAGAGTGCTCTTGCCGACACCGCTTCCCGCGAATATGCCGATACGCTGACCCTTGCCGCAGGTCAGCATGCCATCGATCGCCCGCACTCCGAACGCCAGCGGCTCATCTATGCGCTTCCGCTCCATGGCGGATGGGGGCGTGCGATTGACCAGCATTTCGCCGGATGCGTCGAGCGGACCGAGTCCGTCGATCGGCCTGCCGAGTCCATCGAGGACGCGGCCCAGAAGGCCATCGCCGACGCGAACCTTGAGCGAAGTCCCTCTTGCGATGACATCGCTGCCCAGACCGATCTCCTCCATCTCGCCGAGAGGCATGAGGAGCACCTGGTTCTCCTTGAACCCGACAACCTCCGCCAGGATCGGCGGCTCGTTCCGCTTGACCCGGATCTCGCAGACCTCGCCCAGATGCGCCGCGGGGCCTCTCGACTCGATCACCACTCCGATGACCTGAGAGACCTTGCCGTTGAGCTTCATGGTGTTCATCCGGCCGACTGCTTCTCGATAGCGGCCAAGGTTCAGGGGCGCGGTCACGTTAGCCATGGTGTGCGGCCTCCGTCAGTGTCTTTTCGACTTCCGCAAACTGGGATTCCAATCGGGCATCGAGGTGGCCGCCCACCGACTCGACGAGCACCCCACCCTTCTCGATCCGCCGGTCCTCGATCAGCTCGACCGATTGCAGGCCGTCGAACGAGGAGCGTATCTCCTCCTTGCGATCCTTCAGAAACTCGTAGTCCGCGGCATTGAGGTGCAGCTTGATCTCGCGCTTGTCCCTGAGCTGGTAGAGCGCCGTCTTGATCGTGCTGAGGATGTACTCCTGGTGCTGATCGATCTCGTGGCGGACGATCTTCTTTGCGATCTCCACCGCGAGGGTCAGCAACTCGGGCTCCAGCGCGGCCCACTGCTCGGCGACCTGTTGCTCGGTCTGAGCCTCGAGCTCTTCCATCCGCTCCCGCAGGACCTGCTTCTGCTCGTCCCACTCGGCGTGACCGGCCTGGTAGCCCTCCTCATGCGCCGATGCGCGGATCGATTCGCTCTCCATGCGCGCCGCCTCCAGAATGGAAGCCGCATGGGCCTCCGCCTGTGCGATAATCTGCTGTGCCTGATCCTCGGGAGTGATCTGCTCTTCCTCCGGCGGGCAGGCGGCCCGGAGGTCCGATTCGCAGTCTATGAGATAGACCGCATCCGAACACACGCGTCCTGCCAGACTGCTCTTGATCAAACTGCCCAAGACCCTAGTCCTCCGCTACCAACTCCAGGATGGAGCCTGCCCTGGGACCTGCGCTCGCCGCGGGCCGAGCGACGTCGTCATCGATCGAACACCGCCGCTCGAACTCCTCGATCACCGCTGTTCTGACACGGCCATCGACACCCTGCGTGCGCATGATCTCGTTCGTGAGCGATTCGATCTCCTGATCATTCAGGTGCTTGAACACCTCCGACGAGGCCGACGCCCCGAGTGACATGATCAGTATGGAGGCTTTCTGTATACCGCTGAGTCCATCAGCTATCATCTGAGTTGCCATTTGGATCACATCCTTAAGATTCGGACATCCATGCCCGCACGATCTTGGCGATCTCCTCGGGCTGTTTCTGCCGCAGTCCTTCGAGCAGCTTGTCGTCGCCGCCCTGGACTATCGGGCCAGGTGTGTAGGCATCCATATCGCCGTCGGCCGTCGGCGTTGCAGCCGTCTGCATCTCGGCTGCCGGGTATGACCCCGCCGTCATCTGAGCGCCGGATGCCATCTGCATCGCGGGCTGAGGCGCGCCCGGCACGCCGATCTCGATCTTGCGCAGCATACGGTTCAACATGAACAGGAATCCCACGAGCAGGAGAACGCCGCCCACTGTCTTGAGCCCGGCGAACAGAGTCTCCCTGTTCGCCGCCGACCGGAGCGCTTTCTCCTCCTTCTCGACCGCGGAGTTGTCGAACGGTACGCTCTCCACGATGACCCTGTCGCCTCTCGCGGGATCGGCGCCGATCGCTGCCTGGACCGCATTGCGTACGGACGGGATGCGCGCCGCCTCTACCTTCTCATCGAGCATGACGGCCACGGATATCTGCTCAACGTAGCCGGGTGACCGGACGATATGCTCGGTCGTCTTCGATACCTGGTACTTGCTGTTGGTCTCGACTCGCACGTAGCCGTTCCCTTTGGCGCCCGTCGGAAGGTTCGCCGCAACTGTGGACGGAGTGCCGCCGGGACCGGCGCCGTATGTCTCCTGCGTGTGCTCCTCGCTCTCGAGCACGCCTCTCCCGCCGCCGCCGGGCTGGTAGACCTCGCTCGCCGTCTCACTGCGGTCGAAGTTCATCTTGGCGCTCACTCGGACAACCGCTTTGTTCGCGCCAAGAACGCGCTCCAGCATAGTCTGGAGATCCTTCTGGACCTGCTGCTCGTAGCTTCGCCTCAACTGCAACTGGGATGCGCTCAGCCTCGGATCGACACCGGTGGCGTCGTCGGTCGGCTCCGAGAGCACGTTCCCCGCCGTGTCCACGAGGGAGACGTTCTTGGCTTCCAGCCCCTCGACGGCCGCCGCTACGAGATGCACGATGCCTGCGACCTGCTCGGAGCCGAGATCGCTGCCTGCTCGCAGCTTTACAACCACCGATGCCGAGGGCTTCGATTCCTGCCTGTCGAAGAGTCTCTTCTCCGGAATGTTGAGGTGCACTCTGGCCTGCTCGACCTTGTCGAGTTGGCTGATGGTGCGGCTCAGCTCACCCTGGAGAGCTCGCTGGTAGTTCAGCCGCTGGGAGAACTGGGTCAGCCCGAAGCTGCTCTTGTCGAAGAGCTCGAAGCCGACAGTGCCGCCCTGCGGGAGTCCCTCGGTCGCCATCGCCAGGCGCATCTCGTGGACATCCTTGGCCGGAACCTTGATGACCGAGCCGCCGTTGGTCAGTTCATAGGGCACGTTCTGCTCCTGCAACTTGGAGACGATCGACCCGGCGTCGTTCGACTCGAGGCCGGAGAAGAGAACGGCCATCTTCGGCTTGGTCGCAAGCATAGAGACGATCAGCAGCAGTACGATGCTGACGGCTATGAAGACTGTAGTGACAAATCGCTGGGTGTTCGACAGCGCGCCCCAGAACCTAGTCATGGCTTGTACAGGACCGAGCTTTGTGAATTGATCCATCTACTGCGTTCCTTTCGGGTATCGAATACAGGCTATACCTGCGTGCGCATGATCTCCTGATAAGCCTCGATGATCTTGTTTCTCACCTGGATGGTGAACTGCAGGGCCGTGCTGGCCTTCTGCATCGCGATCATCGCCTGGTGAATCTCGACCGCATCACCGCTGGCGAACCTGGTCGCCACCTCGTCGGCGTCGCTCTGAAGCTTGTTGACCTCGGACAGAGCCTGCTTGATGGTCTGACCGAAGCTCCGACCCGGCTGCTCCGTCGCGGTGGCGCCGGATGTCGCGGTCGGGATGTTTTGGCCTATGGCATCGATTCTCATGGTGTGTTCACCTCCAGCGGCCTGGAGCAAGTGTTGTAGGAGCGGCTTCCCAGCCGCGAGTGCCCACGTAGCGCCACGAATTCGGGGATCGGAATCCCCTCTTGCGCGGCGGAACTCGACACGCAAAACACGCTCCAGAGCCTTGTGCCCACCCTACGCCCACGAGGGGCCAGGCTACATGCTTGTCCTCTATCCTCTGCCGATCTCGAGGGCCTTGGAGACCATGCTCCGGGCCGCGCTGACGGCGGTGACATTCGCCTCATACGCCCTGGTGGCCGCGATCATGTCCACCATCTCCTCGACGATGTTCACGTTCGGGAGCGCCACTCGGCCGTCGGGACCCGCATCGGGGTGCGAGGGATCGTAGACCATCTTCGGCGGATCGTCACTCACGACCACTGCCTCCACCTCGACGCCACGACTGGCGGGCGCGTCTTCCTCGCGGTGGACGCGGAAGACGACCTCCTGTCTGCGGTACGGTCCCCCCTCTGCGGTGCGAGTGGTGTTGGCGTTGGCGATGTTGTTGGCTATCGTGTCCAGCCTGATACGCTGGGCGATAAGTCCCGATGCGCTGATGTCAATTGAGGAGAAATTCCCCATCTACTATCTCCTGCCTTCGTTGATCGCCGAGCGGATCTGCGCGCCCTTGAGGTTCATCAGTTGGATGAGCGCCTCGTATCGGAGCGTGTTCTTGGTCAGCTCGGTCATCTCTTTGTCGATCGAAACATTATTGCCGTCCGGGCGTGCGGGTGAGAGCGCATCCGGCCGGACCTCGGGCTCCAGTCCGTTGATCCTGTCGAGCGCATCATCGCTGTTTTCGGCTTCCAGGGCCTGCTTAAGCCTGGATTCGAATGTGACCTCCGAGCGAGTGAAGCCGGGGGTCTCCACGTTTGCGATATTATCGGCGATGATGCGATGCCGCGTGCCGCAGGCATCGAGCGACTTGGCGACCACGGCCGATGTAAGATCCGTCAACAGATTGCAGAGCATGTCTCTTCACCTCCCGGAACGATTCCGGCACGAAGGTATCAGCAATTCGCGTGCCAGGGCAGGGAGGGAGGGGGAGTGTGGGGGGGGTGCGGAAAAAGATGCGGTTCGATGGGTCAGGCGCATCTCCGTAGGGAACGGACGCTGTCCCGTTCCGTGGGTGTGGGCATGCAACGACGGAACGCGACGGCGGGTGTTCCCTACGCGGATATCCGAGGGGCTTCGGCTAGCTGTCGGAGCGGTCGGTATCGGGAGAATCGGTCTGCTGGTTTACGCTGGAGATGATCACCGAGGGCTTCGAGCCTCGCATGCCGGGCCGGCAGTTGAATATGTGCCGGTCGCCCGCCCAAAACTCGATCTCGCCGTCGGCAGGGGTGTCCGTCCGGATGATGTCGCCGACCTCGAGGCGCATCACATCGGAGAGGGTGATATTCGCCCGTCCGAGCAGGACTCTGCACGGCATAATCACCGGACCGATCGCCTTGCTCATGTCCTGGGCAATGGCATTGCCCTGGCGGCGCGATGCCTGTGTCATGCGCGCGGTCGTGAGCGCCGGGAGGATTGTCTCTACGCCGGCCGCCGGGATGCAGACCGTCATCATGCCGACGCACTGACCGGTGTGGATCTCAAAGCCGCAGACCAGTACCGTCTCCGACGGGAGGAACGCGTCGTCGTACGACTCGCTATCGACGGTGCGCTGGATCTGAGGCTTCAGTTCCACCATGCTCGACCAGCTATCTCCATAGACCTCAAGGCACGAGGCCAGAACCCTCCTCGCCAGCGCCAGATCCACGGGCGTGAGTCTGCTCGGCTCCCCGGAGAGATGTGGGTCGCCGCCGCAGAGACAGTCCACCCACAGTCCGACGATGTTCGGGTTCACCTCGAACAGGATGCTGGTGGTCAGATGCTGCATGGCCACCTCAGCGATCATGGTCCTGGAGGGAATGGAGGCGCGGTACTCCTTGTAGGATATCTGATCGACGCCGATCAGATCGACAGCCGTCTGAGACTGACAGATGTTCGACAGAGTAGTGGCGAGTCCGGCGGCGAAAGTGGTATGGATCGAGTTCAGAGTCCGCAGATGCTCCTTCGAGAAGCGGTCGGGGCGAGAGAAGTCGTACAGACGCACTTCCCGCTCGCGCGTGGCGCAGCCGGATGAATGCGCATTCGCCGACAGGTATGCCGACAGGAGAGCGTTGATCTCGTCCTGCGTTAGGATATCGTATCGAAGCTCCGGCCTGCGGTCGGTGCAGCGATCGTGCAGCGCCTCGAGCTCTTGCTTGGTTAGTGCCTCTGACAAAGTTGCCTCCGAGATTCGCTAAGCAGCCTTTTCGGCCTGTGTGTTCATCGTGAGAGAAACGTTGATCTCCAATCGCCCGAACCTGGTGCTGATCGGAACTACCAGCGCGGGCACGTCCGTTTCCACTTCGTTGTTCACACCACGGATGATCTCCGGCTGGGAGACCTCGCAGGTGTAGCCGGCACTGCTCAGCAACGAGGTGGCCTTCTCATTGATCACCTTGCCCATCTCCGTGATCGCGTTCAGCGCCGCTTCGTTCATCTCGCTCACGGGCCTCTCGAGCATGGTAGATGCGATCTTCTGGGCCGCCACCAGTGACATGCCGTAGAGGACCACTCCGTCGGCGTCGCCGCTCACACGCATGACGATGGTGAGCTGCTGGGTGGTGCTGGTGGACGAGCGCATTGCCAGCGGACCGCGGCCCGGACGCGCCTTGAGGAGCGTCTCGAGGACCGAGAATCCGGCCCGCACGAACGGGTCGATGCACTCCAGCTTCATCTCTCCGATGTATCCGATTTCGTGATCAGTCATTGGTTACACATTGATGAATGACGAGCGAAGACCGGCCGCTCATCACGTGATGACATCTTCTTCCTCGGTCCGCAGGCTGATGTCGCCCGACTCCTCGAGCCGGCGGATAACCGAGACGACACGCCTCTGCGCGGCCTCGACATCGCGGCGCTTGACCGGCCCCATCATATCGAGGTCCTCTTTCAAGGCATCGGCGGCGCGTTCCGACATGTTGCGGAAAAACGCTTCCTTGATTTCGTCGGTCGCGCCCTTCAACGCAAGACGCAGATCGTCCTGCTCCAGCTCACGTATCACGACCTGCAGCGAACGGTCGTCGAGGGTTATGATGTCCTCGAAGACAAACATCAGCTCGCGGACATTCTCTGCGATGCTCGATTCGGCCTGCTGGAGGAACTCCAGAATCTTGTTCTCGGTCGATCTATCGGCGTTGTTCAGGATGCTGACGAGGGACTGAAGCCCTCCGACAGCCCTGCGGTCGCCTCCGCCGTCGGTGCTCATTCGCTGCTTGATTATCTCCTCGATGGCCTGGACGACCTCCAGCGCGACCGGCTGCATGGACGTCATTCTGAAGGCAATCTTCCCCTGCAGATCCTCCGGGAGGAGCGCGAGCGTCGAGGCGGCCTGGTCCGAAGTCAGATGCGCCAGCGCCAGAGTGATCACCTGAGGACGCTCGTTCTTGAGGCAGTGGGCCAGCCGTGACACGTTGTTCGCCGTGATCCAGTCAAACGGCCTGGCGCCGGTCCCTTTTGCGATGTCGGCCAGCATCTCCTTGGCCTTGGTGCTCCCGAGCGACTGCTCGAGCAGTTCCTGGGCGAAGCCCATGCCGCCGGTGTTCTGTGCCTCCTGGAACTGTGCAACTTCCCTCAGCACCGCCTGCTGGAGTTTCGGATCGACGTTCTTGTGCATCGCGATCCGGGTGCAGAGCTTCTGTACCTCCTGCGGATCGAGCTGCTGCATGATCGGGCTCGCGGCCTTCGTGCCGAGGGCGATCAGCAGCAGAGCCGCTTTTTCTATTCCGGACAGATGTATTGCTGGAGAGTCGGCCATAGTATCAAACCTTGCGATCTAGGAAATCGGCTTTGGTCTGTCATTCCGATTATCGGCAGATATGACAGGTTTCGTTTAGGCTGCGAGTCGGAGATCGACCGACGGCAGCCTCAGTTGCTCTCGGTACTTGGCGACGGTCCGGCGCGCGATCGAGATCCCGGCGTCCGACAGCTTCTCGGCGATCTGCCCGTCGCTCAACTGCTGCGTCGCAAGCTGCCTGACAAGCTCCTTGACCGGCAGCGCCGAGTCGAAGAGCACCTCGATCGAGATGACCTCCCCGCTGGGGAGGCGGATCGTCTTGTCCTGAGTCGCCCGGCACACGGTCGATTCGTGTACGCCGATGCGCTGGGCAAGCTCCTTCTTGGTGAGCGGCTTCAGCGCCGATGCACCTTCGGTGAAAAACTCTGATTGGCTGACTATCAGTTCCTGGGCGATGCGGGCCAGGGTCGAGCCTCGGAACTCGATCGCGTCGATCAGACACTTCGCGTCGCGCATACAGTCTCGCACGTGGGCTCGGTCCGACTCACGAAACGCGTTCTTGCTCCGCGTCATTTCGGAGTACAGGCCGGCATAGACTTCATCGAGCGTGACCCGCCCGGTGACAGGGTCCATGACCTCGGCCACGAGCCCGGTCTCGGTCCTCCGAACGACGATATCCGGCGCAGTCCTCGACACCTGACGGGGCGCGAGGCGCTCCCACGGGTCGCGGAACATGGCAGCCGGACGTGGGTTCAGTCTCTCCCGGATGAAGAGGAGCGCGTCCTCGACATCCTCTCGATCTACGCCGAGCTTCTGGGCGATCTTGTCGAGCCTCATTCGCTCGACGCCGTCCCAGTGGTCCCGCACGATAGTCTCGGCCAAGACTCTACCGGATGCTGAATCGAGTTCAGCATGACGTGTCGGCGCAATGTCATCCTGAACTTGGTTCAGCATTCGGACTTCCTCCCCAAGTGGAGTCGAGTTCAGGCGGCGCAACTGGATCAGCAGGCACTCCTGAAGGCTTCGGGCGGCGATCCCCGCAGGATCGAGGCCCTGCACCGTCTGCAGTACTGCTTCAAACTCGGGAACGCTCATCCCATGGCGGCTTGCCAGATCGATGAGCGGCTCCCGGAGATATCCATCGTCATCGAGGGCATCGATGATCGTCTCGGCGGGGCTCACCATCTCTTCCGCAAACTCGGAGCGAACCTGCTCCTTCAGATGGTCGGCGAGCGACTTCGGAGCGGCCACGAGCGCGAAAGTGTCCATCAACTCGTCGTCCGTGTCCCCGGCCGGCTTCCATCCATCCTCGTGCCAGTCGTAGGCGTAGGTATCGGATACTTCGCTCTCCGCCGCGGCACGGTAGCCGCACTGGATGCAGGCGTCTCCCACGAGTTCCCATCCACAGACGGGGCACGGTCGGTCCTCGCTCAGCGCCAGGGCCGGATTCTCGGCCATCTGGGCTCTCACGAACTCCTGCAGCTCGACCGCGCTCATCTTGAGCACGGACTTGCCGAGCAGGTGCTCCGGGACCATCCCCACATTCTGTCTCTGGGTTAGCGCGATGCCTGCAGCCATGAATCTTCTCCCTACCGTAGTCTCTCTCCGGAATGGCTACATCGTCGGCGCTCTACCTGTAGTCCCTCCGCTTGCCGGCATCGGTTGTCATACCCGACGGGCATAGACGGGACTCCCGGCGTCAAGGTCTCGGGACCGCGGTCGGAACGCGAATGCTCACCACCGTGCCGGATGAACCGGTCTTCTCTACGCGGATGGTTCCCCGCATCTGCCGCATGATCTCCAGGCCGGCGGTGAGTCCGAGTCCCCTAGCCTTCTCTTTCGTCGAGAAGAATGGGTCGAAGATCCTCGGAAGGACCGCCCGGGGAATCCCCGGTCCGGTGTCGGTCACCCTGATGGCAATCCACCTCGGGTGCTCCGATCCGGGGGGCGTCCTCACCGCGTCGACGGTGATCGCGCCTCCCTCGGGAGTCGCCTGGATCGCGTTGACGAGCACCTCGTACAGCACTTTCACCAGCGATTCCCGATCGGCCAACACCGGAGGGATCTCTCCCTCCATGCCCGGGCCGAAGGTGATGTCCCGGACGCCTCGTCCGAATCGGGCAAGCTGGCAGGCTTCCCTCGCGACGGGACGGATGTCCACGCGCCTCAACTCAAGGTTCACGGACCGAGTGAATCCCAGCAGGTCGCCGGTGATCAGGGCGCAGCGCTCCGTCTGGCTCTGGATGCCCTCCACGTATCGGAGGTAGATGGGGAGGTCGGACTCTTCGCCGAAATCCCTCTGCAATCGTCTGGCCAGAAGCTGCGCGTTTCCCGAGATCGTACCGAGCGGATTGTTGATTTGGTGGGCCAGCCAGGCCGCCATCCGACTCGCGGCTGCCAGTCTTTCGGCATTCATGCATGCCCGGACTTCCGCCGCAGTATCGGCCGCCACCTGTCTGAGCTCGGCCTCGTCATGAGCTTCGGCTGCCCGCGAGACAACGCGTTCGATGTAGCTATTCAGATTATCGGTGGGTAGTTGGTTCATCATCAGGGTCAGGCCCAGCAATTTGCGTGCCAAGCTCGTATTCCCTGATCTTGTTGCGGAGGGTCTTGCGGTCTATGCCGAGGATCGACGCGGCCTTGCTCTGGTTGTTCGAGCACTCGGCGAGCACGTATCGGATGTACTCACGCTCGATATCGCGCAGGGGGCGCAGGCCGCTGAATGAGGGTGATGAGGGTCTCTCGGGCAACTCCTCCTCGCTGAACAGCAGATGCTGGGGAAGAATGGTCTTCCCATGGCAGAGGATAGCAGCCCTCTCGATGCAGTTCTCCAGCTCCCGGATGTTCCCCGGCCAGGAATACTCCTGAAGCATGGAGAGCCCTTCCGGCGACACGCACTCGATCGCCTTCCCGGTCTCCTTGTTGTACTTCCTGATGAAATGCTCCACAAGCCTGGGGATATCGTCCCGCCTGTCGCGGAGCGCGGGCAGGTTGATCGTGACGACGTTCAGACGGTAGTAGAGATCCTCGCGGAACTCCTTATCGGCGATGGCCTTCTTCAGATCGCGGTTGGTGGCGGCGATGATGCGTATGTCCACCTGAAGGGTCTCGCTGCCCCCTACCCGCTCGAACTGCTTTTCCTGAAGCACGCGGAGCAGCTTGACCTGCACCGCGGGCGAGATGTCGCCGATCTCGTCGAGGAAGAGCGTGCCGCCGTCCGCCACTTCGAAGCGCCCGAGCCGCCGGTTGACGGCGCCGGTGAACGCGCCCTTCTCGTGGCCGAACAGCTCGCTCTCAAGCAGGTTCTCCGGGAGAGCGGCGCAGCTTACCTTGACGAACGGCCCGTCGGCGCGCGGGCTCTGATAGTGGATCGCGCGGGCGAGGTACTCCTTGCCGGTGCCGGTTTCGCCGAGGATCAGCACGGAGGCGTTGCTGTCGGCCACCTGGGATGCGAGAACATACGCCTTCTGCACCGCGGGGGTCAGGCCGATGACGTTGTCGAAACCGTAGCGGAGCCGCAGCTCGTTCTTGAGGTACCGGTTCTCGTGGACCAGCCGGCTGCGCTCCATCGCATGCTCGGCGATGTTCTGGACTTCGTTGAGGTCGAACGGCTTGGTGATATAGTCGTACGCGCCGTACCTGAGCGCCTCGATCGCGCTCTGCATCGAGGCATAGCCGGTGATCATGATGACGGGGAGATCGGGCTTGACCTCCTTGATGGCGCACAGCACATCGAGACCGCCGGCTTTGGGGAGACTGAGATCGAGCACCACCAGATCGTAGTCCTCGGAGAGGGCGGCTTCCCGGCCGGATTCGCCGTCGCCGGCCTGGTCCGCGCGCCAACCGAGTTCCGCGAAGAGGTCGACCAGTATGGCGCGTATCGGCTCCTCATCGTCTACGATCAGTATTCGCTTGCTGCTCAATCGGAAAACCTCTCTGTCACACAATCCTTAGCGAATGGGTGCTATCCCGGGGTTGCACCTCGGGACCCCGAATAAGTAGGGAACGGGCGCTGTCCCGTTCCGCCGGTTGTGGACATCCACCAGGGCGGAACGCGACGGCGGGCGTTCCCTACTGCTCAACCATCGGTCATGACTGCTTCTTCGCCAACGCCTCGGAAACGATCGCCGAGAGATCGTCCATGTTGACCGGCTTGGAGAGCACCATGTCGATCCGCGCGCCCTCGATCTCATCGTCGCTGATCGTCTTGCCCCAGCCGGTGAGAAGCACGACCGGCGTCCCGGGCTCCATGCCCTTGATCGCCCGCGCAACGTCCCAGCCGGACATTCCGGGCATGCCGAGATCGGTGAACACCAGATCATGCCGTCCGGTCTCGAACCGCTCGATCGCCTCTCGTCCGCTCCGGGCAACGCAGACCGCATGCCCGCACTCCGTCAACATCTCGACCATCACCTGCGCGAAGGCTTCCTCATCATCCACGACGAGGATTCTCGCCGGCTCCGCATCGGGTTTGACGACGGAGCCCGCATCCTCCGGCTGAGCAACGACATCCGCCGCCGGGAGGAAGACCGTGATGGTCGCGCCCTGCCCCGGCTCGCTCTCGACCGCGATCTGCCCTTTGTGGCGACTGATGATGCCGTACGCGACGCTCATCCCGAGGCCGGTGCCTTCGACTCCGCGAGTGGTGAAGAACGGATCGAAGATGCGCTTGCGGACATCCTCGCTCATCCCAATACCGGTGTCTGCCACGCGAATCCAGGACGACTCATCGGAACGGCCGGTCGAAACCTCGATCCGTCCGCCTTCGGGCATCGCCTGGATAGCGTTCAGGATGATGTTCGCCAGGACCTCCCTGATCTCGGCGGCGACACCCATCGCGTACACGCCTTCACCGGGATCGATCTCAACCTCGATATGAGCGCCCTGCGCCTCCATCGAGTTCTGCCACGCGGGCCTCAGTACATCGATCACCTCGGCAGCCAGAGCGCTCAGATCGATGGGCGAGAACGGCTCGTCCGCCCGGACCTTAGTGAACTCCTGGATCCGGCGGACCGTCTCGACGGCATCCAGGGCGGCGCGCTCGATCGCCTGCAGCCGGGATACCGCGGACGCATCCTGAATATTGCGCACCAGGAGCTGGATATTGCCGAGGATTATGCCGAGAGTATTGTTAAAATCGTGCGCTACTCCGCTGGCGATCTCGCCGATCGCGCGCAGCTTCTCCGACTGGACGAGTTGGTCCTGAGTGGCCTTGAGCTCCTCATATGCCTGGCGCACGCTGGCTTCGAGCTGGCGACGCCTGGTGATGTCGCTGTAGACCTCCGCCCTGCCGAGGTAGACTCCCCCGTCGCCGAAGATCGGAGCGCTGTACCAGTGCAGCACGTGACGCTGGGGCTTAGCCAACTCCAGAACGTGCTCCAGCACCTCATGCGGGTGGTCCTTGAGCCACCTGCACTTCGCCTCGAAGCCGTCCGGATCCTTGAACCGCGCCTTCAGGATGTCGCCGATGACCTCGGTGCGGTCCTTGCCGAGCAGATCGCTCTGCTCGATATGGAGCATGCGGCAAACACCGGGGTCCACGTAGCTGATCCGATGGCTCGGATCGAGCACGAGGACGCCTCTCTCACGCATATCCGCGGGCAGGTCGAACGACAGCCCACCGACCTGCATGAGCTCCGATGCTGCCGCCTGGGCACTGCTTTTCGAGTTATCTGATTGCACGGAAGTCACCATGACGCCGGATTTGCGTCAGACCGGCATAGCTGCTGAAGTCTGTCACTCTGAGCGACACGAACGATGATCGACGACAGAGTCGCCGATCATCGGCCGTGTCGCCCCTAAGAAACCTCGCGCCGTCAGCCCTGAGAAGTCCCGACCGTCCTTCGATACGCTTCGCTACTCAGGACTAGCGGGGCTTCCACCCCAAACAACTGCGCTTGCTGCGCGGTAACATGCTCGGAATGCCACCGTATGCACAAAGGCCGACAGCAAGCTAGACCAACCTGACGAGCAGGTCAGAGTCTCTGAAGAGCCCGCTCGGCGGTCCACTTGATCTCCGGATTCGACGATGACGCAAGCTTAGCGATGATATCCCTGGCCGATCTATCCCCGGCCTGGCCGAGTGCGAACACCGCCCATACCGACGCCGGCCCGCCGGATGACGCCACCTGCTTGAGGCTCGGCGCGGCATCGGCGCCGATCTTCGCCAGCGCGGTTGCTGCCCGGAACTTCACAACCTCCGCCTGGCCGGCATTCGAGATGACCGAGATCAGCGGAGAGACCGCGGAGGATCCCTGCCCGGCCAGCGAGAGGACGGCGGCATCGGCAACCCGGCCATCGGAGTCCGACAGCATACTGATGAGCGCGCTGGTCTGCGGGTTCGAGCGCTGCTCGCCGAGACCTCGCGCGGCTGATATTCTGACAACGGGATCGGAATCCTTGGAAAGCTTCAGGAGCGCCGCGGACGCCGATGTGGAGTCGATCTTCTCAAGCGCAGCCGCACCGGCATGCCTGACCGTGCTCGAACCGCCCGCGATCGCTGCTACCACCGGGCCGACGGCGGGATCGCCGAGCCTCTGGATACCGGTGATGACGGACGTCCGCACCTTCTGGTCCATGTCGCCAAGCGCGCCGACCAGCGCGGATATCGCCCTGCCGCCGCCGATGACGCTCAGTGCGCGCGCGGCGCGAGCCCTGACCTCGCCGTCGTCACGGGTCTGGCTCAGCACCTCAACCAGCAAGTCCGTAGATCGAGGATCGCAGATCGCGCAGAGCGAACTGACGGCCACTCTGCGAACAGCGGCGATGTCGCCGGTGCTCTTCAAGAGCGCGGGCGTGGCGTCCTTGCTTCCGATCTTGCCGAGGGCATCGGCCGCTGCCATGCGCAAGTCCTGATCATCCTCGTCGAGCAGATCGATCACGGCAGGGACGCTCGGCGGACCGATCTTGATCAGCACGTTCATCGCCGGCCCGCGGAGACTGCCGTCCTTCGCGGCGGTCTGCACCTGCGGGATTACCTTCGGGCCGATAGCGATCAAGGCGTTCGAGGCGCCCGCGCTTACGTTGGCATCGGAATCCTTCAGGGAAGGGATCAGCACCGCGATATGCTCTCCGCCGATCTCGCTGAGCGCGGCGGTCACCTGCGTCCTCACATTGGCATCGGCGTCCTTGAGCAGCCCGAGAAGCTGTCTGACTGCCTGCTCGCCGCCGATTGACTTGACGGCCTGAGCCGCGGTGATGCGCTCCTCGGGCTTCATCTCCTGGACCTTGTCGTAGAGCCGGTCGCGCTTCATCAGGTCGCGGGCGGCGGCCATCTTCTCCTCCTGGGAGCCCGCCCTGAGTTGCTCTGCCAGGCGGCCGATATGTATCTGGCGCATGATACCCGCGCCGATCGCGTACAAGACGATCAGGCCGATGATCCCACGAATCAGGTACTTGCTCTTCATGTGCACTCCTTTGGAACACGGAAGCGGAGCTTCCGCACTCCATATTGGTTACCTTGCCACCGCGATCGAGGCCGTGACGGCGGTGATCGCCAGGATCACCGCCCAGAACCGCCATTTCGATGCGGTCAGAAGCTGCAAAACGACAAACAGACACAACGGCGTCCCGAGAAGCGACATCAGCATCACTTCGCCGGTATCCAGCCTCGCCCCCGGCGCGAACGCCGCCTTGAGCGTCCCAAACAGAGCCCCGAACCCGACCGCCGAGATCAGCCCGGGGAGCATCTTTTCTATGATCCCCAGGTCTGCGACGACGGTGATGATAAACAACATCACCGCGAGCAGCCCCATCGTGACCAGCGACGGCGCGCTCACCGGCTTGCCGACGAATGCCTCCAGCAGCACCGGAAGCATGCAGCCGGCCAACAAGGGCACATACCACCAGCCGGTCTCGTAGAACTGGCGGCGCGGCGCAAGCACCTCGAGGCCCGACGGGATCTCGACACGCTGCCCCTCGATCTCGAGGACGAGGGCCTCCTCGTAGATCCCCGGCCGGTGGATGCTGTCGGTCTGCGCCGTGACCGTGAGCGTCTGCTTCCGACGATTGAACGCTTGAGGCGAGACGGTCAGCCAGCCCGGCTGAGACGCCACCCGGCCGTTGATCCGTCCGCGGCCCGGAACCCGAACCGTGAGACCGCGATTCCTGGACTCACCTTTCCGCAGTCTGCCGAAGTCCAGGAATTCCGACGAAAGGATGATCTCCGGACCGTATTCATCCGATACCTGCGCATCCGGACCTGCCGACGGGACCTCACCATACTCCCGAGGTCCGGCTGCGTGCGGCGTCAACGGCGTCCAGACCGGGGCGGTCGCTCCGACGCGGGCGGCGATCCGCCTCAGATCGTCGGCGATCTCACCGGACGACTGATATCTGTCATACTTGTTCTTCGCCAGAGCCCGCGATATAACCTGCTCAAGTTCGCCCGGCAGCGATGGATCGATCTCCCTGAGCGGGACCGGCTGGTCCTCATCGACGGTCCGTTTCCACGAGAACGGGTCCTTCGCCTTCACCGCCTGGAACGGCCGCCTGCCGGTGAGCATCTCGTAGAGAGTGACTCCCACGGCCCAGATGTCCGATCGGTGGTCGGAGCGCTCCTCCTCCTCGAAGTCCTCGGGAGCCATGTAGGCGTATGTCCCCGCGCCGCCGGCATACGATCCGCTGCCGAGGATCTCAGCGAGGCCGAAGTCGACAATCTTCGCCTGGCCTTCCTTGGAAATGAGGATGTTGCCCGGCTTGACGTCACGGTGGACGGTGTGGTTCTCGTGAGCGAAGTGCAGGGCGTCACAGAGTTGGATTCCGATGCTGAGCGCCTGGTCGAGCGGCAGTCTCCCCTGGCGGCGCATGACCTCCTGGAGGTTCGGCCCCTTGACGTACTCCATGTCGATCACGATGTGGCCGTCGATCCGATCGACGCCGTTCACCTGGACGATGTTCGGGTGGCGCAGACGATCGAGGACCCTGGCCTCCTCGAGGAATCGTCCCTCGTCGCCCGCCATGAGGTTGATCTCCTTGAGCGCAACCTGCTTGCGGAGCATGGTATCCCACGCGAGGTAGACGATTCCCGAGGCCCCGTGCCCCAGTACATCGAGTTTTTCGTACTTTCCGATCTTTCCTAAGGCCATGGTGTGAGACCTATGGGCCGGACGGGGGCGATGAGACGGGCTTCGGGCGAATGACCTTGAGCCGGCCGCCGTCCACTACATATATGTCGCCGTTTCGGTCGATGACGAGCGCCTCGGGGCCGATGAGCTGCCCCTCACCGATCATCCTCAGAGGCGCGCCGTCGGCGGAGTACTTGGCGATGCGCTTGTTCGCGGTATCCGAGAGGTATATGTTGCCCTGCCGATCACGGGCGGTCTTCGCCGACAGGAGCCTCACACGTTCCTCGAAGGCATCGTCCGCCACGAAGTCGGCGACCACGCGGCCCGTGGTATCGACCTTCGCCAGGCGGCCCGTGGTATCCGAGACGTACAGGTATCCCTGGTAGAGGCTGAGCACGCTGCCCTTCACCGGAGTATAGAGCAGCGAGGCGGGTATGCCGTACTCAAACTTGCTCATGTCGGGCTCGGGGGCAGGAGCGACAACCGTCTTCTCCGCCGGCTTCAGATCCTTGAGATACGGAATCCTCTCCGCGTAGAGGCCGAGCGACAGGCCAACGATCAGGCCGAGGAGTCCGGGCACGAGGACTCGCGCCAGCCTCCTGCCGATGCCGCCTCCTGCCGCCGGTCCCACGGAAGTCGGAGTCGTAGTTCGGCGGTAGGCTGCAACGGCGACGGTCACGTTGTCAGACCCGCCGTTCTTCAGCGCGGCCTTGACGAGCCGATCACATGCCTCGCTCGGAGCCATGGAGGAGCCGACGATATCGGCAATCTCGGGCTCCCGCACCGGTCCGGTGAGCCCATCGGAACAGAGGAGGATCACGTCGCCCGGTCGGAGGTCCGTGCTGCTGACCTCCGGCTCGATATCGGCCTCCAGACCGATGGCCCGGGTGATGACATTGCGGAACCGGCTCCTGCGCGCCTGGTCCTCGGTCATCTCGCCGGAGCGCACCTTCTCGGCGACGATGGAATGGTCCTCCGTGAGCCGGAGCAGCCGGCCGTCGCGGAGGAGGTATCCCCTGCTGTCGCCGACATGCGCGACGAAGAGCTTGTCATCCTTGACGGCGGCGGCGACACAGGTGGTGCCCATGCCCTGAAGCTCCGGACGCGCGCCGGCCTCGCGCACGACGTCGGTGTTTGCCGCGACGAGGCTCCGGGAGAGCAGGCTGCCGAGATCCGAGGCGGTCTGGACGCCGGACGTGAACGTGCGCCGGACGGCTTCCACGGCGAGTCCGCTGGCGGTAGCGCCGGACGCGCGGCCGCCCATGCCGTCCGCGACGACGAGCAGTCCTTCGGCAGCCCCGGCGAGTTCGTCGCGGGTCAGGATGAGACAGGAATCCTCGTTCGCGGGCCGTGGGCCCTTGTCGGTCTTCCAGGCAGTGGATATGTTGGTCAAACCTTCACCTTACGCACTCGTACTCCTACTCGTACTCATAATCGCAATCGCGCCCCTCCTCCATCTCGGGGCGAAGCATTTGCGTTTGTGTCCCAGCACGCAAGCTCCTAGGTCGGCAAATGCTTAGCCCCTACAGGGACGTGTTTGGATCTCGTTCATCGTACTCGTAATCGGCGACCTCTCGAGTACGATTACGAGTAGGAGTTCGCTAGTCGACGCTACGCCTCAGTATGCCGATCAGGTAGAGCATGAACAGCGACAGGGCGGTCAGGAAGACGAACTTCAGCCCTGTCAGCACCCATCCGAGTATCTCAGTCCCGTTCAAAGCGCAGGACCACCTCTCCGAGCTTGATCTGGTCGCCGGGGTTGAGCCGGACCGCCGAGCCCCGAATAACCTGCACGCCGTTCACGCAGGTACCCATCTGGCTCCCCAGGTCCTCGATGTAGAATTCCGTTCCGTTCTCCGAGAAAACCTTCGCATGGCTGTTGGAAACGGTCGGATCGCCGAGCCTGACGTCGCTGGTGAGGCCCCGCCCGACAACCATCTCCGAGGCCAGCAGGAACTCCTCGCCTGACCCACCGGCCATCACGAGCCTCGGCCTGCTGCTCACGGAAACCGCGGAGAGCCGGCTCTTGATCGCGGACCGCGCGGACTCGCGGAAGACCAACTCGGTCGCGCCGAGCTTGATCAGATCGCCGTCCCGCAGGATCCGGCTCTCGACGCGCTCCCCGTTGACCCAGACGCCGTTGGTGCTGTTCATGTCCGTGATGGTGAACCCGTCCGCGCCAAGGGTGATTCGCGCATGCCGCTTCGAGACCATACCATCCTTCTCGATGACCACATCGTTTCCGGCGCGGCTCGACCGTCCGATGGTCATCGACGGCTTGGCGAGGGCGATCTGGCGGGATGAGCCATCGACATCGCTGACCTCCAGGACCGGAGGGGCGACGGTGTTGGCGTCGTACATGTCTGTAGCGGCGACGGTGAACTCCTCATCGCCCGCGGGCTCGAAGGTCGGCGGCGCGGACCCGCGCTCGTCGGCCTCCCACTCGATCGGCATCGGCTCCGGAGCCGGCTCGGCATCCCTCACGGGGTGTTGGGTATCCCATCGGCACTTCACGCAGAGCTTCTCAGGCGCAGGCCCGCCCTCCTCGCGCATGATCTCCTCGATGGTGAAGTCGAGCTGCCCGCGGAGGTAGTACTTGTTCTGCGCCATGTACTTGCGGAGGGCGGTCTCCAGTTCGTCCTTGTCCAGGAAAGCGAGCAGGTACTCACGCTCCTCATCGGAGTCGAAGGCGATCTCGAGCACGTACTTGTTCGGCACGTAGACCTTGTTATCGAGTCCTTCCTTGCGGTTGTCTTCCATCGCGCCGATGATCCGGCGGAGGATGTCCTTCGGCCGCAGGTCGCTCGCCGCGTCGCCGAACAGGTTCTCGTACCACCCGGCGAAAGTCTTGTTCAGTTTCTCGAAAACGTCCATGTATCGCTCCTCGCGTCACGGCGTAGATGCATCCGTCCTCGTCACAACGCTGCTTTCACGATCTCCCTGCAGACCGGGCCGGCGGCGTTTCTGCCCCATCCGCCGTTCTCTACCACGACGGCAAACGCGATCCGCGGATCCTCGACCGGCGCAAACCCGACGAACCAGGAATGCGGCATGCGGTCGGCTTGGTCGTTCTCCGCGCTGCCGGTCTTGCCCGCGACCGATACTCTCAGCCCGGCGAAGGTCCCCCTGGCGGTACCGATCGTGGTCACGTCGGCCATCATCTTCCGCAATGCCCGCGATGTTGCGGGACTGATCGGTCGGCCCATCTCGACGGGCGCAGACTCCTCCTGAACCTCGTCACCGAGCCGGATGTCCTTCACGAACTGAGGCTTCATCATGATGCCGCCGTTCGCGATCGCAGCGACCACCCTGGCCATCTCGAGCGGCGTCACGAGGATGCGCCCCTGTCCATACGCATTGTCGGGCAGGTCCGGCCGGAGTCCCTTCGGCGGAGGTATGTGCTCCAGCCTGAACTTCTTCGCCGCCGTCTCGTAGAGGCGGTCCTCACCGAGTTCGAGCCCCAGATGCGCGAAGTAGACGTTGCACGAGACCCTGACCGCCTTCGACAGGTCGGTCGAGCCGTGCGCGCCCATCTCCTCGAGGTCGGTGATCCGTCGTCTCGACCATGTCCGGCCGCCTGCCCGCCAGCTCACATTTCGCTCGCTGTGGCGACACACATACGTGACGTCAACGCCGTTCTCCAGAGCCGATGCCGCCGTGACCAGCTTGAACGTCGATCCCGGTGGGTAGAGGCCGTGGAGCGCACGGTTCACCAGCACGGCCTCGCCGCTCTCATCCCCATTATACGACTTCCAGATGCCGCGTGTTAACTCGTTCGGGTCGAAGTGAGGAATCGAAACGGCAGCGAGCACCTCTCCGGTATAGACATCGAGCACGACCGCAGCGCCTTTGGTCTTCGGCCGGCCGGTCCGCCGATCCCGAACGGCCCCGGCATACTTGCTCAGCGCTTTCTCGACGGCGTCCTGCAGTTCGGCATCGATGGTGAGGCGGAGGTCCTTGCCCACTCTGTGCGGCTGGAACGGAGTGCGCCTCAACCGATACATGGGCAGGAGTTCCGAGTAGTCATCAAACCCTCTCAGGTCGCCGTTATGCCATTTCTCCATGCCGACCGGCCCGCCGCATATGGGGTCCAGATAGCCCACGAGATGCACCGAGTCACCGCCGAAGGGATAGTACCGCTTGCCGGGGCGTCCGGCCGCATTCTCGGCTAGATCGCCGAGCTCTGATGCGCGCGATGATGCGAGCGGCTTGCCGTTTCTGTCATAGATGCTCCCGCGCGGGATCGATGCCTCGATCGACCGAAGCCTGGGATTCACGTGCGCGCGGACGACACCGTCGGCATCCGGAGCGGTGATCGTGCGCCCGGCGATCCGGTCGGCGGCGATCCCCTGGATCCACACGAGCCTGCCGATGCCCGCCACTCCGAGAAGCAGGACCGCGAATCCCACGCCGAGCCTGCGGAAAGCTCGCCTCGTCTCGGTGCGCACATCGACTCCGTGCCGTCCGTCCGCCGAGATGTTGAGCAACATGCCGAGGATGAAGAACGACGCGATCAGCGACGACTTGCCGTAGCTTGCGAACGGAAGCGTGACGCCGGTGAGCGGCGTCAGTCCGAGCACGCCGAACACGATGATGACGGTCTGGATACCGAAGAGCGTACTCAGCCCGGCTCCCAGGAAGCGGTCGAAGTCGGTCCTCGCATGGAGAGCGATCCTGAGCCCTCGAACGATGATCAGCGAGTAGAGCGCCAGCACGACGATCAGCCCGACGAGGCCGATCTCTTCGCCGAGCGCCGCCGGCATGAGATCGGATCCTCCGCGCGGCATGTAGTGCGCGCTCCCCAGCCCGAGGCCGCTGCCCCAGATGCCTCCGGTCGCCAGTCCCCAGAACCCCTGGGCTAGCTGCATGCCGTTTTCGTGGATGTTGTCCCAGGGATGGAGCCACATATCGACGCGCACGTCGAATACTCCGAGCTTCAGGACGTGCGCGATCGCCCCGGTCACACCTATGACCGCCAGCCCGACGCCGATGAACGACGGCTTGCCGGTAGCCACGTAGAGCATCGCCACGAACATGCCGAAGAGGATCAGCATCGGACCCAGATCACGGACGAGGACGAAGGTCAGAAGCGACAGCAGGTACATCACGATCAGCGGACCGATATCCCTGAACAGCGGCATCTCGATCCGCCGCCTGGGGCCGGTCCTGTCGAGCAGGATATGCCAGCGGTCGGAGAGATAGCTTGCCACGAAGAAGACGAGGGCGATCTTGACGATCTCCATCGGCTGAAAGCCGAGGAAGCTGATCCTCGTGCCTGCGGGTCCTCTGCCGAACAGGAGCAGCGTGAGAACGAGCGCGATGGCGGAGAGCGCGTAGATATATGTATAGCGCCAGGCTCTGAATGCCCGGAACCTCGCCGTCAGCGGCACGGCGAACGCCAGCGCCCCGAGCAGAATGCCTCGAACCTGCTGAGGGAAGACGAAGGTGTCGCGCAGCGGATCCTTGATCGAAAACAGCACGATCGCCGCAAGCCCGCAGAGGATCATGACCGACGGCAGGAGATACGGATCGGCGCCGCTCGCACGCTTCCTCAGCAGAAGATGCATGAGGAAGAACGACAGGATCAGCAGTCCCGCGTGTACCCAATACGACACGACGGTCGCGCCCGGATCCCTCGCCCTGATCCGCGAATCGAGAGCGGCGACCTTGGAAGCACTGACCACCGGCAGGCGCTCCAGCCAACTCCGCGTGATCGGCCGGTCCCCTCTGATCAGTACCGCCTCGAGGATTCTGGATGCCGCTCCGTGCCCGATGTCGGCCCGGATAGACAGATCGATCGCGCTGAGCGCCGACAGATCGGCGCCTCCCGAGGACAGCGCGTAGAGACGCCCGGCCTCGGCGGAGGTCAGCAGCCGCACGCGGCTGAGGGAGGCGGTGTTGACAAAGGGCCCGTGCTGATCGCGGTAGTCGCAGATGCGTTTGGCCGCTCCCCGGTCGACGTTGAGGACCGAGGCAAGCTCATCCGGTGAGGCCGCGTTGATGTTCACCGTTCCTCGATCGTCGAGCGCCGGCATCCGTCCCAGGAACGCGAGGACGAAGCCGAGCAGAAGTACTATCGCGGCGAAGACCAGCAGTATACCTTCAGTGGTTCGGTGTCTGTGACTCATCCAGGTATTCATACGCGTAATGGCCGCGGATTGTTGCGCGGCAGGCATTCCGGACCGCTCGGCGATCGATGCGCGCATCCTGTGCCCCGGGCCGATATCAGGTCGTCGGCAGGCCCTCCAAGCGGTTCTGAAGCCTGCGGTTTCTATGATAGCCCTATTACCTTGACACTCAGCAAGTTGCTCTCAATTGTAAGTTTAGGTGTTGACGGAAAAGGACATAATTCATTGGCTTGCGGAGTCGGTTACGGCCCGCAGATCACCAGAGCGTTGTCCCGAAGCCCGCTGGTCTGAGGGCGGCCGCATATCATCGGGAAAGGAGTGATGTGTGCCGCATGTAGGGTACACCCATGCGGATGCCCTGTCAGGATCCGCTTCACGAAGCCAGTCTAGTGTTCCGTCAAGTCAAGACGCGCGTCTTCGGCCTGACGGAACTCCGGGCTGCGCTGTTGAGTCGGATCGGAGAATCCGACTCAACAGCGCACTAGCGTAATGTATCTCATCTTCACAACGGAGGTCAAGGAGCTATGAAGGTTCAGAGACTGTATCTAGTGCTGCTCGTGATGTCACTCGCCATCCTGTCGAATGCAGCATTGGCGCAGGACATGGTGTTCATCACTGAAAGGTTCTTCAACCCGCAGCCGCTTGGTGTTCGGCTGTGCGCGCAGACCGTTCCCGGGATACCGAACATACCGATGACGTTCTTCGGAGAGGGCGTCTACGGCACCCATCCGGTGCCCGCAACCGCCACCACCAATTCCCTGGGATTTGGGTGTGCCAAAGCCTTCTGGCCGGTGGGCGTGTACTCGGTGCAGGTGAATGCAGGACCGGTCTGGTCACCGTTCGTCGCAGTTACCGTAGCCCCGCAGTCCATCTGCTGTGGTCTGACCGGCGGTGGAGCCCTGGCGCTGTTCCACTACGGCGTGCCGAAGAACATAACGAGGACTCTGGAGCCTCGCTTTGCAACGTTCGGCATTCTGTTTGACGAAGGGTGCAACGGCAGGAAATGCGCCAAGATCCCGTTCCAACTTCTCTACTTCGATCACGACAACCCGCTCGGACCGGTATCCTTCGTGGCCAAGAGCTTCATCTCGAAGCAGTTCGGCATTGCGCCGAATCCGAGTGAGTCCGTAAGGTTCGTGGGGAACGGGCAGTTCCAGCTGGGCGCCGATCCGCCCAAGTACGTTCGCTACATCGCAGAGATCATCGACGGCAACCCGGACCAGTTCTACCTGGAGATCAGAGACTTTGCCGGGAAGGTGCTCTACCAGAGCTCGATCGGCATAAGCTTCGAGGGTCTGGTCATCAGCGGGCAGGTCGATGTGGATTGCGTCGAGTAGACCGGGCAGTCTGCGCTGTCGGGATGGCCTGTGAGATGGGCCATCCCGATGGCAACACATCGACGGCTGACACCACTATGACAGGGCAAACGCCTGTGCGGATTCGGGAGCAATTGCCCGCAACACACGAACCCGGAAGGGCACGGCGGGTCGACACCAGCATGCTTTGTGCCAAAGGAGGCTAAATCACTTATGACACGCAAGATTCTGTTCGCGCTCACACTCGTGATGGCCATGACCGTGCTGGCCGGCGCATCATGGGCAACGACGGTCGAAGACATCAAGGTCACCGGCAACTTCTTCAACCCGAGACCGGGCAGCACACAACTGTGCGCCGAAGTGGATCCGCGATACTCCGGCGTGGAGGTGAAGTTCACCGGAGAGACGCCGTACGAAGTGGAGTTCAAGGCCAAGTCCGCATTCACCAACGCCTGGGGAGTAGCCTGCGTAAAGACCACGTGGCCTCAGGGCATCTACGAGGTGGAAGCGAAAGCGTTCCCCACCAACACGAACGGTATGCTTCAGGCGCCTAAGATCGAGTCCGAATCGGTCGCGGTATCGGTCTTCAACCCGACCAACTTCTGCGGCGCGCAGGGAGGTGGAGCGCTCTATCTCAACTCCTACGATGCCGGCAAAGTGGTAAGACAGACTCTGGCTTCACGGCAGGCCACCTTCGCGTTCATCTTCAAGAAGAGCCCCGTGAACAACTTCGGCATCCTCTACTTCGACAACGACCACCCGGTGCTGGGTGAGGTGGAGTTCGAGGCCAGGCACTGGTTCGATTCGAACATCCTGTACTTCAACAACCCGGACTACGCCTCGTTCGAGCTGATCGGCATGGGCTGGGTCGAGACCGAGGAATACGAGGGACCGGTACACTACTACCTGTACGCGGACACCTTCCCAGGCTTCCAGAAGTTCTTCATCGCTCTGTGGGATCCCGCCGGCAACCTCGTGTACAGGAGCGCCCCGTGGAACAACGGGGTCGTACCGGAACTCCGAGTGTTCCAGGGACAGATCGTGGTCACTCCGTGCCTGAACGGCGAGGACTGGCCCTGCCAGGACTGCCCGTAGCGAACCGCACCTGCGGTTTGACTACTAACCGACAGCGCGGGCGGCATGCCTGCGCACCGAGACTGTCCGATGAGGATGCCGGCGCGCATGCGTCAGGCATCCTCATCGTTCGGGACTGGTACGCGCAAACGGCATCCCTTCCGGCGATCACCGAAGATCGACAGGTTCGGGACGCCGTCGGCATGGAGAACGAACAATACGGTGCAAGGAAACATCGAGGAGGGAACGCAGATCATGACACACAGAACACTGCGCGCAGTAGTGCTGATTACGACATTGCTCTTGACGAGCGCGGCATGGGCTGTCAACAACGAAGACTCAGTAGTGGTCACCGGCAAGTACTTCAACCCCAAACCTGGAAGCACCCAGCTCTGCGCTCACATCAATCTACAACTAGTTTGTTCTATGGCGGTACCAGCCCAGACCGCTGCCGTCAAGTTTTTCGGGCTGACCCCATGGGACACGGAGTTCATGGCCGGGCCCCAGCAGACGGATATCCTGGGCAACGTGTGCATCAAGACCAATTGGCCACAGGGAGTTTACCGCGTCTCAGCATCGATCCTTCTGCCCGGCAGCTATCTAAGGCAGAATTCCTACTCCGCGCCGGCGGCGGTATCGGTCTTCAACCCGAACAATTTCTGCGGCGCGCAGGGCGGTGGAGAACTGCATCTGCGCTCGTACGGCGTGCCCAAGGATATCCGGACGACTCTGACCACGCGTGACGCCACCTATGCCTTCATCTACAAGGAGCCGGTCGGAAGCCAGAGATGTCCGACGTTCGGAGTATGGTATTTCGATAACGACAACCCGAAGGGGCCGGTCGAGTTCGTTTCCAGAAGCCTGACCGAAGTCAACTTCGGCATTGATATGGACGGCATGACGTCCTATGACTTCGTCGAGTTCCTGGGCAACGGCTACTTCTCCCAGCCGCTCATCTTCTACATGCAGCCGGTGCACTTCTACATCTACGCGGACAACTTCCCGAACGACAGCTACTTCTACATCGCCATCTACGACTTCGCCGGCAACCTGCTGTATCAGAGCGCTGCGGAGAATCTGTTCGACGAACTGCATGTCTTCGAGGGCAAGAACATCGTGCAGCCGTGCCCGTAGGAGAAGCGCGTCGCACCCGCCCTCTCAATGCGGAAGATCGCATATCGCTGATACGGATATGCGCGAAAAAGCCCATCCGATCTCGGATGGGCTTTTCTGCGAAAATGGGGCGAGTGATGGGACTCGAACCCACGGCCTCCAGGGCCACAACCTAGCGCTCTAACCAACTGAGCTACACCCGCCATATAAAGTGGAAAGGGGAAAGTGTGAAGATGGTGGAGAAGACCCGGTCCGGCCTTCCCTCTTCACCCTTCCCGCTGCCTACTTCGTCCTTCCCACTACCTACTCATCTGGCACCCCCGGCAGGAATCGAACCTGCGACCCACTGCTTAGAAGGCAGTTGCTCTATCCCCTGAGCTACGGAGGCAAGAATGGAGCGGGAGACGAGGTTCGAACTCGCGACATCCAGCTTGGAAGGCTAGCGCTCTACCAACTGAGCTACTCCCGCGCGTCACTCGGACCACGGTGGTTCCGAGCACAGACATTATACCACAAGGCGCGCGCATGTCAATATGCGCCGCCAGGCTTCTTGCCCGGTCTTCGGTCCCTCGTCCCGAAGGTTGACTCCCGTCTGCCGTATCCTGCTCGAACGCGCTTGCCGTCATCCGTCCGACAGGCCACCCGCACCGGTTGCTCAATACGCCGCATACGGACGGACCGTTCGCATATGCATGGTCGGGGTGGCGAGACTCGAACTCGCGGCCTCATGCTCCCAAAGCATGCGCGCTACCAACTGCGCTACACCCCGGAATGTGTACTGATTATATCAGTTTCGGGGCGGGATATCAAGGAGAGTGTGGGGGTATGAGCGCGGGAGTCCGGGAACGCCCACACTCCCATGCTCCCCTGCCATCCGCCTCACAGTCGACCGGTCGCGAGGTACTGTTGGAGGACGCGCTTGGCGAGGTGCATCGCACGGGCGCGGTGGCTGATGCGGTTCTTCACGTCGGAAGGGATCTCGGCCATCGTCTGCCCGCACTCGGGGATGTAGAAGATCGGATCATAGCCGAATCCGCCCTCGCCCGCCGGTTCGTGAGCGATCACACCTTCGCACGCGCCCTCGACGATGACCGTCTCGCCTTCCGGAGTGGCGATGCAGACCGCCGCACGGAACCGGGCGGTGCGCGCCTCGTCCGGAACGCCTTCGAGGAGTTCGAGGAGCTTGAGGTATTTGTCACGGTCCGATGCGCCGGGTCCGCCGAACCGAGCCGATTGCACTCCCGGCCGACCGCCGAGCGCGTCGACCTCGAGGCCGGAGTCGTCCGCGAGGGTGAGCTTGCCGGTGGTGCGCGCGACGGTGGACGCCTTGATCTCGGCGTTCTCGGCGAAGGTCTCGCCGGTCTCCTCGACCTCGGGCATGTCCGGGAAGTCGCGGAGGGAGAGGACGCGAACGTCCATGTCGGCGAGGAGGGCCTTCAGTTCCTCCACCTTGCCGGTGTTCTTGGTTGCGAGGACTAGATCCATGGTGGCTCCGAAATCAGAAGTGACGTACCATCCGTGGGAGGAATTCTGCGTCGGTGAATGTCTGTCCTGAGCCTGTCGAAGGGACGACGCTAATCCCGACGTCGGAGTTAGCGGACACAAACCGTCCGCAAAACTCCTCCTACGGGGGGCTGGATGCTTCGGAAGCAGAGCTCGCGGTTTGTGCGAACGGCGCTACCGAAGCCCCTCGGGTATGCCTTGTAGGGAACGCCCGCCGTCGCGTTCCGCTCGTTGGAGACCTACACCCACGGAACGGGACAGCGTCCGTTCCCTACAGGCGGCGTCTGTCTATGTAGGGCACTGCCGCCGTCCTGTGCCGCTGGTATCGGCCCGAAACGGGCGAAACGGGACAGCGTCCGTTTCCTACGCACTAAGCCGATGCATCGGCAGCGCCATTTCATTCTGCTACCGATGCATCGAGGAGACATTCGGAGTTGGCGGACACAGACCGTCCGCAAGATTCCTCCTACACGTGATTCGGCTACACCAACCCACCGAGGGCGTCGCGCTGGATGGCGAAAAGCTGCCTGATGCCGGCCTCGGCGAGGTCGAGCATCTTGTTGAACTGCTGGCGGCTGAACGGCATGCCCTCCGCCGTGCCCTGGATCTCGACGAACCTGCCGGCGCCGGTCATGGCAACGTTCATATCGACCGCCGCGCAGGAGTCCTCGGAGTACTTGAGGTCGAGCATCGTTTCGCCGCCGACAATGCCGACACTGACGGCCGCGAGCATGTCCGTGATGATATCCTTGCGGACGAGCCCCTGGCGGCGGAGCCAGTCGGCCGCCTCGGCCAGAGCCACGAATGCGCCGGTCATCGATGCCGTTCGGGTGCCTCCATCGGCCTGGATGACGTCGCAGTCCATCCAGATCGTTCGCTCGCCCAGAGCCTTCATGTCGACCACCGAGCGCAACGAGCGCCCGACGAGCCGCTGGATCTCCATCGTGCGGCCGCCGAGCTGGCCTTTCGCGGCCTCGCGCTGGTTCCTGGTGAGACAGGAACGCGGAATCATGCCGTACTCGGCGGTGACCCACCCGGTGCCCGATCCCTTCAGGAACGGAGGGACTTTCTCCTCGACGGATGCCGTGCAGATGACGCGGGTGTCGCCCATCTCGATGAGACAGGACCCCTCCGCATACTTGATATATCCTCTGGTGATCTTTACCGGACGGATCTGGTCGTTTGCTCGACCGTCTTCTCTAGCCATTCTATCGCTCCCAAATCGACTCCCCACCTGATCTGCTCGACGTGATCGAGCGGCTTGCCCAGGAATTCGCCGCCCAGCGCCGCGAACTCGTCGGGCCGGGCAGTCGTGTAGTATCTGTGTACGGGTTCGATGTGCGGTGGGTTCAACATACCCGTATCCGCGAGTATCTCCCCCGCCTCGATCGCGGTCTCCTCCGCGGGATCGATAAGCGTGACCTCGGGCCCGACCCTGCGGCCGATCGCGTCCGCCAGGAACGGATAGTGCGTGCAGCCCAGAACGATCGTCCCGTATCCGCCGAGCATCAGCGGCTCGGTGTACTCGGCCACCGCCTCGTGAGCCTCCGGTGAGTCGGCCCCGCCGGACTCGATCAGAGGCACGAAGCGCGGACACGCCTGTTCGTAGACGTCGGCGTCCTCAAGCAGGCCGGACAGCGCCCGTGTGTAGGCCCTGGTGTTCACGGTGCCCTGCGTGGCGAGGATTCCCACTCGCCCGTCCCGCGAGGCACGCGCCGCCGCCCGCGCGCCCGCATCGATCACACCCAGGATCGGCGCCTGGGGGAACATGCGCCGCGCTTCCTCGAGCGCCAGCGCGGACGACATATTGCAGGCCATGATTACCATTTTGGCGCCGCATCTGTCAATCAGGAACCGGGTTATCCCCAGGGCGTAGCTCAGTATCTGATCGGGCGGACGATCGCCATACGGGATGTGGATCTCGTCCCCGACGAATGCGATGTGTTCGTGCGGGAGTTTGGCCTCGATCTCCTTGGCGACGGTCAGGCCGCCGACCCCGGAGTCGAAAACGCCGATCGGTGCATCAGTTTTCAATGTTCACTCCATATCAAGACTGCCGACCGCAGACCGCGGACGGCAGCCGAGCTCTCCGGAACCTGCAGTCGGCGGTCCGCCGTCTGCAGTCTCACTACTCCCCGCTGAACTCGGGACTCACCCAGCCGACATCGAGCGGCTCTGAGAGGTCCGCGTGACCCAGCGAGTCGATGGGCTTGCCCTCGACCAGGATCTGCACCTTCTTCACTTCGTCGAACTGGTCCATCGTGCGGAGGATGACCGCGATGACGAGCGCCTCACCCTCGGACCCGCCGGCGAAGTTGTCTCGGAACTCGCGGCTGAAGTCTACCTTCGCCAGTCCGTCTTTGACCTCTACGCCGAGAAGCTTCGTGCCCTTCGGTATAGGATTAACCGTCCCGCCATTGCTTCCCTGCTCTACGAGCTTGCTGAGCGCGGATCGTATCGGATCGCCGTCCGGGACGCTCTGCACGGACGACTTCAGTCGCGGCTCGTTGTTCTCCACGACCACCCTGAAGACCTTGACCTCGCGCGTCTTCTCCTCAGTGGGCGGAGGTGTCGGCTCCCTCTGCGCCGTCGGCGGCGCTTCAGGCTCCCGGATTGGAGAGCCGATCCGCTGAGAGATGTATACCCCGAGGCCGATGCTGATCGCCACCAGCACAACCGCGGCTATGGTAAGAGCTCTGTTCTTCATTTCACTCGTCCTTTCGGCACCAGCGAGTCGGACTCGCTGTCGTTGTCCGGCCCGGCTTGCTCATGAGCGGCAGGAGAGGTATCTCTGGGAGTCTCGATCCGAGTGCTCGGTTTGGGCTCCGGCTTCTGCTCGGGTTTCTCCTCGGGCTTCGGACGCGGTTTCTCCTCTGCCGGGCCGCCCACCTTGGTCACGGGACGCCTCGGCGGCGGGTTCGGATTGCCCTCGATGTATATTCTGATCCCACGGGTGATCGCCTCGGCGACCTTCTGCTGGAAGTTGCCGTCCCTCGCACATGCAGCGTCCCCGGCATGATCGAGGAACGCAACTTCGACGAGGGCCGCGGGCATCGTCGATCCGCGCAGGACGGCGAACCCCGAGCCCGGATAGCGCTGGTAGTCGGACTTCACCTTCCGGTCCGGCAGCTTGGCCGCCGCCACGATCTCGGACTGCAGGCAGTGAGCGAGAGCCCGACTGCTTGCATCGTTCCCGTGGTAGAAGGTCTCCGTGCCCGAGACTTTGTTCGCGCTCCCCATAGCATTGTGGTGGATGCTGATGAACAGGTCGGCCGAATGCCGGTTTGCGAATAACGGACGCTCCTTCAGCGCGACGGTCTTGTCGGTCTTCCGAGTCATCAGGACGATGGCGCCCGCGTCCTTGAGGAGCTTCTCCGCGCGGAGGGCGACGGCGAGATTGAGGTTCTTTTCCTGGCAGCCGTTCGCATTTGCGCCGGTCTCGCTTCCTCCGTGGCCGGGATCGAGCACGATCGTCTTGCCGGCGAGCGAGCCGCCCGCGCCTCTGGGAAGCTCGAGCGAGATGGTAAGCTTGCCGGACTTCTCCTGCCGGACGTCGAAGGCGACCGGCCTCGTGAGATCGAGCACGACGCGGACGGTGTCAGCGTTGAACTGGCTCATCCGCATGCCCGTCGCAATGGCGTGCCTGATGTCCCTCTCGACGGGATCGGCGATAAGCCTGGCATTCGCCAACTCGATCACGAACCGGTCCGGCTCGCGGAGCATGTAGGTGGTGTACTTCGCAGCGGCATTGGCATCGATGGTGACGTCTATGCGCTTCGACCCGCGATCCTGATAGCCGATACCGCTGATCTCGGCGGGCGGAGCCGCCACCGGCTTGGGCTTCTCATCGGGCATGTTCATCCCCTCCTGTGGATCGGCGACCCGCTCGGGCGCGGGCGCGTCCTTGAGCGACGGCGACACCGAGATGGTGACCTCCTTCGTCCGCGCCGGGCCTTCCTTGCGGGCCTTCACGGTAAACGGCAGATCGAACACCAACCGTGTGGTCTCCTCGTCCCGCATCCCGAGGCGGATCGGGATCTTCGTCGCGTTCTCTACGAGATCGTCCGCCGAGCGAGGGACCTGCAGTCCGGGGATGTCGAGGATCAGCTTCTTCTCCGACCTGGTCCAACTCGACTCGACCAGGTCGTAACCGAGCGGGAAGGAGGTTCTGACCTTCAGCCGGACGCCGTCGAACTCCACCTTCTCGAGCTTGGCGCGGATGCTGAGCGTATTCTTCTCTTTGTCCCACACGACGAACGCGCCGAGTTCCTCTGCGATGTCCCTGACGGGGAGCATCGGGTTCCCGTCGATGATGCGGGCCTTGCATGAAAACTTGTTGCCTGAAGCCGACGTGACGTCGAGCTTCTGCTCACCACCCCTGGCGGCCCCGTCTTCCTTCGCCGATGCGCCGATCGCTCTGAGCGCGGTGAGCGGGACGAACACTTCATCGTCGTCGATGACGGGTGTCGTGTGAAGGAAGATCGCCTTTCCACCGACGACGAGCGAAACCGGCTTCGCCCAGGCGGACGCGGACGCCAGGACCAGCATCGATAGTGCGACGGCAAGATGTTTGAGCTTTGAGTTGTGCTGCATGAAAACCACCCTGTGGACTGACTAGGGCCTCCTGGTCTGCCGCGGTTCCCCGGGGAAATGAGGGCCGCGCGGCGCCGGAGGGGTTATTGGTTAATACGTGCGGGAGGACAATAGGTTCCACCGGCTGATCCCGCGCAAGGCGCAGGCCGCACCTGCGCTCGGGCATAGTGTACCATAATGTATTCTCCATATCCAGAGGCGGCTCGGAGGAAACGGGGCGAACGCACCCAAATGCAACCGGGAGCGTCCGGCGTTTGTCCAATCCTGTGTTGAGCAAATGCGCCCATACGTGATAGAGTAGGCCCGCATATGACGGAGGAAGATATGATCGACCAGGATCTGCCACACCTTCGCGGACTCGAATCCGTAGACAGCCGCGGCGGACAAGAGACGGCCGGCGCGCTCATGGTGGCGGCTATGCTGCTGCCGACGCTGGCTATCCTGGGATACGGCTTCCAGCGGTACCACGAGTACTTCGAGCCCGAGCACCTGGCGCTGTTCGCAATCATCCCCGCCCTGCTGGCCATCACGCTCTTCCGCTGGCTCTTCACTTACTCCCACGTTGCCACCGGTCCGGACGGCATCACCCTCTCCGCATGCTGCTCTTTCTGGCGCCGCCGATGGCCATCCTCTTCTCCACAATGCTCCCGGAGACGATCGGCAAGGTCACCGGCGTCCGGGTGACGGATGAGTCGATCGAGGTCGATCTGCCTCTCAGCACCCACCGGATACCGTGGGATCAGGTGGTGAATGCGGGCTGGCGCAGGGGGCTGTCTCTTACGTGGCACGACGGTACGAGAAGCCGGACCAGGACCATACCCTACGAACCGGGCAAGGCTGAGTCCGAGGACTTGATCCTCGCCGTCATCCGCAACCTGCGCGAGTCCCCCAGCCCACCGGCGATCCCGCTGCCGGCCCCGGCGGCCGGAGACTCGCAGTCGCCGTAGGAGCCGGCGCACATCGGTGGAACACAGGCGGACGTGCGGCGCGTTCCTGAGCACACGCGAGCCCCAACTCAGGTAGCTACCCCACCCCAAGCAGGAATACCCCCGGCTTTCCCCAAACTTCTGAGATAGCGGCAGAGCTGCCGGAACGAGAACGGTCAGAGTTGACGGCATCTCGCGGGTTTTGTAGACTGTAGCACCACGATAGCGCATCCGAATCCCGTGGCCCGGGAGCATATCCCCGAAGGCACACACAACCCGAACGCCCACAAGGGGCCAGGCTACCTGTCGAGAAAGATGCGCTCGTTACGCGGAGGACTTTCGGAATGGTCAAGAGACTCTTTGCCAGGAAACCTCTGGCCCTGCTGCTCGAAGAGGCGCAGGGCGAGAACCGGCTCCGGCGCGTGCTCGGTCCGGTAGGGCTCACCAGCCTCGGGATCGGATGCATCATCGGCACCGGCATCTTCGTCCTGACCGGCGTCGCGGCCCACGACAAGGCCGGCCCCGCTCTGATGCTCTCGTTCCTCGTCGCCGGGATCGCATGCATATTCGCGGCCCTCTGCTACGCGGAGTTCGCCTCGATGGTCCCGGTCGCGGGCTCGGCATTCACCTACGCCTACGCGACGCTCGGCGAGGTGTTCGCATGGATCATCGGCTGGGACCTCGTGCTGGAGTACACCGTCGCCTCGGCCGCGGTGGCGCACGGCTGGTCGAAGTATCTGCAAGCGCTCCTGAGCCCCTTCCTCGAACGCCTGCAGGTGACATTCCCCGCATTGATCGCCGACACGCCGTTCGACCTGAACTCCGCCGGGGAGTTGGTGCGGACGGGGAGCCTCTTCGACTTGCCTGCGGTCCTGATCGCGGCAATCATAACGGCGGTGCTCGTGAAGGGAATCAAAGAGAGCGCGTGGGTCAACACCGTGATGGTGATCGTGAAGGTAGCGGTGGTCCTCTTCGTGATCGTCGCCGGCCTCTTCTACGTCGATCCGAGGAACTGGCATCCGTTCGCGCCGTATGGTTACAGCGGCATCAGCCTCTTCGGGAAGACGCTGTTCGGCCAGGCGGGACCCGGCGGAGCGCCTCTGGGGATGCTCGCGGGCGCAGCGATCATGTTCTTCGCCTACATCGGCTTCGACTCGGTCTCGACGCACGCGGAGGAGGCGAAGAACCCGCAGCGCGACGTCCCGATCGGCATCATCGCCTCGCTGCTGATCTGCACCGGACTCTACATCGCGGTGACGGCGGTCCTGACCGGCATGGTCCCGTACGACCGACTGGACATCAACGCGCCGGTGGCGAAAGCGTTCGAGTACGCCGGGCTCGAGTGGGCGCAGATCCTGGTGTCGATCGGCGCGGTGGCCGGAATCACCTCGGTGTTGCTCGTACTGATGCTCAGCCAGCCGAGAGTGCTGCTCGCCATCGCCCGCGACGGACTGCTGCCCGAGAAGTTCTTCGGAGCCGTCCATGAGCGCTTCCGAACGCCCTGGAAATCGACGATCCTGACCGGCATCGTCGTGGGCACCATCGCCGGGCTGATCCCTCTGCGAATCCTGGCGGACCTGGTGAACATCGGGACGCTGCTGGCGTTCGTGATCGTGTGTCTGGCCGTGCTGATCATGCGACGGACCCATCCGGAGGCGAAGCGCCCGTTCCGCTGCCCGTGGGTGCCGACGATCCCAATCCTCGGCGTGTTCATGTGCGTGATGCTGATGTTCTCGCTCCCGTCGGAGAACTGGTGGCGGCTGGGAATCTGGATGGCGATCGGCATGCTGATCTACGGATTCTACGGGCGGAAGCACAGCGTGATGAGACGCATCCACGAGAAGGCGAAGGCCGCGCCGCCCGCCGAGACCGAGGCGAGCGCTCCGTAGACCGTCCGACCCGGTGTTGGGGGCTCGATCCCCCGACACCGTCCTGAACCCCCGACCCTCCCCCGCTCATCCGACCCCTCGCGCCTTCGAGGGATGTTGATGCATGCTGCCCCTCGTTCCGATCCCCGGACGACGGGAGTCATCAGAGGATCTCGCCTTTGTCCCCCGCCTCCGTCGGCGGGGTTCCTGCCATGCGGTCTGCGGGCGGTCGGGGTTACCGGTCTCCGATCGGAAAACCCCTCCTACGCGGCCAGAGAGCGACTACCCCCCATCTGTAGGAAGGATCTTGCGGT
>CAYXOC010000039.1:0-11828 GCA_964466715.1 uncultured bacterium
CTGAGTAGCGAAGCGTATCGAAGGACGGCCGGGGATAGCCAAAGCCGGACGCGTCTCCGACGCCATCGATGGGGTATCAGTGCGGATATTTGTCGGCCTCGAAGGCAAGGTCCTCGCGCCACTTGTTGTAGCCGTTCTCGCGCATGATCTCCCCGAAGAGCTTCGCCTTTGCCCGGACGTCGGCCTCGTCGGCGCCGGGAACGAGTCTGAGCTCGGCATTCATGAAGTCCGATCCCGGCTGGAGGTTGATCGCGATGGCGCCCCAGAGCACCTCCAGATACGCCCGACGTACGTGCTTCAGATAGACCGGATTGTCCGCCGTCGCGGCGATGGCCTTTTGAAACAGCCCGTCGCAGTGATCCATCGACTCACTGGTGACCCACTTTCGCCAGGCCTCCGAGTCGCCCCAGATCTTGTGCGCGTCCATGACCAGGTCGCGCTCCTTGATGTACTTGGGACACCACTCCAGGTACTCCAGCACGTACCTGCCGCCCGGCCCGTAGAAGCCCTCGCAGAACTCGCGGATCTCCTTGCGCACGTCTCGTGACGGGTCCCACGCCATCCGCGCGGAGAGGTATGCCTTCAGATCGACCAGCCCGGAGCCCAGGCCGAGCGCGGTCCCCTGCACGTAGAACGCCTTGACGCCGCTCCCCAGCGCCCAGGGGTACTGCATCCCGACCTCCCAGGCGTTGGGGCAGGGCCACCAATAGCCATAGTTCGAGCCGCCGTAGGTGTAGACGGATATGTTCTTTGCGACCTTCGACCACTCGCTCACGAGCCTGGTATGCGGATCGTCGCCCGGCCCGAAGTTGCCGCATATCTCGACGACCACGTTGTCCGACGCCTTGATATCCCGGGGAGCCTCCTTTGTGTAGTTGTAGGCGAGAGTCTTGATGCGCGTCCCAGGGAACTCCTGCTTCACTGTATCGGCGACGTAGCTCACGAAGGCGATGGTGTTTGCCGACCACTTGTCTCTGCCTCCGTGCGCCTCACGCTCAGCGGTGCACTTCTCGCAGTGGCATGCGTCACCTCCGCCGTCGTTCTGGCTCACCCAGTAGTTGTCCACCCTGCCGCCGCGAGCCCTCAGATCCGCGAGCACCCTCTGCGCGACGAAGTCCCGAAGCCCCTGATTGGTGAGGCACAACTCATGCGCGCTCCGCTGACCGTTCGGTTTGAGGGCGAACCACTCCGGATGCTTGCCGAAATGCTCCTCCGGCGGGACGAGCGCCGCATAGGAATGGCAACTGTGCATAGTCACGGTCGAGCCGCCCAGGGTCTCCGGCAGGAAGTGGTCCTGGCCGTTGCTCCCGTTGACGCGCATCCGTGCGAGCCACTCGTTCGTCGCGCCGTTGTTCCACCACTGATCCCTGTACCAGAGTTGGGGGATGTGCCCGAACGACTTCGAGGGCATCGGGAGGTCGGTGATCTTCGGGATGACGGTGTAGTCCGGCGACCACCACCTCACCCCGAGAGACTCCAGGTACTCGTAGACCGCATACATCGAGCCGCGCCTGCGTCCCCCGACGAAGAATGCGTTCCCGTCCCTGGTGAACACCTTGTAGCCGTCGTCTCCGAACGCCGCGAGTTGGTCGTTGGTGACGTACTTCTCGCTGAGTCTCGTTCGGCCGATGCTGATGCACGGACCGCTTGCGGGAGAGTAGTTGCGCTCGGAGATCAGTCTCAGTTCGACACCGGTGATCTGCCGGATGTGCTCGCGCAGTTCCCCGGCGGCGTGTTTCTCGCCCGGAGTCGCAGCGTTCGGGACGACGATGACGCATCCGGCCTTCCCGGACTCCGCGATGTATGCCCCGTGCGTGACGGAGACCGAGCCGGCGGCGAGCGCAAGCATGAGAAGCGGTCCGTACATGTCAGGCGGTTCCTTCCCTCTGGTCGACGATCAGCGCTTGTCCCGCACCAGGACGAAGCGGTCTACGTAGATCGCCTTCGTCACGTTTTCGTCTCCCCACGGCGCTACCCAGAGGTAGTTGCTGGCGGAGAGCTTGTGGTAGCCGAGATAGTAGGTCAGATACTTGGTCGATGCAGCCTTGTCGGGCCGCTTGTCGAACCACGCGATCGACTTGTCGATGCTCCGGTCGAAGATGCCGCAGCGAATGACCGGGTTCGCCCCGCCGGTCTCGACCCGGGCGACGACGTATACCCTCCACTGGCCGTCGAGACGCTTCGCCAGATCGTCGGTGATCTGGTACTGGACGCCGTAGTTGCTGTGGTTCCCCGGCATTCGCGCTGCCTTGCCGGTCGAGGCGCTCGGATCATCGACGAGATGAGCCCACTCCGGCGCGCCGTATAGGAAGAACTGCTCCGGCTCGATCACGATGCAATCCTCTTTCGGGAGCCGGGCGAGTTCCTCCGGCTTCGGGACCGGGGTGAACATTGACTCGAAGTCCGCCATGTGCGTCTCGAACGGGCTTCCTTCGCTGAAGAAGTTGGTCTTCCACTCGCGCGAGAGGTCGATGAACTCCCTGACGAGCTTCGCAGGCTCCGTCGGTATGGCGAGCGGAACCTTGCTCTCCCTGGCCTCTTCCTGGAGCTTGCGGTAACGGATCAGCCACGTGTAGTCGAGGGGCAGGCGCTCCCGGCGCACTCTTCGGGCCAGCACGGGATCGTGCGCCACAGCCGCCTCCGCCTTCGCGAAAAGCTCCGTCGCCTTGTTCATGATCTGCGGAGTCATGAATGACAAGTCGGTGTTGTAGCAGCCCATCACGATGCCGCTTTTCTCCTGAGCGTCATGGACCAGGTCGAGGTACTGCTGCAGGTAAGGCGCGGCGGGGCCGTAGTAGCCGTTGAGGAACTCCGATATGAGCTTCTTCTCGTCGCGCGACGGGTCCCACTCCAGGTGGGCGAGCAGCCAGGTCCGCAGTCGGACGAAGTCGCCGGTGGTGGTGTAGCTGTCACCCTGCTCGAAGAGGCCGATGGTGTTACTGTCCACGAAGAAGCGGAGGTTCGGGGCGAGCACGCGCATGTTCGGATGCGGCTGCAGATATCTGGCGAAGTCGGTGACGTAGTCCCACACGAAGAGCTTCGGGGCGATTGCCTTCCAGCCCAGCATGTCGTCGCGGAACGCCTTGTTCGCCTCGCTGTCGAGCGGCTTGGAGAAGTCGCACTCGATCGAGCAGAGGCGCACGACGACGTTGTTCCTCGGCTTCACGTGGAGCGGCGGCTTGCGGGTGTACTGGTAAGCCAGCGTCTCGACCCACATGTCCGGGAACTCCTTCTCGATCTCCTCGGCGACCGCGTTCACGAACCGGATCAGCGGTCCGGCCTCCGAGCCTTCCTCCTCCGCTACGGCCTTGCACTTCGCGCACTGGCACGGGTTGTACCAGTCGTTTTGGCTGATCGAGATGATCCCGGCGGTCGGGTCTCTGCGGATGGCCTCCAGCGCGTTCTTCGTCAGCTCCCGGCGCATCTCGTCGTTCGTGAGGCAGAGCTGGGCGCGACTGGTCGTTCGCTTGCCGTCGATCTCGCTGAACCACTCCGGGTGGTCCTTGAAATACCTGTCCGGCGAGATCAGGGCGTAGAAGGTGTGGACGAACCCCAGGAAACGGTAGTGACCGCCGTATTCCTCGGGGACTCTGTGGAAGAACCCGTTCAATTTCTGCTTTGCTGCGAAGAGAGGGTTCTCGTTCGGGTCGCGGTAGTGGACCTCGCGGTACTCAAGTTTGGGGGTATAGTTGATGTTCAGGTCCGGTATGCGCAGAGTCTTCTTCTCCGGAACGTACTCCTCGCTGCTCGTCCACCATCGGACGCCGACCGTATCCTCGAGGAACGTGTAGACAGCGTACAGAGTCCCGCGTGGCCGGCCGCCCGCGAGGATCAGCCGGCTCCCGACGGTGCGGATGACGATGCCGTCGTGCTTCAGCTTCGTCCAATCGACGTCCGGCAGGAGGCTTTTCGCCGTCCGCGACGGACCGACGAGTATCTGCGGAGTGTTCGCCTTCGCCTCGAACTCGGTCTTGATCGGGAACTCAGCCCCCGTGACCTGTTCGAGGTACTTCTGCAGTTCGGCAGCCGCCGTCCTCTCGGGCGCGATCGCATCCGACGCGACGACGATGACGTGACCGGTCTTCGATCTCTCCGCCAGAGTCATCGCACCGGCCGATGATGCCACACACACGGCCAGGGCGATCAGCAGCGGGTGGAGCGCTTTGAAAAGTGTCAGGTTCTCTCCCATACGGACACCTCCAGGTGGTCTTGACGAATCGGTTCCATGTTCCGCGCACCGGGATGCCGATTCCTGCCTGTCCCGGAGGTAGAGATCACCGGCCGTCCGAAGTGGTGTCGTTCCGCTTGTCGATGACGAAGTTGTCCACCGGAGTGCCGTCCTGGTTCACCGTTCTGACCGTGAGCTTCATGTCGTTCACCTCGACCACGAAGTAGTTCGGCTGATCGAGCGGATTGTGGAAGAACGAGTGCCATGCGCGTTTGCTCAGGTTCTCGTACGTCTTGTCGCCGCTCCGTCCGGTAGTGAAGTAGATCGTGCCCTGGGACGGCTTCCGCATGTTCCGGCCGTCTTTGATGGGGTAGGTGCGGGCGATGCCGTGATCGTGTCCGCTGAACACCGCATCGACGCGATGACGCTCGAGGATCGGGCAGAGGGCCGCTCTCAGTTCGTCGTTCGATCTGCCGTCTCTCACCTCGTAGGGCGCCTCGTGGAAGAAGACGACCTTCCAGATCGCGTTCGAGTCGGCCAGGTCGGAGTCGAGCCACTCCTGCACGGATGCGAGGTTCTTGCCTTTGACCTTCTTGCTGTCCAGCACGGTGAAGTGGACGCGGCCATAGTCGTAGGAGTAGACGCGGTTCTTGAGGCCCTCCGGACCGTTCTGCGGCAGGGGGAACTGCGTGGTCCAGCACGATGGAGCGCCTCTGCCGGAGTATTCGTGATTGCCGAGGACCGGCATCATCGGGATGGTGTCGATCAGCCCCGTCGTCGCGGAGAACCAGGCATTCCAGTGTTCGCAGCTCTGTCCGGTGCTGACCAGGTCGCCGGTGCAGACCATGAACTTCGCGGACGGGTTGGCTTTGTACGCGTTCTGTACGGTAGTCCGCCACTGACCGTAGGGAAGATCGCCGCTCGCGCTGCTCTGGCTGTCGCCGAACACGAGGAACCTGAATGCTGCGGGCTTGGGCGCGGCGGTTGTGAAGGTATGGACCTCACTCCAGTGCTCGCCATCGCCCACCCGGTATGCGTACTTCGTGTTCGGCGACAGACCGACAAGTCTTGCCGTGAAGATCCGGCATGCGCCCAGATCGGTATCGAAGTCAACCCCGACGGCATCCGTCTGATCGGCGGTCGCGGAGAGCTTCGATCCCTTCTGGTACTGGACGACGCCGGATGTCACGGTATCGTCGGTTCGCCAGGTGATCGTCATCGTCGTCGCCGGATCACCGGTCCACGTGAGCGTGATATGATCCGGGATCGCCTTCGCGCCGGTATCCCGGGAGGAGCCGACCGTAGTGATGACGAGTGCAGACAGCAGGATCAGCGCCGCCAACAGGGGTATTCGCTTCATAGGGCTTCTCATCGTCCGGGGCCTGTCGTTCATCGGCTCATCCTCTTTCCCTATGGCGCTGTCTCCTGCGGCCGGATCTCCGCGGGTTCCCTACTTGATGCCCAGCAGCTCGACCTCGAAGATCAGCGTGGCGTTCGGGCCGATGTCCGGGCCGTTGCCGGCCTCTCCATACGCAAGATCGCTGGGAATGAAGAGCTGCCACTTCGAACCGACGGGCATAAGCTGCAGGGCTTCGGTCCAGCCGCGGATGACTCCGTTAACCCGGAAGGTTGCGGGTCCACCGTGGCGAGCCGAGCTGTCGAATTCCTTGCCGTCGATGAGCGTGCCTCGGTAATTGCACTCTACCGAGTCGGAAGCAGTCGGCTTCTTACCGGTGCCGGCCTTGATGATCTTGTACTGCAGCCCGCTGGGGAGAGTGACCACGCCTTCCTTCTTCTTGTTCTCCGCGAGGAAGGCTTCCCCGTCCTTCTTGTTCTTCTCACCGATGGCGGCCCGTGCCTGCTTCTGTTTCTCTCTGAGCTCGTTGGAGAAGTCGACCATCGTCTTCTGCATCTCCGCATCGGTCATTAGGAGCTTCCCGCCTGTGAAAACATCCTTCATCGCTCTTGCGAGAATGTCGGCATTGATCTCGATGCCGTCCTCGCGCAGGTTCTGGGCTATCTGAGCCCCAAGGCAGTAGCTTACCTTGTCCATCTGAGTCTTCAGCGTCAGGGTCTTCTCCGCGCTCGGTTTGCTCTCCGCGGGTGGTGTCGCTGCGGTGGTCTCAGCGCTCACTCGGGCGGCCGCGAGGCCGACTACCAGTACTGCCATCCATGCTAGTCTCATCGTTCTCCCTCTCTTTTCGAACTGCGCCGGGCCGGTCGGCAGGCGCGTGGATATCCTTTACCATCGGGCATGTTACCATGACTGCGGCTGCAGGAGCAACATGACCGCAACCCGATCTCTACCGCGAGATCATCCTCATCTCATCCATCGTGATGTACCCCGCTGTCGAGCGCATCATGTTGCCGGCGCGAACGTAGTCGCAGATCGCCCTCTGGAGCGACGTCTTCGGCGTGAAGGTGGACAGGTCCGCCTGCGCGTTTCCGAAGGCCAGATCATAGCACTGAACGTGGTTTCCGTACACCGGCAGCAGGTGAAACGGCGACTGGAACTTCGCTATGTTCGATCCGGGCGGGAGTATCCTCGACAGCGCCGGATCGAGCAGCCACGACCAGCAGGTGAAGCTGGTGAAGTTCGTCTGCGGGTAGTAGCGCGGGAAGAAATCGAGCGCCTGGACGTACGAGGCGACGCAGTCCTCCCACATCATTCTCCCGCCGCTGTTGTAGCCTGGGATGTGGATCTCGATCATGTCGTCGCCCGGAGTGATGAGCGGCTCCCACTCCGCGAGATCGAGCGTGATCTGCTCCCTGACCGCCTCGCCGGTGGGGGATACGGGGTTCCCGCGCACGGCATCCGCGCCGATATCCAGCTCCGAGGTCCACGCGTCTGGGTCTTTGATGTCGTTGCAGCCGTCCGCCATGCCGTCGGAGCGATACCGGTGTCCGGCGGCGCACATCGTCTGCAGCGCGCCCGTGGACCTGTGCCTGTAGACGTGGAACGCCCAGGTGTAGGTGTTGGGATTGAACACCAGCCTGCCGAGGCGGAACATCAGCGCGTTGAAGTAGTTCCGCATCCAGCCCAGATACCGCATGCCGTACACGCCGTATCGCTCGCGGTGGTCTATCATCTGCGATCCGCACTGGCGCAGGGAGTCCAGGGCGATCTGTTCCGATACACCCATGTCGCTGAAGGCCCTTAGCGCGTGCCCCGTGCCGGAGACCAGCACGGCGACGCGGACGAGATGGGCGCGCTCGCCGTGCACACCCGTCGGCGCGGGCATGGCATCCTCGGACAATGCCCGCGTGCCCGGCTGATGGAACAGCAGGAAGTGCCAGAGGCTCGCGAGCTCGGCCAGCGCCGGGTTCCTCCTGATCTCGTCGCACACCGCCTGCAGATCATCCATGCAGTCCGTGGGCAGTCCGAACACGTCCACAGCATTCGAGGGTATCGCGCCGATCTCGGCGTCGCATCCGCCGGAGGACTTCCACTCCTCGAACGCCTGCCAGTGGGCACTCCAAGTCTCCGGGGTCCGGTCGATGCCCAGGTTCTGCGCCATTCGTTCAGCATTCATCGGATGACACCTCCTGCGAGCATCAGTCCTTCGGGAAGAGGACCGAGCGAAGCCTCCCGCGGAGCCACTCCTCGTTCCTGGGGAAGTGCGCGTAGTCCTTGATTTCCGCCAGCATCGGATCGTCGGGGCTGACGCCCGCCGTCTGCAGAACGGCATAGTCCTGCAGACCCTCGGCGAACACCTCCCAGCGTATCGAGTCGATCGGCCCCGCGGCTCCGGGGTAGACGACGTGAGCGTCTCCGAACGGCTCTACGGTGGTGCCGACGAGCGGATCGATGTAATGCTGAGGCACCGGATTAAGGCCCAGGTCCATCACGTACCAGTAGTTGTAGCCCCAGTGGAGAAACCCGAGCGCCCGGAGTCTGTAGCAGAGCATGCCGATCATCCGGGTCTTGGTCAGTGGAGTATCGAAGAACCGGTTGGTGTAAAGCCCCACCGGCCCACAGCAGTAGTAGACCCAGTGCGGGATGCCGGCGGCGATGTAGTCGGCGGCGGAAGCGACGTTCGGCACCGGGTAGTCGATGAGCTTCATGCGGCCGTACCGGATATCGCTCATCGCATCCATGACCCGCCCGTCGGTCCACGGCGCCAACTCTCTCAACTTCTCCCGGCATGCGCGGTAGTTGTCGATGTCTACCTGACTGCCGCCCGGCTCGTCCGAGAGGTGGTAGTAGGATACGTCCTCTATGCCCTCTTCGCGGATCAACTGCCGAAGTTGGGGGAGAAGCTGCTTGAGGAAGGCGATCCACCGCTCATCCATCGCGGCAGCGTCGCCGGGAACGATGGGTACGTACTTCCCGTCGACGCGGGTATACACACGCGCCGGTTCATCGGCGCCGATGATCTCGTGCTGCGGGGTGATCTTCATGTGCCAGAAGTGCGGCCACTCGAAGTACTCGAAGCCACACTTCTTCGCCAGACGCACAAACCTTCGCACCCGCGACCAGTCCAACTCGTAGTCGCCGGACTCGCTCATGTTGACGATCAGCAGTTGCGCGGGGCGTTGGACTATCTCTCTCCGATGGTGGAGCAGCGGCACGAAGATCATATTCGAGCCGTGGGACACCATATCGGCAAGGTACGACTCGGCGAGCTTGAACCATTCGTCACCGAACGCCTCGACTTTGTACGCGTCGGCGATCCCGTCGGCGTTCCACCAGTGAGTCACCGGGAAGCCTTTGCGCGGCTTCAGGACGAGAGAGCTTACCTCCAACTCGACCGATAGATCCACCGCATCCGGACAGCCGTCCACGCTCATGCGCACGGTCAGTTCGTGCTTCCCGACGCGCGCATCGGAGGGTACGGTCAGCGTGATCCAGAAAGGCTGCATGGCCAGCGAGTTGTTGAGATAGGCGCGGTTCTCAGGGAAGAGTGGGTCCGGGACGAGGCCCGGCACGTGGCCGATTCCGTCGAGGTCGTCCCTGGGGGTGCCATACGTGAATCCGCGCATCGGCACGTATCCGACCCGGCGCACCAGGGCCCTTATGCCCTCCTTCTCGGGTACCGAGCACTCCACTGAGACGGGGTAGTAGCCGTTGTTGTAGAAACATGCCTGAAACGAGACACTGGCGCCGCGAGCCGAGGCCAATCGCAGCCGGATCCGCCCTCCGGGTGATGATGTCGGGTAGATGCGCTTCAGGCTGCTCTCGAGCCAGACGTCCACCTTGTGATCCAGGTCCTTGTTCACCACGATCGTCCGGCGGTCGTTCGTCTCCTCCCCGTGGGCGGCGGGCGCCGTGCACAGCGCCAGGCACAGTCCGGTGATGAGTGCGAGATGTGCGAAGCTCATGGGTACTTGTCTCCAGTGTCGTGCTGATCGGATTCCAGAGCGCATTTCGTAGGTCGAATTGCGCCATGTAGGAGCGGCTTCCCAGCCGCGAATGCCCGCATAGCGCCACGAATTCGCGGCTGGGAAGCCGCTCCTACAATAGTGTTGAAATACGCTCTAGGGCCGTAGCAGGCCGATCTCATGCTCTCCTCCCTCGGGGAGTCTGAGCCGGAGCACTCGTCCGTTCGGACGCTCTTCAATGCGGACGGACTCCGACAGGACGGCAGTCTCCTCCGGCGTGATCTCCGTGAAGAAGACGATGATGCGGTCTGCTACCAGGTCGCCGGCCTTGACGCTCTTCGGTTGGCCTGAGTAGGAGCCGTAGAGCACATCCGCGCATACCGCCTGCTGATTGTACCCCTTGGCCTGACTGTAGGTCATGCCCGATCCGGCGACGGCCACGATGCCCAGCCGACCGTCCACATTGGCCCAGCGTCCGGGGATGGCTACCGGCTCCTGAGGCTTATCCCAGTCGAAAACCGCCACTCCGTCCCGGTGATATACCGTCCTTCTGCCGCCGCTGAGCTCGTCGTTCTCGATGCCGAACGGCGCGCCCAGTTCTCGCGCGATCGAGACGTCAGAGAGCGCGGCGATGCGATCCTGATAGACCACCGTCTTCTCGCCGACCGAGGTGACCTTGATGGTCTGCCGAAGTTGGTCTCCGTTCGTGAGCAGTACGCCCGTCGTCTCGAACCCGCTTGCGGTCTCCTTCCATGAGTGCTCAAGAGCCCGCTTCTTCATGTCGCCGCCCGGACTCAGTTCGACCGAGCCCACGAATCCGTCGAGGATCGGGACGGTGAAGTGCGGATTGCCGAGACGCTCATCGCCGATCGGAGCCAGCGTGCCCATTATCCTGTACTTCCAGGAGAAAGAGGCGAACTTGTTCCGGGTGCGGTGCAGGATCACACCGACCGAGTGGTGCTTTCGGACACCGGTGGGAGGAGGCTCCTGATTGGTCGGCTCGCCCTTCCGTCCGAACAGCTGATGCGCCAGGAAGCCGTAAGCCGTCTGCTCGGCTACGATCGAGTGCCTCGTGAACCCGAGTCTCGAGCCGGGAACGGTCAGGTTCCCGTCTTGCATCTCTTGCCAGGTCCTCATCCGCTGCAAGACGACCTTCTCCAGGTTGGCCGCCTGTGCGTCTCTCATGTAGGCTCCGAGAGACGCGCAGAGGTTGATATTCGGAAGGCCGTGCAGTTCCCAGTCCATCCCCTGAGGCCGAGCAGCCTCGCCGCACGGGAGCAAGAGCATCCGGAGCATCCTCCAGGTATCCATCAGATGGTGAGTCGCGGCCTGTGGGATAGGCCGACGGGCGTATGTATGGTGCATCGCCGCCTGTGTGAGGAAGTAGGAACTGCACTCGACGTACGAGAGGTGGAGGAACCCGTGGTTCTCCAGCGTGAAGTCCGGATGGAGATTCGCTCCCGAGACCCACTCCTTCACGGGTTTTCCATCCACGATGCGCGTGTCCCTGAGGTCGGCCGGGACTGAGAGGGTGTTCATCATGTACTCGATTGCCTTCTCGCGCCAGGCCGCGGCATGAGGATGCTCGGGGAACATGTTGGCCGCGAGCGAGATGCAGATCAGGGTCCAGCCGTTCTCCTCGGCCTTGGTATCGTTCCATCGGCCCGTCGGAGGCTTGCCCGCGAGGAAACGGTCCGCCTCGGAGGTGACCACGCGCTCGATGCCCTCCCGCAGTTCGGGATCCAGGTCGTCCCACACGAGCCACGCCCCGAAGCCGAGAGTCCCCGCCCACATCGCCGACTGCCAGGTTCCGCCCCATCGCTTGCCGTCGACGCATGTCTGAGCGCCGGTCAGGTGTGTGGAGACGGCATAGTAGATCCCCTCGGTCGCCTTCCTGGCGTACTCACGGCGTTCGTCGCCTTTCAGGGCATCCGAGTACTTGAGGAGCGTTCCGCATGTGAGCACCATCTGCGATATGGCGCGTATACCCTCGTTTCCATCGCTGATCCCATTGCCCCAGTAGCCGCCTCGCTGGTCGGAAGACCACTCGTGCCAGTCCCGATCCGCATACCGGCAGGCGTCGAGCAGGACGGCTTCGTAGGTCGCCATGAGTTCGCCGTCGGAGAGCGGACGAATGTGGTAGACATCATCGGCCCGCGCCGGAGTCGGTACGGCAAGTATCAGCAGGACAAGCGCCATCAGCAGTATGGTTGACGTCAGACTAAGCATTCGAGTGTTGCCCTTTCCCTAATCTCGTGCGTAGCGCTCCCAAGAAACCTCGCATCGTCAGCCCTGATTAGTCCCGACCGTCCTTCGATACGCTCCGCTACTCAGGACT
>CAYXOC010000039.1:11928-47688 GCA_964466715.1 uncultured bacterium
TAGTCCCGACCGTCCTTCGATACGCTCCGCTACTCAGGACTGGCGGTGGTTATTCCCCGGGACATAGAACCCGCCAGTCCTGACAAGACTAGCGGGGTCGCTATCCGAAACAACCGCTCTTGCCGCGCAGCAACATGCTCGGAATGACAGCGAGCCGCGCTACTATCCGTTCTTCCCGCGCACCTTCTCCGCGGTGTTCCGGATGCCGGTGATGGTGTCCCGGATCTCCTGATCGGTCAGGCGCGGGTGCATCGGGATGTTGAACTCTCTCTTGTAGAAGAACTTCTCCGCGATCGGGCAGATGTCCTGAGCGTAGCCCATCTTCTTCAAGCCGGTGAAGTGATACGTCGGCTGGTAGTGCAGGATCCCCTGGACGCCCTCCTCCTTGTAGAGCACGCGCATGAAGTCGTCCCTGCTCGCGCCAAGCTCCTCTTCCTCGATGCAAACGGTGTAAAGGTGATAGACGTGGTAGCAGTTCGGATCCTCGTAGACCGGTGTGACGCCCTTAATGCCCTGCAGGCCGGCGCTGATCTTGCGCCCGATCTCCCGGCGCTTGGCGTTCAGCATGTCGAGCTTTCTGAGCTGCGCTCGGCCTACCGCCGCCTGGACCTCGTTCATGCGGTAGTTGTTGCCCCACTTGCCGTTCACGTCGACGACGTTGAAGTGCGAGGGGATCCAGTAGTCGGTCTGATCCTTCCAGTGGTCGAGGTTCATGCAGCGGAGCTTCTCGATCGGGTCCACCAGGTCATCCCTGTTGGAGGTGATCATGCCGCCCTCGCCGCAGGTCGTCATGTTCTTGAGCGAGTGGAAGCTGAAGCAGCCGACGTCGCCGATGCTCCCAGCCTTGCGCCCTTTGTACTCGGCGCCGGGAGTGTGCGCGCAGTCCTCCAGCACGAAGAGGTTGTGCTTCCTGGCGATCTCCATGATCGGGTCCATGTCGCACATCTGGCCGCCGTAGTGGACGACGTAGATCGCCTTGGTCTTCGGTGTCACTTTCCTGGCGATCTCGTTCGGGTCGATGTTGAAGGTCTTCGGATCGATGTCCGCGTAGACCGGCACTCCGCCCTCCTTGAGGATGACGAGCGACGTGGCGATGAACGTGTTCGGGGTGACTATGACCTCGTCGCCGGGGCCGATGCCGAACGCCTGCGTGGCGACGTGCATGGCGGTAGTGCAGTTGGAGACCGCGAAGGCGTGCTTGACTCCGCACATCGCGGCGAACTCCTTCTGGAAAGCGGCTACCTGGGGGCCCATCGTCAGCGTGTCCTGCTGCATAGCCTCCCACGCCATGTTCTTCTCATCGTCGTCGTAGATGGAGCCGAAGAACGAGTAGGGCACCTTCAGGACGACCCCATCGTCGATCGCATAGCTGCTGGTGATACCGCCATCGGTATCCGAGCCGGTGAACTTCTCTTTGTCTCCCATGAACGTGACCTCCATCCGGGTGTATCTGAGCCTAGTATAGCGCAGACTGACGAAGATTGCGATGCAATGGTCAGGGATTTTCGCGGATTTGGGGGCTGACTCGGCAGCGCCATCAGGGTGACCATCGCTCTGGGTGGGATGGAGACCTTGTCCGAGGCTACTTGCCGTGCTCGGTCCGGGCGAGGATGTCCTCCTGCACGACTCGGTCGAGGGTCGCGAAGTGGGCGGAGAAGCCCGACACGCGGACGACGAGGTCTCCGTAGTCTTCCGGATGCTCCATCGCGTCGCGGAGGACCCGGCTGTCCACGGTGTTGAACTGCAGTTCCTCGCCGCCCAGTCGGAAGCATGCCCGAATGAGCGCCGCCAACGCCTTCAGCCCTGCCTCACCTTCGACGGCGGACGGATGCAGCTTGATGTTCACCACGTTGCCGCCCTGACAGCATCCGTAGGGAAGCTTGGAGATCGACCGGATCGTGGCCGTGACGCCGCTGACGTCGCGTCCGAACGTCGGGCTGGCGGCGTCGGACACCGGCTGGCACGCGAGGCGTCCGTCGGGACTGGCGCCGAGTTCCCGGCCGGCCGCGATGTTCTGCACGTTCGCCGCCATCAAGCCCCAGTAGTATCCGCCCTGCGGAGTCCGGTACTTCAGTAGCTCGGTCCCGAAGTCGCGCGTCGCCCGCACCGCGATCTCATCGACCTCCGCGATGTCGTTCCCGTACTTCGGCGCGCCGGTCAGCAGGAGCCGGCGCTCGGCCTCAAAGCCCTCGAAGTTCACCTCGAGCATCCGGCGCAGGTCGGCCAGGCTGAACCGGGGCTCATCGTACACGAATCGTTTCACCGCCGCGAGCGCGTCCGCCGTCACGCCGATCCCCATGCCCGCGACCCCGTGGTTCGCCGGATACCGCGCGCCGCCGTCGTTCAGATCTAGGCCGCGCTCGATGCAGTCGGCGGTGAGCGCGCTCATCAGCGGGCTGGTGAAGTCGTCGGGCCGCGCGTGGGTCGGCATCTTCATAGTATCCATCTGCTCGACGTGCGCTCGCAGTTCCGTCCGCATCTGCTTCAGGTACGCCTCGTAGAAGGCGTCCCAGGTGGGATGATCGCCGTTGTGAAGCGCCAGGTCGACGCATCGGAGCAGGTTGAACCGGCTATCCGCCCACGGAGCCGACTTGCCGGGGATCGAGGTCTCGATGCAGCCGACGAAGCAGTAGTCGCGCGCGTCCTCGTCCGGGATGCCCAGGTCGATGAGCGCCGGGACCATCACCTCGTCGTTGACGACCGCCGGGTAGCCGATGCCCGTCCGGATGACCTCGGCGCACTTCTCCACGAACTCCGGCGGCGTGTTCCTGTTGATGCGGGCGGTCACGTTCCCGCCGGGCCGTCCGATCCGCTTGCAGGCCTCCAGGATCAGGAAGCTGAGTTCATTAGTGGCGTCGGAGCCGTCCTCCGGCCTGACACCGCCGATCGCGATGTTCTGCACATCCTCATCAGCCGTGATCTTGGCGAAGAAGTGCTCGAGGATGCGGAGCGCGTACTCCTCGGGGCGTCCGTCGGCGACGTAGAAGGGGTAGAGGTATTGATCGAGCCGGCCGAACGCCATCGCGTACCGGTCGTCGATCTGCATCATGGTGTGGAAGCTGTAGACGAGCTGAACCGCCTCACCGAACGTGCGCGGTGGGTTCTCCGAGAGGTACTCCATCATCTCTGCGCACGGCGATACCTCGGCGTATCTCCGCATGAACCGCGATGCGCCGTCGACTGCTATCTCCATCGACCGCAGGAACGTGATCCGGTCGGGGGTGGTCTGCCGACTGATCGACTCGCGGATCTTCTCCCTGAGGCCGCCGAACCCGAGGCGGAGAAGCATCGGGTAGTCGGGCGCATGGTGGTCGGAGTGCTCGCCGAACCCCCGCCCGCCGATCGACCGCAGGTATTCGGCGTCACGCGCCTGATCCGTCGGATCGCATTCCTGCCCGTTGCGGTGGAACTTCCCGCAGCCGACGAGCAGTTCTCCCGGCCAGACCGGGAGTTCGCACCTCTCCAGCACGGCGTTGAGCGCCTTCGCCCGGCGGATCGTCATCGGCTCGCCCTCCGTCGAGCGGAACGACTCCGCCCGCCAGTGGGCCGCCGGCAGATGCGGTCGCTCGCGGATGTAGGCCGCGATCCGCTCCGTCAGGTCTCGATGGTGTATGATGTCAGTCTCCACTGAAGACCGCCTTCACGGACTCCCCGCTGCTCGCGGTTCTGCACGCCTCGTTCGCCTGGTCGATGGAGTGCCGGTGGGTGATGCACTTCGCGAACTTGCGCTGCAGATCCGGGTGCTTGCGGAGGAAGTCGAGGTAGGTCGAGATATCGTCTATCTTGTACTGCCCGCTCCCAAAGACCCTCATCGCCTTGAAGGTGATCATCTGCGGTTGAATCTCTATGCCGCCGCTGTTCGAGTACTGGCCCGGCACGATGTAACGTCCGAGCGTTCGGATGAGTTGCATCCCCTCCGGTATCGCTGACGGGGAGCCGCTCGCCTCGAAGACGACATCGGCGCCGTCGCCCCGACCCATCTCCTTCGCCATGTCCCTGACCATCGCCAGCCGATCCTCAGGGGTGGTGTCCCGGTAGTCGATGATCACCTCGGCCCCGAGTTCGTGCGCGAGATCCATCCTCGCCTTGTTCTTCCCCGAGCCGATCGCTACGACACGGCATCCACGGGCCGCCGCCCACGCGATCGCGAACAGCCCTACCGGTCCCGTCCCCTGCACGACGACCAACTCTCCCGCATCCAGGTTCCCCGCCTGATCGAACGCCCGGATCGTCGTCGGCCCGGCGCACGGAAACGCCGCCGCCGCATCGACGTCGACTCCGGCGGGGATCTTGACCAGGCAGGCCGCCGGATGATGCAGGTATTCGCCGTATCCGCCGAAGAAGTGGGGCGGCTCTTCGGGGTCTCGCACGTAGGTCACGCCGAAGTTCAGGCAGTTCGCCGTGTCGCCGTTCCTGCAGTTGAAGCACGAGCCGCAGGGCATCGCCACGCAGGCGATGGCGAGTTCTCCGGCGCTGATCGGATTCCCGAGCGCGTCGGTTCCTGCGTTCGGTCCCGTCTCGACGATCTCGCCTATGAACTCATGTCCGGGGATGAACCGCGGCGGGATCGGCAGCCGTCCCTCCAGGATGTGGATATCCGTCCCGCAGATGCCGCTCCGAACCAGCCGCATGAGGACACTGCCATCACCCGGCGAAATGATCGGATACTCGCGGATCTCCATATCCCTGTTCGGGCCGACGAACACTGCTGCCTTGCCTGTCTGACTCATCGATGTCTCCATGGAGTATGTCAGTATCTCAGTTTGTCAGTATGTCAGTGGGTCAGTGTAAAGCGGTTGTTGATCTGCCGACGCGCTGATCTACTCGGACACTGCTACATCTCCCTTCCACGCATGGGCGCATGCTTCCTCTCAACAGGATATTGCCGACGCGAGGGTGAAATGATACGCATAGATCAGTCGCACATCATGGGGTGTCTGATATGACTTCCAGAGAACGAGTTAATCTTGCGCTGAACCACCGTGAGCCCGACCGCGTGCCGATGGACCTCGGCGCGAGCGCGGTGACCGGCATGCACGTCACCACCGTCTACAAGTTCCGCCAGGCGCTCGGACTCGATGCGCCGGGGACGCCGGTCAAGGTCGTCGAGCCGTACCAGATGCTCGGCGAGATCGCTCCTGACCTGATGGATGCCATCGGAGTCGACGTAGTCGGCCTCGGCGGTCCGAGGACGCTCTTCGGCTTCGAGAACAAGGGATGGAAGGAGTGGACCTGGTTCGACGGGACGCCGCTCCTCGTGCCGGAGGGGTTCAATACCGATCCCGAGCCCGACGGTTCGATCCTGATGTACCCCGAGGGCGACAAGTCCGCCCCGCCGAGCGGTAAGCTCCCGAAGGACGGCTTCTACTTCGACACCATCGTCCGCCAGCCGACGATTGACGATGACAACCTCGACCCGGAGGACAACCTCCAGGAGTTCGGCCCGATCTCCGACGCCGACCTCGAGCATTTCCGCTCCGAGGCGGAACGGCTGTATACGCAGACCGACAAGGCGATCCTCGCCAACTTCGGCGGTACCGCGTTCGGCGACATCGCGCTCGTTCCCGTGCCGTGGATCAAGTACCCGAGGGGCATCCGCGACATCGAGGAGTGGTACGTCAGCACCGCTGCCCGCCGTGACTACGTCTACGCGGTCTTCGAGCGCCAGTGCGAGATTGCCCTTCAGAACTGGGCGAAGATCAACGAGGTTGTCGGCGACAAGGTGGCGGCCGTGTTCGTTACCGGCACCGACTTCGGCACCCAGCGCGGGCCGTTCATCTCGGTCCAGGCCTACCGAGACCTCTACAAGCCGTTCCATAAGGCGGTGAACGACTGGGTCCACTCGAACACCGGATGGAAGACATTCATCCATTCGTGCGGATCGGTCGCCTCCCTGATCCCCGACTTCATCGACGCGGGGTTCGATATCCTGAACCCGGTCCAGTGCTCGGCCGCCGACATGGACGCCCGGAGCCTGAAGAGCCGATTCGGCGATCGGATCACCTTCTGGGGCGGGTCGGTCGATACCCAGCAGACTCTCCCCTTCGGCACGCCCGATCAGGTCCGCGCCGAGGTCCGGGAGCGCATCGAGATCTTCGGCAGGGGCGGCGGGTTCGTCTTCAACGCGATACACAACATCCAGGCGCGCACTCCCGTCGAGAACGTGCTTGCGATGTATGAGACTTTGGGAGAGTACGGAGCAACGGAGTGAGGGGGTAATGGAGTACTGGAATACTGGAGTACTGGTTTCCCAGTATTCCAACACTCCAACACTCCATCACTCCGCCACTCCATTCCGTCGAGGAGCAGCCATGAAGAAACTGATCGTTCCCCTGATCCTGCTTGCGACCGTGATGGTGGCAACCACCGTCGCGGAGAGACGAGGCGGCGGCCGGCCTCTGACCGCCGGCCCCGGCGTAGCGAGACACACCGACCAGCTCTACGTCGAGGTATCCGCGCTCGGCAACCTGGATTACTTCTACGATCACAAGCTCGGAATGAAGCTCGCGGGCGAGGCGCTCGGCGTGCGGACCGAGTACGTCGGCCCGGCGGAGTACGACATCCCGGCGATGATCACCGCGTTCGAGCAGGCGATGGCGAAGAAGGGGATCAAGGGGATCGTCGTCGTCGGATTCGAGCCCGCGCTCGTGCCGATCATCAACAAGGCGGTCGAGTCCGGCATCCCCGTCGTCACGGTCGATGCCGACCTCCCCGAGTCGAAGCGCGTAGCCTTCGTAGGCACCGGCAACTACCAGGCCGGGGTCGAGGGCGGCAACAAGCTCGCGGAGTTGATCGGAGGCAAGGGCAAGGTCGCCATCATGACGAAGGTCGGCCAGTCGAACCTCGAGGAGCGAGTCCAGGGGTACAAGGATGCCCTCGCCAAGTTCCGCGACATCGACCTCGTGCAGATCGTAGACACGCAGTCCGACGCCGTGATCGCCGCCCAGGTCGCAACCGCCGTCTTGCGCAAGAACCCCGACCTTGCGGGCATCGGATGCGTCGAGGCGGCGGGCGGCACCGGAGCGGCGACGGCGGTGAAGGAGGCGGGTCTTGCGGGCAAGGTCAAGATCGTCTCGATGGACCGCGGCAACGAGGTGCTCGAACTGATCGGCCAGGGAGTGATCAGCGCCTCGATTGCCCAGCGCACCGCCCTCATGCCGTTCTACGCCGTCCAGATACTATACAACCTGGCGAACCAGGATATCCCGATCACCGAGGACAACGCGAAGGCGGGCATCTCCACCACGCCGGCAAGTATCGACACCGGCGTTATCGTGGTCGACAAGAGCAACTACAGGTATTTCCTGAGGAAGTAGTGGTTCCACATGTAGGAGCGGCTTCCAGCCGCGATCGCAGCTAGAAGCTGCTCCTACAAGACTTGATCGCAGCTAGAAGCTGCTCCTACATGGCTTGATCGCATCTGGAAGCCGCTCCTACAACAGAGGAGTGACGATGATCCTGGAAGCAACTGAGATCACCAAGACCTTCCCCGGCGTGCGCGCGCTCGACAGAGTGTCGTTCGACCTCCGGCGGGGCGAGGTGCACGCGCTCGTCGGCGAGAACGGCGCCGGGAAGAGCACGCTCATGCACGTCCTCGGCGGTGTCTACCGGCCGGACTCGGGGCGCATCCTGCTCGACGGCCGGGAGGTCTCATTCCCCGACCCGCATTCCGCGTGCCTCCACGGGGTGAGCGTCGTCTTCCAGGAACTCAGCCTCTCCGACAACCTGAGCATCGCCGAGAACATCTTTGCCAACCGCCAACCGACCCGCCGATGGGGGATGATCGACTGGGCCGACCTCCACGCACGCACGGCGGACGTGCTCCGTCTCTTCGAGTGGGACATCGATCCCGCGACTCCCGTAGGCGACCTCTCGGCTCCGAAGAAGCAGGTGGTCGAGATCCTCAAGGCGCTCTCGCGGAAGCCGAGCGTCCTCATCCTCGACGAGCCGACCTCCTCCCTGGCAGCGTCGGAGACGGAGATGCTCTTCCGGAACATCAGGTGGCTCAAGGCGGAAGGCATGTCGGTCATCTACATATCCCACCACCTCTCGGAGGTGTTCGAACTCGCCGACCGGGTGACCGTTCTGCGCGACGGGAAGCTCGTGGAGACCTGCGCCATCACCGACGTGACCGAGGACGACCTCGTGCGCAAGATGGTCGGCCGCGAACTGACCGATATGTACGGCAGTCGGACAAGCCCCATCGGTGAGGAGCGCATCCGGATCATGGGTCCTATGAGTCCCATGCTCTCCATCCGGGCCGGCGAGATCCTCGGCATCGCCGGACTCGCGGGCGCCGGCCGATCGGAACTCGCGCGGGCGATCATCGGCTGCGAGCCGTTCGACGGGCGGATCTACCTCGACGGCAGGGAGATTGCCATCCGCTCCCCTGAGGACGCCGTGGCGCACCGGATCGCCTATCTGAGCGAGGACCGCAAGGCCGACGGGCTCTTCCTCGATATGGCGATCAGGGACAACTGCGCCGCCCCGAGTCTCCGCTCCTTTGCGACCCGGCTCGGCCTCATGGACGACCGGGCGGTCACCGAGCGGTCCTGCGGCTTCTGCGGGGAGTTCGGGATCGCGACTCCCGACGTCTGGCAGAAGGTCGGCTTGCTCTCCGGCGGCAACCAGCAGAAGGTCCTGCTCGCAATGTGGATCGGCATCAAGCCGCTAGTCCTGATCGCGGACGAGCCGACGCGCGGAGTCGATGTCGGCGCAAGGAGCGAGATCTACCGCATGCTCCGCACGCTCGCGGCGGAGGGAGTGGCGATCATGCTGATATCATCGGACCTGCCGGAGGTGCTCGGCCTGAGCGACCGGATACTGGTCATGCGCAACGGAGGCATCGCCGCCGAGTTCCTGCGCGAAGAAGCAACCGAGGAGAGGATCATCGCGTGTGCAGCGGGAGTGAATCAGTTTGCCAGCTAGTCAGTGTGTCAGCCATCCACATACACTGACCAACTGACCAACTGACTAACTGACTAACCGACTTACTGGCAGGGAGATGGATATGGTGGATCAAGCAATAGGCGCCCGAAACAGATCAAGCCGTTTGCTGGCGCGCATACTCCGCATTACCGAGTATCGCGAGTTCATGATCATCTACATCATCGTGCTGGGCACGATCGCCATCGCTCACGCGGCGCCGGCGTTCCTGTCGAAGCAGAACACATCGGCGATCCTGCTCGCGCTTGCCGACCAGAGCATCATCGCCATCGGCATGACGCTGCTCCTCGTCTCCGGCGGCTTCGATATGTCCGTCGGCTCGACGATGGCGCTGGCAGGGGTCACTACCGCGATATGGCTCACCCTCGGCCTGCCGGTGGGGTTGGCGATCCTGCTCGGACTCGCGGTCGGCGTGCTGATAGGCATGATCAACGGCATCATCATCGCTCACGTCGGGATCAACCCGTTCATCACGACGCTGGGGATGATGAGCCTTGCGCGCGGGATGCTGATGGTCGTCTCGGACGGCAGGAACGTCTCCGGCCTCCCCGAATCGTTCACGGCGATAGGGCAGGGGACGATCCTGGGAGTGCAGTATCCGATCCTCATCTCGATCGTCCTCGTGTTCGTCGGCGACTTCCTCCTCCGCCGGAGCCGCTTCTTCCGGCAGAACTACTACATAGGCGCGAACGAGAAGGCGGCGCTCCTCTCGGGGATCAACGTCAAGAAGATGAAGGTCTTCAACTACGCGCTGACCGGCTTCCTCGCGGCTCTGGCGGGGATCATCATCACTGCCAGGCTCGGCTCGGCGTCGACGTCGGCGGGCAAGGGGCTCGAGCTTCGAGTGATCTCCGCCGTCATCATAGGCGGCGCGAGTCTCAAGGGCGGAGTCGGCACCGTCGCCGGCTCGTTCCTCGGCGCGCTGCTGATGAGCATCATCGTCAGCTCGATCAACCTGCTCGGCGTCGAGCTGAACTGGATCGACTTCGTGCTCGGCGCGACGCTCCTCCTCGCGGTCATGGCCGACACGTTCGGTTCCCGCGGGGACACAAAGGAATAGAACGACCACGTCTACGGCACGAGGAGGGCCACGGAGTTCGGCTACTCGCTCTGGAGCTTCCAGGTCTTCGAGGAGTAGCAGATGCCTCCCCTTGTAGGAGCGGCTTCCCAGCCGCGATACCGGATGTCTATCCTTGTAAGAGCGGCTTCCCAGCCGCGATGATCTCGTTGCCGAGTTGTACCCTGCGACCGGTGGGATCGCGGCTGGGAAGCCGCTCCTACAATGCGGGCGGCCGTCGGTCAGAACTCCACGAGATACTGCAGTGTGAGCATCGGCATGTTCATCCGCATCGGCATCGTGTCGCCCATCACGGGATCGTGGAGGCTCTCCTTGATCCGGCGATTCTGGTAGGCGACGCGCACGGTCCTGTTGTCATTTAGCTTGTGCTCGACACCGACGCCCCAGCCGATGAAGCTGCCGGTGGACTGCTGCCACCTCTCCACCATGCCGATGAGCGAGGTCTTGTAGTTCAGCGGATGCTCGTACTGGAGCCACTGCCCGTTGACCGAGCGCCCGTCGTCCGAGCCGAAGACGACCTCGCCGCGGATCAGGTCGATGCCCTTGTAGTACTCGAAGTCGACGCCGTAGCGAGTCTTGTCCGCAAACCCTGACGGATCGTTCTGGCTGACGGCATGCGACCTGCGGACGTCCACCAACTTCGCATCCTTGCCGTCCATCAGCGGATCGTCCATCAGCGAGAACACCGGCAGCCGGCCCTTGAGCGCGGAGACGCCTACCTTGAGGTCGTCATCGCCGATCTGGAACCGCTTCGAGACCCGAGCGGTGACCACCTTGTTGCCGTCGATGTCCTTGCGCCACGGACCGTTGCCGTTTGTGACCGCGACCAGGTACTCGGCGTCGCCCAGGTAGCCCTCGACCTCCACGCCGGGGTCGATGCGCACTCCCAGGCTGTTGGGGTAGAGCGTCTGGAAAATCCTCGTGTGCGTCTCGTAGTCCGCCAGGTTGCCGAACGGGATGACGAACTGCCCGATCTTCACCGTCGGCTGTTTGATCTTGCCTTTGATCACCGCGTAGGCGTTCCCGAAGTGCATGTCCTTCCCGCGGCCCTCCATGCCGGTGGCAAGCGGTACCTGCACCGCGAAGTCTACCTTGTCGCCGTATGAACCGTTCACCTCGATCTCCCCGGCCATGATGTCGGCCTTCGAGGCATCACTGTCGCCCATGTAGCGCGAGTCGAGCCGGTAGAGGGTCTGGTACTGGAGCTTCTTGCCGGTGTCTGCGTCAGCGTCAGACTCCTCGGAGAACTGGTCCGACTCGTCGGAAACGGTCGGCTCCTCAGCGGACGCGGCGTCGTCGGCGGCTATCTCTGTGCTCGCCGGTACGTCGTCCTCCGTGGGATCGGTGTCCTCGGCCGATGCGATGCCGGCAGTGGCGACGAGCATCGATGCGGCAAGCAGGAATACCAAGGCTCGGTGTCTTGTCCGGATCAGCATAGGTATCTCCGATACAATGTAGCCTGGCCCCTCGTGGGCGTCGGGTCGCGCAAGTGCGACGAGGACAAGGCCCTAGGCTACGGGGTCAGTTGCGTACAATATGCTCTCCCGTCGGCCGTCGATGATGCGGCCGTCCTTCAATTCGACCACCCGGTCGGTCTGTTGGGCGAGGCCGAGGTCGTGCGTGGCGATCACTATGCCGAGACCCTCTCGCTGCAACTGGCGAAAGAGATCCATGATCGCATCCCTCGACTCATGCTCCAGCCGTCCGGTCGGTTCGTCCGCGAGGAGGAGCTTCGGCTCGTTGATGAGCGCCCGGGCGATTGCCACTCTCTGCATGTCGCCGCCGTTCAACTGACTCGGGAGCGCGTTCGCGTTCTCCTCCAGCCCGACCTTGCGGATCATCTCCATCACCTTGGCCGGATCGCGTCTCTTCGCGAAGATCAGCGGCAGTTCAACGTTCTCCCGGACGGTCAGCGTCGGGATGAGGTAGAAGAGCTGGAAGATAAACCCGACGTGATCGCGGCGGAACTCGACCAACTGCTTCTCATCGAGCGTCGTAACCTCATGGCCGTCGATCTTCAGGCTCCCGCGAGTCGGCTTGTCGAGGCAGCCGACCTGGTTCAGGAACGTCGTCTTGCCCGATCCTGACCGCCCGACGATGCCCACCATCTCACCGGCTTTCACCCTGAGGCTCATCCCGGCGAGCGCGTGGATAGTCTCGTCGCCGCGCGTGTATGTCCGCCACACATCAGCGGCCTCCAGCACGAATACGTCGTCTGTGCGCATGCAAGTTCTCCTGTGCTCAACCAACAATGCGGCCGTCCTCGATCCTGATCACGCGGTCGACACGCTCCGCCAGTTCGGCGTCATGAGTGGCGACAAGGATTGCCAGCCCCTCCTGGTTGAGCTGCCGGAAGAGCTCGAAGACCGAGTCCCTGGTCTTCGTATCGAGATTGCCGGTCGGCTCGTCTGCGAGGAGCAGCTTCGGCTCGTTGATGAGAGCGCGCGCGACGGCCACTCTCTGTTGCTCGCCGCCGGAAAGCTCCGACGGCTTGTGATTCATGCGGTGACTGAGACCGACACGCTCCAGCAGCTCTTTCGCTCGGCCGGGCTTCGATGTCTCCGACCAGAGCAGCGGCATCTCCACGTTCTCGACCGCCGTGAGCGTGCTCATGAGGTAGAACTGCTGGAAGATGAAGCCGATGTTCTCCCGCCTGATCTCGTCCAGCTTGTCCTCCGGCAGTCGCTTCATCCCCCTGCCGCTGATCCGGCGCCCGACGATCTCCAGCTCTCCCTCCGTGACTCGGTCCATCAGTCCGAGGAGATTGAGCATCGTCGTCTTCCCCGCGCCGGAGTGCCCCAGCAGGCAGACGAACTCCCCCGGGGCGATGGCCACATCGACTCCCTTGAGCGCGTGTATCTCCTCGCTCCCGCGTCGGTAGACCTTGACAATGCCTTCTGCCTGCACAACTCCGCACTCTGCACTCAACACTCTACACTCCTTCATTCCGCTCGTATCGCCTCGATCGGCTTGATCGACGATGCCCGCCATGCCGGGTATGCGCCCGCCGCCAGCCCGAGCACGATGCTGAGCGCCATGCTGACGATGAACACATCCGCGCTGAAGGCGATCAGCGTGCCCTTCGGCACCGAGATCAGCCCCGTTCCGGACAGCACGCCCTTGATGAACGCCTCGACCCCGCGCGACGTCAGCACCGAGAGCCCGACTCCCAGGAGGCCGCCGACGGTGCACATCACCAGCGTCTCCAGCCATATCAGCCGGAAGATGTCGAGCCTCGATGCGCCGACCGCCTTCATCATGCCGATCTCCTTCGTCCGCTCGAAGACGGTCATCAGGATGGTATTCAGCACGCCGACGGCGCCGATAGCGATGGCTACCAGCACGATCGCCATCACGAAGACCTTCGTGTTGCCGATCATCCTGCCCATCGTGTTGAGCAACTCGGTCAGCGGGAAGACGTTCATGCTGGCCTCCCGCTCCCGGAGCGCCGATGTGACCTCGTCCACCTTCGTCACATCCTTGACCTTGACCAGGATGACGACCAGCTTGTCCTGCAGGTTGAACTCCTTCTGCAGGGTTTTCGTCGGCATGAAGTAGAAGCCGTCGTCCTGGGTGTTCGTCGGCTCCAGGATGCCGGACACGATGAAGCTCGCATCGACCGTGAAGTTGCCGCGCTTCTCATGGACGTGGTACTTGTCGCCGACCTTCAGCTCCTCGGACTCGGCGACCGACGATCCGATGATGATCGAATCCGGGCGCTCGAACCAGCCGCCGTCCTCGAACCGCCAGTTCCGGCGCAGCTTGAGGAAGTCCTCATCGACGCCCAGGAAGATGCGGTTGCGCTCGGTCTTCGTTCGCGCCACAATCGCGTCCATGATGATGCCGGCGGACTGCTCGATGCCCGGCACGTCCTTGACTTCCTGCAGGTATCTCTCCTCCATGTACCTCGGCCACTTGCCGCCGTGGAGCACGATCGTCGATGCCTCGTAAGGGCATCCCTTCGGCACGATCATGATGTGCGCGCCGAGGGCATTCAGATCCTCACGGAGCCCGGACTCGTATCCTCTCTGGAACGCCATCAGACTGAACAGGATGGCGATTGCCACCGCCACGCCGCTGACGGTCAGAGCCGATCGGGTCGGCCGCCGTATGATATTCTTGAGTGCGAGTGTTAGCCAAATCATGAATCTGCTCCAGACATCGCCGAATCCGGCTTGGAATTCGGCGATCGAGGTGTTCCGATTCTCGTTTGGAACTTTCCAAATGAGAATCGGAACTTTCCAAACGGGAGTCGGAACGCTCCGGGCAGCATTCGGAACGCCGCAATCAGCGCCGTCCTGCCGCCGGACCTAGTCCATCCTGAGCGCCTCGATCGGTCGAGCGCGCGACGCCTTGTATGCCGGGTAGAGGCCGGCCACCGTGCCGATGCCCAGAACGAAGAGCAGACAGACTACGAATACCTTCGGATCGAGCGCAATCAGGCTGCCCTTCACCGGGATAGACATGTCCATCCGCAGCATCGCCGCCTTGATCACGCTCTCCATGCTCCGTGCCCCGATCAGGGCCAGGATCAGGCCAAGCGCGCCGCCGAGCATCGCCATCACGAGCGTCTCGGTCCAGATCAGCGTGAAGACGTTCTTCCTCGCGGCGCCGGTCGCTCTCATTATCCCGATCTCCCGCGTGCGCTCGAAGACCGACATCAGCACCGTGTTCAGCACGCCGAGCGCACTGATGGCAATCGCAATCAGCACGATCGAGAACACCAGCGTCTTCGCCGAGCCCATCAGGTTCTGCATGGTGCCGAGCAGCTCGCCCATCGTGATGATCTCGCTGCCGGGGATCTTGTCCAACTGCTCCGTGATCGGGCCGGACATCGTCGGGTCGGTGAAGCGGATCTGCACGGCGGTGATCTGGTTCGGCTTCTTGAACATCGACTGGGCGGTTCTCAGCGGGATGTAGAAGAACCCGTCGTCCTGGGTGCCGGTCGGAGCGAGCACGCCGACGATCTTGAACTCCTTGTCCACCTCCGGCACGTAGATGCTGTCGCCGACGGTCGAGAGCTCGATCAGCGCCGCGTCGTAACCGAGGACCACCGCATGGTCGTCTTCGAACGCCTTCTCGAACTCGGCCTTGGTCATGAGGTTCGAGTCGTCACGGACGAGCGTCTCCCACTTCGAGACGTCTACGCCCGGCTTGTCGATGATCTTCCACCAGTTCTTGAGATCGATGGTCCTCGAGTCGATGCCGAAGTAGATGTCGGTCCGGCCCTCCTCCGGGCGCACGATCCCCGACATGAACGCCGGCGCGGCGATCTGGATGCCCTCGATCGGATCGACGTAGTCCTTCATCACGCTCTCGGGCAGGTGCTGCTTGATCTGACCGCCCTTCAGCACCAGGGAGGCCGCTTCGTAGGGGCATCCGACGGGGAGCACCATCGCGTGCACCCCCATCTGCTGGAGTTGTCCGCTCAGCGCCCTCTGGTATCCCTTGTTGAACGAGAGCAGAGTGAACAGGACCGCCACGGCGATGGCGATGCTTAGCACTGTCAGCCCGGTTCGGACCTTCCGCTGCGTGAGGTTCTTGAGTGCGAGTATGGTGTATCTCATGTTGCTCGATCCTGGACGCTTGATTCCCGATGCCGGAGCGTATTTTGTAGGAGCGGCTTCCCAGCCGCGAATGCCCGCGTAACGCCACGAATTCGCGGCTGGGAAGCCGCTCCTACGAGATACGCGCTTCAGTACTTGATGCCGGTCGCAACGATCTCGGGCGCGCCGCTCTCCGGTACGATGACCTTGCCGTGGACGGTCACCGTCTTTCGCAGGGGCACGTCCGTCACCGTGAACCCGGACGGGGCGGTGTCTACGCGGATCGAACCGGTGGCATCCTTGACGTAGAACCAGCAGCCCGAGGTGGGGCACTTCTCGGTCATCTCGCCGGTCACAGTGACCTCTTTGCCTTTGAGATCCGCCGTGATCTGACTGATCTCGGTGATCTGCGCGCCGTCGGGCACTCCCTGCCCGAGCGATGCCGACCCGCCTCCCTTGAGGACATAGACTCCGGCGCCGATGAGCGCGATTGCGATGATTGGGATGATAAGCTTCTTCATGTGTGTCTCCCTGGTCCCACGAATCCCATGATGTATGGGCCTATGGCTTCTAGCCCAACTCGTCGTTGATGATGAGCAGCTTCTTCACCGAGAACGCCACGGTCTCGGACGACTTTTCCGCGCCCGGCACGGCCTTGATGTCCTTGCCGGTCTTGACGGGGTCCTTCACCGTCTTGCCCTTGAACTGGCCGAGGAACTTGTCACTCCGAAGCTCGGCGCGCTTCTTCTCGCGGTCTCTCTGGATGCCGACACCCTTCACCTTGCCGTCGTTGTCCAGGGCCGTGACGATCTCGATCGCGCCGTACTGTCCCTTGCCGAGATGGGTCAGGATCGTCCCGATGGTCTTCTTGTTATCGATGATGCGGTAGATCTTGAACTCCTGCTCGTCGGAGTCGAGCTTGGCTCCCAGGCGCTTCTCGATGGCGGCTTTCTGTGACTTGGAGGGCTTCTTCACCTCGGTCTTGTAGGTGTCGGCGCCGGGGAAGAACTTCTTGATATCCTCGTCCGGCTTCCGCCAGACGCACAACGCGGCGAATGCGCTGCTCGCGAATACCGCGGTCATAACGGTGGCAATCACCGCTATGAGGATTCGCCGCCCTCTAGATCGAATGAACATGATTCCATAGCCTCCTCGCGCTCTAATGCGCTGCCAATAGGAAGAGCCATCGCCCTTGTTGTTCCGGTGAACACTCCATAAGACGTGCATGCGGAACGGCGGTTCCGTGATTTTTGTGACAATGTCTACATTCACTACCGGAAAAGTAGAGAAGGCCGATCCTCCCCGTGTCTGGGCGGGAAGGACCGGCCCGTGGCGTGTGTGGTATGCCGGATCGTCTACCGCTGGGACTCCTCCAGCGCCTGATCGAGATCGGCGATGATGTCGTCCAGGCTCTCCAGTCCGACGGACAGCCGCACGAAGTCGTCGGTGACTCCGGTGGATACCTGCTCCTCCGGCGTCAACTGCTGGTGAGTGGTGGACGCCGGGTGGATGATCAGGCTCTTCGAGTCGCCGATGTTCGCCAGATGCGAGAACAGCTTCACCGAGTCGATCAGCTTTGCTCCCGCCTCGCGCCCGCCTCGGATGCCGAAACCGATGATCGCGCCCTGGCCTTCTTTCAGGAACCGCGTCGCCCTCTCGTAGTCGGGATGGCTCGGCAGGCCGGGGTAGTTCACCCACGCCACCGCCGGATGCGCCTCCAGCCACTGCGCGACCGCCAGCGCGTTCGCAGAGTGCTGTCGGACTCGGAGCGGGAGCGTCTCCAGCCCCTGCAGGAACAGGAATGAGTTGAACGGCGAAAGCGTCGGCCCGATGTCTCGCAGGAGTTGGACTCGCGCCTTGATGATGTATGCGATCCCCGGAACGACGGCCTGATCGTGCAGGCCGAATGCCGCCCAGTAGCTGACTCCGTGGTAAGACGGATCCGGCTCCGTGATCTCCGGGAATTTGCCGTTGTCCCAGTTGAACCGGCCCGAGTCGACGATCGCTCCGCCGATGCTCGTGCCGTGGCCGCCGACGAACTTGGTCAGCGAGTAGACCGCGATGTCGGCTCCGTGGTCGAACGGCCTTAGGAGGGGTGGGGGAGTCACCGTGTTGTCCACGACGAACGGGATGCCGTGTCTGTGCGCGACCTCCGCGATCGCCGGATAGTCGTCCACGTTGTTCTTCGGGTTACCGACGGATTCCGTGTAGAGCAGCCGGGTATTCTCATCGATCGCCGCCTCGAAATTGGCGGGATCGGACGAATCCACGAACCGCACCTCGATCCCGAGCTTCGGCAGCGTGTAGTGGAACAGGTTGTACGTGCCGCCGTACAGGAAGCTGGTCGATACGATGTTCTGTCCGGCGCGTGTGATGTTCAGGATCGCAAGCGAGATCGCGGACTGTCCGGATGCCAGCGCCAGCGCGCCCGTGCCGCCGTCGAGATCCGCGAGGCGCTTCTCCAGCACGTCGGTCGTCGGGTTCATGATCCGGGTGTAGATGTTGCCGAACTCCTTGAGGCCGAACAGGTTTGCCGCGTGCTCGGCCGAGTTGAACACGTATGATGTTGTCTGATAGATGGGGACTGCCCGCGAACCGGTGGTCGGGTCGGGAACCTGTCCCGCGTGAAGCGCCTGTGTATCTATGCCGTATCTCTCTGCCATCATGATTCCTCCGTTCTGTCGTTACCAACTCCATGTGGCTGCCAGCGCCACCTGGTTGCCGAGCCCCGGCCCAAGGTCGGCGATGCCCGCATCGATGTTCAGGCTGTCGGATGCGATGTACCGGAACGCGATGTCGGTCCAGGTATCCGCCCCGATCTGCTGCTTGAACTCGGTCCCCGCGACAATCTTCCTGCTGAGGAACACCGCCGCGGAGCCTTCCCACTTCAGCTTTCCGTCGCCGGCGAACCCGAACAATCCCAGTCCGAGCGCTTTCGTCGAGCGCACTCCCAGGTCAACTACCACCGGGAACTTGCCGGCAGTGAGCGCCTTGGTGGCGCTCAGGCCGAAGTCCGTCGAGTTGCCGCCGCCGGAGAGGTTCCTGTTGATCACCCATGCGGCCACCGCCGGGGAGGTCTCGGTCTCAGGGGCGAACTGCCATTTCGCCAGTAGAATGCTCTGGTCTCTGACGCCGTCCACGGAGCTCGATACCTGCGTTACCCCGATCTCCACATTCCGCCGAAGACCGCTCGTCAGGTTGAACGTGGAGACCGACCCCAGCGTGTCGAGGCTCACGTGGTGGCTCGATATCTCCGTCTTGCCCTGCTGCAGAGTGTAGGCCAGAGGATTCAGGAATACCCCTGACTGCCCCTCCAGATTGAGCGCTGTATGGGCTGTGCACATCATCGTCACCACTCCCATCGCCGTCAGTGCCGTCGTTCGCAGCGTTTGGTGGTTCATCTTGCATCAGTCCTCCTTGTGTTGGTGCGCACAACCCATGGGGTGAGAATTGTGCAGTAAGTATACCGACTAAGTCAAGATTAACACACCGCAAACCGGACTGTCAAGCGCTTTTGTTAGCGATATCACGAAAAAAGACCGGCGATACGCGTGCTCAGCGGTAACTGGGACCAACGCTAAGCGCCTGCTCGAGATCGGCGATCAGGTCCTCCGCGTCCTCGATGCCGACCGACAGCCGAATCGTGCCGTCGGTGATCCCTCGACGCTTGCGTTCCTCCCTGGGGATCGAGCCGTGTGTCATCTCCGGCGGGTAACAAGCCAGCGACTCGACCCCACCGAGGCTCTCCGCGAACGAGAAGACCTTCAGCCTGCGGTAGAATGCATCCGCATCCGCCCGGCTTCCATCGATCCGGAAGGTCACCATCCCGCCGAAGCCGCTCATCTGCTTCCTGGCCAGTTCGTGCTGGGGATGGTCGGGTAGGCCGGGATAGATCACCGACTCGACCGACGGGTGCTGCCGCAGATACTCGGCGACACGGAAGGCGTTCTCCTCGTGCTGCCTCATTCGCACAGCCAGTGTCTTCACTCCGCGCAGAGTCAGCCACGCATCGAACGGTCCCGGGACTCCGCCCGCGGCATTTTGGTGGAACTTGATCTCGTCGTACAGCGCCCGATTGCTCGTGACCACGGCTCCTCCGACGACGTCGGAGTGGCCGTTGATGTACTTCGTGGTGCTGTGGACGACGACATCCGCGCCGAGTGCGAGCGGCTGCTGGAAATACGGAGTGGCAAACGTGTTGTCCACAGCCAGCAGGATCCCGTGCTGACGGCATATGTCCGCCACCGCGGCGATATCGACCAGGTGGAGCAGGGGATTGGTCGGCGTCTCGATCCATACCAGCCTCGTCGATGGCCGGACCACGGCTCGGAACGCCTCGGGATCACGGCCGTCCACGTAGGTGAACTCGATTCCCCGCCTCGCCAGGACCCTCTCGAACAGCCGGTATGTCCCGCCGTACAAGTCCTCCGCCGCGATGACGTGGTCTCCGGGCCCGAGCACCGAGAGCAGCGCTGATGTGGCGGCCAGTCCGGAGGCGAACGCGAGTCCGTGCTCGGCTCCCTCGAGTGACGCCAGGCATGCCTCCAGTGCCGCGCGTGTCGGGTTGCCCGTCCTCGAGTACTCGAAGCCCTTGTGCTCGCCTATGCCCTGCTGCGTGTACGTCGATGTCTGATAGATCGGTGTTATCGTGGCGCCGGTGGTCGGGTCGGGCTCCTGACCGATGTGTATTGCCCGGGTTGCGAACTTCATGCCTCGGCCTCCCTCTCTGACCGCCTGGTCCAATAATCCACGAGATCGATCCGCGACAGGAATCCGTATGCCTGTCCCTTTCGGGTGACGATCACCCCGCTGTGCCCTGACAGCAGGAGGCGGTACGGCTCAGAGATGTCCACCGATTCATCTACCTGCGGGAGCGGCTTGCCGGCGATCTCCGACGTCGCCATCGCCCGGAGGTCGATGCCGTCGAAGAGCAGCTTCGTCAGGGTGACCTCGTTCAGGCTGCCGACCACCTGCCCGTCCTCGATCACCGGGAGCTGCGAAATGCTGTATTGCTCCATGAGGCTGACGGCCTCGATCGCCTTCTGCTGCGGTCTGACGGCGATCAGTTCCGGCATCCCGGTCTTGCCCGCCAGCACGTCACCCGCGGTGAGCTTCTGCGGAGAGTAGTCCAGGAAGCCGTGATCCTCCATCCAGCTATCCGAGAACAACTTGCTCAGGTAGTTGCGGCCCGTGTCCGGGAGGAGCATGACGATCACCTTGCCGGGATCGAGCCGCCGAGCATACTTGACCGCCGCCGCCACCGCCGTCCCGGACGATCCGCCCACCAGCAGGCCTTCCTCCCTGGCCAGGCGCCGTGCCATCAGGAACGACTCCCTGTCGCTGACGCGCACCATGTCGTCCACCACCTGCCGATCGAAGGTCGCGGGCACGAAATCCTCGCCGATCCCCTCGACCTTGTAGGACTTGGGCGAGTCTCCCGAGAGGATCGATCCCTCGGGGTCGGCTCCGATCACGGTCACGGCCGGGTTCATCTCCTTGAGGTACCTCCCGGTACCGGAGATCGTGCCCCCGGTGCCCATGCCTGCCACGAACACGTCCACGCGGCCGTCGGTGTCCTTCCAGATCTCCGGGCCGGTAGTGAGATAGTGCGCCTCCGGGTTCTTCTGGTTCGAGAACTGGCTTGGCCGGAACGCGCCGGAGATCTCGCGGCTCAGGCGGTCGGCGACTCCGTTGTAGCTCTCCGGTGAGTCCGGCGGCACGGATGTCGGGGTGATCACCACCTCCGCCCCATATGCCCTGAGCAGGTTCACCTTGTCCTCGCTCATCTTGTCCGGCATCACGAAGATGCAGCGGTAGCCCTTCTGCGCGGCGACCAGCGCCAGGCCGACCCCGGTGTTCCCCGCCGTCGCCTCGATGATTGTCCCGCCGGGCTTCAGCAGCCCCCGGCGTTCGGCCTCCTCGATCATCGCCAGGCCGATTCGGTCCTTGACGCTGCCGCCGGGGTTCAGATACTCGACCTTGGCCAGCATCAGACAGGGCAGGCCGTCCGTGACCTTGGAGAGCTTGATGAGCGGGGTGCGTCCGATCGCCTGGAGCACGTTTTCGTGGTACTGCATGTTTCACCTCTTGCCAAATCCCGATATTGGTGATAGGATTACTCAAGATAATACCACAATCCCCAGCTTTGTCAAACACTCTGTCGTCCGGGTTGTGGAGAATCTCGATCTGTGAAACAGGGAACGCGCACCCGAAAGGCTGCGTCATTGCAGCTACAGGCCTCTGATCGGCCCGATACAGTGATCACCGAAGGGAGAACATGGATGAAGAAGAGTATGTTAGTTGCCGCCGTCGTCCTTGCAGTCGGCATTCCCGCCGCGACGATAGCCCACAAGCAGATGGCCTGTCGAGATGCCGCTTCGGCGCAGGCAGTCAAGGCCGTCGATTCATGCTGTCCGTCGAAGGCGGCCGCCACCGCCGATACCGCCGTTAAGAAGGAGGCCTCGTGTCCTTACATGGGGGAGAAGAGCGCCGAGGCCGCGAAATCCGAGCTGAAGCACTGCCCGATGCCCAAGTCGGACAAGCAGTGCGCCAAGCCCGCTGCCAAGTCGGACAAGTGCTCCAAGTCCGCAGCTAAGGTGAAGCCGGCCGCCAAGCCGACCGAGCCCGCCGTGACCGAAGCCGCGCCGAAACCTGCTCCGGAATCCGCTGCCAAGCCTGCCGAGGAGAAGAAAGTCGAGTCCGCCGTATGCCCGGTGATGAAGGCCGAGATCCCCGATGTCTCGAAGGCCGCCGGCAGCAGCGTCTACAAGGGCAAGACGTACTACTTCTGCTGCGCCGGATGCAAGCCCGCGTTCGACAAGGACCCCGAGAAGTACATCGGAGGCTAGAGCGTAGCGTATTTCATAGGCCGAATCCCCTCCTATGGCACTTCTGATATACGCTCCGGCATTCTCCTGCCCGCGAACTGCCAGGCATGCCTCCCCAGGAGGGCAAGGTCCCATGGGCCGTGCCCTCCCTTCGTTTTCTACCAACTCCAATGTTTGACAGAACCGGGAATTCCGGGTATATTGAGTTCATCGAGCGGAATAGTATATTATTCTCCGGGAGGATCACCAATGAGTTTCACATCCAAAGAGGAATACGGACTGCGCGCGGTGATGCATCTGGCCATGCACGAGTCCTCGTGGCCGGTCCAGGCGAGGGAGATCGCATCGGCGGAGTCGATCCCAGAGCAGTTCCTCGAGCAGGTCCTGGCGGCCCTTCGGAGAGCAGGCGTGGTGAGAAGCATCCGAGGCGCGAGCGGAGGATACGAACTGGCGCGACCTGCTCGCAGCATCACCGCCGGCGACATCGTCCGAGCGCTCAGCGGCCCGATCGCTCCCATCCCGTGCGTCGACGATCCCGACGCCTCGGGCAGGTGCGAGAAGGTCGAGCACTGCGTCGTGGTCAGTCTGTGGCAGAGAGTCCAGTCCGCCATCACGCAGGTCCTGGACGGCACCACCATTCAGGACATGGTCGAACAACGCATGCAGCGAGAGCAGGCAAGTTGCTTCATGATGCACATCTGAACGCCACGGCGGGTGTCTCACTACACTGTGAGCGGGCGACCGTAGAAGGTCGTCCATACGGTTTTCGACAAGGAGAACAGACATGGCAAAGATAGCGAACAACATCACGGAGTTGGTCGGCAACACGCCGTTGGTCCGGCTGAACAGGGTCACCGAAGGCGCGGTCGCCGAGGTCGTTGCGAAGGTCGAGTCGTTCAACCCCGGAGGCAGCGTCAAGGACAGGATCGGAGTCAGCATGATCCGCGACGCTACCGAGAAGGGCCTGATCACCGAGGGCGCGGTGATCATCGAGCCGACGAGCGGAAACACCGGCATCGGCCTGGCGATGGTATGCGCCGCGCTCGGGTACAAGCTCATCCTCACCATGCCGGATACCATGAGCGTCGAGCGCCGCAACCTCCTCAAGGCCTACGGAGCAGAGCTGGTGCTCACTCCCGGCGTCGAGGGTATGAAGGGCGCCATCGCGAAGGCCGAAGAACTGAGGAACGAGACACCGAACTCGTTCATGCCGATGCAGTTCTGCAATCCCGCAAACCCGACGATTCACCGCGAGACCACCGGTCCGGAGATCTGGCGCGACACCGACGGCAAGGTGGATATCGTGGTCGGCGGAGTCGGCACCGGCGGCACGATCACCGGCGTCGCGGAGTACATCAAGCCGCTCAAGCCCGATTTCAGGGCCGTGGCCGTCGAGCCGTCGGACTCCCCGGTCCTCTCCGGCGGGCAGCCCGGTCCGCACAAGATTCAGGGGATCGGCGCGGGTTTCGTGCCGGAGGTCCTGCGGATGGATATCGTCGATGAGGTCATCCGCGTCACCGGCGACGATGCGATCGCGACCGCCCGGCGGATCGCGAAGGAGGAGGGCATCCTCGTGGGGATCTCCTCCGGAGCCGCCGCATGGGCCGCGATAGAAGTCGCGAAGCGCGAGGAGAACCGCGGCAAGCTGATCGTAGTCATCCTCCCGGACACCGGCGAGCGGTACCTCAGCACCGTGCTCTTCTCCGAGTAACCCTCCGGCAGACTAACATTGGCCTGAGAGGTCCACCGAGCGACCTCTCAGGCTCCTGCCTCACGTCACCCAATCTCCCGCAGTCCATCCATTGACACGCCGGGATACTTAAGGTATATTAACCATACATACGCATTAAGTAACCCGGGGGAACACCGTGAAGCGATGGTTAGTAGCTCTCATTCCAGTAGTCTTGATAGGCGCGCCGGTCGCGTGGCGTCTGTACGAACGGCAGGCGCAGTCGGCCGCTGAGGCCGCTCAGCGTTCGGCCAGGGCGGGATTCGCGCCGACGGTATCGTTGGCGCCGGTCGAGGTGCGGGATATCACCCGTATCTTCAAGGCCACAGGCTCGGTCGAGGCGCCGCTGAACGTCGAGATCGCCTCGAAAGTGACGGGCCGGATCGAATACCTGCAGGTCCGAGAAGGGGATCGAGTCAGGAAAGGCCAGGTCCTGGTCCGGATCGATCCGTCGGAGATCGAGGCGAACGTCCAGCAGCAGCAGGCGAACCTGGCTGAGGCGCAGTATCGGCTTGCGCAGGCCCAGTTGAACCAGAGCCCGACGAACGTCGCCGTCAACACGCAGATCAGGCAGCAGAAGGCGTCCGTGCTGAGTGCGACCGCCGATCTGAACCAGGTGCGCGAGAACTCGAAGGCGCAACTCGCGGCGGCCAACGCCGGAGTCAGAGACGCCGAGTCGAAGGTTGCGAACGCCCGCGCCGCGGTGCAGAGCGCGCAGGCCAACCTGGACAACGCCACTGCGAAGTACAACAGGATTCTCGACCTCTACAAGCAGGGCTTCACCGCCGCCCAGGACGTCGATGACGCCAAGGCGGCGATGAAGGTGCAGCAGTCGGCCCTCGATATCGCCCAGGGCCAGCTCAAATCGGCTATCGCGCAGAAGGAAGCCGCCGAGCAGCAGGCCAGCATCGTGAAGACCAAGGGCGACGCCGACATCGCGGCCGCCCGCGCCAAGCTCGACCAGGCGAAAGCCGCCCTCGAGTATGCCAATGCCAATTCCGTGCAGAAGCCGGCCTACGAGCAGAGCCTCTCGGCGCTTCGTGCGTCCGTCGATGCCGCCAGGGCCGCGCTCAAGATGGCTCAGGCCAAGCGTGCCGACACGGTACTCACCGCCCCGCTCGACGGGGTGGTCACCGCCCGCTATGCCGATCCGGGCGCGATGGCAACTCCCGGCCAGCCGATCATCGCCGTGCAGTTCACGAAGCAGATCTGGGTCACCATCGCCGTGCCGGAGGAGATCAGCCCGAAGCTCCACATCGGACAGCCCGCGAAGGTGACGGTCGATGCCTTGCCCGACCGGGTCTTCATGGGGAGCATCATCCAGGTCAACGGCGCCGCCGACCCCGAGAGCCGGCAGTTGATGGCCCGCGTGATCCTCGACAACAAGGAGGGACTGTTCAAGCCCGGGATGTACGCCCGCGTCTCCATCGAGACCGACAGGGTGAAGAGCGCGATCTCCGTTCCGCGCGAGGCCGTTCAGCGCGACACCGCCGGCCCCTTCGTGATGGTGGTTGACGCCGCCAACAAGGCGATGCGCCGGGACGTGGTCCTCGGAGCCGAATCGCCTGATCGGATCGCCATCGAAGAAGGCGTGAGACCGGGCGAAAAGGTAGTTACCATGAGCGCCTCCCCGGTCAGGGACGGCCAGGAAGTCCGCACAGGCGGTCCGGGCGGTCCGGGCGGACCCGGCGGAGGGCCGGGTGGTCCAGGAGGCCCCGGTGGTAAAGGCGGGTCGAGGCGGTAACGATGAGCATTGCCGATTTTGCCGTAACCCGGCCTGTCGCCGTCGTAATGCGCATCGCCGCGCTGGTGCTGCTGGGCCTGATATGTCTGTTCCGGCTGCCGGTTGACCTCCTGCCGAAGGTCACCCTGCCCGCCATATCGGTCAGCACGCAGTGGCCGAACGTCGCGCCGGAGGAGATCGAGGCCCAGGTCACCCGAGTCGTCGAGCGGGCGGTCTCGTCCGCGCCGAACCTGTATGAGGTTTCCTCGAGCAGCAGGGAGGGCAGCTCGACGGTCCGCATCCAGTTCCAGTGGGGAACGGACATCGGGCAGGCCGCCGTCGATGTCCTTCAGTTGGTCGAGCGCGCGAAGCGGCAGTTCCCGAACGATCCGACGCTCCAGACGCCGACCGTCTTCAAGATGGACCCGAACCAGATGCCGATCCTCATCTTCGGCATCTCGGGCGAGGACGATCCGGTCAAGCTCCGGACGCTCCTCGACAACCAGGTGGCCCCCATGATCGAGTCGGCCGGCGGAGTGGCCTCCGTCTCCGTGAGCGGCGGCATGCAGCGCGCCATCATCGTCGATGTCGATCCCGACAGGCTGCGCGCCCACCACCTGACCCTTGCCGACGTGATGAGGCGCATTACCGCGGAGAACCTCAATCTCCCCGCCGGCATCGCCAAGCAGGGGAAGACCGAGTACACCATTCGCAGTCTCGGTTGGTTCACCAGTCCCGAGGAGATCGCCGACGTGCCGGTGGGCGAGTTCGACGGCCGCCTCGTGCATCTCCGCGATGTCGCCGATGTCAGAGACGCCGCCCCGGAGCGGCGCGTGTACACGCGCCTCAACGGCGAGCCCGCGGTCGGCCTCATCATCAGCAAGCAGAGCGGATCGAACACCGTCGCCACCGCCGACGCCGTACTCGAACGCGTCGAGCAGGTGAAGAAGCTCTATCCGAACCTGAAGTTCTCGATCGCCTACGACCAATCGCAGTTCATCAAGAGTTCGGTCAACAACGTCCGCGATGCGGCGATCATCGGCGGCATCCTGGCGATCCTGATACTGCTCTTCTTCCTCAGGAACGTCCGCAGCACGCTCGTCGTGGCTCTTTCGATCCCTACCTCGATCATCTCGACTTTCGCGCTGCTCTATCTGTGCGGCTTCACGATCAACACCATGTCCCTCGGCGGACTAGCGCTCGCGACCGGTCTGATCGTCGATGACGCCGTCGTCGTGCTGGAGAACATATTCCGGCATATCGAGCGCGACAAGAAGACATCGAGGGAGGCGGCGGTCAGCGGGACCAACGAGATCGTCTCAGCGGTCGTGGCCTCCACCTGGACGGTCATGGTCGTATTCCTCCCGCTGCTCCTGATCAAGGGGCAGGCGGGCCAGATGTTCACGCAGTTCGCCCTCGTGGTCGTCTTCTCGCTGGCCGTATCGCTTCTCGATGCGACCACCGTCGTACCGATGCTCGCCACCCGGTTCATCTCCGGGGAGGCCCATGCCGAGACGCTGAACAACGCCGATGGACACAGACACCCGCTCATGCGCGCGTTTGCCCTCTTCGGACGGTGGTTCAACGCCCTGGACAATTCGTACAGGAACGCGCTGGCCTGGGCGATCCATCATCGCATGGTGGTGATCGTCGGCGCGCTCGGATTCACCGGCGTCAGTCTCCTCCTGTATCCGATGCTCGGGACCGAGCTCATGCCGATGGCCGACAGCGGCGACTTCAGCGTCAGCGTCGAGATGCCCGTGGGCACGTCGCTCGATACGACGAACGAGGTCATGCAGAAGATCGAGCGGATTGTCGCGTCGAACCCACACGTGGCGACGGCCTTTGCTTCCGCCGGCAGTTCCGGAGCCGCTCGAGGCTACTCGTCCTCGACCCCGTCGTATCGAGGATCGGTATCGGTCAAGCTCCACGAAGAGCGTGACGTCAAGACGCTCGACGTGATCAACGATCTGCGGAGGCAGCTTGCTTCCATATCCGGAGCGAAGATACGACTGACTCAGACCGACATCGTCAGCCGTATCATGACCGGCGGCGGCCAGAATGTCCAGGTCAACATCTTCGGTGATGATCTGACCACCCTGTCTCGGATGGGCAGACTGGTGCTGGAGCGCATGCAGAGTATCCCCGGGCTGGAGAACGCCGACCTCGACTGGGAGGAATCGATGCCCGAGATCCAGTGGAAGATCGACCGGCAGAAGGCGATGCACCTGGGGGTGAGCTTCTCCGATGTCGCAAGCACCATCAACACGGCCACGAACGGCCGCATCTGCAGCTACTATCAGGAGAAGGGCTTCCAGTATCCCATCATCGTCCAGCTGCCGGAATCCCGGCGCAAGACCATCGAGGAGATGAAGAACCTGGTCGTGTCTCAGAACCTGTCCGGCGGCAGGTCGAACGGCGTCATTCTGAGCCAGGTTGCGACGCCCGAGCTCGGTCTGGGGCCGAGTGAGATCACGCGTCTCAACCGCCAGCGCTACGTCTCCGTGGCCGGAATGCCGCAGGGCAGATCGGCCAGCGCCATTCAGAAGGATGTCGAGAGGGCGCTCGAGGATATCAAGATGCCCGAGGGCTTCTACTGGGACTGGGGCACGAGCCAGAAGCGCCAGGCCGAGGAGTTCGGCGGGCTCTCGCTCGCGGTCTTCCTGGCAATCGCGCTGATCTACATGCTTCTCGCATCCCAGTTCGAGTCGCTGATCCATCCGCTGGCCATTCTGTTCTCCGTTCCCATGGCGGCCTCGGGCGTGGTGCTGTCGCTGTTCATCACCAACCGCTCGTTCGGCCTGACCGCGTTCATCGGAGTCCTGATGCTCGTCGGCATCGTCGTCAAGAACGGCATCCTGCTCGTGGACTACACGAATACTCTGCGGGGGAGGGGCCTGAAGCGGGAGGACGCGATTCTCCGAGCCGGGCCGACGCGTCTGCGCCCGATCCTGATGACCGCTTCCGCAGCGATCCTCGGCATGCTGCCGATCGCGCTCGGTATCGGCGACGGGTCCGAGGTGCAGGCGCCCATGGCGACGGTTGTCATCGGAGGACTGATCACATCGACCGCGCTGACTCTGTTTGTCGTACCGACCGTCTACACGTTGTTGGACGACGCCGTTCTGTTCTTCCAGCGAAAGAAGGGATAGGCTATGGCGGATGATCTGTTGAACGAGCAGGCAGCGGCGATCGCCTCGATACTCCCGAGGCTGATGAATCGGTTCAACGCGCTCTCCGAGAGCGATCCGGCGATGGACCTGCCGCTTGCCCAACTGCGGCTTTGCTCGACACTGCGGGATGGCTCCCGGGCGATGTCGGGCTTGGCTCATGACCTTGGCATCTCCCACAGCGCGGTGACCCAGCTCGCCGACCGACTGGAGCGTTCCGGGCTCGTCGAGCGCGTTCCCGAGGCGGACGACCGGCGCGTCAAGATGCTCCGTCTGACTTCCCAGGGCGAGAGTCTCATGCGCGCTCGGCGGGAGGGACGCATGCGGAGGGTGCTCGAGACCCTCGAGCGGCTGCCCGCCGATTCCCGGCAGTCGGTGATCGATGCCCTGCGCCTCCTGTTCGACGCCGCGTCCGAATCCAGCCCCGAGGATGATGTTCGTTTCACCGAGCTGCCGGTGAGTTGAGTACGAAAGGAAACACATGTCCCGCAACAGCTTCACCATAACCACTGCAGTTCTATGTCTGGCCGCGACCGTCGTGTGCGCTCAGCAGACGCCCCCGGTGCTCCCGAAGATCACCGAGACGCCGATACCGCCTGCGGTCGAGCTCCCGGCCCCGTCCGAGGCGCCCGATGATGTGCCGAACAGGCCGCTCACCGCGGACGAGGCGGTCCTGATCGCCCTGCGCCATCAGCCGAGCATCAGGGCCGCGCAGTCCGGAGTATCCGGCGCTCAGGGGCGGGTGCAGGCGGCCAAGTCCGGCCTGCGTCCGTCGGTCGGAGTCAACGCCGGCCATACGAGCGTTGACTCGAACGGAGTCTCCGGCGGAGGCCCATCGGGCTCCGGCTCGGACGGCTACCAGCTCTCCGCGTCGGTGAGGCAGCTTCTCTTCGATTTCAACCACACGCGCGACCTGGTCCGACAGGCGTCGGCTCAGCAGAGATCGGCGACCGCGAACCTGACCCGCGCCCAGGCCGATGTCGCCCTGCAGGTCAAGCAGGCATTCTACACCTACGCCCAGAATACCCGGCTGGTGGAGGTGAACGAGGCCAACGTCAGGAATCGGCAGGGGCATCTCGATCTGGCGCAGGCGAGGCTCAAGGCCGGGGTCGGGCTGCCGTCGGACGTGGTCCGGGCGGAGACCGCCCGCGCGGATGCGATCTTCGCGCTGAACCTGGCGCGCGCGAACGCATCGGTCTCACGCGTGACGCTCGCGCAGTTGATGGGCATCGATCCGCGCACCCCGATTCAGGCGGCGGATGCCGAGGAGCCCGAGATACCTGCGGACGACGTCGATGCGCTGGTTGCGAAGGCCCTGAAGCAGCGCCCGGAGGTCCTCCAGGCGGAGTCTACCAGGGAGGCGGCGGAGTACGGCCTCGCCGCCGCGAAGACCGGCAACTCGCCCTCGCTCGGCGCGACTTCGGGATGGAATCAGCGCGGCTCGAGCATATCGATGGACAACAGCTCGTTCAGCGTGGGAGTCGCGGTCACGTGGAGCGCGTTCGACTCGGGGCTGACGGCCGGACGCGTGAAGGAGGCAGCCGCCAACCTCGAGTCCGCGAGCGCTCAGGCGGAGTCCGTGCGGCTTGCGGTGGTATCGGATGTCTCCCGTGCGTATCTGAGCCTGAAGACGGCCGAGCAGAGAGTCATCACGGCCGACGCCGAGGTGGCAAACGCGGAGGAGTCCGTGCGGCTCGCGGAGGGACGCTACCGCTCCGGGCTCGGCACGTTCATCGAGGTGCTCGACGCTCAGACCGCGCTCGTCAGCGCGAACACCAACCGGGTGAATGCCGTCTCCGCCGTGAATCAGGCCCGGACGGCGCTCGCCCATTCGATCGGCGACCTCAAGCCGGCGCCGTAGGGGCTTCGGGGGGGCCGCTCAGGAGGATATCCCGGCAATGGCGTGGCGCAGGCTCATTCGGCTCCCGGCGCTTCTCGCGGTCCTCTGCGCGTATGCCGCATCGGCGCATGCCGCCGACAGAGAGACGCTTTCTCTCGCCGGCACATGGCGCTTCGATCTCGATCCGACGAACATCGGCATCACTCAGCGCTGGTTCGCGAAGGCGCTCGGCGATTCCGTCGCGCTCCCGGGCTCGACTGACACCAACAGGAAGGGCGTCCTGAACACGAGGCCCGCCGACCTCCAGCATCCCTCGCGCGTCTACGAGTACGCCGGCGCTGCCTGGTATCAGCGCGACATCACCATCCCCGAGACATGGAAGAGCAGGTGGATCGAGCTCTTCCTGGAGCGCTGCCACTGGGAGACTCAGGTCTGGATCGATGACAAGCCCTGCGGCATGCAGGACAGCCTCTGCGTCCCTCACGTCTACGACCTCGGCAAGCTGTCGCCCGGCGCACACCGCCTGACCATCCGCGTGGACAACAGCATCAAGTACGACGTCGGAGGCTGGGCCCACTCGATCACCGAGGAGACTCAGACCAACTGGAACGGCATCGTCGGGCGGATCGAGCTCCGGGCTACCCCAAGCGCGTACGTTGAGAGCGTGCAGATCTACCCAGACCTTGCCTCCGGGAGCATCAAGGTCAGGACATCCGCCAACGGCCCGACCAAGTTCGAAGTCTTCCACGAAGGCGAACTCGTTGCCTCCAGGATCGCCGATGGTTCCGAGGCAACCATTCCAATACCCGATCCCAAGCCTTGGGACGAGTTCTCCCCAAGTCTGTATACCCTCGTCGTCTCCGCGTCCCATACGTCGCGTTTCGCATTCCGCGACCTCCGCGTGCAGGACAAGCGGATCACGCTGAACGGCCGGAAGGTCTTCCTCAGAGGCACGCTCGAATGCTGCATCTTCCCGAGGACCGGCTTTCCGCCGACCGACCTGGACTCATGGATGCGCATCCTCGGCGTCTGCAAATCCTACGGGCTAAACCACGTGCGCTTCCACTCCTGGTGCCCGCCCGAAGCCGCGTTCGAGGCCGCCGACCGGATGGGCTTCCTCTTCCAGGTGGAGCTGCCCCAGTGGGTCGGCAACGTCGGCCGGGATGCGCCCAGGGACGAGTTCATCCGCCGGGAGATGCTCCGCATCCTCGACACCTACGGCAACCATCCCTCGTTCGGGATGCTCTGCATGGGCAACGAGCTGTCGGGCGATCCGTCGTTCCTCCAGAAACTGGTGGCCGAGGGCAAGAGGCGCGATCCGCGCCGCCTCTATACCTCCTCGACTGCCTGGTCCTTCGGTCCGAACGACGACTACAACGTCGCCGCCATCCGTGGCCTCCACGGCCCGACGACTGATGCCGACTTCTCCGCGAAGGATGCGGAGAGCAAGGTACCGATCATCTCCCATGAGATCGGCCAGTGGAGCGTCTTCCCAAGCATCGCGGAGGTCTCGAAGTACACCGGAGTCACCAGCGCGTCGAACTTCGAGCTGATCCGCGACGGGCTGAGGGAGCGCGGCATTCTCGATCAGGCGGCGGACTTCACACGGGCCTCCGGCAAGCTGTCGGCGCAGCTCTACAAGGAGGAGATCGAGGTCCTCCTACGCACTCCCGGCCACGGCGGATTCCAGCTCCTCGACCTGCACGACTTCCCCGGCCAGGGAACGGCGCTGGTAGGCATCCTCGACGCCTTCTGGGAGTCGAAGGGGATCATCACGCCCGAGGACTGGCGAAGGTTCTGCGGGCCGATCGTGCCGCTCCTCCGCATGAGCAAGCGGACCTGGACGGCCGACGAGACCTTCACCGCGAAGGCGCAGGTCGCGCACTTCGGCCCATCGGACATCGACGCCGCGCCGGTGTGGTCGATCCGCGACGAGAGCGGCCGGGAGGTTGCGTCCGGGACGCTTCCGACGAAGCGTCTCCCCACCGGCGATCTCCACGACCTCGGCTCGATCGCCGCATCGCTCGCCGGAGTTGACGTGCCGTGCAGATTGACGGTTGCCGTCTCGCTGGAGGGCGCGGACGTCTCCAATAGCTGGAGCATCTGGGTCTATCCATCGAAGGCCGACGTCGCCCCGCCCGCCGACGTGCTGGTGACCGGGAGTATCGGGGAGGCGAAAGCCGGCCTCGACGCCGGGAAGAAGGTGCTCATGCTGGCCTCCAGGAACACGCTCCTGAAACCGGGGCAGGGGAGTCCGACGACGGTCTTCTGGAGCCCGATCCTTTTCACCAGGCAGAAGAACTTCGGCATGGGCATCCTCTGCGATCCGAAGCACCCGGCGCTCGCGGAGTTCCCCACCGAGTCTCACGCCGACTGGCAGTGGTGGGAGCTGCTCGAGGGATCGTACAACATGGCGCTCGACGGCACGCCGAGGGATTTCCGGCCGATCGTTCAGGTGATCGACAACTTCATCGGTAACCGCAAGCTGGGGAACCTGCTGGAGGCGCGAGTCGGGAACGGCAGGCTGATGGTCTGCTCGATGAACATCGCGGGCATCGACGATGCCAGGCCCGCCGCCCGTCAGATGCTGAGGAGCATCCTCGGCTACATGGCCTCGGACGCCTTCCGCCCGAAGCAGGCGCTGACGTTCGCCGAACTCGATACCTTCCTGGCCGAGAGGAAGCCCGGCGCGATGGAGTCGCTCGGGGCGAGGATCACCGCCCATAGCGAGCACCCGGGCTATGGGGCCGCGCTGGCGATCGACGGCGACCCCGACACCTTCTGGCATACCAGCTACGAGAACGGAGAGGTCCCTTACCCTCACCGACTCACCATCGACCTGGGCAAGTCCGTCGCTCTCTCCGGGTTCAAGTACCTGCCGCGCCAGGATATGCGGAACGGCTGGTTCACGGACTACGAATTCTACGTCAGCGAGGACGGCGATGACTGGGGAAGCCCGGTGAGCAGGGGATCGTTCGCCATCGACGACATGGAGAAGGTCGTCCGGTTCGACAAGCCGGTCCGCGGGCGCTTCGTCCGGCTAGTGGCCGTCGAGGGTGTGAACGGCAATCCCTGGGCAGCGGTTGCCGAGCTGGATGTGCTCCTCGCGAACTGACCGCTACCTGTACGGCGTCCAGTATCCCCGCGGGTCGCGCTTCATGACGTAGCGCGTTCTCGGATGCGGCAGCGGGTCCTCCATCCGGAGCCGCCAGGTGAGCAGGTCCTCCAGCAACTCGATCCGCTTCTCCGCGGTCTCCGGCTTCTCGTAGAGGTTCGTCACCTCGCCGGGATACCGCTCGAGGTCGTAGAGCTGTCCGTTGCCCTGCATGTCATAGACCAGCTTCCAGTCGCCCTTGCGCACCATCCGCATCTGACCGCTCTGCGTCCAGGAGTTCAGGCAGTCGTAGCCGCCCCAGACCATTTCGGATTTCGGATTTCGGGTTTCGGGCTTGCCGGGATGCAGGCCGTCCTTCGCGGGATCGAGCTCCTCGTGCTCGGTATAGTGGAGTCCGCCGAACCCGTGCTCGACGTAGATGCTCTCGAACTCCTCCTCTGGGTACTCGGCGCCCGTCAACAACGGCCACAGACTCCGCCCCTGCACTCCGTCCGGCGTCGGGAGTCCGACCGCCTCGCAGAGTGTCGGCATGATATCGACGATCGAGACGTGCGCGTCGTGCGGCCTGACGCTCTTCCGGATGCCCGGCCCCGTGATCTGGAGCGGAATCCGCACGAGCGCCTCGGGGAGTTCCGGGCCCTTGCGCATCAGTCCGTACTCGCCGACGAAATCGCCGTGATCGGAGAGGAAGATGATGATCGTGTCGTCCCGCAGGCCCTTGTCGCTGAGGAACTGCACGAACCGCTTCACCTGGTCGTCGATCATTCGCAGCATCCCCAGGTAGTTCGAGCGCATCCGGGGGATCTTTTCCACGAAGTCCGGGAACGCCTTGATGAACGACTGTCGGCACCACCGGAACGGGAAGCCCTTGGCGTCGAGCGCCTCCTCACCGGCCGCCGTCTTCGGGAGCGTGTCCGGCGGGAACATCGAGAAGTACGGCTCCGGGCACTGGTACGGGTTGTGCGGCTCCGGGAAGCTCAGCCACAGCAGGAAAGGGTTGTCTCCCTGCGACTCGATCCACTTTTCCGCCGACGAGACGAGCCGGTAGGGGATCTGGCACTCCGGCGGAAACGGAGCGGGCTCGTCGGCCGAGTGGTGGTGCGTCGTCTTCAGCCAGTCGTCGAACGCCTTCTCCTCGGGCGCGCGGTTCTTATCCCCGTCGATGCCGAGGTGTCCCGCATCGTACCAGAAATCGGTGTTCTCCGGCCTCAGGTGCGAGTGGTTCTTGCCGACCAGCGCCGCCTTGTAGCCGTTCCTGCGGAAGAGGCCGAAGAGGTCCTCGGAGAAGTATGCGTCGGCGATGTTGTGGTTCGTGCGCACCCTCGTCGCGCTGGGGAATCGGCCGGTCAGCATGCTGACGCGCGCCGGAGCGCAGGCCGGCATCGACGTGTACGCGCGGTTGAACCACGTGCCCTGCGCCGCCAGCGCGTCGGCGAACGGCATCGTATCGAGCGGGAATCCCTCGCGGCGCGACAGGTCGGCGCGCTGCTGGTCGGTCATGATGATGATAATGTTCGGCTTGTCCGGCATATGTATCTGCTCCCCGTGCTGAATCGCTAGGTGCGCGAAAGACGCCTCTCGTCTCCCATGCTTAGTTTCGCAATCCGCGCCCGAGTTACCTTGTCGCACCTTTCTCCGCGATCCGCGGACGGCGGGATTCCGCATGTGCTCCGGCATCCCCGGGATACGATCGGGAAGATCCGGGGCGGCAAGTATGGGCCGAGGATGAGGCCAGGGCCACCGCGCGTTGACGATAGCGATCTAATCCGGGCCGGTGAGAATGCGC
>CAYXOC010000040.1:0-46843 GCA_964466715.1 uncultured bacterium
GTGCCGAAAACACGGGTTTTCAGCACAAATCTGTTCCATTTCGTGGGTGCTCTCTCCTTGCGGTGTTTTGCAGTTCCGTGCCTTCGGACCCGAGGTTCACGCTCAACCGTCTGCGCGAACCTCACGCTCAGAGGGCAATCGCTTCCGGTTCGCGCAGACCGCGCCGGCTCGGAGGCACGGCCCCTACACTATGAGCGGCTCGTCCAAGTCGATGTACGTATTCCGCCCATAGTGCTCCAGATAGTCCTCTCGATTGCCGCGCAGGTAGTAGATGCGGAGGCTGTCCTCCTCCGGCTTGATGATCCGGACGAGCTTGTCCTTGAATGCATCGAGCTGCATCTCGTTCACCGAGCACTCGAAGACCGAGAACTGCACTCTCTGACCTTTGCCTTCGCATGCCTTTGCCACCTTGCGCAGCCGCCGACGTCCTTCCTTGTCCATGGTGTTCACATCATAGGTCACGAGGATATCGTATTTCATGGCATCACCTCGGCATGAATGGAAGATAGGCCTCAGCTTCACCCCGAATGAACCGCGCCAGTATCCGCGCCTGAAGATGCGGAACTACCCCAAGCTGGACCTTCGTCTTGAGGAGGGGATGATCCACCTCTTCCTGCTTCCGCTTCTGATACGCTATGACGACCGCCTTGCGCCCATCCTCGTTTAGCATGACGGACTCACCCGGCCGAACGTCGAAGTGGCCGGCCTGCACCTGCTTCAGGTTGATCAGGTTCAGCGCCAGACGCTCTGCCATCACAGGTCGGAACTCCTCCATCAGGTCGAGAGCGAGCGCCGGCCTGCCCGATCTCATCGCGTGCAGATACCCGAGCTGCGGATCGAGACCGACTCCCTCGATCGCCGAGGTGCAGTCGTTTGCCAGCAGCGCATAGAGGAACGAGAGCAGGGCGTTCACCCTGTCCCTCGGCGGACGGCGGTTTCGGCTAACGAACTTGAAGTCGGTCCGCTGAGCCGAGATCATGTTGTCGAACGCCCCGAAGTAGACCGCGCTCGCCTGGCCTTCCCATCCGCGGATCTCATCGACCGATGAGGCGCTCGGCAGAGACTTGATCAACCCGCCGATCTGCTCTGCCGCGTTCCTCAGGGTCACCGATGGATCGTGAGACTTGCAGTCCCTCGCCGCGCGGAGGAGCACCGATCGGCAATTCTGCATCTTCCCGGCGACGACCGACCGGGCGATGTCCGCCCGGCAAGCGTCGTCGGAGCATGCCTTGTACTGCGCATACCTGAGCACGATATTGCCGGTCGTCGGTCCGACCACGCGCGCCTTGAACCGCCCGTTGATGTCGAGGAAGGTGATGGTCCGCCCCTCTTCGGCGCAGCGGCTCATTGCGGCAGCGGATATGTTCGCCTGCCCGAAGAGCACCACGCTCCCGAGGTGGTGAAGCGGCGCCTGGGAGATGCTCTTCCCGTCCACTTCGACCCTCAGCGTCTCTCCGTCGAGACGGACGTATGCTCCCTGGGTCATCACGAACAGCGTGTTCAGCAGTTCCTTGCTCACCGGCTCACCTCCTCGCCGAGTGGAATGAAGAGCCTCTCCCGAACGGCGGCGCTCGGGAATGCGCTCACGGCATCCGGCATGCACGCGTCGATGAGCGAGCACTTCGGGCAGCGGGCATCGTTCAGCGGTGGAGGCAGGACGCCGGCGGCATGGATCTTGCGTATTTCATCGATCGCCTCCAGCACCGACGCGCGAAGCTTCTCCGTGAAATCGACCTCTCTTCGCCGCCGGGAGGAGAAGTAGTAGATCGCGCCGCGTTCGACCTTCTTGTCTAGCATCTCCTCCAGGCAGAGCGCCTGGGCGCATAGCTGGAGGTCGTCGTGGATCTTGTCCCTGCGCGGGCCGAACTTGTATTCGACCGGATAGACCGTGCCGTCGGGATGGAACTCGACGACGTCCGACTTGCCCTGGAGTCCGAGGCGATATGACCACAGGGGGAGCGCGCGCTCGACGATCACTCCGTCCTCGGAGGCGGCGTCGGGCTCATCGACGCGTTCGTGAGCCCGACGCCCTCGCATGGTGAAGAGGTTCTCGTCGAAGATGTGCTCGACGTGTATGAGCGCGTACTGCCTGGGGCAGTAACTGAAGTGCTCAATCGCGGATACGAGCACGATCTCTTCATCCTGCCATTCGGACATGTGGTTACCCGACGACTCTGGTGAGCGTGACTCCGGCGGGCATCGCTTCGTCCAGCGATACCGAGTAGTCGGCGAAGCTTCGCGGCGCTTCTATGCCGGCCTTTAGCTGCACGTCCAGCTTATCGAAGAGCTCGTGGGCGTGGGCATTCCCCAGGGGGTTCTCGTGGCTGAAGACGTAGAGTCCGCGCAGGCTCATGAAACCGCGAGCTGCCGAGTGGTCCAGATCCCACATGCGCACAAGAGCCTCCCAGAAGAGCCGCAGGTCTCCCGCGGATGCTCCCGTGTCCGCTGCAAACTTCGGAGAGAAGAAGCCTCGGGAGAGGTACAGACCGTAGGGAAGGACCGCCTTGCGTCCCATCTCAGTCACTTTGCCCTTGCCGTCGGATCCCCCGTCCTCACCGGCTACGATCTGAGCATCCTGCGACTTGGTCACGGCGACGCGTGTGATGGAGACATCGAGCGGCGTGATGGGATCGATCGAGCGTGCGAAGGTCAACTGGATCGGGCCTCGGACCTGGCCGCAGTTCACTTCGGTGGTCATCACCGCGCCGAACATGCGGATGTCGTAGAAGTTCTCGCACATCCACTGCCGGACTTTCTGCACATCCTCCCGGTTCTGCTTGGAGCCGGACGACTTGACATCCTTGGCCGTGTATGCCCTCTGGTGCATATCGTTCAGGGCGACTCCCTTGTTCTGGACGTAGATCTTGAAGGGAGCTTCGTCGCCCTTCGCCATGTCAACGAAGTCGCGGACCTTACGCTTGATGCACACGTCGGTCACGAGCCCCTGCATGGTCTCAGGGTCAACTCGGGGCATGTTGCCCGCGTCGGGGTCGCCGTTCGGGTTGCCGTCCTGCACGTCGAACAGGATGAGGAAGTCGTGCCTCATCTCAGGGTTGGTGATGGTATCCGTGATCTTCATTTACTGGTTCTCCTCCTTGTCGTCGGTGTTGTTGTCTTCGCTGCCGGGCTTCGCCCATCTCTGCGCCTTCTGGTGGTAGTAGCCTAGGGCGAACATCGCCTGCTCCTTGAGCGTGAGTGTTCTGGGGAACTCGCCCAGCTTGGAGAGTATTTCCTGAAGGTTCTTATCGATGCGGATGCCGATTCCCGGTTTGTCGCGATTGAGAGTGCTCATGTGCGCGCGGTTGTTCCGCATCAGGTTTCCGAATACGGTGGCGGGAGCGGAAGACGCCGCTCCGTAGTAGCGATCGACGATCGTTGCCTTCGGGTTGATCGCCGCCTTCTGCGCGGCTTCGAGCTCGGCCAGAAGCCTGCCGCAGAGATAGCCGGGTGATGTGCAGGTTGAATCCAGCTTTTCCATATAGTCCTCCTTGTAGTCCTTCACTTGTGAAAGCAGAGCCGCTTTGATGAGAGCGGCGCGGTTTCGGGTGACTCCCTGCTCGGCGCGGTTGCGCCCGACGGCCTGTGCGAGCATCCAGTCCGGCAGTATGCCTCCAAAGAGCGCGCACCGGACGAGCGCCCTCGGCACGTTCGCTACCATCTGGTCATTCGGCTTCAGGTAGAGCGATGCCGCGAGCGCGTATACGCCGAACGGCCTCCCGGGTTTGCCGTCGGAATCCCGCAGGGCCTGGAGTTGGAACCACCGGGCGAGGTTCGCTTGTACCTTCGGAACGGTTGTCTCCAGCCAGTCCCTTACGACGACCCGGCCCGCGGATGCCGAGAGCGACAGCGCATAGAATGCCTGCGCATTCCTCAGTTCCGAGAACTGACCGGTTCGATATGACTCGATCAGATTCTTGACATCCTCTTCCTGAGGCTGCGAGATCAGCGAGGCATAGTTGAACCCACTTTCCTCACTGGTCCAGAATAGGAAAGCGGTCGGCCCGACGAACACGCGATAGGCCTCGTTCGCGAGCATGTAGTTGATCGAGTTGGCGTACGCCTCACCACAGCTTCGGCACGTCGGGGCGATCAACGCCTGCTGTGCGCCGTAGGAGAGGAAGGCGTCGTTGTTCGCCGAGACGAGCGCCATACCGGACGACTGGCCGCCGATCCGCGCCAGCCCCTTTACGGCGATCGGTGACACTCTGTCCACAGGTCCTATCCGCCCGCAGAGTATGCACTGCCGACTGTCACCGCTCGACACGTTCTGGGCAACCCAGAAGCTCCGGACAGCCGGCAGATCGGTCGGCTGCACATCGCCTACCCTGAAGCAGACCAGATCCCCCGGCTCCAGTCCCTCCGGCAGGCTGATCGGGGACTCTTTGTGCTTCTCCAGGAACGCCAAGACCGCTCGCACCGCCGGTTCGCCCGTGGACTCGGCGCACCTGCGGGTCAGCGCCGTGAACTCGCCGAAGTGCCACGAGTCGGCGGGCGATTCCGCGCCTGCCCCGAGGACATACGATGCCTTGTCCGCGAGCAGCAGAGGCGGCGGCGCAGTACCGGATCGCTTGCGGTTGGGCGACATGATCGTAAGCCCACGGTTGGCCTTCTCTCCTCCGGAGAGTTCGGTGATCCCCAGGTAGCCGCCATTCGGATCAAGCGATATGCGCCACTTGAAAGCCAGCGGACTGTACATCGAGGGAGGAAGATCCGGAATGCGCCTCGCGAACTCGACGAGTCTCTGCAGTATCATCCGGCATCCCTCCTTCCGTAGGCGATATCCTGCGGGACGTGCAGGACGCCGTTCACGAGACGGGCGTTGAAGAACTTCGCGGTTCCCGCGCCGTTCGGCTCGTAGTCGAGATCCGCGAGCATCAGCCCCAGATCGTCGGTCACGGGGATCGGCGACTCGTCGCCCGACGGCTCAGAGAAGTCGCACGCGAACTCCCGACAGCCGAGGTAGGGTCGGTGGAGGCACTGCCCCCGCTGGACCCTCCGACGGAACTGATCGCGGTACTTCGCATAGGCTCCCTCTCCCGGTTCAGTCGGATCGACGTCGGCTCGGATGATGTAGGCGACTTCCCGGAGGGCCAGAGTGTGTCTCTGCGCCCGGTCTTCGTCCGCGTAGTAACCGCCGTCACCGCCGATCCATCCTGCCGCCGAGCGATGGCTCTGCCGAGAGTTGATCTCGTTGCGCAGGATGGAGAAGTGCCGAATCGGGTTGAGTACCCATATCTCCTTCACGCGCCATTGGAACTCCGGTTTCCAGAAGATTGCCTCCAGTACCCCTCTAGCCGCGGATGGGGTCATGACGGGGTAGGAGACCCGCTCGACCTTCATCTCCGGCCTTGTGAAGCAGGCGAAGTCTCCCCAGACTTTCACCTGCAGAGGCGGTGAATTGCTCATATGTCTTCCTCCTCTCTCTGTGGTGTAACCTCCACCGGCCTCGTTCAGCCGGTGCAACTTCCACTGATAACCAGGTCGGCGGGGTCGGGACACTCCGCCGATATGCCGGTGCGATGATTGTAGATGCCGGTCCACTCGTAGAGGCCGTCGAGAACCGGCTTGATAAGGCCTTCCTCCTCATACTTGCTCGCCGAATAGCGGAACACGCTCACGCTGAGGTTCTGGAGCTTCCGCCATTCCTCCCTGTTCGCGCTGCCCTTGAACCTGACTGTCCGCAGTATCGCCTCAGGTCCGGGATCGCCGTAGGGAACGACGACCGGAACGGTATCCTCGGAGATCATCCTGAACCGCTCGGCTACCGTCTGGTAGTTGTGTCGCTTGCGGAGGCCCATGATTCCTTGCGCATCGAGTTCACAGTCCTGCCATAGCAGGCGGAAGTAACGATCAAATACCTCAGGCGAATAAAGGTCGCAATCACCGCCGGACAGGATGATAGCGGTGTTGCCGGTGGCCGTCGCATAGCTTCCTCTCGGCTCTCGTCCGTCGGCGGGGCGGAATACGATGACTCGGCCCTGTTCCAGCATGCCCTCGCGGTTGCAGCGTCCGGCGGCCTGGACGATGCGATCGAGCGGACCGATTGCCCGGAGGACGACCGGGAAGTCCAGGTCGACGCCGGCTTCGACGACTTGCGTCGAGACAACCCTGCATGGCTCTCCGTCCCTCAACCTGCGGCGTATCTCGTCGAGCGTGTCTCTGCGGTGAGCGGGACACATGAGCGTGGAGAGGTGCAGAGCGCTCGGATCATCGAGCAGGCGGAAGAGATCCACGGCATCCTTACGGGAGTTAACGACACAGAGCGCCTGAGGATGTTTCAGCATCTCCTCGGCAACTCGTTCCCAATCCCACTGCTCATCCTCAATCTCATATTCAACCCGCTTCAGCGCTTGGAAGTACTTGCCGGGATCGGGCACTATCTCCGTCGGCTCAGGCTCGAACCCCGTTAGGTAGGGACTCTCGCCGGAGAACGCCGGCTGGGTCGCCGTGCTGAGGACGAGCGTGACACCGTAGTGATCGACAAGCTCCCGGAGCACATTCAGAATCGGCCTTAGCAGGTGGACCGGCAGCGTCTGAACCTCGTCGAGCACCAGCACGCTCCGAGCGATATTGTGCAGCTTTCGGCAGCGCGACGGCTTGTTGGAGAAGAGACTCTCGAATAGCTGAACGGTGGTCGTGACTACGATCGGCGCATCCCAGTTCTCGGAGGCAAGCTGTCGGCGAAGTTCGGTCTCGGTCTGTCCTTCGTCGGGATCGATGAGCGGCTCGATGGCCGAGTGGTGCTCAAGGACGTTCTCGGAGCCGAAGATGCCTTTGTAGACATCGGCGGTCTGATCGATGATGCTGGTGTAGGGGATGGCGAAAATGATGCGATCCAGGCCGTGCTTCATCGCATGGCGGAGGGCGAATCCCATGCCTGAGCGGGTCTTGCCTCCCCCGGTCGGGACGGTCAGCCGATAGACTCCTTGAGGGCCGTTCGCAGCGCTGAGGCAGGCTTCGTATATCTCCCGCCTTGCATTGTTTACCGGTGACTCTGCGATCTGCTCCAGGAGGCGCTTCTGATCGGCCTCGAACGGAGTCCACAGATCGCCGGGCGTGACGTCGCTCCCACGCTTGGCTGCCTTGTCACTGTCGAAATGCCGCTCCGTGTCGAGCCAGTCCGCGTCTACCAACGCGGAGAAGAGCATGCGGATCAGGAACTCGCAGGAGAGCGCATCTTCGGGACACTTGGTAGAGGAGGCTTGACATATGGCTTCTATGCCGAGCCGCGGGGGCGCTTCCTGAAGCCAGACGGCCTCGCTACTGACGGACAAACGCGCCTTCAGGTCGGATATATCCGCCAGACCGCCGTGGTGCCCGGCCGCGACGATCGACAGGATCTTATTCATGCTCTGGGCAAGGATGACGGCTCCATAGATGGAGTGGGGGACGGATCTCGGCTTCCTTCCGCCTTCCTTCTCCGCTCTCCACGAATCGAGGAGATATCGCTGGAAGTCAGGGTTGGCCTTGCCGATGTCGTGGGCGATTCCTGCGAGACGCGCGAGTTCACCAGCGCCGAACCGACTCGCGAATCCCTCGGCGAGTTCGGCGACGGCATGGAGATGGTCGGCGAGGTAATGCTCGGTCCCTTTGTCGTTAGGGCTATGGGCAAGCAGTGGCTGAGACATGGTATGCAGTCACCTCCTTACTTATCATAACACCTATTCTGCGCCAAGTCATATCATCTCCTGACAATTCGGGGAAAATGCGCGGGCGCAAACAAGTTGCGAACTGAGATGATGTCCTGCGCGCATCGTTCCGGGTTGCAGGCCCCATGCCGACAGGATAGCAGGCATGGCGCATCGATCGACGTTGTTGCACCGACGAAATCCCGCGCAACGGAGAGTCGGGATCGGGAGGGAAGTAGGCGGGAGCGCATGCCGGGCGATACATCTCAGGTGTCGTGTAATCCGGTCCGGAAGCTTTCTCGACAGGATCAGACGGCTTGTAATCCAGTCGGAAAGCTTTCTGATACAGTCGGAAAGCTTTCCGATACAGTCGGAAAGGTTTCTGATACAGTCGGAAAGACTTCTGATACAGTCGGAAAGCTTTCTGATACAGTCGGAAAGACTTCTGATACAGTCGAGAAGACTTCCGATCCTGTCGAAAAGCGATCCGGACCGCTCGCCCCGCCCCCCCGACCGAGCGCGGGGGAGGGGGCGCTCCGGTGAGTCTCAGGTGAGCCTGAGACCGTCCGTCATTCCGGGCTCGCGGCCCGTCATTCTCAGCGGCGGCCGGATTCCTCCCCGATGCGTCGACGACGGGAGTCGTCGATGATCCTCCGTGGGGTCCCTCGATGCATCGACGACGGGAGCCGTCGGTTATCGCCCGTGGGGGCTCCTCGCTTCCCTCAGGGTGACACCGTCGCGGCTGACGACGCGATGCCCGGCCGCAGAGCAACCCGCAATGCCCCATCTCTTGCTCCGAGAGCCCTCTTTCCTAATTTTTCATCACAATTCTCTTGACATTCCGTGCGAACAGGCTATAATCGACTTGACAGGCCACCACCAGAAACTCCCATAAGGCGACTGCATCCCCTCTTATTCCGACGCGGTCTCCCTAATGAATAGGAGAACTGACATGACGTCTAGATCAAGGGCCTTTGTCACTTTTGTCACTGCCTTCATACTCCTGGCAGGTTCGACCCTTCTCTGCTGCGCCGCTCCCCCCGATCCACCGGGACGCGGCAACGGCAATCCCTCTCCCCCCGGGCGCGAGAAACGATATGCGCCGGACAGAATCATCATCAAGCCCAAGCGAGGCGTGTCAGAGACGCGCATCCAGCAGTTGCACGGCAGGCAAGGGACAAGTCGAGGCAGGGTGTTTCGGCGGTTGGGCAACATACAGGTCGTGCACCTGCCCAAGGGCGCGAGCGTCGAGAAGTTCATCGAGAGGTACCAGGAGAGCGGACTCGTCGAATACGCTGAGCCGGACCACCTCGGCATGATCGACCAGTCTTGGGTCCCCAACGATCCCATGTTCAACGATGGAACGCTGTGGGGGCTGAACAACACCAGCGATCAGACAAAGGATATCGATGCGCTGCAGGGCTGGCAGGCGGTTCGCGACGCCTCGAACGTGGTCGTCGCCGTCATAGACCAGGGCGTGAGGTATACCCACGAGGACCTCGCGGACAACGTGTGGGTCAACGAGGATGAGATTCCCGGCAATGGGATCGATGATGACGGGAACGGCTATGTCGATGATATCCACGGCATCAACGCAAGGTTCCAGGGAGACCAGCCCTGGGACCCTGAGTATATGGACCGCTATTCCGATCCTAATCCGCAGGACTGGGCTCCGCACGGGACGCACGTCGCCGGTACGGTCGGCGGGCGGGGAGACAACGGCAAGGGAGTCATCGGAGTCGCGCCTTTCGTCAAGATAATGGCCCTGCGCTGGATTCCGGTGCAGGACTTCCTCTACGGATGGTACCCCGCTGCCATCAGCGATGCGATCGAATGCATAGAGTACGCCATCGAGAACGGCGCGCACATCATGAACAATAGCTGGCGGGATGTGGACGGCTACTCGCAGGCTCTCTACGATGCGATTGCGATGGCTCGGGATCCCAACGGCGACGGCAACACCGATGACGGCATCATCTTCGTGGCTTCCGCGGGAAACCAGAGCGCGAACACCGACCATGCCCCCCAATACCCGGCTTCCTTCGATCTGGACAACATAGTGTCCGTCGCTGCCACGGACTCGCAGGATACGCTGGCCGGCTTCTCCAATTACGGCGCGGAATCCGTGGACCTGGCAGCCCCGGGAGCGTATATCTGGTCAACCTACTTCAGTCCGTTTTCGCAAGTCGATAACGAGTATATGTGGCTCGACGGCACTTCCATGGCCGCCCCGCACGTCGCGGGCGCGCTCGCGCTGCTCAAGGCCCAGCATCCGACGGAGAACTACCGTCAGCTCATTACCCGGCTGTATTGGACCACGGACCGTCTCGATAACCTGATCGGCAAGTGCCGGACGGAAGGCCGGCTCAACCTGAACAGACTGCTCACCGAGAACCCGCCCGATCTCTGCGTACTTTCCAAACTCGGCTTCAGCGCCAGCGGCGGCCCGGGCGGGCCTTTCGTACCGGCTAAGCGCACCTATACACTCACCAACTTCAGCGGGACCAACCTCACATGGTCGGTCTCGTGCGATCAGAACTGGGTAAGCTTCTCCTCGACCGGCGGAGTCCTGTCCGCGGGCCAGAGCCTGGACGTGGACGTATACTTCAACGCGAACGCCGAGGCGCTCGGGAAGGGCACTTACTCCGGCACGATAACATTCACCAACGTCACCGCGGACGTCTCCACCACGCGGGACGTCACGCTCACCGTCAACGTCATCCACGTCAAGCCGGGAGGCACCGGCAACGGCTCGAGTTGGAGCAACGCGCTGGGTTCGGTGCAGGCAGGGCTCGATGCCGCCCGAGATCAGAACATCAAGCAGGTCTGGGTGGCCGCCGGTACGTACGACGAGGTCGTGACGTTCGGCTACAACCACGATGGCATAGGCCTGTACGGAGGTTTTGCCGGGACCGAGACCAGGCTGGAGCAGCGGCCGGCGTTTCCCAGACCGCTCAACGATCCGTATCGGAGCACTCTCTGCGGCAGCAGCCGACAGGTCGTCGGAATCAACAGCTGCCCAGGCCCGAGTACCCGACTCGATGGGTTTACCATCGACAACAAGAGCAGCGGCGCAGGCGTCTACGCATGGGCATACAACCGCCGCCTCTCGGTGACCATCGCCAACAACACGATTACGGGAAACTGCGGTTGGCCGGGCGCGGGTGTCTGCATCGATGCATGGGGCGGCGGCACGACGATCGTGAAGGACAACATCATCACCGGCAATGTGTCCGACTACTACAATGACAGCAACGGCGGAGGCATTGCCTGCTACGGGGCAAGCTGCGTCATCACGGGCAACACAATCACGAACAACGTAGCGTCGCGACAGGGCGGCGGCGTATTGCTGGAGTGTTGCGAGAATGCGGTGGTGGTCAACAATGTCATCGCCGACAACTTTGTTACCGGATTCACCTCCGCCTACAGCGAACCACACCTGGGTGGCGGCATTTTCGTCCACGGCGGTCGGGCGCTCATTGCGAACAACACAATTGTGGGCAACTGGTCTCAGTCGGGCGAAGGCGGAGCGATATACTGCGCCGAGAAGCTGTACGGCTGCGATGACGATCTGGAAACCGATGTCAGGATCATAAACAACATCATCGCCCACAACTCCTCAGGTGTTCTCAAGGATGGGATAACCCCCACCATTGCCAACAACTGCATGTGGGACAACGGTTCCTACGATTTCAAAGACCGGTCCGGTGACCCCTGGGCGCCGACCGGCAACCTCGCCGCCGACCCGGATCTGGCGTCGCGGCAGTACGGCAGATGGCACATCCAGCCCGGTTCGCCCTGCCGTGATGCCGGCGATGACTCCGTCGTGCAGGCCCAATGGCCCGACATGGATGAGCAGCCGAGAGTGCAGGGCGCCCACGTCGATATCGGCGCGGACGAGTCGGATGGTACCGTGTGGCCTGAGGCCCCAGCCATCATCCGCGTGAGCCCCGGCGGGTCGGGCAACGGCTCTTCCTGGGCGTCTCCGATGGGCAGCGTCCAGGCGGCCATAGATGCGGCTTCCGTACAGGGTGGCGGCGAAGTCTGGGTGAAAGCCGGTACCTACTACGAGCGCCTCAACCTTCGTTCGTACGTCGATATCTACGGCGGATTCAGCGGCGCGGAGACCACCAGGGACCAGCGGGACTGGACGACGAACGTCACGACCATCGACGCTTCCGGCGCGACAGCCGGCCGAGCCGTCACGGCCGCGGGCGTCAAGGCGACCGTAGACGGGTTCACCCTTCGGAATGGGACCGGCGGTCTGGACTACATCGGCTACAGCTCGGGCGGAGCGGTCTACGCCTGTTCGTCGTGGCTGGAGCTGGCCAATAACGTGATCAGCAACAACAGCGCTGAGTACTACGGAGGAGGGGTGTGCTACACCTCCTCCGGCGGATCGATCCGAGGAAACACGATCCGCGACAACACCGAGAGCGGTTACGGTTCCGGCGGAGGAATATACTGCAGCCGGTCGATGCTCTCGATCGTGGGCAACGTCATCGCCGGTAATGTCGGCTACATGGGCGGCGGCATATACGCAGACTGTGCGATCGATATCGCGTGCAACATCATCCGCGGAAACCAGGCAGCCCAGTATTGCAAGGGAGGCGGTATCTGCCTGGAGGGGTCCGACAAGTCCTATGTGGTGAACAACACCATCGTTGAGAACACCTGCGCCAATTCCGGGGCGGGTGTGTACCTGTCGTCCGGCGTTACCGTCTTCGCCAACAACATAGTGGCTTACAACGTCGGTCAGGGCCTGGGCGGATACGCCGACATAAGGCACAACTGCTTCTGGCAGAACACCACCGACTATGCTCCCGGGAGTACCCTGGGGCCGAACAACATATCCGTCGATCCTCAGTTCGTCAACCGGGCCGCAGGCGACTTCCACCTGATCGTGGGCTCCGAGTGCGGAGACAACGGCGACAATGCCGTGCTGAGGCCGGACTGGTTGGACATCGACAAGGAGGCCAGGATTCAGCCGACCGGTGGAGTGGTCGATATCGGCGCCGATGAGATGGCCCAGACGGAGATGGTTGCCACACCGACGTTCAGTCCGGACGGCGGAACGTTCGACGACTATCAGAGCGTCACGATCGGTTGTTCCACCCCGGGGGCGGAGATCCACTATACCACGGACGGCAGCCGTCCCGGTCTGAGCAGTCCCCTCTATACCGGGCCGGTCTCGATACAGATCGACAGCACGCTGCAGGCCAGAGCGTTCAAGCCCGGATACGCTCCGAGCAATATCAAGAGCGCCGAGTATACCATCAATAAGACCGCGCCTCCGTTCTTCATTCCACCGCCCGGCGCGTACGAGGAACCGATCGATGTCTACATCGATTGGCCGGACGAGTACGCCTACGTGGTCTACACCACCGACGGTACTGAGCCCGACGACATGGGGAACGGAATCTGGTATTCCTGGGGTGATTCGATCTCAGTCAGCACAAACACGACGTTCAAGGCCAAGGCATTCCGATGGGATATCGCCCCCAGCGATACCGTGACCGCCGTGTACGTGTTCGGCCAGGTGGCGACTCCGGTGATCAGCCCGTCCAGTGGGACTTACGGTGAGCCTCAGACGGTTACCATCACCTGCAACAGCGCCAATGCCGAGATCCGCTACACTCTCGACGGCGCCGAGCCTACGCAGAGCAGTGCGCTGTACACCGCCCCGTTTGTTGTGTCGGAGAACACGACGGTCAAGGCCAAGGCCTGGAAGGGAACACTCACCCCGAGCGAGGTAGCCAGTGCCCGGTTCGAGTTCAGGGCGGCGGCGCCCGTCATCGATCCTCCTTCCGGAGAGTACGAGGTTCCGCAGACGATCACCATGACCTGCGCCACCCCCGGCGCGCAGATCTACTACACGCTGGACGGCACGGATCCGACGGAGAGTAGTACGCTGTACGGCGGGTCGTTCATCGTCTCCCAAGATACGACGATCAAGGCCAGGGCGTTCAAGGCCAACATGCTGCCCAGCGACATCGTCTCCGAGGCGTACCAGATCCGGAATGCCATCTACGTCAAGGTCGGCACTCCTGCGGGCGACGATGGGCTGACGTGGGAGACCGCCTACGATAGTATCCAGGATGCGATCGACAACTCCGCTCCCGGTCAGCAGATCAGGGTTGCAGCCGGAATCTACTACGAGAATATCGTGGTAGATCAGGACGTCGAACTGCTCGGCGGCTACCTGGGTTCCGGGACGACTCGAGATCCCTCGGCTCACGTCACGGTGATCGATGGGCAGGGCGAGTCAAGCGTGGTCAGAGTCCTTTCCGGTACCACCAGCGCCCTGCGCATCGACGGCTTCACGCTGCAGAACGGAGCCGGGACCGGCGTCGGCACACCGTTCGGAGGCGGAATCTACTGTCAGGGCGAGGCGACGGTCTCGAACAACATTATCACCGCCTGCTACGCATCGTTCGGCGCAGGCATCTCCTGCGTTGCCGGCAGCGGAGCCACGGTAATCGAGGGCAATCGCATCATCGGCAACGACGGTGTCGGTATCGATATCCAGGGGAGTTGTACGCCAAGAGTGTTGGGCAACTATATCGCCCAGCAGGCGTATACCGGTATCCTCGTGTGGTCGAGCGCATCAGGCATAGAGATCGTCAACAACATCATCTACGGCAACGGATCGAGCAATGATCTGGAGGCCGGCGGCATCCGCTGCATGACGGGGTCGCGACCGATCATCACGAACAATACCATAGTTGATAACCGTGCGGGCGACTACGGAGGCGGCGGCATAAAGGTGGATCAGAACGCCTCTCCGCAGATCTACAACAACATCGTCGCGTTCAACTACGCAAGCTACGGTGGCGGCGGTATACACGCCTACAACACGGCTGCTGTCGTAGAGAACAACAACGTCTTCGACAACAGATCCGGCGGCGTCAACATGGGCAACTACTTCGGAATCACTCCGAGCGCCAGCAACATCTCGGCCGAACCGGGACTGCTCAGCATTTCGGAAGGCGACTTCCACCTGGCCGGCACGTCCGCCGGTATCGATGCCGGGCTGAACTCAGCCCCGGGTATCGCTGCAACCGATATCGACGGGCAGAACCGCCTCTACAACGGAACCGTAGATATCGGCGCCGACGAGTACTCCGGCGAGACCCGTTCCACGGTAGCCACTCCGACAATCTCGCCCGACGGCGGGCTCTATGGCGACTTCCTGAATGTCACGATAAGCTGCTCGACTCCGGGCGCGGTGATCTACTTCACCAACGACGGCACGGAGCCCACGGAGAACAGCTCGCCTTACACCGGCCCCATAATGATCCCGGGGTCCATGGTGATAAAGGCCAAGGCCTGGAAGAGCGGTATGAACCCGAGTGACACGAAGACCTCCACGTTCACGCTCAAGGTGGCCACTCCCGTACTGAGTCCGTCGGGCGGCACATTCGGAGGCCCGATCGACGTCACGATTACCTGTCCGACCTTCGGCGCAGGGATAACCTACACTCTCGACGGCAGCGAGCCCATCGAAAGCGGTACGCCCTACACCGGACCGATCACCATCAGTGAGACCACTACCATCAAGGCCCGAGCGTGGTATGACGGCATGGATGGCAGTGATACCGTCTCGGCTACATATGAGATCCTGACAAGCAACATCAGGTACGTGAAGGCAGGAACTCCGGCGGGGGACAATGGTCTGTCGTGGGAGACTGCGTATGACACCGTGCAGGACGCGATAGACCACGCTCAGCCCGGCTACGAGATAAGGGTGGCTCAGGGTGTCTATCAGGAGAGCATAGATATCAACACGGACATAGTCCTGCTCGGCGGCTATCTCGGTACGGGCGATACGCGTGATCCGACTGCCTATGTCACCTGCCTCGATGCAGGCGACATGAACAATGTCATCACCGTAGGCTCCGGGCTGGGCCGCACAACAGTCATCGATGGTTTCACTATCAGGAACGGAATGTCGGTCTATGGCGCGGGCATACTCTGCTTCGGCTCGCCCACCATCGCCCACAATGTGATCGAGGACAATGATGCCGCCATGACCGCGTGCCTCAATGGTAGAGGCGGTGGAATACGCTGCATCGGTGGCAGTCCGCTGATCAGCCACAACCTCATCAGAAACAACGATGCCCTGTTCGGCGGAGGCATATGTGCAGATTCAGGCGCCTCCCCCGTGATCGTGAACAACATCATAGCAGGGAACGACGCTCTCTACGACAGCTACGAAATCGGCATGGGAGGGTTCGGCGCAGGCATCTACTGCGCCGGCGCATCGGCCGTCATCACCGGCAACACGATCGTCGGGAACATCAGCGACGGTTACGGCGGCGGGAGAGGCGGCGGCATCTGCGGCCACAGCGGCAGTATCTACATGGCCAACAACATCATCGCCTTCAATACCGACGGCGTCAGCAGCGACGGCACGGTTCAGTGGCAGATGTACAACAACAATCTGTTCGGCAATCTGAACTACGACTATGAAGCCGGCATTCCCGCAGGCGCGGGAGACATATCGCAGGATCCGGCCTTCATGTGCCGCACACAGGGAGACTATCGGCTCGTTCCCGGCTCGCTGTGCATCGACGCAGGTCTGGACACGGCTTTGGCGATCCCCGCGACGGACTTCGGTGGACAGAGCCGCATCTATGGAGATCAAGTTGACATAGGTGCGGACGAGTACAACGGGGAGAGCTGGACGCATGTGGCCACTCCGTCGATCAGTCCGGACGGTGGAGCCTATGGCAGCCCTCCGACCGTCACTATGAGCTGCGCCACTCCGGATGCGGTGATCCACTACACGGTCGATGGCAGTGACCCGACCGAGGACAGTCCGGTGTACTCCTCACCGTTCGTCGCGCCGGAGAATGCGACAGTCAAGGCCAGGGCATGGAAGTCGGGCCAGATTCCGAGTGACATCCGGTCCGTCGTCTACACGTCCAAGGTGGCTACGCCCGTGCTGAGCCCTCCGGGCGGCACCTACATCACGTCGGTGCAGGTCTCCATCACCTGCGCCACGCCCGGCGCGACGATTCGGTACACGATGGACGGCTCCACGCCGACTGCGAGCAGTCCGGTCTACACCGGTCCGATCACCGTGGATGCCACGACCGGCTACCTGGATGTGCCGACGACGCCGATCAAGGCCAGGGCCTTCCTGTCCGGGTGTCCGGATAGTGACATTGCTTTCCAGAGCTATACCATAAAGGCCGCGACTCCCACTTTCAGTCCGGATGGTGGAACGTATGGCTCGGTACAGTATGTGACGATACAGTGCGCTACTCCCGGAACAACCATCTACTACACGACGGACGGTACGACGCCGTCGATCACAAACGGCAGGGTCTACAGCGTACCGGTGCCGGTGAGTCAGACGCTGACTCTCAAGGCTGTGGCAATCCGGCATGGATGCCAGGGGAGCGATGTCAAGAGCGCCGACTACATCATCCAACAGGGCGCGGGAGTGAGGTTCGTCGATAGCGACGCTCCCGGACCGACTCACGATGGCCTGTCCTGGGCAACTGCCTTCAGGACCATCCAGGCGGGTATCGATGCCGCCGGAATCGGTGGGGAAGTATGGGTTGCATCGGGCACCTATGTCGAGAACCTCACGCTCCGAAACGGCGTCGCGCTGTACGGCGGTTTCTATGGCAACGAAGCCTCTCGCGATGCCAGGAACTGGACCACTCATCCCACCACCATCAGCGGCGACGGATATACGACGGCGGTGACGGTGCAGAGCGGTTCTCACTCGAACACCCGAATAGACGGGTTCAGGATAGTCAACGGCGGACTTTCGTGGGAGCACGGCGCAGGTGATACCGGCGCGGGCATATACTGCTCAGGCTCCACTGTTACCATCGCCAACAACAAGATCTCCGAGTCGGGTACCATGGGTAGCATGACCTGGGGTGGAGGCATCGGTTGCATCGGCTCCAACGTTACCATCACCGGAAACTGGATAGAGGGTAACGAGGCATGGGCAGGCGGCGGCATGTCGATCGTAGGATGCTCAGGACAGATCGAGAACAACGTCATCGTGGACAACGATGCATCGATCGGAGGCGGTATCCACGTCAGTGGCTCCGAGATCACCATCATGCACAACACGCTCGTCGGCAACTCGGCGTTCAGCGATGGAGGCGGGATCAGCTTCGAAGGCGGGGCTGTCCCGACGATCAAGAACAACATCGTTGCGTTCGGTTCCTCCGGCATCCACAAATGGGACGGCGCTCCGAGTCCGAGTCTCAGCTACAACAACGTCTACGGGAACACGAACTACGACTACTCTACCGGAGTGAATGCCGGGATCGGGGCTATTAGCGCGAATCCCGTATTCGTTAACCAAGCCTCCGGTGATTACCATCTCATGCTCTACTCGCCGTGCGTGGACGCTTGTCCCTCCGGCTCGACAACGGACTATGAGGGCAATACCCGTCCGGCGGATGGGAACGGCGATGGTCTGACCGGATACGACATCGGCGCCTACGAGACCATGCCCGCGATGGCGGGTATCAGGCATGACCTGCCGGACGGCACGAGGGTATACGCCAACTCGATCCCGGTAACGGCATGCTTCACCATAGTCAAGGATACCGAGTACTGGGTGTACGTCGAGAACGCCGCGAGGACTCGGGGAATCCGCGTGAAGTGCGCGGTCGGCAAGGCGATTGGCGAGCTGGTGAACATCACGGGCACCATGCGCACCGATACGGCGAACGGCGAGCGCTATATCGAGGCCGATGCGGGGTTCCCCGTCACCGTGCTGGGTCACAACCACCTCGGAGCGCTCGGCATGCGCAACGAATGGATCGGCGGTGCGGCGCCTTCGCCGTGCCCGGTCCTGAAGGACGGCTTCGGGTTCTACAACACCGGCATGCTCGTCCAGACCTGGGGCAGAGTGACCTACACTACCGACGGATACTTCTACATCAACGACGGGTCCAACCTGATCGATGGGTCGGGTCATTCGGGGCTGCGAGTGATCGGATCGTCCTGGGTGCCGTGCGAGGGCGACTTCGTGAAGGTGATCGGCATCAGCAGCGCGGTCAAGATCGGAGCGAACTACGTCCGGGCCATACGGGTCAGGAACGACGACATCGCGGTGATCAACGACCATATAATGCATCCGATCCACCTGTCGAGTAGCTGCTGGAACATGGTCACACTTCCCGGTATACCGATTTACCCAGGGGCGGAATCGGTGTTCAGATCCTGTCATGGGCTTGCCGGCATAGTGCTGGATGGTTACCTGAAGCGCTACGACGCGCAGTATCAGGCCTGGATCCACTTCCAGTCCTGCGGCGGCCCCTTCAACTGCCTGGTGGCGGAAGGCTATGGTCTTTACGTACCGCCCAGCGGAACCGACTGCTACGACTTCCTGCGGGCTTATGTCTCCAGTGATCAGTTCATCAGCCTGCCGAGGGGCTCCGATTCCGCGAGTTACTTCTCGTTCGTCGGCCAGCCGTTCGACTACGACAGGCCCTGGTCATCGATCCAGGTCACCAATGGTTCGTGGATCACGAGCCTGCCCCAGGCGGTGTCGCTCGGATGGGTGCATCGAGTAGACGGGTGGAACGGCGTCAGTTGGCAGCCTGTGACCGACCTGTGGACCGGCTCGATGGCAAAGGGCAGGGGATACTGCATCTACCCGAAGGTCGGTGGCCTCGCGCTGATAGTGCCACAGTAGGCGGAAAGGAGCATTCCGATGAGAAGAGCAATCACACTCGCGATACTGATCTGCCTCTTCGCGGTCCCGGCGGCCGCCGAGATGAGGGGCCTCTGGGTGGACGCATTCCACCCGGGGATGAAGTCTCCGAAAGAGACGGCTGACATGGTGTCCGCCGCGAAGGCCGGCAACTTCACCGACCTGTTCGTGCAGGTGCGCAAGCGCGGGGACGTCTATTACAACTCCTCGATCGAGCCGATGGCGGCGGACGTGCAGGAGGGCTACGACCCGCTTGCAGACGTTGTCGCCAGAGCGCATGCCGAGGGATTGAGGGTCCATGCGTGGATCACCGTCTACGAGGTCTACCACGACACCAAGTGGACCAAAGCCGACCCGCGCCAGGTGCACGTCCGGCATCCCGAGTGGCTGATGAAGAACGAACGCGGAGAGGTCAAGCTGCCGAGCGACAGGATCTTCCTCGATCCCGGCATCAAGGAAGTCCAGACGTACTTGGCCGACATCGTGGAGGAGATTGCATCGAGATACCCGGTGGACGGCATCCATCTCGACGTTGCCAGATATCCGTCGCCCGAGGCAGGTTACAACGAAAAGAGCCTCGATCGGTTCAGGAAGGATACCGGCAGGGTGGGCAAGCCCGACAGCAAGGACGATGCGTGGGGCAACTGGCGCAGGAATCAGATCACCGAGTTCGTGAAGCTCGCCAACCAGCGGCTGAAGAAGGCCAACAAGAGAGCATTGCTCTCGGCGGCGGTGTTTGCGAACAAACATGACGCGTATCTGAACAAGTTCCAGGACTGGGAGAGATGGCTGAATACCAATCTCATCGACTTCGCGGTGCCGATGATCTTCCTCATCGACGACGGAGCCTACACCGAGCTCGCCAAGCAGACGCTTGAGATGGGTGGCAAAGGCTCGGTCTACATCGGGCAGGGAGCATTCAAGCTCGGGGCTCAGGAGACGGTGAAGCAGGTCAGCATCGCCCGCGAGGCGGGAGCGACAGGCATCGTCATCTACAGCTACGCGACCATCCGCGCGCCCCGCGGCAATGACGACATCTCGATTCTGGATGCGCTTCGTGCGGGGCCGTTTGCCAAACCGGCCGCGGACTGACGCATTGGTCGAAACGGAATATGGGTACAACAACGCAGACCGGTCGATACACGACCGGTCTGTTCCTTCCTGTCGCCGACAGGGCGTATGTTCATCTCTACCGCCGCTCGGATATCAGCGGTTGGCCGATCTTCACTGGAGGACGAAAAGTGCCTGGCTGACACAGCGAGTCTACGATAGGCCGGCGCTGACCCTTGCCATTGGCGCACTGCCCATTGTCACCACAGACGCGACCTGGTTGCGTGCATTGTCACGCAACTCTGTCTCAGACCGTTTTCTTCCCACACTCAGATCCGTACAGGAGGTTGGACTATGAGTTCCATTGCCAGATTCACGTTTGCAGTCACGGTATTTGCAGTGTTTCTGTGTTCACTCGCCGGATTCGCGCAGACATGGACTACCGCGCCGCCGAATCCGGATTACGTCGACTATCTCGATCGGATGAAGCGGAACGAACAGAGCTTCGTGTCGACACAGAGCAAGGCTGCCGGCGAGGAGCAGCGCCCGCTCGGCCTGATACCGACGGAGGTCGACCTGTCGCATCTGGCCGCACCGGGAAGCGCCAAGTCTCGCTTCCGGCTCCTCGATGCGGCGGCCATCCCCGACTGGTACGATCTGAGGGTGTTGGGCAGAGTCACGCCGGTCAAGGACCAGGGCAACTGCGGGAGCTGTTGGGCCTTCGCCGCCTACGGTTCGTTCGAGTCTACCATGATGCCCTGGGAGAATTGGGACCTGTCCGAGAACCACCTCAAGAACAGCACTACTTGCTGCAGCGGAGGCCACCACCAAATGGCTGCCTCCTACCTGGCAAGCTGGGCGGGCGCGGTCAGCGAAGCCGATGATCCCTACGTAGCGCACCACTGCATCTCGCCTCCCAATCCGCCCGTGTCGAAGCATATTCAGGACGTCTTCTACCTGCCGGGCAGGCGGATCACGACGCCGTTCTCCGACGATTACATCAAGGAAGCCGTCATGAAGTACGGCGCTCTGTTTGCGTCGATGTACTGGGATTGGAACGGGTGCTACAATCCCGCCACAGCGGCGTACTACTACCGGTACGGCAACTTTTCAAACCACGGCGTATGCATAGTGGGCTGGAACGACCATTACAGCAGGTACAACTTCCTGGCCGGTAATCGTCCGCCGGGCGATGGGGCGTTCATAGTCAAGAACAGTTGGGGGCCCACATGGGGCGAAGGCGGCTACTTCTATGTCTCCTACTACGATCCTGCCTTTGCCGATACCCTGGCGGTCTTTATCGGCGAGCAGACTCCCGCGCTTGAGCAGATATACCAATATGATCCGGAAGGTTGGAAAAGCACCATCGGTTGCGGCAGTACAACGGCATGGTGCGCCAACGTATTCACTGCCGACTCGACCACCAAGCTCAGCGCCGTCAGTACCTTCGCGGTCCAGAGCGATGCCGACTACGAGCTATCCGTATTCCTCGATCCCACCAACGGTCCGCTGAACCCCGGCGGGCCGGTATTCACGCAATCCGGCACCCTGACTCAGGCCGGATATAGAACCATCCGTCTCGAGCAACCTGTTCGGGTAACCGCCGGGCAACGGTTCTCGATCGTGATGAAGCTGACGACTCCCGGTTACCTCACGCCGATTCCCATCGGGATCGCTGGGGGCGCTCCCGGCGAGGGTTTCCTGAGCAGCGATGGGATCACCTGGACGGATATCTGGTCCACGAACCCTAACGCCAGCATCTGCCTCAAGGCGTTCACCTCTGAGTCGTGCGGCCTGTTGTCGGTGACACCGGAAGAGCCGACGTACTCATACGGTCTGAGCGGCGGCCCCTTCGAGCCGTCAGCGACTACTTTCACTGTGACCAACACGTCGGCGCAGACTGTCAGTTGGAGCGCTTCCAGCACCGCAAACTGGATTGACCTGCAGCCGAGCGCCGGTCATCTGACCTCGGGAGCCTCTACTACGGTGACGGCAACGATCAACTCTACGGCGGACACCCTGGCGACAGGATCATACACCGATGCCGTCACGTTCTCGGCGGATGGCGCGCCTGTCGCTACTCGGCACATCGGCTTGAAGGTAGGCAGGGAGTTGGTTGTGAGTCCGACCGCGAAGTTGGACATGAGCGGGCCGACCGGTGGACCGTTTGACCCGTCGAGTTATACATACGTTCTGTTCAACCACGGAACATCCGCCAACTGGACTGCTTCTCTCTCCGCGGACTGGCTCACACTGTCGCAATCATCGGGCACTATCGACACGCTCGGGACCGAGGCCGTTACGGTCTCGGTCAACTCCAATGCATCGAGCCTGCCTTCCGGCACGCATACCAACTACGTCACCTTCACGATGGATGGTTGTACGGCTCAGGTTCGCCGTATCGATCTTACAGTGAAGGCCGGGGAGCTCATCGTCTCTTCCGGCTGGGCATTCCAGTTCGGCGGTCCGGTCGGTGGGCCGTTCTACTCTGCGACGAACAAATGCATCCTCACCAATGACGGCGCGACCATCGAATGGACGGCTTCGGACGATAGAGACTGGATCACCGTCTCGCCGAGTTCGGGAACGCTGGGGTTCGGAGAACAGGTGGAGGTCACGGTGACCGTCAACTCGGCCGCCGATGCCCTGCCGGAAGGATCGTACTGGGGCAACGTCCGGTTCGTCAACACCACGAACGACAACGGTGGTGGCAGCCGGACGGTCGGTCTCGGCATCGGGCCGATACGCGTGAAGCCGTCGGGTTCGGATGCCAACGACGGCAAGAGTTGGTCGCTGGCCAAGCAAACAGTCCAGGGTGCGATCAATGCTGCGATGCCCGGCCAGGAGATATGGGTGGCCGCGGGCGACTACCTGGGACGCATCACCATGAAGGACAACGTCTCGCTGTATGGCGGTTTTGCCGGGTCCGAGCTGAGCAGAGATGAGCGAAACCCTTCCCAGAACCGGACCACACTGACGGCTCAGGGCGACTATGCGGTACGCATGCCGGGGATTCTCAGTCCTGAGACCACTATCGACGGTTTTCGGATATGGAACTCAGCCAAGGCGGGCATATACTGCTCATCGTCCAGTGGAACGATCTCCAATAACGTGATATACGAGAACAACGCGGGCGGGATACTCTGCGATGGGGAATCCGTGGTCGTGATTACCGGCAATACCGTCACGAGCAATCAGGGTTGCGGGATCTTGACCAAGGATAGCTCATCGGCAACTATCACCGACAACGAAGTGACTGCGAACTACCAGCCGGACGGCTACCTGCCCGGCGGCATCGGCGCATGGGGAATCGCGGCGACGGTGACCGGGAACACTGTCACCGGCAACTATGCCGGCGGTTACGGCGCCGGCGGAATCTCCGTCGGATTCTATGGAGGGACGGTGACGGACAATACGATCAGCGGCAACACCGGTGTCACCGGCGGTGGACTCTCTCTGTTCGGACCTGACCTCACGGTCTCACGAAATGTCATTACCTGCAACACCGCCGTTCTGGGCGGCGGTGTCTACACCGAGAATAGCTGTGTCACCCTTGCAAGCAACGTCATTGCCGGGAACGCGGGGGGCGGCATCTACGGCTATGATAGCCTCGCGGGCTCCATCGTCAACAATACCATCTGCGACAATATCGGGTACGCGGGCGTCTACCTCGAGTCGTCCACCTCGCCCATGATTGCGAATAACATCATCGCCTTCAATGCGATCGGTGTATTCTACAGCCCGTTCGGAGATGCGTCAGTTGAGCCTGAGCTGCGGCACAACGACGTATACGGAAACGCCACCAACTACAGCCAGTGCGCCCCGGGCGTCGGCGACCTGTCCGCTGATCCCGCGTTCGTAGATCGCGCCGGCATGGACTTCCATCTCACCAAGTTGTCGCCGTGTATCGATGCGGGTGACGGCGCCGTGGCCGGAATCGGCGAGTTCGATATGGACCATGGGCCGCGTGTCGTAGACGAGGTAGACATCGGCGCGGACGAGTGGCCGAAATCGCCGATACACGTGAAACCGACCGGGAATGACGCCAACGATGGGCTGACGTGGGCGACGGCCAAGGCCACGGTTCAGGCGGCGATCGATACCGCGATATCCGGCCAGGAGATATGGGTGGCGGCAGGCAATTATGAGGGATGCCTCACCATGAAGAACAACGTCTCGCTGTACGGTGGGTTCCACGGCACCGAGACGAGCCGTGACCAGAGAGATCCTTCACAGAATGAGACCATTCTCTGCGCGCTTGGCGCCCACACGGTTGCCATGACGAATATCTCCAGTCCCGCGACCACGATCGACGGTTTCACGATCTGGAACGCGTCGGACTATGGGGTATACTGCTCATCCTCCAAGGGAACGATCTCGAACAACCTGATGTACGAGAACAACAAGGGGGCCGTATTCTGCGGTGACTATTCCGAGATGGTGATCACCGGCAACACGATCACCAGCAACTTCGGCTGCGGGGTAACCAGCCGAGATTCCACCGTTACCGTCACGAATAATGAGATAAGCGGGAACTGCGCTTGGGATTACTACCAAGCCGGCGGCGTCATGATAATCGGAGGCGAGGCTACCGTAACCGGCAACACAATCACCGCCAACTACTCGATGAATCACGGCGTCGGCGGAATCTCCTTCTGCCCGACCACTGCCGGTATTCTCAGCAACAACCTGATCAGCGGCAACAACGGCGGCAGCGGAGGCGGCGTCCTGGTTTGCGGCGGCCCGGATGTGACGGTATCCCGCAACATCATCACGGGCAACACCGCAACGATGGGCGGCGGAATATGGATAGAGAACTCATACGCCAGGATCACGGACAACGTCGTGGCCCGGAACACCGGCGGCGGCATCTACGGATACGATACCGTCATGGGTTCGATTGTCAACAACACCATCTGCGACAACACCGGCCAGGGAGGAATCTACCTCGACTCGTGCGGCACGCCGACGATCTCGAACAATATAATCGCCTTCAACGCCATCGGGATCTACGCCGGAGCGTTTGGTGATTGCGCCGCTGAACCGGTACTCTCCAACAACGATGTCTACGGCAACACCACCAATTACAGCAACATCGCTCCGGGAGTGCAGGATATCTCGGCTGATCCGCAGTTCGTGAACCGGTCCTCGGCGGACTACCATCTGCTCAGCTTGTCGCCCTGCATTGATACCGGGGCTGCGCAAGGCGTCCAAAGCACGGATGTCGATGGCAACATCCGCCCCAGAGACGGTAACGGCGACGGCTCTGCCGGCTGGGACATCGGCGCTTACGAGTACGTGCCCGACTTTGCGATCATCAGGCGGAGCGTGCCCGACGGGACGCAGGTCAACCTGAGCAATGTATCGGTGACGGCATGCTTCCCGAATATGGATCCGTCAGGTGATAACTGGGTCTATGTGGAGAACGCCGTGCGGACGGCAGGCATCAGGGTCAAGACGCCGATCGACTTCTCTTTCGGCGAACTGGTGAACGTATCCGGCACGATGCAGACTGATACGGCGAACGGCGAGCGATACATAGCCGCCGACTCGGGCTATCCTCAACCCGCGGGCGGGGTGCTCAACCTGGCTGCGCTCGGTATGAGGAACGAATGGGTCGGGGGAGGAGCATCGGGTTCGCTTCCGGCCCTGAAAGACGGCTTCGGGTTCTACAACACCGGCATGCTGATCCAGACCTGGGGCAACGCGAACTATGTCAACTCCGCCGAAAGGTACATGTACGTCAATGACGGCAGCAACCTCTACGACGGCTCCGGGAAGTACGGGCTGAGGGTCCAGGTGCCCGCCGGCGCGCCGATGCCGACCCCCGGCCAGTTAGTCAAGGTGACCGGCATCAGCAGCGCCAGGAAGATCGGCGCGAACTTCGTGAGGATGCTGAGGGCTAGGAACGCCGCGGACATCCAGCCGGTGTACGACCTGTACACGGATCCGGTCGCGCTGACGCCGGGTTGCTGGAATATGCTGTCCCTGCCCGGTATTCCCCAGTATCCATGGGCGGAGGGCGTGTTCCAGGCTGCAGAGGGAGAGCCGCCGATAGTGCTCGACGGGTATTTGAAGCGCTACGATCCGCTCGAGCAGGCATGGATCTACACCCAGTCGTGCGGCAGCTTCATGGGCTCCCTGGTGGCGGAAGGCTACGGCCTCTACATCCCACCGGGCGGCGCGCAGGCCTACGACTACTATCGCACGCCGGTGACCGGCGACCAGTTGATCAGCCTGCCCAGAGGCTCGAACCCGATGAGCTTCTTCTCGTTCATCGGCAATCCCTTCGATTACAGCCGGCCGTGGTCGACGGTGAAGGTTACCGACGGAAACTCGACTATTACGCTGCCGGAAGCAGTGTCGCTCGGATGGATACACCGGATCGAGATGTGGAACGGCACGAGTTGGCAGCAGGTCGCCAACCTGTCCGTCGGCGGCATGCTGGCGCGGACGGGATATCTCGTCTACCCGAAGGTCGACAATCTCGCGCTCATAGTGCCTGCGGACTGAGCCGAAAGGAGTATCCCAATGAGAAAGATCATCGCGCTCGCAGTCTTGGTCTGTATCCTCGCAATACCGGCGGCCGCCGAGATGAGGGGCCTCTGGGTGGACGCATTCCACCCGGGGGTGAAATCTCCGAAGGAGACGGCTGACATGGTATCCGCCGCGAAGGCCTGCAATATCACCGACCTGTTCGTGCAGGTGCGCAAGCGCGGGGACGTCTGTTACAACTCCTCGATCGAGCCGATGGCGGCGGACGTGGCGCCCGGATACGATCCGCTTGCCGACGTAGTTGCCAGGGCGCACTCCGTCGGCATGAAGGTCCATGCGTGGATCACCGTCTACGAGGTCTACCACGACACCAAGTGGAACAAAGCCCACCCGCGCCAGGTGCACGTCCGGCATCCCGAGTGGCTCATGAAGGACCATCGGGGGAGTACCAGGCTCCCGGATGACGAGGTCTTCCTTGATCCGGGTCTGCCTGAGGTACAGGCGTATCTGGCCGACATCGTGGAGGAGATCGCCCGAAGCTACGATGTGGACGGCATCCATCTCGACGTGGTCAAGTATCCATCCCCGGATACCGGCTACAACGATGCCAGTCTGGCCCGGTTTGCCAAACATAGCGGCAAGTCGGGGAAGCCCGATGGTAAGGACGAAGCCTGGACCGACTGGCGTTGTGATCAGATCACAGAGTTCGTAAAGCTGTCGAACCAGCGGCTCAAGAAGGTCAACAAGAAGGCCGCGCTCTCGGCCGCGGTCTACGCCAACAGGTTCGACGCCCGCCTGAACAAGATGCAGGATTGGGTGAAGTGGTCGAACACGGGGTTGGTGGACTTCGTGGTCCCGATGATCTTTGCGATCAACGACGGAGTGTTCGAGCAGATGTGCAAGGACGCGCTGCTTGCGAGCCGGAAGGCTCCGGTGTACATAGGGCAGGGCGGGTTCAAGACGAGCCCTGAGTCTGCGGTGAGACAGGTTGAGACCGCCGTGAGGCTCGGCGCTCCGGGCACCGTGATATACAGCTACTGGACCTGTTGTCGGCCTCGCGGGAACGGCTCGATCTCGGTCCTCGACGCGCTCCGTGCGGGACCGTTCGCAGGCAAGTAGATGCGCAGTACATGACACGCGTGGGAGGGCAGGCCGTCTGTGGCCTGCCCTCCCTCTCGGGTAGTCGGCGCAGGCCGTTCTCACTCATCCCTCGTCCGAGATCGGTTCCGGCCCCTGAGTATCCGGGCGGATCGATGTTGTCCGATCGCCAAGCCGGGGAGCCACACCTGCCCCCGAAATCCGTGTTCTGCGCCCGCGTTTCTCCCGGATGGTCGGGTGGTGTATCTCCGATGGAGACTGACCGGTCCATATCGCCCACCGCATTCCGGCCGTGGCTGTGAGCCGCAGTTGACCGAGCAACCATCTTGATCTATAATGACCCACACAAGCCGCTGCGCAGTCACGCTCCGCTTCTTCCGAGCTGTCCCAGGCTGCGCGAACAAGCTGCACACATCCGCACAAGGCACACATCGATGAAGATACTGGTGACCGGCGCCGCCGGGTTCATAGGCTACCACACATGCTTACGCCTCCTCTCGCGAGGTGATGAAGTCGTCGGCATAGATAACCTCAACGATTACTACGATCCTCGCCTCAAGGAGGACCGGCTCAAGCAGTTGGAGCCCCTCGATGGATTTCGGTTCGAGCGCCTGGACATCACGGATAGGGACGGCGTCGCCGACGTCTTCAGACAGGTTCGCCCTCAGCGAGTGGTGCATCTGGCCGCCCAGGCCGGGGTCAGGTATTCGCTGGAGAACCCGTATGCCTACGTAGATTCGAATCTCGTCGGCTTTGCGAGCATACTGGAGGGATGCCGGCACGGCGAAGTCGAGCATCTCGTCTACGCGTCGTCCAGTTCGGTATACGGCATGAACACCAAGATGCCGTTCAGCGTTGAGGACAACGTGGATCATCCGGTGAGTCTGTATGCCGCCACGAAGAAGGCGAACGAGTTGATGGCGCACACCTACAGCCATCTGTTCGGGATGCCGACTACCGGCCTGCGCTTCTTCACCGTCTATGGTCCGTGGGGCCGGCCCGACATGGCGCTGTTCAAGTTTACCAAGGCCATACTGAACGGTACGCCGATCGATCTCTACAACCACGGGAAGATGCGCCGCGACTTCACGTACGTCGACGATATCGTGGAAGGTGTCGTGCGCGTGCTCGACAAAGCGCCGGAGGCCGGCCTCGGCACAGTGAAGCCGGGCACCAGTCCCGATGCTTACCGCGTCTACAACATCGGCAACGGCAGCCCTGTCGAACTCCTGAGATTCGTCGAGGTCATCGAGGAGTGTCTGTCCAGGAAGGCCGTGGTGAACATGCTGCCGATGCAGCCAGGAGACGTCGAGGCCACCTGGGCCGACGTGGAGGCCCTGAAACAAGACGTAGGATTCGAGCCGAGCACGCCCATCGAGGTCGGCGTCGCCAAGTTCGTGGAGTGGTACCGGTCATACTACGGAGTGTGATCGGCCGGCCGGTATGCTGCCATAGGGCCGTCCGATATGCCTGCGCGTCTCATCCCCTGAGGTACGCGCCGCTCTCGACGAGTTCCTCTCGGAGCCTGCGCACGTCGATGTCGGAGGGCGCGACTTCCTCACGGACCGCCATCACCGCCGCGCGTCCGGCCGCCTCGCCCATCGCCATGCATGTGGACATCACCCTGATCGCCGCCATCGCCTCGTGCGTCGTGGAGATGCACCGACCGGCGACCAGCAGGTTCTCCACCTGCTGAGGCACGAGCGAGCGGTAGGGGATGTCGTAGCAGTCCCCGCACCATTCCAGCGTGCATCCGGCGTCGTCGGGGCGGTGGAGGTCAACCGGATAGCTCCCGACGGCGACCGCATCGTCGAACCTTCGACAGCCGAGGATGTCGTCCCTGGTCATCACGTACTTACCGACGATCCGCCTCGTTTCGCGGATGCCGAGGAACGGGGCGGTCCGCGTCAGGTATGCCTTCTCGAAGCCGGGCACGTAGTCGATGAGGTATCGCCGGATATCATCCACCTGCGCGGCGGCTTCGAGTTCACCGAGTGTCAGGCTGCGCGGATCGGTGCCGTCGATGCCCTTCACCCGCGTCATGTTCACCCAGACCTCGCCCTCCCGGAGCCCGGTGATGAGGATCGTCCTGTCCGTGGCGATAGAGTAACCGGCCCGCCGCGCCTGCTCGATGAGCTTCCTCAGGCCGACGACGATGAACCGGCGGTTGCGGGCAAAGTAATCCGGCGGGATGAAATCGACGTCATAGGTTTCCGGGTCGCCGGCAATGCTCGTGCGGAGCTTGTCCGTATCGACGTTCGCCATGCAGAACATCAGCGTCGGCGGCTGCATTCCACCGTGCTCGTCGCCTTTCTCGCACGGGACGCCTGCTCGGAACGCCACGTCGCCGTCGCCGGTGCAGTCGATGACCGTCCCGGCGAGGATAGCTTTCCGCCCGGCCTTGCTCTCGGTGACGATCCCCTTCAGCCGGCCGCCGTCCATGATGACGTCGGCGCACGTCGTGTGGAGCATGATCTCGACGCCGGCCTCCCTGAGCATCTCCAGGGCAACCGACTTCACCGTCTCCGGATCGATCAGCGTGATGCTGACGTGGAGCGGGCACGGCTGGTGATCGCCCGCGGCGCCGATGGCTTTCAGACGATCGATGAGCCTCTGGGACAGACCCTTGATGATCGGCACACCCTTCTGGCTGAGAAATCCCAGGATCGGCAGTCCGATGGCCAGGTTGCCCCCGACGAAGCCTCTCTGCTCGACGAGCATTACCTTGAGAGGCCGAGGGAGAACCGATCCCCTGGCGGCTCCCGTCGTCGGAGCGGCGATCTCGGAGGCGGCCAGGGCGGCGATGATGCCGGACGGGCCTCCGCCGACCACCAGGATGTCAGTCTCCGCGCGTACCGGCACGGCTCGCTCAGCTTCCCTGATCAAGCTCCACCTCGGCGGATACGAAGTAGTGATCGCTCGGATACCGGCCGTTCCTGCAGTCACGGATGATCTCTGCGGCCTTGGGCTTGACCGGACCCCGGCAGAAGACGAAGTCGATCTTGCCCACCTTGGTCACATGCTTCGGCCCGATGAACCCATGGAAGGTGTTCCCCGGATCATCCGGCCCGTGGACCGCCGTATACGTGTCGATCCATCCGCCCTCCTTGAGCACGGCAATCGCGGGGTTTTTCGCATCGGCGTTGCAGTCGGCGGTGAAGAACTGCGGCAGATCGTCCGGGAATGCCTTCGCACCCTCGACGATCAGACGAGCCTGCTCTTCGCGGGCCTTCTGGCCGATGTGGTCGAAGTGCCCGTTCCAGACTCGGAACTCCCTGCCGGACTCGCGATCCCTGAGGTGCACCCAGTTGACGAACCTCGGCAGGGACGAGTCCCACGACTTCGAGTTCGCGACGTGCGGCGTCTCCGAGAGCCAGTGTCCCCCTGCGGTTATCAGCTCGAATCGGGAGCGCAGATAGAGGATTGCGTTCGATGGATTGTAGCCCGTCAACGTGTTCGAGAGCCCGTAGCCGTCGAACGTGGGGAGTCCGCGCTTCAGGTCCTCGTACTGGTTGCCTTTGCACTCCTGCACGCAGATGACGTCCGGGTGCTGCCCGTACATTACCTCCACGCACATTCCCTTGCGGTCGGCCCAGCCGTCACCGGCCTTTGCGTCTACCTGCACATCGACGCGGATGTTGCAGCAGATGATCTTCAGTGTGTAGCTCATTTCATTGTCCAGTCATGCATGATAGGCATTCTGAGCGACACGGGCGATGCATCGTCTATGTCGCTACTAGGAAACCTCGGACCGCCAACTTTGAGTAGTCCCGACCGTCCTTCGATACGCTTCGCTACTCAGGACTGACGGGTTCCATGTTCCGGGAGACAGACACCGTTAGCCCTGAGTAGTCCTGAACTCCGAGGTCACTGAGTCGTGGGCTACCATATCCCGGGAATCCCGTCCCGTCAGCCCTGACAGGACTAGCGGGGTTTCTACCCCGTACAACTGCGCTTGTTGCGCAGTAACATGCTCAAAGTGACAGACAGACTCAGATTCCGACCTCGGCGGACAGGAAGTAGTGGTCGCTCGGATACTTCCCGTCTCGATTGTCGTAGATGATCTCGGATGCCAGTGTCTCGACCGGCCCTCGAGAGAAGATGAAGTCGATCTTGCCCTTGATCTTCTCCGGGGGCCTCTCTGCGAACTGCGGGCCCATGAACGCGTGGTAGGTGAACCCCGGGTCCGCCGGTCCGTGGATCAGCGTGTAGGTATCGATCCACCCACCCTCTTTGAGCACGTCGATCGCCGGATTGGAGGCGTCCGCGTTGCAGTCGGCGGTGAAGATCTGCGGCAAGTCCTCAGGGAGCGCCTGCGCCGCTTCGACGATGATCCGGGCCTGATTCTCCCGCGCGACCTGCCCGATGTGGTCGAGATGGCTGTTCCAGACACGAAGCTCCCGCCCGGACTCCCGGTCCCTCAGGTTGACGTAGTTGGCGAACCTCGGGCGCGCCGAGTCCCACGACACCGATCCTTCGATATGCGGCGTCTCCGACAGCCAGAACCCGCCGGCGGAGATCAACTCGAAGCGCTCCCGGGAGTAGAAGATCGCGTTGGTCGGATGGAACTCGGTGTCGGGATTCGCTATGCCGAAGCTCTCATACTCCGGCAGTCCCGCTCGGAGGTCGTGGTAATGAGTGTTTCTACATTCCTGCGGGCAGATGACATCGGCGTTCTGCGCGCGGATCACCTCCAGGCAGTAGTCCTTCCGGTCGTTCCAGCCGTTCCCCGCCTCGCTGTCCGCCGGCACATCAACTCGGATATTGCAGCATAGCACTCTCAGCTTCATCCTCGTACTCCTACTCGTACTCGTGAATCCCGCTCACCAACCTCGTCAGCCCCGTCTCAACGATCGCCCTCTCCACATTCGCCAGAGTCTCGCCGAGCGTCCCGGTCATCACAACCTCCATCACCGGTTGGCCGCGGAACTCTCGCATCGCCTCGACGACGCCCGCCCACGGGATCGTCCCTCCGCCGGGGATCATGTGCTTGTCGCCATGCCCCGCGCCGATGTTGTCGTGCAGGTGAGACACGAACGCCCGAGACGCCAGCATCCGTGCAATCTCTGCCGCCCGCTCCGCGAGATGCGCGTGTCCCATGTCGATACACGCGCCGACCACGCCGGCCGGGTACTCCTCGATCAGGCGCAGGAGGTCCGCTGCGTCCGAGGTGAAGCACGGGGGAGGGAGATTCTCGACGGCAAGAGTCATATTCCGCTCCGCCGCGACGGGGGCCAGCCGGTCGAGCGACCGCCGGACGGCATCAAGGTTGGCGTCATCCCAGGTCTTCGCTGTCTCCCTGCTTCGCACGTGTACCGTCATGCTTCGGGCTCGGAGCCTGGACGCGGCCTCAAGGGCGAGCATCATCTCTCCCATGCTCCAGTCCCACGCATCGGGATCGGACGCCGCCGGATCGACCATGTAGAACGGGGCGTGGAACGTCACAAGGGCGTCCGGCCACTCAGCCAGCGCCGACAGCACGTCGTCCATGTGCGCGCGGTTGCCCGGCTCGAAGTGCCCCGGCTTGCAGAGGATCTCGACGCCGCCGAATCCCGCCGCCCGGACCTCCGCGATCGCCTCGGAGTGCCGGAGCCCCTGCCACGCAACCGATGATATCAGAAACCTGTTCTTCATGATAGCAGCCCGTTCCAGTACTCGAGCGACCGCTTGCACGCTGGAATGATCTCCTCAGCCGGTAAGTCGCACCACGCAGGCACGAGTTCGATCGTCGAGATGCCGTCAAACCCTCGCTCCTTGAGCACCCGCGCGGCCGTGACCAGGTCGGCGTTCGGCGCATACGGAGGCGCGTGCTGGTCTCTCGTGCCGTCGTTGCTGTGAACGTGTACTTCCACGATCTCCCAGGGTATGCTCCCGAGGTACGCCTCGACCGCGCCGGGCTTGAGCGGCTGCGGATCGTGCCTCGGCTCGCGGAGCCGGAGGTTCATGTGCCCCAGGTCAACCAGGATGCCGAGCTGCGGGTGCTTCTCGGCCCATCCCTGCATCTCATCCGGGCGGAGCGGGCAGTCCTCGAGCAGGACTCTCACGCCTGTTCCCGCCAGGGTCGCCAGGATGCCCTCCAGCATGCCGAATATCCGCTCGGGCTCCTTCCGGCTGCAGCGCCCCGGGACGGGCACGCCCGGAACGTCGTAGGATGTGCAGGCGATCCTTCCCGAGCGCTTCTGCCAGCGGGCGATCCGTTCGGCCCGACGGACGGCCACCTGCGGATCCTTCGACTCGTCGGTGAAGCCTCCGTGGAACGTCAGCACTAGATCGTACTCGTCCGCGACGCGGCTTGCCTCCGCTTCCTCCTCATCGGAGATCACGTCGAGGGAGTGGTTGTTGATGCTTGCCGCCGTGTAGCCCATCTCGGCGAATGCGCGCAGCTTCGTGTCGATTCGGTCTCCCTGGAAGTTCCAGATTGCGATTCCTGTTCTCATATCGTCCCTCCGCCGCTTTTCATGCCGACAACTACAGGTTCAATCCCGAGGCAGGCCGAACCTCCCATCGCAATCCACATACATCATCGAAACTCATGGCTTTTCCCCATAGCGCCGGGTTGATCGGGGTGCTATACTGGACTAGCCGGGCGGCGCGTTCGCCCGTCCTGCGAAGTCTTTCCGGCGAGGTAGCGAGATGGCGAGAATTATGTACAACATGACGGTGAAGGAGATAATCGAAGGTCTCAAGGAGACTCAGACGGTCGTGATCCCGGTGGGGATGGTCGAACAGCATGGATACCACCTGCCGACGAGCGTGGACATCCACAACGCGGTCGAGATAGCGAACAGGACCTCCGAGGCGACCGGCTGCTTCGTGACTCCGCCGGTCCACTACAATATCTCCGGAGGCATGCTTCCCGGCACGATCAACATCACGCCGCAGGTATTCTCGCTGATGCTCATGGACATCATGCAGAGCCTGGTCATGCAGGGCTTCAAGAACATTATCATCCTGCTCGGCCACGGCGGCCTCGAGAGCGGGACGGCGGCCAAGGACGCGGCCACCTTCTTCCAGTGGCTCCGGCCGAAGGTCGAGGGCCTGAACATCTCCCTGGTCGGGTTCTGGGACATGTCGCCGACGTACATGGAGATGAGCCACAAGGGTGACTGGCATGCGGGTGTGCTGGAGACGTCGATGATGCTCTACTGGAAGCCCGAACTGGTGAAGCTCGATCAACTGGCCTACGACGATGAGCCGCTCCGTTCCCAACTCCGCGAGGATCCGTACAGCTTCGGAGTCGGCTTGAAGAACGTGGACAACAAGTACGTTGTGCCCAGGATCGTCCAGAGCCCGGCGCTCAAGGTCGGCGTCATGGGCGACGTCACCGGTGCGAGCGCTGAACTCGGCAAGAAGATCGCGGAGGAATGCGTCTCAGGCCTCGCCGCGCTCATCAAGGAGTTGGAGGCGAACAGCCCGTAGGGGAAGGCTTCTACGTCCGCCCGCAACAAACCGGCAGCGTTTCGAATTTCGTGCTCCGAATTTCGAATTTGTATTCGAGGGGGTTGCATGTCACGGATCAACATCGGAGTCATCGGTTACGGCCTCAGGAGCCGGTCGCTTATCGGCGAGCTGTCGGGGTTCGAGAGTGCGTGCCTATCAGCCATCGCCGACCCGGACCCGGCCGCCCGCGAGAAGGCGGCTGACGATCACCCCGACATCGCCGTGTTCGACGACTACCGGGCGATGCTCGACTCCGGGCAGGTCGAGGGAGTCCTCGTGGAGGTCCCGCCGATGAGGCACGCGGAGTGCTCGATCGAGGCGCTCGACCGCGGCATCCACGTCCTGAGCGACGTCCCGGCGGTCCACACCATCCCCGAGGCTCAGGCGCTCTGGGATGCGGGCCGGCGGAGCAAAGCCGTTTACTGTTTCGGCGCGACGACGAACTACTGGGCGTATGTCGATGCTTGTCTCGACATGAAGAGGAAGGGACTCCTCGGCGATCCATTCTACCTCGAGGCGGAGTACGTCCACGATCTCGGCAATCTCCCGGAGGTCACTCCCTGGCGCAAGCACTACGAGCCGATCCGCTACTGCACCCACTCGCTCGGCCCGATTCTGAAATGGATCGACGAGGATCTGGCGGAGGTCTCGTGCTTCAGCACCGGCGGCCACGTCCACAACGACCCGGAGGACAACGACGCGATGGTCGCCATTTTCAAGACGAGATCGGGCGTCGTAGCCAAGGTGCTCACGTGCTTCGTGAACAAGCACCCCTTCTCTTATCATCGCTACGTCTGCCACGGGACGAAGGGGTTCTTCGAGAAGACCGAGCCGCTCGCAGGCGGCGAGTACCAGGTGCTCATGTCGAGCGACGCTGTCTACGGGATGCGAGGCCTGACCCGGCTCCCCGTTACCGAGACCCGACAGGAGCAGGCGCACGGCGTCGGGGTAGGGGGCCACGGCGGAGCCGACGGCCTCATGATCAAGGACTTCATCGACTCGATCTCCGGCGTGAAGGAGCCGGACGTCAACATGCGCGAGGCTCTCCGCATGACGCTCCCGGGCCTCTATGCCCTCCAGTCGGCCAGAGCGGGCGGGGAGTTGACGAAGATCTCCTATCCGTGGTAGATGCCGACACCTCTTGATCCGGGAGAAACGAGGGAGGAGTCCGGGCAGGGGTAGCGAATGGTGCGGCAGGGGGAGCTTACCCCGAACTTGTTCTACGCCGAGGTTACTCAGTCCATAGAGCGGCTGAGCGAACCAGGGCCGGTGACCTTCGACATTGGAAGTATGGTTGTTCCCAGTCCGAATACGTTCTTCGTGATAGGCATGTTCCTCACCGGCAGACCGAAGACCGCCGGCTGAGACGAGAGGAGAAGTCATAGTGATGCAGCGTACACTGATCGTCGGACTGCTGATGGTGCTCTGTCTGTCAGCAGTATCGGCCAAGGAGGAGAAGCGAATGAACGCCGTCGAGCCGAACATCGAGATAGCAAAGACGTGGTGGCCGGAGATGGAGAAGAAGTGGACCGTCGTCGGGTGGCCCGAGCACCGCACGCGGTTCAACGTCCTCTATGACGGCACGCTCGTGAACTACTTCGGGTTCCACCGCCACGCAACCGCCCGCCAGGGGGCTAGGCCGGACATCCCCGAGCCGTTTACCCAGTTTACGTTCATCCCGGCGGGGAGCATCGGCGAAGTCCCCGCCCAGGCGTACAACGTCGCGCAGGACTACGGGGACGTCGTCCAGGGATGGGCCGACTCCGAGACGCCCGTCCTCTGGAGCGAGTGGGCGTGGCACGGATACCTCCTCCGCTCGCAGGTTTTCGCCCACGTTCCCGGCGGCACGGCGCTGACCAGGGGCGATGAGCCGCTCTTCGCCTGGGTCCGCCTCTCGGTCCACTACGCCAGCCCAGGACTACCGCTCGAGCAGAACGTCGGCTTCGGCGTCAGGATCAACACGTTCGCGGTCACCGGCTCGATGGAGGTCAAGCACAACCTCAACACCGTCAACGCCAAGCCGAAGTACCCGCGCGAGTTGGCCCTCGATGACACGTTTCACGTGATCGAGCCCGACCGCCGGGTGCGGATGGCCCTCGCGCCCGGATCAGCCGTCAAAGCCGAGTTCAAGGCCGGTGCCCCGACGGAGAATGACAGCCTCCTCTATGTCCAGCTTCCCCCGAAGCAGGGCGCATACGTGGATCTCCTCATCCCGATGCTCCCGACCGACCGTGAGACCTTCGACAAGGAGCTGTCCCTCGGGTACGACGGCGCTCTCAAGGAGGCCGAGGCCTTCTGGTCGAAGAAGCCTGCCACCGCCGCGAAGTTCGAGGTCCCGGAGGACTACATCAATCAGGCGATCCGGCGCAACCTCCAGCATTGCCTCATCGCCTCGGAGCGGTATCCTACCGGCGAGGTCTACGCCATGACCGGCGGCTTCTGGTACGGCGTCGCATGCTGGGGCACTCCCGTGTGCCTCTCGCTGGCACGCTTCCTCGATCCGCTCGGATATCACTCGGTCGTGGAGGACTACCTCCGCGCGTTCAAGGACGCTCAGGGCCGGGTGATCCCGCCGGGCGACGGCCTGAAACAGCATCCCGGCTACCTCGGCGTCCCACCGGAGACGGCAATCATCAACTGGCTCCCGGACCATGGCGCGATCCTCTGGGCGATGGCCGAGCACGGACTCCTCACCCGCGATCCGGAGTTCATCAAGGAGTACACTCCAGTGATCGAGAAGGCCTGCGAGTGGGTCCGTGACGCCAGACGGACGACCGATCACGACGGCGTGAAGGGGATCATGCCGCCCGCCGGCGCGTCGGACGATGAGTCGCACATCCAGAACTGCTGGACCGACGGCTGGATCTACCGGGGGCTCATCTCCGCCGTCGAGTTCCTGAAGGCGACCGGCAACCCGCGCGCGGCCGAGTTCGAGGCCGAGGCGAAGGACTATCGTGAGACGTTCCTCAAGGCGTTCCGGGCGAAGGCGGCGACAACCCCGACCTGGACCGACGATGCCGGGAAGGTTCGCCACATGGTCCCGTTCTCGCTCTCGAAGGAGCAGGACTGGCAGTGGCGCTTCCTCTTCTACCTCGATACCGGCCCGATGTTCCAGGTCTTCGCCGGGATGATGGATGCCGACGATCCGCTGATGCGGGATTCCGTCGCCTGGTACCGCGAGGGCCCGCCGTCGAAGATGTACCGCCCGTACGGCGATCTCTCGCACGTTCCGTCGCTGAGGTACGAGATGTCGAGCTGGGAGTGCTGCTACAGTTGGAATGTCTACCACACCTGGCAGCTCGGCGACCGTCAGCGCTTCCTGGAGGGGCTCTATTCGCAGTTCGCCGGCGCGATATCCCAGCAGACCTACACCGTCTGCGAGTCGCGCGGCGGGCTGACGTCGAACATCTTCTGGATTCCGGCGATGACCCTCGCGCGTCTGGCGGTGATCGACGATCAGATCAAGCCGGACGAACTGCACCTCCTTCGCCTCTGCCCGCTCGCATGGATCAGCTCGGAGAAGGAGTCGAAGTTCGAGAACATGCCCACCAAGTACGGCCCGGTCGATCTGCGCGTCAAGCTCTCTCCCTCCGGCGACCAGCTCCAGGTGAGATATTCCCTCCGGCCCCATTCCGAAATCCGCAATCCGAAATCCCAAGTGAGGGCACTTCTCCACGTTCCCCCGGTGCCCGGCCTGAAGAGCATCACCCTCAACGGCAAGCCGCTGAAGTGGGACGGGAAGGCGGAGTCGGTGGAGATCCGGTAGGGCCTCTGCCTGATCCGCGCTCGGAGTCGCCGGTCAGGCAGGAATCTCCGACGCGATGGAGGTAAAGTGTATCAACAATCGCTTTTCCGCAATACGACTGAGAGGTAGTGATATGAGGCTCATCGATATTCTGGTTGTGGCGGCGCTGGTGGCCACATGTGTCGGCGCATCGGCTCAGACCGCCCCGAAGGTCTACCTGAATCCCAGCGATCAGACCGGCAACTGGAGCCCGGATAGGACCTACTGCGAGGCCGTCGGCATGCAGGACGTCGCCCGCCGCCTGGAGGCGAAACTGAAGGCGCGCGGCTTCGACGTCCGCAACTCAGACGGCGCGACCATGCGGGAGGCATGCGACGCCGCGAACGCATGGCCCGCAGACATCTTCATCTCCCTGCACTCCAACGCCGCCGGAAGCAAGAACTCGGGCAAGGCGCACGGCACCAATACGCTCTTCTACTATCCGCGCGACGGTCGGGAGCCGAATCCGATCAGCATCAAGCTCGCCGTGCTCTGCGACGAGAAGGTGGTCGAGAAGATGACCACCTACGGGCGCGGCCACGATTTCGCTGTCACCCCAGACTATCCGTTCCTGCCGTACAACCTCTACGTCCTGCGTCGGACCGAGATGCCCGGCACGCTGGTAGAGGGACTCTTCCACGACAACATGGAGGATGTTGCCGTCCTGAAGACCGAGGAGGGCCGTGATGCTTACGCCCAGGGCGTCTACGAGGCGATCTGCGACCACTTCGGGTGGAGCTACTATCCCGACGCCCCGATCCTCGATGCGGTCGGTCCGGTGGCCAACGGCTCCGATGGCAACCTCGCGCTCGTGGTCCGAGGTAAGAGCGGGAACGCGGAGGTGATCCGTCAGAAGGGCGTCAACGCTCGGTGGGCGGAGGAGTGGATCGATCTTGAGGGCGACATCGACGGTGAGCCCGTGATCGCCCGGAACGCGCAGGGCCGCCTTCAGGTCTTCGCCGTGTCCGGCGGGCGCGTATGGCACAAGGTCGAGGCTAAGGCCGGGAGCGATCGCTGGAACGGCTGGTATGACCTCGGTGGGCATGTCTCCGAACCACCGGTCGTCGCCCGGAACGCCGACGGACGGCTCGTGGTCTTCGCAGTGGGCGCGGACGGCCATCTGCGGTCGAGGACCCAGCGATCGACCGGGAGCGCGCTCCAGTGGGATGCCTGGCAGGACCTCGGCGGCACGTCCGGCCCGTTCGCCGTATCCGCTCAGGCCGACGGACGCCTGGTCGTCGTCGCTGCCACCGGCGACTCCAAGCTCAAGTGGACGGTTCAGACTCCCGACGCGACATGGGAGAAGTGGCGCGACCTCAACGGTGACGGCTGCGGGATGCGAGCCCTCACGATGGATTCGGAGGGCCGGCTCGTCGTCTTCGCCAAGGGGCCGCAGGACCAGGTGCTGGCCAGCACCCAGAGCGCTCCGAACTCCACCACCTGGGGCGCGTGGCAGAGCCTCGGCGGGCCGTACGGCAACGGGCTCGCGGTCTGTCGGAGCATCGACGGCCGGATCGAGGTCTTCGGCATGGACGCTCAGAGCGCGTTGTTTCATGCCTCTCAGACTCCCGACGGTAAGTGGAGCGACTGGCAGCCGCTCGCCGGGGTCGAGGCCACGGGTCTGGCGGTCGGACGCAACAAGGACGGCCGGATCGAGGTCTTCGTCCGGAACAAGGACGGCAAGATGATGTACCGCATGCAACGCGAGCCCGGCAAGAGCGGGATCTGGGACGGCTGGTACACCGTCGGCGAGTACTTCAAGGCCAAGGTGAGGGAGTACAAGACCACAGACACTCCCTGATATGAAGTTGCGGAGCCCGCCTTGCGCGGGCTCCGTCCTCAGATGATCGGTCCGTCCTGCGGCATGGCCGATATGCTCAGATGCACATCGCCGTTGATGCCCGGCGACAGATGCCATCTGGTGGTCGCGAGGCGTGAGAGGAACCGCAGATCGTGGCTCACCAGCAGCAGTCCGCACGGGCAGCCGGCGAGCGCCTCCTCAAGGCATTCGATCGCAGGCAGATCGAGATGGTTGGTGGGCTCGTCCATGATGATCAGGTGCGGCCGCTTGCTCACCCCGAGCGCGAGCAGCACCTTCCTGATCTCCCCCGGACTCGATTCCATGCTTCCGACGAGCCGCCCGGGCCGCGAGCCGAGGCAGCTCACCATCGTCATCACCGTCCCCAACTGCTCCCGGGAGAGGCTGTTCACCTCCGCCATGATTGCTCGTGATTCCGACAGGCTGATCTCCTGCGGAAGGTAGACCACCTTGTCGGTCGGCAGTGTGAGCGCGCCGATGATGTGTCGGATCAGCGTGCTCTTCCCGTCGCCGTTCGGTCCGGTCACGGCCACGCGGTCCTCCGGCTGCATCGCCAACTCCGGGAAGATGAGCCGCCTGCGCTCACCGAGTTTCAGGCTGCCCGCGGGGATGCTGAACAGCAGGTTCCTCGGCGACCGCGACCCGTCGAGCCAGAAGCTCGTCTCATACCGGCGCTTGATCTCGAACTCGCCGAGCCGGGATTCGGCGCGCTGCACCCTGGCGTCGATCTGCTTCGCCAGCCTTCCCGCCTTGCCGTCCGCCCCCGATACGCGCACGGCGTCGATCTTCCCCTTGGCGTCGTGGTCCCTGACCGGTATCTTCCGCTTCGAGCGCCTCTTGTCCGCGCGCGATGCCAGCTCATGCCGGCGTATGGCCTCGCGACGGAGTCTCTCCGCCGCCGACTTCGCCTGTTCGTATTCGTCACGAACGTGCTGGTCCTCGAGTCGTGCCTGCTCGGATGCCTCGGTGTAGCTCCCGGGCCGCATGGTGACGCTCGGAGGCTCGACGAACACGCACTGCCTGCAGAGCGCATCGATCAACTCGCGGTCGTGACTGACGAGCAATCCCACGCCTCGGAAAGCCCTCAGCGCCCCCGCGAGCAGGTCTCGGGCGTCGGCATCGATGTGGTTCGTCGGCTCGTCGAGGGCGAGTACATCCGGCTTGCGCCAGAGTGCGACGGCGATCTGGGCGCGCTTCCGCTCCCCGTGGCTCAGGGTGTCCCACCGTGACAGCCAGTCGGACTCGACTGCGAGCCTGCCCCTCAACTCCCATGCGTCCGGGTCGAGGCTCTCCAGGAACTGTCCCAGGCCCTCGGACGGCGTGTCGGTGCGCTGCGGGCAGTAGATCGTCAGGCCCGGTCGATGCACCGATCCCCGATTGGCTGCGAGTTCTCCGCACGCGAGGCGAAGGAGCGTCGTCTTGCCCGCGCCGTTTGCGCCGACGATGCCGGACCAGCCGGTCGGGAAGCTGACGGAGACGTGCTCGAACAGCGGGTCCGCCGAGCCCTCGTATGTGAATGATAGGTCATTGAGTGATAGCAGCAAGATATGCCTCCTGAATGTGCAGGTCGGAGGCGGCATTCCCCGGGCGGATGTGATGGCGCGGTGATACGGCAATGCGTGATGGGAAAGAGATGACCGAGTGCCGTGAGATGGCCGAGGGAATGAACGCTCCGACAGGCGAACATGCGCATTGCGCGCGGTCGCCCGAGTGAGAACCGTCGATGGTTCCTAATCAGAGTGCTCTTTTCCTTAGCCTATCATTCTCACAGCTCCCCGGTTGAGGCAGTCGATGCTCGCGCATCCGAGGGAATTGTACCCCGCGGAACCGCTTATGTCAACATATTGCTTGACACACCAGGTTCTTCGTGTCATTATCGGTGAAAGGGAGGGATCATCCCATGGACTGCTCGAGGAGAGAGTTTCTGCGGCAGAGTGGAGCCGCGCTTGCCGGGATCGCGCTGACCCCGACGATGGTCGGCGCTCAGAAGGAGGCACGCATGGACAAGTCATCGAAGAAGATCAGGATCGGAGTCGTCGGCGGAGGGTTCGGCGCCGCGTTTCACTGGCATCTCGATCCGAACTGCATCGTCGAGGCGGTGAGCGACCTCAGGGAAGACAGGCGCAAGCATCTCCAGAACGTGTACAAGTGTGACAAGCCCTACAACTCCCTGGAAGAGCTGATCAAGGACAGGGAGGTCGATGCGGTCGCGGTGTTCACCGGCGCTCCCGACCACGTGAAGCATGCCGTTGCCTGCATGAAGGCGGGCAAGCACGTCATCTCGGCCGTTCCTGCATGCATCTCGCTCGAACAGGCCGAGGAACTCCTGGAGACTCAGAAGAAGACCGGCCTCACCTACATGATGGCCGAGACGAGCTATTACCACCCCGTCTTCATCTCCGCCCGGAAGTTCTACGAGGAGGGCAGGTTCGGAGACATCTACTACACAGAGGCCGAGTACCACCACGCGGGGATGGAGTACTCTCTCTGGGAGGACGCTCAGGGCAAGACGTGGCGCTGGGCCTTCCCGCCGATGCTCTACCCGACCCACTGCACCTCGTTCCTCGTCGGGCTCACCGGCGAGCGGCTGACGGAGGTCTCCTGCATCGGCTGGGGCGACGGCGACCCGATCATGGACGGCAATCCGTACAAGAACAAGTTCTGGAACGAGACCGCGCTCTTCAAGACCGACAGGGGCAACGCCTTCCGCGTCTCGATCAACTGGAGAGGCGCGTTCGGAGGTGTCGAGCGTGCGCAGTGGTACGGCAGCAGGATGAGCCTCTTCGAGCCGCATCCGAACGGTGTCGGTCCGGTCATCCGCCGGGCGACTCACGAGTTCAAGAAGGATGGGGCGGGGTACGATGTTCAGCAGGCGACCTTCGAGCAGTACCAGACGCCGAACTGGGCGGAGGAGCTACTCCCCGAACCGATGCGGGTCGGCGGCGGCCACGAGGGAGCGGAGCCGTTCCTCACCCACGAGTTCATCGACGCGCTCGTGAACGACCGGAAGCCGGCGATCGACATCTACGAGTCGCTGGCCTATACCGTGCCGGGAATCATCGCGCACCAGTCGGCGGTCGAGGGCGGCAAGCAGATGAGAGTCCCGAGCTTCGATCGGTAGCTAGCCCGCATCCTGCCGGAGCCGTATGGTATAATGACGGCGGAGGTAGCTCATGAGCAAGAGGATCCTTCACTTCCCGGTGATCATCGAGCAGGACGAGGACGGTTGGTATGTAGCCACCGTTCCGTCCCTGCGCGGCTGCCACACGCAGGCTCGTACGCTGGCGGAGCTTGATGAACGCATCCGAGAGGCGATCACTCTCTGTATTGAGGCGGAGTCCGGCAGTGAGGTCGAGATACCACAGAACAAGTTCATCGGTGTCCATGATCTGGAGATTGCCGTATGACCGCGCTGACGGTCATTCCTCCGAAGACGATGGTCGCCATCCTGCGGCGATCGGGGTTTGAACTCGACCATCAGCGCGGCAGTCATGCCTACTACAAGCATCCTGATGGACGCGGTGTCGTTGTGCCGATGCACGCCGGCGAGGATCTCGGTAAGGGACTCATCCGCGAGATCCTCAAGAGCATAGATCTGTCAGTCGAGGAGTACGAGCGGCTGAGGCAGAGCGTCTAGTCCATCGTCACCAATCCGCCGTCCTTCTCCACGACCGGGATGAACCGCGCCCGCGTCGGTCCGCCGTTCGGGGCGTGGAGGACGAGCATCAGCTTCCCCTCGAACGTGCGGAAGATCATCCCGTGGCCGCCGTCTCGGTCGAAAAGCGGCGTCGGCTCCTGCTTCCACGGGCCGGTGATCTTCCCGGACTCCGAGCGCGCGACTCCCTGCGTGTATCCGCCCTTGCCGAGGCTCGACCAGAGCATGAGGAGCGTGCCGTCTTTCGTCCGATGCAGGAAGCAGCCGTCGGTGACGTAGGTCTCGCCCCTGTTCCCCCACGGCGCATCCGATCCCTTGAAGAGCACGATCGGCTTGCCCGCCGAGTACTTCAGGTCGTCGGTAAGCCGCATCGCGCAGATTGTCCCGTCGCGGACCTGCTCCCACTCGTGGCAGAAGACGATCCAGGGCTTGCGGTCCTCATCGACGAATAGCGTCCCGTCGAGGCACTGCCATCCGAACGGAGTGACCGGCCGATCGGTCAGCGGGGCGAACGGTCCACGCGGGCTGTCCGACACGAGGATCTGACACGCGCGGAGCACATCGCGCGCTCCGAACGTGCCGAAGAGGTAGTACCTGCCCCGATACTTGTGGACCTCCGGCGCCCAGAAATCCTGCGTGCCCCAAAAGTCGGGACTCGCGCCGAAGATCCTGATCGGCCCCTCCCACTCCTTGAGGTCCTTGCTCACGAAGGTCTCGAAGCACGGTCCACCGCTGCCGTCCGGGCCGGAGCGAGTCGTGCCGTACATGTAGTAGGCCTTCTCCGACTCCACCGGGACCACGAACGGGTCGCGGATGAAGAGGTCCTCCGTCTTGATCTTTGGCTTCGCCTCGGTCCCAGCGCCTGATGCCGGAAACCCTCCGACGCACAGCGCGCCGGCCACCGCCAGAACGATCCCTATGTGTATTGCCATCAACTGCTCGATCCTCCCTGCGATTCTTACTCCATATCTTATTCCTGCGCGGGCCGATGCCCTCCTGTGCGGGGTCGGGCGCTGCCGAGGTATCCGGGTGACGCAGGAATTGGATTCCGGCCGGTGTGCCGCCACGATCCACGTGCTAACCAATCCCGCGAGCCGGACGTCTAATCTCCTGATGATATCAGGGCAAGTGAACCACGGACACCTTTCATTCGTCCGGTATATTGGGTATAAACAAAGCCATACCCAGCTCTCGGAGAGGAGACGCGCATGAATAAGCGAGCCATACTCGTACCAGTTATCGTAGTCCTCGCAATCGTGTCGGGATTTGCCGCCATCACCCTGAGGCCGGACCGCCCGAAGCCCGGAGCGACGGACTTGGCCGCGCCGGATCGGACGGCACGGAATGCGCCCGTGCAGCAGGACCTTTCCACCGGGAAGCAGTCCGTCGAGCCGACGGAGGCCAGGAACGAGGCGAGGAACGATGCCAAGTCCGACAAGCCCGGCGCTGCCAAGGACAAGCCCGCGGACAAACCCAAGTCGGGCAAGCAGGACACGGCGAAGCAGGACGGTCAAGGCTGGAGCCGGTCGGAGTTCAGGCGGCATTTCGAGGGCAAGATGCAATTGATGCGCACGGCCTCTCTCATAGGTCTGTTGGAGCGGGACGAAAAGCACGCGCTCACTCCCGCCCAGGCGAAGCTCGTCCTGAAGATCCTGACTCCGCTGAGATCGAAGCCGAAGCTCTCCAATGAAGAGGCGGCGGCCGTCGCCGATCGACTGAACAAGGTGCTCACGTCGGCGCAGCACGAGGCGCTCGCGGAGATGCGGGCCGGCTCGCGGACGGGTCAGCGGCCTGATGGACAGCGCCAGGTTCCGCCGTCGGGGATGGTGGGTCAGCGCCCGCCGCAGGGCACGCCGCCTCCCGGGCAAGACGGTGTCCGCCGCGAGGGATCTCCTTCGGGCACATCGGGGGAGCGCCGGGTGGTTCGGAACTCCAGCGCCGAGCAGATGAAGGATTACAACCCGTTCTACACCGAGGGATCGCCGGATAGCGAGATGCTCCGGACGCGGGCTCGGCACATGGAGGCCTTCTTCGCGGCGTTGGAGAAGAAGGCGAAGTAGTTGGAGTGGGGAGTGAAGAGTGACGAGTGAGGAGTGAGGAGTTAGGAGTGAAAACCGCCCAGTTCTGAGTAGCGAAGCGTATCGAAGGACGGCCGGGGATAGCCAAAGCCGGACGCGTC
>CAYXOC010000041.1:0-41117 GCA_964466715.1 uncultured bacterium
TGATCGCGGCACCCGTAGGGTTGCCGTTCGCGTCGGACGGAAGAATCTGGATCGTGACGTCGGCAGTGCAGTTCAGTGTGTAGTCGATGAACGCAGGGACCTTATCAGAGGCCTTGACTCCGTAGATCTCTACTGCTGCCTGCGAGCATGCTGCCAACATCAGGACCAGCGCTACCATCGCAACGCCGATTGCAGCTTTGTGCTTCAAGGTGAATCCCCCTTTCTAGTGGTGGTTGTTGCCAACTCTAAGTCTACCATACAAATGAGCATTTTGCTACCATTCCGGGAAAAAACAGGTAAATTTACCGAACCAAGTGCGCCGGTTGGGAGCCGACTGCCAAGGTTCTCAACCGGTAGCTCGGATGAGCGTGTTTGCAGAGAGCCTGAAGGTGCTGCAGATTGGGGAAAGCGGCCTGCCTCCGAGGCAGGCCGCGGGTGATGCGTCTTCAACAGCAGAGAGGCTTGAGAACCGCCTTAAGGTAAGCGAGAGACGATAGGAGCAACTCGGCATCCGATCGAGACTCGCGGATCGAACAGACTAGCTTGCGGCCGGCACGATCAGCGCCAGGTTATCCCTCATGCTTCTGATCCAGTAGCCGTGCCACGGCTGGAGCATGGTGCTCTCAGTCCAGTCATCATCCAGACCCATCGTCCTAAGGTTGCCGCTTCCACCAGTGTTCTCCCACCAGTAGCAGATGGTGTCCAGCCACTGGTTGTCCCGCGCATTGGCTATGGGCACCGTGGCCGTACCATCGGTCACTTCCACCGTGTTGAAGTCCACAGCGTACGAGAACGGGCAGCCGATGAGCGTCCAACCTGCTCTCGGAAGACTGATCCACATATCCGTGTCATCGTTGTCCGTGATGCCCTCGTAGGTGAAATATCCGCTGTCTTCGGGGCCGAGCACGAGCCAGTACCCATCGGTGATGAGCAGGTTACCGAATGTCTCTTGAGCCCACTCGTCGTAGGTTACCAGAGACTGGGTCGCGGCATCCCATCGCTTGAGATCGCCGTTCTCACAGACAAACGGGTACTCATCCAGAACAGCGTGCGGATCAGGGTTTGTCGGAATAGCGGGTAGCGCTATCAGGTTCCAACCGGGCAGAACCGGTCCCGTGGTGGCTCCGGGCTCCCACGAGGAAACGGTCTCGATCGCCGCGGAGGCGGGCACACACAATGCCACAGCCACCAGCAGGCTCAGCAACATCATCGCGGATCTTCTCATTTTCGCCTCACCTCGTACGAATAAATGGATTGCTACTGCAGGTAATACCCGTAATTGCTTGCGCCGCACAATCGATGCTCTACGGTGCTGCTAACTGAACCAGGTCCGCCGGTCTCCTGGGCCTCACCACAGGAACGAGGTCTGTTCCTCGATACTCGACGGAACTGATGCCGGTTATCTGGACAAAGCCTGAATCCGGTACGAAGTCCAGTTCGGACGGGTCTATGCGCAGGGAATCGAATGCCACGGATCCATCGTTGATCAGCAGGTAGTCCGTTCCCGCTTCTCTGCCTGATATGCGTCCCCAGACCCTGATAAGCAGCCCAGTGTTGTTCAGATCGACCGCGCCGGTCGTCCCACGCTGTCCCACGAGATCGGGCTGTCCGGAGTTCTTGCCTCCGACCTGAGCTGCCCTGAGGCCGAGCGGCCGCCGAGGAACTCCCGTCTGAAGCGGGGTCACCTGATTCCCTACCAGCGCCAACTCGCCATTCTCGAGGACTTTGAGTGTACCTATCACGCTTACCTGCGTGCCCTCCGCGAGAGTGGGAACTGACGCCGATCCATGAGAGAAAAGTATCCCGGACGACCTGTCTTCGGCCTCCAGGTAGAGTCTGTTACCGAAATCACCCGGCGACTCAGTCGTCGCATACAGGCCGGACAGAGCCAGATAAGTTCCCTCCGGCATCAGCTTGGCGCTGTCGATGGAACTGGCCAACGACGGCGCACGCAGGTCGCCGGACCAAAAGCCGATGTAGTGAACCCGCGGTTCGCTCGAGTAGGGCGGGGTCGTGACCACGCCCACGGCAGGTTGCCCTACAGTTCCCTGCAGAGTGTACTCTGATGAGCTTGCAGTGCCTCCACCGGAGTTCACGGAGTACCAGGCGATACTCTCAGCAGAACATGTCACCGCAAGGCCGAGTGTTACCAGCACTGCGAGCAAGCATCGACTCAAAAAGTCCACCTCCAGGGTATAACTCACGACGAGCGGCTCTGCTGAGTCGGAAAAAGTATATCGTACATGCTGGTAACTGTCAACGCCATGTACTCCAGGCAGTACTGCGGCAGAGCCAAGGTAGCTGAAATGCTGAGTATCCAAGTGAGTGTAGCGTTTTTACACCCATCCGTCAACTGGTAAAAATACCAGAATCAGCTTGTCAAGGTGCGCACAGCCACAGCCGACATGCGAATTCCGGTATGCTTACTTAGGAACCCGCACGGATCGGCGCATTCATCCGCGAGGGGCGCGCCGTGCCGGACTATTGGTGGCTGCTACCTTCTTGACGGCAGATAGCCGGTTTTTGTTCTGAGAGTAGCTGAAATGCGCCGCCAAACGCTCTTATTATACCCAGTTCGGGACCGGGCAAACCTGGAGATTGCAGCCTAGATGACCAAGCGCATTCATGCATGCATATACGGGAGGGTGCAGGGGGTAGGTTTCCGACACTTCGTGCGCCGGATCGCATTGGGCATGGACATTTCAGGATTCGTGCGCAATACGGACGACGGTGCCGTGGAGGTGACGGCCGAGGGTGAGCCTAGAGACCTGGAGACGCTGCTGGATTACCTTAGTGAAGGACCGGCTTATGCCCGGGTCGATCGGGTGGAGGTATCGTGGCAGCGGCCGACAGACGAGTATGACGGGTTTGAGGTGAGAGTCTGACGGGGAATCGAAGGGATGATGGTGGGCCCACTCGGATTCGAACCAAGAACCAATCGGTTATGAGCCGACCGCTCTGCCGTTGAGCTATGGGCCCGCGTTGATGATGCAGTGGCCGGAGCCAACCGGCCAGAGGCACTCGTCTGAGTTCTGTCAGTATACCAAAATCCGCCTCGATAGTCAAATCCACGGCACGCGATGCCGAACGCCGTGGGGATTGATCCATACGGCCGAAAAGGTGTTTCTGACAATTACCGCGAAACCTTTCTCGCGCGAAGACCGTCAACATAGTAATTGCCAGATGGCAACATAAGCGAAACACCTGCGTTGGCGCTATCATGCGGAGCGTGTCGGATTCATACCATGCGGCACATCACGGCACTGTCCAGGGGCAGACTGGAGTGCTCCGGGGAGGGAACGGAATGGTGCCTTAGGAGGAATACTAGTTGTCATTCTGTTGATGGCGTCCGGCGTCTCGGGCGCAGTCGATGATTGGCGGATAGGGTGGCGGGCCGACAACGGTTCTGGGATGTATGCTGGTGGTGTCATACATACCGGTGTATTCCCACTATCCAGTGACGGCGTGGATTCCGGCATATCACCAAGTGCCAACGATTTCGAGGCCGATCTCTTCCTGGAGTTCACGCAGACAACACGCTGGGTGGTGAACGTGATCCCCGGTGATGCCCGAACCTTTCGAAGAGACATTCAGTCACCAACAGCTCCGGACCAGTACGATGGATGTGTCAAGAGCTGGGAGCTACGTGTGGCAGCGCTGCCGAACTCATCCGACCTGCCGATCCGGCTCTGCGCTTTCACCAGAGGAACACCAACTCTTCCTCCTACTGCGTATGGTGGATTAGCGCTTGGGTACAGGCTGGTAATGGTCGACAATAAGGGTGTCCCGGGTGCTCCCGCCAACGGCAAGACGTGGGAGATGCCGATACCCACAGCGCATGATCCCTGGAATCCGTACTGGACACTGCCGGAGACAGATTGGTTGCCGATCCTCAAACTCAGTTGGACGAGCCACCAGGCCATGATTTCCGAGGGATACCAACTGCGCTTCGAGCAGTACGTGATCGACGCCAGACGGAATCCGGTTCCCGAGCCCGCCGGCATGTCGGTACTGGGCATCGGGATCGCCGGTCTGTTTGGGCTGGCGCGCAGGCGGAGATGGTAAGCAAAAAAGGGCGGCGAAAGCCGCCCTTTTTCACGTCATACTCACTGATCCGATCTAGGTGAGATACTCCTCGAGTTTCTTCCGGCGCTTCGCGTGTCGCAGCTTCTTCAGCGCCTTTGCCTCGATCTGGCGGATCCTCTCGCGAGTCACCTGGAAATGCCGCCCGACCTCCTCCAGAGTCCTCGGATAGCCATCGTCGAGGCCAAACCGCATCCGCAGCACGTCGCGCTCCCTGGGAGTGAGCTCCGACAGCACCTCCACGATCCGCTCGCGCAGGAGCTGATGGGTCGCCGCATCGTCCGGCGAGACGGTCTCCTGGTCCTGGATGAAGTCCGCGAGGTGGCTGTCCTCCTCCTCGCCGATCGGTGTCTCCAGCGACAGCGGCTCCGGTGCGATTCGGTAGATCTCGCTCACGCGCTCGACCGGTAGCTCCATCTCCTTCGCGATCTCGTCGAGCGTCGGCTCGCGACCGAGTTCCTGGAGCAGGTGGCTCTGAGTCTTCATCAGCCGGTTGATCGTCTCGACCATGTGCACGGGGATGCGGATCGTCCGGCCCTGGTCGGCGATGGCGCGAGTGATCGCCTGGCGTATCCACCAAGTCGCGTATGTGCTGAACTTGTAGCCCTTCTGGTAGTCGAACTTCTCTACCGCGCGGATCAGGCCGATGTTGCCCTCCTGGATGAGGTCCGGGAACGACATGCCTCGGCCGCTGTACCTCTTCGCGATGCTCACGACCAGACGAAGGTTGGCCTGGATGAGCTTCTCCTTGGCCTCCTGAGCCTCGGGGGACTTGCTGTCCCTTTCGGCGATGATCTTGGCCAGCCGAACTTCCTGCTCCATGGTGAGCAGAGGTGTCTTGCCGATCTCTCGCAGCCACATGCGGACGGAGTCGTCGATCGGCATGCCCTCCATGGCGGCGATCTCTTCGTCGTGAACCTCGGTATCCTTGGCCGGGCCCTCTTCCCCGGCCACCGACGGCTGCTGCAGGATGTCGACATCCTTCACCTTGTCGATGATCTGGATGCCCTCATCCTCGAAAGTCTGGAGCAGGCCCTCGATCTGCTCGGCGTCGATATCCTCCTGATGACTGAGCGTATCGCTTATCTCATCGTATGTGAGCACGCCTTTGCGTTTGCCCTCGTCGAGCAGCTTGCGCACTTCCACATTGTCCTTGATCTCGTCAACTGTCACTATCGTTCATCCCCTCGTGGGCATTCCCGTCCGAAATCTTCCCGGATTCCTTGAGGAATGCCCTGAACCGTTCCATTGTCTGTTCGTCTCCCGGCTCAATCATCCCTTGTTTGATGTGCGGCTGGAAGATATCGTGCGTTCGCAGCCTCTTGAGCCGCGCTTTCTTCATAGACGCCGCACAGCCGCGCAGCCACTCCTCGGTAAGCGGAGGACCTGCGTCGCGCACCGCAAGCTCGGTGATGATCTTCCCCGCCTCCGCATCTACTATTTCCAGGAGTTCCGGTACATTAACCGAACCCTGTTTCTCGATCATGCCAAGTACCGCGGCGGCTGCTTGGCGGCCCGCATCGGATGCAAAGTCTTGCGATGTCACCGACTGCATCAGCATGCCGGTCCACTCGCTTCCGTGGATCAGCGCTCGGAGCACGCTCTTCTCCGCGTTCCCCAGGGCGCTGTCTGCGCTCTTTGCGCTTCCGGCGGTCGCGTTAGGACTCGGAGACGGCCGTCCCGGAGCGGCATTTCGGCTCAGTAATCGCTCGATCTCCCGCCGGATATCCTGCTCCGCGATGCGCCCTGTCTCCCAGTTCGGGTGATACCTGCCGACCGCGACACTGCGTATGTATCTTTCCCGTTCCAATGTCGAAGGAATCTCGGCCAGGATTCGGACCGCATCTTTCAGCATGCCGGCTCGTCCTGCCGGCGTCGAAACATCGTGCAGATCGGCCAGCAAGCCCAGCCTGTAGTCCACGATCGGCAGCGCGTCGGACACGGCCGACGCGAACTCGGCGGTCGCTCCTCTGCGGAGGATGCTGTCCGGGTCGTCGCCTTTGGGCAGCCTCGCTATCCGGACGTCGAACTCCGCGTCCATGAACATCGCCGCCCCGCGAAGGGCGGCCTTCATGCCGGCGGAATCCGCGTCGTAGACGAGGACGATCTTCCTCGTGTACCGAGACAGGATGTTCGTGTGTTCCGTAGTCAGCGCCGTGCCGAGCGTCGCCACGCAGTTCGAGAAACCGGCCTGATGCGCCGCGATGACATCCATGTAGCCTTCGACGACGATCGCCGTGTCATCGCCCGCGATCTTCTTTCGCGCAAGGTTCAGCCCGTACAGCGCCTTTGTCTTGCTGAAGAGAGGCGTCTCCGGCGAGTTCAGGTACTTCGGCTGGTCATCGCTCGAGATGGCTCTTCCGCCGAAGCCGATCACCCGCTCCTGGATGTCGAGGATCGGATAGACGATCCTGTTCCGGAAACGGTCGTAGTACCCGCGTTCACCCTTGATCAACAGGCCCGCCTGGGCGGCATCGGCAGGGTTGACCTTCTTGCTCGCCAGGAACCGGCCCAGTCCGTCCCACGCGGGCGCCGCATAGCCGAGTCGGAACTCCTCGATGGTCTGATCGGCGAGTCCTCTGCCGCGAAGATACTCCATCGCGACGGGAGTATGCTTCAGCAGGGCAGCGTAATAAGCCGCAGCGAGACTGTTGATCCTACTCAGAAGCTCCCTGCGGCTTGTTTGGCGATCATTCGAGTGTTTGAGTTCTACGCCGGTCTTCCTGGCCAGCCGCTCCAGAACCTCGGCGAAGGTGAGGTTCTCGATCTTCATCAGGAACGAGAACACGTCACCGTGCTCGCCGCAGCCGAAGCAGTGCCAGGACTGGAATTCCTCGCTGACGTTGAAGGAGGGAGTCTTCTCTGTGTGAAAAGGGCAGAGCCCCTTGAAGCTCTTTCCGGCGCGTTTGAGCGCTACATACTCGGATATGATATCGAGGATGTTGATCCGGTTGCGGATCTCTTCGACTGCATCTCGCGAGCCAACCACACGGAGTCACCCTGTCTACGCCCTGGCTAATGGTCAGCGTGCTGTTAGGTCGGATGGACGATCCGACTTAACAGCACGGCCCGGAAGTCCTACCAAGCTGAAGACGCCGTCCTCAACTCAGTAGAGCGCTAGTCCATGAAGGCAATGGTAATGCCCACTACCTGATTGCCGACGAGCGTGAACGCCACGCGATGCGAATTCGCGTACTTGAGCACCATCTCGATTCCCGCTCTCTCGTGCGTCTCGGGGAATCCGTAAGCCAGGATGACCTCCTTGTACGTGGACCCCAGATGTGTTCCCTTGGATGTCCTGAGGCCTGGCCACTCCACACCGTACGCGGCGATCTGAAGAACGCGGCCCTCGGCGTCGATGATGAACTCCAGTGTCTTGTTCTTGGCGAACCGATAGATCCAGGTGACCTCCCTGCCCATCGGCTTGCTCGTCTGCTGATGAGGCGCCTCTGCGACCGGTCCTCCAAGCGACGGGCCGCCGAAGCCCGGAGGAGGTGCTTCTCCGCCTATGCCAAGGCCCGGAGGCATCTCCATGCCGCCGCCGGTCGACTGCTCGGCCGCGTGGCTGCTTCCGCCGACTCTGACTTCAGACGGATCGCCGTACTTCTGGATGATGCTGAAAGCAGACCTCCCGAGTTTGATGCCGGCCAACTCGATCTCTGCTGCGGATGCAGCGGCCGATATCGCCAAGGATACAGCAATCGAAGTGATTATTGCGATGCTAGATTTTCGAAACACGAGCTCCCCTCGCTTTCCGCTTCTGTTCACGTAAACAAGCTTCAATGGCATGTGCCAAATCTCCTTCTTCACGCGCCAAACATTTTTGTGTTGCGAAGGCCGTCCGGAATCCCCTTCCGCTCTGCCCTGGAACTCTGGCGTCGGAAAGCCAATCATAACATTAGGACGAGAATTCGGACCAAGTGGTTCCGATGGCGGGATAGAGACCGCAATGGTTGACCGGGGATTGCCCGTTATGCTATAATGCACGGGCGTGACAAAGGCCCGACCGATTGCCCGTCAATCCGAACGGAAAGGTAGTTTTTGCAGTATGGTTGAGCATGAGGCCCTGTTAGCGCAGGTTGAGCAGCTCCGACGGGAGCTTGAGGATAAGACCCGATACATCGCGGCTCTGGAGAAGGCGAACAAAGAGCTGGAACAGAGGATCCGCAGTTCCTCCGAGACAGGCGAGCCTGCGCCCATTACCGAGCTTGAGGAGACTCTGAAGCGACTGGTTGCCAAGATCGCAGCGATCCTTCAGGCCGAAAAATGCGTGTTTATGCTCCTCGACAAGGACAGGGGCGAACTCGCCGCTACCAGACCGGCCTACGGTCTCTCCGACGACGACATCAGGAAATTCCGCGTTCGAGCAACTCAGGGCGTCTCCGGACAGGTGTTCCGGGAAGGCAAGCCCGTTATTCTATATGATGCCTTGACCGATGAGCGCACCATGAAAGAGAACGTGGCGCTGCTCAACGTCCACAACGGCGTGTGCGTCCCTCTGATCGCCGAGAAGCGTGACGAAGAGAACCGCGTCATCGAGACCAACACCATCGGCGTCCTCCACGTCTTCAACAAGCGCTACGGCAACATCTTCATCGAAGAGGATGTGCGGCTCCTCGAGCGACTGTCCCGCAATGCCACGGCCGTCATCCAGAACGCTCAGATGTTCCGAGAGGTTGTCGAAGAGAAGGAAGAGCTCGAGCACATCATCGAGAGCGTCTACGCCGGTCTGCTCATGGTGAACCGCGAGGGCCGGATCATGCAGGCCAACGCATCCGCTCGCTCCATATTCGGCATCGAAGGCAAGGACATCGGCCGCCTCTACTACGAGATAATCGAAGACCCGAAGGCCAAGGATATCATCCAGTTGGCGCTCGATTCCGGTGAGGAGACCACCGGCGAGATCTCCCTGGTGGCCGAAGACGAGGACACCGAGCACATCTACCAGGTTCAGACCGCGCTCGTCAAGAGCGACGAGGGAGCGGTCATGGGCGCTGTTGCCATCTTCAACGATATCACCGAACTGCGCAACATCGAGCGTATGAAGACGGCGTTCGTCTCGACCGTATCCCACGAGCTGCGGACACCGCTCACCTCCATCAAGGGGTTCATCTCCACTCTACTGGCCGACACCGAGGGCTACTACGATCTCGAGACCCAGCGGGAGTTCTACACGATTATCGATACCGAGTGCGACCGCCTGACCAGGCTGATCAGCGACCTCCTGAACGTATCGCGCATCGAGGCCGGACGCGCTCTCGACCTCAACCCGAAGGATGTCGACATCCCGGCGCTCGTCGAGAAGGTCGTCAGCGTGCAGAAGTCTTACGTGAAGGGCCACGAACTGGTGATCGACCTCAAGGGCGAGATCCCGACGATCATCGCCGACGAGGACAAGGTCGATCAGATCCTGACCAACCTCACCAACAACGCCATCAAGTACTCGCCCAAAGGCGGCACGATCACCGTCGCCGGCAGCTATGACGACGGCTTCGTGACCATGAGCGTCACCGACCAGGGAATGGGTATCCCGAAGGAGCACCTGCCGAAGGTGTTCGACAGGTTCCACCGAGTCGACAACAGGGACACCCGGAAGGTCGGCGGTACCGGCATCGGACTCTACCTGGTCAAGCACCTGGTGGAGGCTCACGGCGGCAAAATCTGGGTCGAGAGCGAGGTCGGCCAGGGATCGAGCTTCATCTTCACTCTGCCTCTCAAGCCGCCTATCGTCGAGGAGCAGGAGCAGGCCGAAGCCGAGGCCGCCGCAGCAAGCGCGCCGGCAAGCTAGACCTGATAACGAGTAGCGAGCGGGGAGTAACGAGTAACCGGAAGGAGTCTGCCTTACTCGTTACTCCTTATTCATTTTGGCCATGACTCTCGAAACCACAATCCTCATCCAACGAGAACCCGGGACCGATGACCTGCCCCTGCCTGTCTACGCGACCTCCGGCTCAGCGGGGATGGACCTCTTCGCCTGCGTGACCTCGGATGTCACCATCATGCCCGGCGCGCGGGAACTCATCTCCACCGGCATCCGCGCCGCGATCCCCGAGGGGCTCGAGGGACAGGTCCGCCCCAGGAGCGGCCTCGCGCTTCGGCACGGCATTAGCATGGTGAATAACCCCGGGACAATCGATTCCGACTATCGTGGTATAATCAAGGTGATCCTGATCAACCACGGCGACGAGCCGTTCACCATACACAGGGGCGACAGGATAGCTCAGCTTGTGATCGCGCCGGTGGCCCGCGCCGTCCTCGTGGAAACGGACGACCTGCCGGAGACTGCCAGAAGCGACGGCGGCTTTGGGCACACCGGAGTGTGAGGGTGGGAGTATGGGGGTTCTTCTCCTCCCACACCCCCACACCCCCGCGCTCTCTCTGAAGGTATCCTGTCCGAAAGCGGGAATACTACCTGTAGCTTGATAAGCCGGACCCGGGGCCACACCAATGTCCACCTGCCCGAAATGCGCAGCATCCATAGCATCCAATGCCAGGTTCTGCACCCAATGCGGGACGCCGATACCGGCATGCGTCCCGCCGGATGTCGCCAACCCGTGCGGCGATGAGGTGCACGCCGCCCTTGCCGCCGCCAACCTCCTCAAGCTGCGCGGCGAATGGCAGGCCGCCATCGATAAGTGCATGGAGGTGCTCGCCCTCGATCAGGACAACGCGGCCGCTCACTCGATCCTGGGCGACATCTACCGCGACCAGGGCCACGTGACCGAGGCGATACACTGGTACAAACTCGCCCTCGATCTCGATCCGGACAGCACCGCCGACCACATCAAGCTGGAGCAGCTCATCTCCCACAGCCAGGGCCGCCGTATCCCCCGGCGCGACAGGATGGCCGAGATCGTCACCACCGGGAAGCGGGTCGTCGTGGAGGCGGCGCTGGCAATCGGCGTGCTGCTTTTCATCACCACGCTATGGCCGGTGGTCTTCCGCCCCAGGACGGAATCCGAGATAGCCCGAAACCGTCCATCGACTCAGGCGCCCCAGAGGGTGCGGCTCCCTATCACGATCGACGAGACCGCGACTTCCGGCAAGGCCCCGGTGGCTCCCACCGTTATCGAGCGCACCATGTCGAGCCACGAAGATGCGCTCCTGCAGGCGCTGAACTCGTCGCCCGCTCTCGCAGATCGCCGCCTGCAGGTGAGAAGCGTATTCATAGATCCGAGAAACCGGTCCGCGGTGGTCACCTTCCTGTGTCCCAAGGTCACCCGTGAGCCTGCGCCGCTGTCTCTCATCCGCGGCAGTCTGATAGTCCTGCGCGAGACGTGCTTCAAGGATCATGACCTTGACCGGTTCACGATCAGGGCACTCGACGCCGACGTGGAGGGCGGCCCGGTGGAGGTCCGGTTCGTGGCCGACGCCGAGCGTATCTCGGTGCTGTCGATCAATCCGGAGGCCGCCGGGCAGTCGGAGCTCGAGGCCGTGGTCCGAGACCCCTGGTGGGCGCCGGGGATCAGATAGGAGGAGTGTGGGCGCGCGGGAATATGGGGTTTCCTCGCCACACTCCCGCACTCCCACACCAAGCGTAGGAGCATCCATGAAGACAGAAGAAGAACTCCGCCGGGATATCGTCGAGGTGGGCCGCAGGATCTGGGTCCGCGGCTACGTCGCCGCGTACGACGGCAACATGAGCGCCAAGCTCAACGACCGCGAGATCCTCATCACACCGACCACCGTCAGCAAGGGGTTCATGACTCCCGAGATGATCGTGAAGACGGACATGGACGGCAATCCTATCGGCCCCGGGAAGCCGTCGTCCGAGATCGCGCTCCACCTCATGGTCTACCAGGAGCGGCCGGACGCAGCCGGCGTCGTGCATGCGCATCCGGCGATCAGCACCGGGTTCGGAGTCGCCCGCGAGTCGCTCGAGACGCCGACGATGCCCGAGGTCCTCGCTCACCTCGGCTCGATTCCGCTGACGGAGTATGCGACGCCCGCCACCCACGAGGTGCCGGATGCCGCCAGGCCCTTCATCAAGGAGAACAACGCCCTCCTCCTCGCCAACCACGGCAGCCTGACCGTCGGCAGGGACGTCTTCGAGGCCTACTACCGGCTGGAGATCGTGGAGCATTTCGCGCTGATCACCCTCGTGGCGAAGATGCTCGGCGGACAGCACGCACTCACGCCGGAGCAGGTCGCCCGCGTCATGTCGATGAAGGGCGCGTAGCATGGACTCCCGAGACCGCATGATCCGCGCACTCTCCGGCGAGTCCGTCACCCCGCCGCCGGTCGTGCTCCACAGTTGGGGCGACTACAAGGTCGAGCTTGCCGGCCACCACCCGAAGTTCCAGTACTGTCAGGGCGGCAGCGAGCTTGCCGAGATCGAGCGCAACTTCTATGAGCGCTTCCGGACCGACTGGATGCATCTCGGCTCGGCTGGGTGGAAGGGGTTCTGGGACAGAGCCCGCAAGGTCGAGGACGGCAAGGCCTACCTCGCAAGTGCCGACGGGACGCGCTGGATCGAGATTCGCGACGACTACAACCTTGCCGACTACAGCGATGTTCCCTGGTGGGGCAAGGGCCCGACGCTGCGCCTCGAATCGAAGGCCGAGATCGACGAGTTCTACGCGCAGATCGCCCACACCGAGCAGCAGATCATCGACTCCGGCCGCTTCGAGCACATGAGGATGCTCTCCGGATCGGGGGTGAGAGTCGATCCGGGCGGGGAAAGGGTGTTCATCGCCATCAACGACGGCGCGCCGGGATCGTGGCTCCACGGCTGGTCGTTCGAGGACACCGCGATTGCCTGCGCCGACAAGCCCGACCTGGTCGCCTACTGTATATATAAGGATTGTGAGCGCTTCCTGACCGACGTTCGCGCGGCGAAGGCATGCGGCGCGGATGCCTACATCTTCTCCGAGGGATTCCCCGGCAGCCTCGACAACATCTCGCCCGCGATGCACGAGCGGCTCGAAGGCGAGACGAAGCGCTGGTTCTACTCCGAGGTCCGTAAGATCGGCATCCTCCCGATCGGCTACTGGCTCGGCGACGTGCGCCCGAACATGCGGCTGATCAACAGCCTCGACATGGCCGGGCTGATGATCGAGGAGAGCAAGAAGACCTTCACGCTCGATCCGGTCGAGATCCGCCGGATGCTCCGCCCGGAGGTCTGCCTCTTCGGGAACCTAGACAGCACGCTCCTCCGACGTGGCGCGCCGGACGATATTCGGGCGGAGGTCCGCCGCCAACTCCGAGCAGCCGAGCACGGCCCGTTCGTCCTCGCAAACGGCAGTCCGATCGTCCCCGGCACCTCGGCTGAGAACCTGGATGCGTACATGGCGGCGGGGCGGGGTTGAGTCGCACATGACGCGGAAGCCATCCGAAGATCGCCAAAGGCGAGATCGGCATCTCCATGCCTCGTTCCACTCTCGACCACGGCACGTGGCTAGACGATGCGCTGACGAAGCTCGGTATGGGAATCGCCTTCGCTGACAGCGCCGGCTCTGGGGGATGACTTCCAGCAGCTATCTCCAGGGTCATGCACAAGACGCTCGTCGAGGTGGACGAGGAGGGCACGGAAGCCGCCGCCGGGACATCCATGGAGCATGGGTGTCCCAATACTCCACCACTCCAGTACTCCACGACTCCACCACTCCACTCCCGATCTACCGCACCACTGTGCCGTTCGGGCGCTCTCAGAAATCAGTAGACCATGCCAGTCGCCAGAGGTTGAACCGGCCGTCGTTCGCGGGATTGATCCGGTCCTTCCAGTCCGACGTCGAGAAGTCGAACAGCAGGCTGTCGGTCGCGCTGACATCGTATCCCAGGCCGAGCGTCCAGCGCTTCTCCGAGATATCTACCGGGACCCAGCCCTCCGTGAGCGTGACGCCGCCGGGGATCGTCGTGAACGACGATCTCCCGTCCGAGCTGGAGTTGTAGAAGCGCCCGTACATGCGCCACTTCGGCTTCGGGGTGTAGTTCAGCCCGAACGACCACTGGCTGCTGTCCGCCTTGTATGCCTGCGTCTCGGCCGGCAGATGCGGGGGATATGCCGCCTGGTAGCCGATCACCCACAGGCCGGATGCATCGGTCGAGATCCTCGCGACGTTGAAATCCGCGGTCAGCTTGCCGGTAATCCCGTACCATGCCCCGACGTTCACGGTGCTGAACTTGCTCCGGTATCCCTGGCCGGCGGCGCGTCGTCGGGTGAACTCCTCGTCCGCGTTCGTCGCCGGGGTGGGGATAACGCCCTCCACCCGGAGGTCGTTGTTCTCGTCGCGGGAGTAAGAGAGGTCCCCGTAGAGCACAAAGTTGTCTCTGACCAGGTATGTGGCGTTCAGGTTTGCCCTCGACTGGTCGGTCGGCTGGCCGAAGTAGCCCGGGTGGTCGGTGTTCCACTTCTCCGCGTTGCCGGAGAGGCTCAGCTTCAAGCTCGGATTGTACCTCATGCCGAGCCGCAGGATGTTCGACTTCGACGACTCCCGGATCAACTCCGTCTCGAAGTCCTCAAGCTCGGGGTGAAGCTTGCCGGACTCGCGCTCGGTGTTCCTGTACTCATACCCCAGCCGGAGGAACGCATGCCTGAGCCCGCCGTAACTCGCGCCTAGTTCCATCGAATCGACCTTGCGCGACAGGTTGAAGTTCGTCGGGGCGGCGGCCGACGGGACGGGCGGCGCGAAGTTGTCGAGTTCGTAGCTCCTCCACCTGCCGGTCAGGGAGAGCGCGTCAGTGGCCAGGAAGGTCAGCCCGAGATTCGTCGCCTCGGTATCCACCCTGTTGCCGAGGTTGGCGGGCGGGTTCGATCCGGGCAGGACGGCGGTGAGGTTCCTCCGGCTGCGGCTGGAGTGGGCTCCCGTGAAGTACAGCTTGCCCGACAGGCGGCTTCGGGCCTTCAGGATGTTCGAACTGGTTCTCACGCTCGGCGGCCTGATGTTGTCGAGGAGCGAGCCGGCAACCACCGGCCGGCTTCTGTCGGTGAAATCGGTGCTCACGACCTCGTAGTTCAGCACGGAGTTGGCTCCGATCCGCAGGTCCGTCCCGAGCGTGCCCTGGCTGGTGCTCCGGTCGATCCCCATCGGGCCGGAGTACTTGCGGGAGTCGTAGAACAGGACCTGCCGCGCGCCGTCCTCGGACTCCTGCCACCAGTCGGCGTTGAGGGCGATCTGCTGCGAGCGGCCGATGAACTGACGCAGCCCGAAGTCGTTCACCCTCCGGTGCAGGATCGTATCGGTCTCAGGCGACAGCGCGGTGAACGCATCACCGAACGGCACTCCCGCGGAGGTGACCCCTGCGAGGGGCCGGCTGTCGATCGGGTTGATGATCCCGCTCAGGTAGGGGTTGATCGCCGGGACTCTCCCCAGCCTGTGAGTCAGCGCGCTCGTACCCAGATGGAACTCCAGGTCATCGCGCAGGCTCATGTCGAAGGAGACATCCTCATCTCCGGTGATGAGGCTTCGGGCGTCGAGCCAGTACTGGTACGGCCCGTTGTAGCCGGAGGACTCCAGCTTCTCGATCCCCCAGCCGCTGAAGTCGCGCCCGTCGTACTCCCTGACGTAGTCCTGGTTGCCGGATGCGTCGTCCGCGTACATGCCGAACGTGACCTCGGCGCGCGACTGCTGGTCCTTCACGAGCTCCACCTGCTGGGCGAGGGCGGAAGGACCGATCGACAGGACAGCGGACAGCACCGCGATATGTAGCATCTTCCTCATCCTGGTGTACCTCCTCCCGGCTCAGTGGCGGAACGAAAAGCGTGTGTCCGAGCCGTGTATCTGGTTGTGGCAGTCGGTGCACTCGGTATAGTACCGCGCCACCTCGACGGGATTTCCGAGCGTGCCGCTCCTGCTGTGAGGGCCCGGATGGCATCTCAGGCACAGGAACGGCTGGCTCTGTGCGAGGAGGTTGTTGTTCACCGATCCGTGCGGTCTGTGGCAGCTCGTGCAGTCCTCCGTCACCGGCGGATGCTCGAAGGTGAACGGGCCGCCCTTGTCGGCATGGCACTTGTAGCAGGTTTCGTTCACCGTCTCCTGCTCCAGCATGCCGTTCGGGCCGCCGTGAGGGTTATGGCAGTCGGAGCATTTCACTTTGCCCTCCATGATCGGATGGTGCGAGGGCATCTTGCTCTGGACTTCCTGGCTCTTGTGGCAGTCGTAGCAGACGTAGGGCTCGGCGGTCCGGCGGTATGCGGTCTCGGCGCCCTTGAGCTGCTTCTTCGCCGCATCCAGCTCCGCCAGAAGCTCCTTGACCTTCTTGTTGGCCGCGAGCTTCTCCTCGCTGCCGGCGGGAGCGGTGTTGGAGGCCATGTCCGTCTGCTTGATCGCGCGGGTCAGTCCCTCCACGGCGAGCTTGGCGTTTTCGACGTCGCCGAGGAGCGACTTCTCACCGGAGCTGTGCACGTCGTGGCACTTGATGCAGCTTACCTTCGCCCGGGCGTGAGCGCTCGTCTGCCAGAGGGTGACATGTTCTCCGGTGTGGCACTTCAGACAGATGTCGGCCATCTTGCTCGGGGCCAACTGCTGAGGCCGGATGACTTTGTTGATATCGCCACCGCCCTCGACATGGGCGCCGCCCGGCCCGTGACACGACTCGCAGCCGTTCTTGTCGGGATCCTTGTTGAAAAGCGTGCGCCTGTGCACGGAGTGGGTCCACGTCTTGGACGTGTCGGAATGGCATATGAAGCAGACTTCCGAGCCGACGTACTTCGGTTCCTCCTGCGCCTGTCCGGTGTAGAGCCGGAATGCGCCGAGGACCAGGCAGAAGATGAGGGTGAGCAGAAGCTTCTTTGTCATAGGCCGGCGCGCACCTCCTTGATCCTTGAGTACTACCTTGCGCATTGGGCCACCGGCCGGACTTCGCCGTGATTCCCAGCGTCGCCCGGTCCTGAGCCCCGACATTGAGGTAGGTGGCCGATCGGGGCATCAGGACGCGAGCATCTTGTTCGGAGGAGTCCGCCTGTTTCAGAGGCGATGTACCTGCGCTAAGTCTCACAGGTATTGTAACATTTGTAACGAAAAGGTCAAGCGATTTTTTCCGGGAGTGTTAAGATGAGATAAGGCAGGCTTCACGCGGTCGCCCATCGTAGGAGCGGCTTCCCAGCCGCGATGAACCGACGTATTGTAGGAGCGGCTTCCCAGCCGCGATGAACCGGCGTATTGTAGGAGCGGCTTCCCAGCCGCGATCGCTCCTACACGGCTTGATCGCAGCTGGAAGCTGTTCCTACTGGTTCGTGTGGCACATGCCGCAATACTTCTGCTCGTGGCACTTGTAGCACGCGGACCCCTGTGCGAGGCTCGCGCCGTGGCTCTTGTGGTTCATCATGAAGCCCTCGGGGTGCGGCATGGCGACCCCGCCGTGGCACGTGTTGCAGGAGTCCTTCCCGTGGCAGAGCGTGCACGACGCGTTGTCCGCCTTGACGCCGACGCCGTGCGACTTCTTCCACGCCTCGCCGTGCGATGCCGGCTTGATCGACTTATGGCACATGTCGCAGTAGGACTGTTTGTGGCACTTCATGCAGGCGGTCGTGCTCTTCGTCTGCTTGCCGTGCTTCATCGCCCACTCGCCGGTGTGGCTCGCGGGCCTCGTGCTCTGATGGCAGTCGGAGCAGTATGACTGCTCGTGGCATCGGGCGCAGAGCTTCTCGTTGTCTGCCGCCGAGCCGTGAGCCGACATCCAATTCTTCGGGTGGGGCATCGCAAGCCCGTGACAACTGCTGCAGTAGCTCGTCTTGTGGCAGACGGCGCACTGGCCGCCGGACTTCGCGGACTCGCCGTGCGTCTTGGCCCAGTTGCCGGTGTGCGACGACGGCTTGGCCGAATCGTGGCATGCCATGCAGTAGTCGGCGGTATGGCACTCGTCGCACTCCGCCCGGTTCTTCGAAGCGGTCGACTTGTGGCCGGACACCCATCCGGCCTTCTTGTGCGTGGCTGGAATCTCGTTTTCGTGGCAGGCGATGCAGTTCTGCGGCTTGTGGCACTGGAGGCACTGCCCCGGGTTCGTCGTGGCCTGGGCCTTGTGAGCCGCCGTCCAGCCCACGGAGTGCTCGCGGTACCTGCGGTCCGTCTCGGGCCTGATCGCCTTGCCGGGCGCTCCGGGAGAGCCGATCTCGTTCGTGCTCACCGCCGGTATTATCTCTACGCCGATGAGACCTGACCTGCGTGATGGTAGTCTCTCGTGGCGACACGCCGAAATCACCACCGCCAGCAGAATGAGCGCGCCGAGGACGAGGATCGCATACTTGAGGCTCTTGCGCATCCTCATTGTGCCTCCTCCTCGCCGGTCTCCGGCTCCTCGGGCAGTACGGGCTTCGGCTCTGACGATTCGACCTCGACCGGCGCCGGCTCGGGTTCGGGCTCGGAGGCCTTCTCCATCTCGGCCATCAGCTCCTCATATTCAGCCGCGTGGTGGTGCTTCATCTTGCTCTCGGAGATCCTTCCGTGCCACCACGTCATGTTGGCCGGCCAGTGATCCGGGCTGAAGTGGACGTTGTAGAAGTGCCAGACCACGATCGCCAGGGTGGCAAGGAGCGCCTCGTCGCTGTGCGCCTCGTGGGCGACGTCCATCCAGACCTTCGGCAGGAGCGACATAGCCTTGCTGCTGAACCAGAGGATCAGCCCGGAGCCGATCATCACGACCATGCCCCAATAGACCGCCCAGTAGTCGAACTTCTCGATGTAGCTGAACCGCCGGAACTTCGGCGGGTCCTTGACGAAGCCGAAGAAGTAGAGGACGTTGTGGACCACGTCCGTCACGTCCTTGACCCGTGGGAGCAGTTCCATGAAGTTGTACCTGCCCTCGCGGAAGAAGATGGTGTAGAAGATGTGGAAGACCCCGACGACGATGAGCATGACGGCGCCGACCCGGTGGATCAGGCCGCTGACCTCCACTCCGCCGATCAGGTTGAAGTAAGCCGTCGCCCAAGACGTGTCCGCGAACTTGAGCGGCATACCGGTGATGATCAGCGTGATGCAGCCCAGGAACATGCCGATGTGCTGCAGCCTGAAGATGAGCGAGAACCGGACGAACTCCCTCTCCTTGACCGCCGGCTCGGCCCTTTCGACCGCTTCCGCCTGCCTGGCGCCTATATCAGTGATCTTCGCTTCGTCGGACATTGCGTGCTATCCGCCTCTCCTAAGCGAATCGAACAGCCTCCTGCGCACGCGGGAGAATATGTCGAGTCCGATGTGGCCGCACAGCATCACCATCGTGCCGATGGTAAGCCACTTGAAACCGTTGGCTACGTAGAACAGCAGAGCGCTCTGCTCCTTCGTGATCCGGACATGCATCGCGCCCTTGGCGACGTTCATGTTCACGCCGGGATGGCACTTGGCGCAGGTCTTGTCGAGATTTGCCTCGTTCGTGGCCGATGCAGGGTCGCCGGACGGGAGCACTCGGTGGGCGCCGTGGCAGTCGGCGCATGTCGCGGCATCCTCGCTCCCGTGCAGGTTTGCCTTGCCGTGGTAGCTGTGCCGGTAGGTCTCAAGTCGGTCGGTGGGGAGTCCGGCGCCCGCCATGAGCTTCTTGTTGTCGTGGCACCGGCCGCACTTCCTGGGCTCGTTTGCCGCGCTGACCGGCGAATCCGGGTCCGATACCTTCGCCGCCTCGTGCCCGCCGTGGCACTCCACGCAGTCCGGAGCATTGAGATTGCCCGACAACCTCGCCATGCCGTGCGCGCTCGCTCGATACTCCGATCCCTGCCGGATGTGGCACTGCATGCAGTCCACCGAGCTGCCCAGCCTCGGCGGCTGGTGGACCTTGTGGCAGTCCGCGCACACCGCGGCCGGAAGCGCGCCTTCCCTGGCGACCGTGCCGTGAACGCTGAACCGATATGCCTCCAACGACTTCACGTCGGCATGGCACCTTGCGCACGTGCCGATCGAGTTCCTGCGGCTGACCCTCGAGTCGGGATCCTTGACCGCCTTGATATCATGTGAACCGTGGCAGTCCCGGCACACCGGCGGAGTCGATCCCGCCTTGATGCTCGCGTGGACCGCATCCGGGTGAGGAACCTCTTGCTGATGGCAGCGGGCGCACTGAACGGGCGCAGGCGTGCCGTGCATCTGCGGTCGGTCGGATAGATCGACGTGGCATTCGACGCATCTCAGCTTGCCGTGGACCGACTGGTGGAGGTAGGAGGGATCGACGTACAGCGGGACTCGCTTGCCGTCAGCGGTCTTCGCCAGACTGCCGGCGCTGTGACACATCAGGCAGTTGGAGTTGTTCGGCAGCGCCTGCGCGGCGTTGTGCCGCCCAAGTACCGCGAAACAGAGCGCTATCCACAAGCAGGTGATTCTGTTGATCCGAGTGATTGTGAACTGTCTCACCAAATTGCCCCAACAAGCTCTGCGGAGGGCACTAGTATAACACGAGTTGGGCAGGCTTAGTCAAGTCGTTTGCGCTGAATTCACAAAACCAGGCATGAATAGAGAGTTATAGGTTTCCTGGCAGGCGCTGGTTTGCATTGGGCGCCATCGGTTGACGGACCGTGATCTGCGCCCGCCGGCACGGCTCCCGCGTCAAATCGCTCGAGCGCGGGTATAAGATATGCACTTGGGCGGCGCACGAGTCTAAAGTACCGGGGCGAATCTGCCGATTATGCACAATGGATTCAAAAAATCCACTAATTTTTTTGTCAAGGCACTTGACAACAAGAGACTCAAGTGCTATCATCGAGTCAGGCTTAGGAAACCGCAGTGTCGGGCAGTCGAAATGCCAATGAGTAATGCGCAGTGAGTAGGGCGAGTCCTGTTACTCACTACTCGTTACTCCTCAAACAGTCTTATCACACATCGGGAGGTGGAGTATCGTGGGTCGAACAGTAGGGATCGATCTCGGAACCACGAATTCAGTTATCGCCGTTATGGAAGCCGGCGAGCCGACAGTCATACCGAACGCTGAAGGCAGCAGGATCACGCCGTCCGTAGTAGGGTTCACCAAGACGGGCGAGCGTCTCGTGGGCGCGACCGCGAAGCGCCAGGCCATCCTCAACCCTGAGCGGACTGTCGCATCGATCAAGCGCGAGATGGGCACCGACCACAGGGTCAATATCGACGGTAAGGATTACACGCCGGAGGAGATCTCCGCGATGATCCTTCAGAAGCTCAAGACCGACGCTGAGACCTATCTGGGCGACAAGGTGACCGATGCGGTCATCACCGTTCCTGCGTACTTCAACGACGCTCAGCGCACCGCGACCAAGACCGCCGGCGAGATCGCGGGACTTAACGTCCTGAGGATCATCAACGAGCCGACGGCCGCGGCGCTGGCGTACGGCCTCGATAAGAAAGAGAACGAGACCATCCTCGTCTACGACCTCGGCGGCGGCACGTTCGATGTCTCCATCCTCGAGGTAGGCGAAGGCGTCTTCGAGGTCAAGTCCACCGCGGGCGATACCCAGCTCGGTGGTGACGACTGGGATGAGCGCATCGTGAATTACATCGCCGACGAGTTCAAGAAGTCCGAGGGCGTCGATCTCCGGAACGACCGCCAGGCGCTCCAGAGGCTCCGCGAGGCGGCCGAGAAGGCCAAGATCGAGCTGTCGAGCGTCGTGCAGACCAGCATCAGCCTGCCGTTCATCACGGCGACTCAGGAGGGGCCCAAGCACCTCGACATGAACCTCACCAGGGCCAAGTTCGAGGAGCTGACCGCCGATCTCCTGGAGCGGACCGTCGGACCGTTCAAACGGGCGCTCTCCGACGCAAAGCTGACTGAGAACGACATCGACGAAATCATCCTCGTCGGCGGCTCGACTCGAATGCCGCAGGTCACCGAGTTGGTGAAGCGGCTCGGCGGCGGCAAGGAGCCGCACAAGGGCGTGAACCCGGATGAGGTCGTCGCGGTCGGCGCAGCGATCCAGGCCGGCGTGCTCGGCGGGCAGGTCAAGGACATCGTGCTGCTCGACGTCACACCGCTCTCGCTCGGCATCGAGACCCTGGGCGGCGTGTTCACCAAGCTGATCGAGCGGAATACGACCATCCCGACCCGCAAGAGCGAGGTCTTCACGACTGCGGTTGACGGCCAGACCGATGTAGAGGTGCACGTGCTCCAGGGCGAGCGCGAGATGGCCAGCGCGAACAAGACGCTCGGCCGGTTCCACCTCGTGGGCATTCCGCCCGCGCCGAGGGGCATCCCGCAGATCGAGGTCACCTTCGACATCGACGCGAACGGCATCGTGAACGTATCGGCGAAGGACAAGGCCACCGGCAAGGAGCAGAGCATCACGATCACCGGTTCGACCAGACTGAGCAAGGAAGAGACGGACCGCATGATCGCGGAGGCTCAGCGCATGGCCGAGGAGGACCGGAAGGCTCGCGAGGCCGCCGAGACCCGGAACAGGGCCGACAGCCTCGTCTACTCGACCGAGAAGCTGCTCGCGGACCTCGGCGACAAGGTGCCGGCCGACCAGAAGTCGAGCATCGAAGCGTCGATCAAGGAAGTGCGCGAGGCGATCAACTCCAACGACGCCGACCGGATTCGTCAGGCGAGCGACAACCTGCAGCAGGCCTCGTACAAGCTCTCCGAGATAATGTATCAGGCCGCGTCGGGCGGAGAGCAGGCGGCTCAGCCCGGACCTGAGGCGGGTGTCGGAGCGACTCCGGGCGGGGAGGAAGGCGTCATCGACGCGGAGTTCAAGGAGCAGTAGCTCGTACCCGATTCTCGATGCTCATCGCCGGATGCTCGATACTCGATGCGGGATACCGCTTGGATAGGAGACCATCGGGCATCGAGTATCCGGAATCGAGGATCGAGCAACCAAGACCACCAAAACGGAGGTGTTTGCTATGTCACTGGCAAGATGGGATCCATTCCGCGAACTCGAAGCTCTTCAGGAGGATGTCAACAGGCTGTTCCAGGAGAGCATGGCAAGGCCGCGGCGCGAGACGTCGGCCGCCCGAGTATGGGCGCCGCCGGTAGACGTGGTGGAGGATGACGAAAAGATCATCGTCCGAGCCGAGATCCCCGGCATGAAGAAGGAAGACATCGACATCGAACTCACGGGCGACACGCTCACCATCCGCGGCGAGCGGAAGCTCGAGAATGAAGAGAAGAAGGAGAACATGGTTCGTGTCGAGCGTGCATACGGACGCTTCCAGCGATCGTTTACCATCGGAGTGCCGGTGAAATCGAACGAGGTGAAGGCCGCCTACAGGGACGGCATACTGGAGATAACCATCCCGAAGTCGGAGGAGATCAAGCCGAAGAAGGTCGATGTCTCGGTAGAGTAACGAAACGCCCGGGGTGGTCGCGAGACCGCCCCGGGCGATCTCTGACGGCAGAGCCGTCAACTCGGCGGACAGTGCATTGACGGACGGCGACGGAGTCGCCTGCGATGGATAGGATCACCGGCACTGACACATGGACTACAAAGACTACTACGCCGTCCTTGGGGTCAAGAAGGACGCCACGGAAAAAGAAATAAAGCAGGCGTACCGAAAACTGGCGCGCAGGTACCACCCGGACGTCAATCCGGGCAATAAGGAAGCCGAGGAGAAGTTCAAGGAGATCAGCGAGGCTTACGAGGTACTGAGCGATCCGGGGAAACGCCAGAAGTACGACCGCTTCGGCAAGGACTGGGCTCGCTTCGAGCAGGGATTCGGCGGGCCAGGCGGCCCGGGTGGCTTCAGGTATGAGCAATACCCCGGCGGTGGCTTCGATTTCGACATGGGCGCGGGAAGCTTCAGCGACTTCTTCGAGATGCTGTTCGGCCCGAGAGGCGCCGGAGCAAGAGACATCCGAGGCGCCGACGTCGAGAGCGAGATCCAGGTCACCCTCAAGGAGGCGTTCGAGGGCGCGACCAAGTCGATATCCGTTGCCACCATGCCCGGCGAGCCGCCTCGCCGCCTCGAAGTCAAGATCCCCAAGGGTGTTGACGACGGATCGAGGATCCGTCTCGCGGGCGAGGGCGCTCCCGGACCGACCGGCAAGCGCGGCGACCTCTACCTTATCGTGAGGATGCAGCCCGATCCGCAGTTCGAGCGGAAGGGTGACGATCTCTACAGAGACGTGGTCGTACCGTTCACGACCGCCGCCCTCGGAGGCGAGATCCGCGTGCCGACGCTCACGGGCAGCCTGACGATGACGCTGCCCCCCGGAACGCAAGGCACGCAGACCTTCCGCCTCAGCGGGCAGGGGATGCCCCGCCTGAGAGGGGGCGGCCGGGGGGATCTGTACGCGCGGATCAGGATCTCCGTGCCGAAGAACCTGACGGAGAGGCAGCGCGAGCTCATCAGGGAGCTTGCAGACACTCTGGAGGCAGTGAGAGCGTGATGGTAGCGAGTAAGCCGGCAGCGTTGGTCTCCATTACTCGTTACGCGAAAGGAAGTGAGAAATGTGGCTGACAGGGATGACAACCGAGACACGCATGACAGTGAGGAGCCTCTGTACCTCATCAGTGTAGCTGCCAGGCTGTGTGAGGTACATCCGCAGACTCTTCGCCTGTACGAGCGCATGGGTCTGGTCAAGCCGCAGCGTATCGGTCGAAAGAACCGGATGTACTCCGACGCCGACATCCGCCGTCTGCGCCAGATCCAGCGCTTCACCCAGGACATGGGAGTCAACCTGGCGGGTGTAGAGGTCATCCTCAACCTCCTCCAGCAGATGGACGAGATGCGCAGGCACATGGAGGAAGACATGAACCACATGCGCGATCAGTTGGAGGAAGAGATACGCCGACTGAAGGCCAGGATACGGAACAACCAGGAATAGCGCGAAATTCCCTTGCATTTCTACCAGGTTGTGCTATACTGCAATTGCAGGTACGCTAGATACCTGGATTACCGCAAGTGCATATGACCGAACGGCGTTCTGTTCCTGCCAACAAACCTCCTGTTCCGGCTTTGCGCTTGACCGGCAAAAGGAGGTTTGGAATGGCAACCGGCAAAGTTAAGTGGTTTAGTGAGTCGAAAGGATTCGGCTTCATCTCCCGCGAAGAGGGTGGTGATGTCTTCGTCCACTATTCCGCGATCGAAGGAACAGGCCGCCGGAACCTTTACGAAGGTCAGGATGTCCAGTTCGAAGTCACCGAAGGTCCCAAGGGACCCCAGGCGACCAATGTAGTAGCTCTGTAACACACACAACTACTCGAAAAAACGCCCCCTGGCTCACCGGAGCCAGGGGGCTTTCTTGTGTGTGGCGCAGGAGTCAGAGACGCCTGCGGCTACTCTGATTCCTGCGCGCGGGAATACGGTATACGGGCCGGTATGTCAACGGACTTCTCGCAAGAGCTCCCATCCGCAAACCGCACGGTTGCCTTGATGCTGCGCGACTTCACCAGGATAAGGTTCTCCTTCTTGGCGTCAGGGGCGTCGGCTGTGATCCTTTCCCATGCTTCTTGAGCGCTCTTGGCGGATATCACCTTGATCGACTTCCCGGAGCCCGACTTGACCTCGTAGTGGTACTCATCTGAAGTCGTCTGATCGTCCATGGCAACGGTTACAGGTGTGGCTTCCGCGGAAGCGGGAGCAGGCTCATCCTTATCGATGCGCCACCCGTCCTTGTAGATGCCCACCGCGACGGCCTCAAAGGGCTTGCTGTCCTTCTGTGTCGGCAGAAGCGCGGTGAGGGCCTCCCTTTGCGCGGGAGTGAAAGCCGACACGCTTGTTCCGCCGGAGAACGCCTCCTTGCGCTGCCTGGCATTCAGCAGCCCGTAGAGCTTGAGGACCGGACTGGTAACAGGTCTGTCACCGATACCCATGAGGTTGGAGTTGGCATGCGGGAACTGGCTCTCCGACAGAAGAGCGATCTCGCCCAGCTCGTTAAGCCCCAGGCACCCATGCCGCGCATAAGCGGCCTGCCACGGACGAAGCAGCCGGTTTGGGATCTCCCGCGCGTTGCACAGCCTGACATCCTTCGCCCGCATGTAGAGGAACTCGCCATCGAATCCGGAATATGCCTGGCAGGGCTCAGCAGTCGAGCAGTCGCGCATCGTCTCGAATCTCGACAGTATCTCCTTCAGCGGCCTGGCGGTGGCAGCGTCCCACGAGCCCCACTCGCTGTAGTGGTCGGCAATGATCTGCAGGCCGAGTTTTCGGTGGAGCAGCGCCAGGATGTCCGACCTGTTCGCCACAGCCGAACCTTCACCGGTCTGTTCTACAGGCAGATTCGCTTCCTTCACCACCTCGGTCAGCTCCCAGGTTACTTCGCTGTCGGCCATCTCCTCTCCGGGCAGATGGTTCTCGGGGAGGGCATGGATGTCCGCGAGCATCTTTCGGAAGAGGGTTATCTGGCTGATACTGTAGTGGCTCGGCCGGCGTACTTTGCAATAGGCTCCGGCATAGACGAACTCCTGGTTCGCGGTTGCGTGGAACTCCAGGTTCACGCTGTCGCCGGGGGCCGGCTGGCCGTTCGCGGTGATTACGTTCGGATCGAGTTCGATGAGCTTCCTGGTGATGTCATCGGGAACGAGCCAGGCGTCTTCATCTGATAGTGAGTCGAAGTGGAGGGTCATGCCGCCGATCCTGGAGTTGCTCCTCGGTCATAGAAGCGAGTTCCGAGATGCGCCGAAGGTCGTCGTTAGCCTCCTCCCAGGCCTTTGCGAGGGCCTTGGTATACCAATCCTCCCGTTTGAGCCTGGTCTTTTCGTCTTCCCAGATCTCGTAGACCTTCTTCCCGCCGATGCTCTTGGGAGACCAGTGGTACTCGAGCAGGAGCGCCAGCCCTTCCATCGCCCTTCGGAGCGGCTTGTCGTCCACGAAGATCGTGACCTTCTGGTCCGCCACGTCCCGCCCGGCCCGGAGTCGGACCCCCGTCTGCTCTTGCAGTACATCCAGCACATCTGTCAGTGCCTCACCTTTCACCGCCAGGGTTACGGGGATATCCAGGGCAGGGTCCTCGAGCAGGGAACCGGATGCCGCATTTCCGATTGAGACGATGATCGCCAGCAGAACAAGCGCTTTCGACACAGGGCTACCTCAGCTTTCTCTCAACACTCTCGGTGGTCTTGCCAAAGAGTCTGACGCTTACTCGCCGTGATTTGTGAGCGACCGAAACGAAAATGTCCGCGGGAGGTCGTGCTTCTCGGCCCGGCAGCAGCGATTGCCGACCGCAGGTGAGGCCGGCATAGGTATTATTACCTGTTTTTCACAAGAGAGATTGACGGATTGGCGACGAACAGGCAGTATACCCACATGGGATAGTATGCCTTAGACCCGTTCGGCGCCGTCCCATGTCTGCCAATTGCCACGGAGCGGCACACAGCCAAGACTCTTCTTGGCCTTCCCTGCTTGTGATGCCTCTCAGGTCAAGAGGAAAGGAGTGAGAGAATGAAGATCAGGAACTGCGTGCTGTTCCTCGCGCTGATGCTGGTTGCAGTGAGTTCGGCAGCCATCGCGGACGACGGATCCTTCACGTGGGTATTCACCTCGCTGGACCCGGTCACGGAGAATCATGTCGATGGTCCGGAATGGAAGGGCTTTGCGTTCGTCTACGTCACCAACATGACGAGCGTCGCCTGGACGGACTTCCACTTCAGCATAGTGAACGGCCCCGGCGTCAAGATCCTGCCGACCCCGGCCCCGGTCATGAGCAAGCCGCTCTACACGACCGTGATCGGCAGCGGCGAGAACACGCTGGACTACTACTTCCCCAGCAATCCGGTAGCACCGGGTGAGGGAGTCACGTTCACGTTCTACACCGACAACACCGCGAACAAGAACGCGTTGTTCGGTATTTGTGGGTATCCCACCACGACGGTACCCGAGCCTTCGAGCATGCTCGCGCTCTCCGGCGGTTTGGCCGGGCTTGTCGGGCTTGTAGCGAGGAGACGGCGCTAGTCATACTAGCAACCGAACCCAGTGAATCAAAGGCCGGAGGAGCGGCATCCTCCGGCCTTACCTGTATCTGATGAGTCGGCATTTCGGGATCTCCGCTCGCAGACGCACCCGAAATACCGGGGCAGGGGAGCAACGGTCTCCCCACCACTCCATCACTCCCTACTTCACAACCCTCAGTATCTCCCGGAACTCGTCCGTTCCCGCGCATCCGAGCAGCTCAAAGATCACGGCTTCAGCGCTCGTGACCACGGCCCCCGCGTGGCGCATCTTCTCCAAGCCGTTGCGCTGGTTAGCCTCTCTGCGCGAACAGACCGCGTCCTCGGGAACGTGGACCTTGTACCCCTGCGCCAGGAGGTCGTGCGCCGTCTGGCTTACGCAGATGTGCGCTTCGACGCCTGTCAGGATTGCGGTCCTGCGCCCGAGCGCCTCAAGCCGGCGGTTGAACTCGGGATCGCCGCAGCAACTGAACGACATCTTGTCCACCGGTTCGTGCGGCGGGAGCAGTTCCTTCACCTCCGGCACGGTATCGCCCATCCGCTCGGCGTTCTGGAGCGTGACGAGCACCGGCAGGTCGAGAACACGCGCCGCCGAGATGAGCTTGCGGCAGTTCTCGACGACGGTCTCCCGGTCGAACATCGTTCGCAGGAACGGTTCCTGCATATCCACGACGACCAGGAAGCTGTCGGATCGGTCAGCGAGGTTCGGGTGTCTCATGATTCCTGCAGTCTGCGCCTCAGCGATTCATCTCCCGCACGATCGCATCGGCCATCTCCTGGGTCCCGACGGCCGTCGGGTCGTTGCGGTCAGCCTTCATGTCGTAGGTGACGTCCTTGCCGGCGGCGATGACGGCCGCCACCGCGTTCTCCAGGCGGTCGGCGGCGTCCTTCTCGCCGATGTGCCGGAGCATCAGCATGCCGGAGAGGATCAGTGCGGTCGGGTTGACCTTGTTCTGACCCTTGTACTTCGGCGCGCTGCCGTGCGTCGGCTCGAAGAGAGCGACTCCCTCGCCGATGTTCGCGCCCGGAGCAACCCCGAGCCCTCCGACCAGCCCCGCGCAGAGGTCGGAGAGGATGTCGCCGTAGAGGTTCGGCATGGCGATCACGTCGTAGAGCTCAGGCTTCTGGACGAGCTGCATGCACATATTGTCGACCAGCCGCTCGTTGTAGACGAGGTGCGATCCCTTGCCGGCGACCTCGGCGGCGATGACGGGGTCCGGCTCGATATCGGCGAGCTTCGGGTCTTCGAACTGCGCGCCGTATGCCTTAGCCACCTGCCGGGACACCTGGTAGAAGAGGCCGTCGGTGAACTTCATGATGTTCGCCTTGGCGACCGAGGTCACGCTCTTCCGGCCGTTGGCGATGGCGTAGTCGAAAGCGAACTTGATGATCTGCCGTGTGCCCGTAATGGAGATCGGCTTGATCGAGATCGCGGAGTCGGCGCGGATCTTCCCGCCGGCCATTCCGATGATTTGGTTCGCCTCGGGCGAGTCGATCTCGTACTCGACGCCGGCATAGAGGTCCTCGGTGTTCTCGCGGACCACTACCAGATCGACGTCCTGATACTTCGAGCGGATGCCGGGATAGTACTTGCAGGGACGCAGGCACGCAAAGAGGCCGAGTTCCTTCCGGAGCGCGACATTGACTGAGCGGAAGCCCTTGCCGATCGGCGTAGTGATCGGGCCCTTGAGCGCGACCTTGTTCCGCCGGATGCTCTCCAGCACGTGCGCCGGCAGCGGAGTGCCGTACTTGTCCATGACCTCGATGCCGGCGTCGTGGACCTCCCAGTCGATGTCTACGCCGGTAGCGTCGATGACCCGTCTCGCGGCCGCAGCCTGCTCGGGACCGACTCCGTCGCCGGGTATGAGCGTAATCGTATAAGCCAATCGTATGCTCCTTTCTAATGGTAGGGAACGGTCGCTGCCCCGTTCCGTGGGTGTAGGTATCCACCAAGCGGAACGCGACGGCGGGCGTTCCCTACTATGCTACGCCTTACTCGTTACGCATGGTGTTCAACATCCCACCTGCGAGGATGATCTCGACCTGGCGCGGAGTGAGATCGTGCCGTACCTCGAATTCCCAGCCGCAGGTCTTGTTCTTCATCGTGATGATCGGGCCTTGCTTCAGGGCCGTGTGGATGTTCTCTATCTCCAGCTCGTCCTCGAGGCCGATGTCGTCGTAGTCTCCCGGGTTCACGAATGTGAGCGGCAGGATGCCGAAGTTCACCAGGTTCGCCCTGTGTATCCGGGCAAACGACTTGGCGATCACCGCCTTGACTCCCAGGAACATCGGCGCGAGCGCTGCGTGCTCCCGGCTCGATCCCTGACCGTAGTTCTCGCCGCCGATCACGAACCCGCCGCCCGATTCCTTCGCCCGCGCGGCGAAGTGCGCATCGATGCTCTCGAAGACGTGCTCCGCGATCGCCGGGATGTTCGACCGGAGCGGGAGGATCTTCGCGCCCGCCGGCATGATGTGGTCGGTCGTGATATTGTCCGGCACCTTCAGCAGCACCTGGCCGGTGATGACGTCGGAGAGCGGCTCTCGTATCGGGAGCGGCTTGATGTTCGGCCCGCGAACCACCTGGACGTCCGCCGGGCTCTCCGCCGGAGGGATCACCATGCCATCGTCGACCAGGTACTTCTCGGGCAGATCGACCTTCACGGGCTCACCGAGCTTGCGTGGGTCGGTCAGCACGCCGGTGATCATCGCCGCCGCCGCGACCTCCGGGCTGGCGAGGAATATCTGGCCGGTCGGGGTGCCGCTTCGGCCCTCGAAATTGCGGTTGAACGTCCGCACGCTGATGCCGCCGGATGGGGGCGCCTGGCCCATGCCGATGCACGCGCCGCATGTGGCCTCCAGGATGCGCACGCCCGACCGGATGAGGTCCGCCAGCGCGCCGTTTCGGGCGATCATCTCCAGCACCTGACGCGAGCCGGGCGAGACTCCCGCGCTCACCGTCGGATGGACGACCTTGCCCTTTAGCGCGCCCGCCAGGGTCATCAGGTCCCGGTAGGAGGAGTTCGTGCAACTTCCGACCAGCACCTGGTCAACCTTCATCCCCTCGATGTCCTTGACCTTGACGACTCGGTCAGGCTGATGCGGCTGAGCGACCATCGGCTCCAGTTCGGAGAGGTTGATCTCGACGACCTCATCATACTCGGCGTCGGGGTCGGCCTCGATCTGCGTCCAGGCGTCCTCGCGTCCCTCGGCCTTCAGGAACTCGCGGGTCAACTCATCGCTCGGAAAGACTGATGTGGTAGCGCCGAGTTCCGCGCCCATATTGGTGATAGTGGCCCGGTCCGGCACGGAGAGCGACTTCACTCCCTCGCCGCCGTATTCCATGATCTTGCCGACGCCGCCTTTCACGCTGAGCCTGCGGAGAAGCTCCAGGATCACGTCCTTGGCCGAAACCCACGGGCCGAGCCGTCCGGTGAGCTTGACCAGGACCACCTTCGGCATGTTGAGGTAGAACGGACCGCCCGCCATCGCAACCGCGACATCGAGGCCGCCCGCTCCGATGGCGATCATCCCGAGTCCGCCGCCCGTCGGGGTATGGCTGTCGGAGCCGAGAAGCGTCGCGCCCGGCACCCCGAAGCGCTCGAGATGGACCTGGTGGCAGATGCCGTTTCCGGGCCGGGAGAAGTAGATCCCGTGCTTCGCGGCGATGGTCTGCAGGAAGCGGTGGTCGTCCGCGTTCTCGAAGCCCGTCTGGAGCGTGTTGTGGTCGACGTAGCTCACCGAGAGCTTCGTCTTGACCTTCGGGACGCCCATCGCCTCGAACTGCAGGTACGCCATCGTGCCGGTCGCGTCCTGGGTCAGCGTCTGATCGATCCGGATCGCGATCTCGCTCCCGGCCTTCATCTCGCCGGAAACGAGGTGTGCGGACAGAATCTTCTGAGTTACATTCATGGCAAACTCCTGCTCGTACTCCCGTGTCTCATAGGTCCCATGTCCCATGGGGCATATAGGCCCTATCCAGGCAGATAGGGCCAGCGGCATATGCCGCTGGCCCTCATTGTATACGGTATCGCCTTTGAATACCAGATGGCTTACGGCGTCACGGTCATGATCTTCGCCGCCTGCTCCGGATACGCCGCGATGAACCGCAGCTCTTCCTCGTGCAGAGGCTTGCCGGTGTGCAGGTTCGCATACTGGCAGAGTTCCAGGCCGCGACTGGCAGCTTCCGAGCTCTCGAACTGGATGCCGAGGTCCTCGTAGACCTTCAGGAACCCGCGGATGCCGCCGTACTCACCGGTCGTGATGACCCGGCCGGTATCGAAGATGTCCGGCTCGCCGCGCCCGAGCTCCTCGTAGTCGTACAGCTCGTAGTTCTTGCGGTCCTTGAGCGCGCCGTCCGCGTGGATGCCGGACTCGTGGGCGAACGCATTCGCGCCCACACCCGGCTGGTTGATCGGGATCGGCAGCCCGAACGCATGGGATGCGTACTTGCTGATCCGCCACGCCTGCGAGAGGTCTACTCGCTCGTCGAGCAGGTTCAGATCTCGGAAGCCGCTCGAATACCGCAGCGCCAGTATGGTGGACACGAGGTCGGCGTTTCCGGCTCGCTCGCCGACGCCGTTCACCGTCGTATTGATGAAGGCGTCCACGCCGGCATCGATCGCGCCCTTGGCGCCCATGACCGAGTTCGCCACCGCCATGCCGAGGTCGTTGTGGCAGTGCATCTCGATGGGGATGCCGACTTCCTTGGCGATGTGGTTGATCCGGTCGTAGATCGTCTTCGGGTCGTCGTAGCCCAGGGTGTCGCAGTAGCGCATCCTGTCCGCGCCGGAGTCCTTGACCGCTTTGGCGAATCGGACCAGGTAGCCCATGTCGGTCCGCGACGCGTCCTCCGAGTTGACGCCGACCGTCTGGGCGCCGCCCTCACGAGCAGCCTGGACCGCCTCGGTCATCTCGGCGATGATGCTGTCGCGGTCGAGCTTGCCCTTGAACTTGTTGGCGATCATCTGGTCGGACGTCGAGATCGAGAGGTTGAAGTTCTTGATGGTCGTATGCTTGAAAGCTTCCTGGACATCCTTGACTATGCCTCTGCACCAGCCCTCCAGGATGATCGGCTTCAGCACGCCCTTCTCCTGCAGCTCCAGGTTCGCGTTGATATAGTTCGCTTCATGACGAGTGAACGGGAAACCAAGCTCACTCTGGTAGACGCCCATATCGTTGAGCATGATGTTGAGCATCGTCTTCTGGAGCTTAGCCAGTCCGATCCTCGATGTCTGCACGCCATCCCGGTTGGTGACGTCTATCAGGTAAATCTTAGGCATTAGTGGCTCCTTTCGTGAACCCGCCGACGCTCAAAGGTGCCGACAGCACAATCGGCAGGCAAGCACCCGGGGGCCGTGCGGCAGGCAATTCCTACCGACTGCTTCCCCGGCGACAGTATAGAACAGACCCATCGGGTTTGTCAAGCCGAACTAGTACAATGAATAAATAGTCTTACCAGCAAGCCGACGTGCGGTAGGACGCTGCGCGTACCCGCGAGATGCTCGAGCGCCGCGCCGGTCCTCTTCGACCAGCGGCGTGAGCTGTCCTGTATCCGCTGCCCTTGCCGTTTGCGGGGTTTCGCGCGAGGGTACGTAACCTCAGACCACGCACTACGCATGCGGCGCGACTCTGCGCGGATAACCGATCGTGCAAGTCGGCCGGCAGCCGCAGGAAGGGTGATCTGAGCATGGAGAAGGCATATCATCAGGCGGAGGCCGAGCAGGGCCCGATGGTCCTGGAGCGAATCAGCGATCTGAACGAGGCGAAACGACGTCTCGGGGATTTCCTCGACATCCGCGGCATGACCGTAGTCAACCCCACCGGCAACGAGGTCGGCAAGGTGGACTCCCTCTACATGGACCCGAAGCTCGACAAGCTGACCATGGCCGGCATCAGCTTCGGCGGAGTCTGGGGGTTCGGGGCCAAGCATACCCTCGTTCCCATGGACCAACTAGAGGTCATCGACGGCAACAAGGTGCGGGTAATGCCGAACCCCGAGATCGTGAATGCCGCTCCGGATCTCAAGGAAGACGAGGGCGATTACCGCTGCTACTGCGACTACTGGACGCGTGTCTCCCGGGAGCGCGCGAGCGAGTCCAAGCGGGCGGCCTGAGCATCCGAATCCCGAACCCGGCAAATATACCGGATTTCTCATCGATTGCTTGACAGGTCGGGCTAGCTGAGCTAGACTTCAAGTAAGTGTGCCTGCTTGATGCCGGGCATACGAGAGGAGCATGAGAATGGTTGTTCGCGCGACACATCGAGCGTATGGGGCCTTCATCGGTCTGTGCGTGGCCCTGGTAGCCTGCACATCCCTGCCTTGCCTTGCCCAGACCAAGACACCTAGCATCGCCCCCATGAATCCCGAGTTCGCGCGATACCTCGAGACGGCTTCATCCGGTCAAGCGTTCTCGGATGATGGCTATCCGACGGGGGCCATCCCCGTTCCGGTGGACCTCTCTCACATGAAGGGCCTGCCGGAGCCTTCCGTCCGTGGAATGGCAGGCCTTCCCGTCTCCTACGACCTGCGCGCCACCGGGAAGCTCACGGCGGTCAGGAACCAGGGTGGTTGCGGCAGTTGCTGGTCGTTCGCCGCGTACGGCTCGATGGAATCGTGCCTCCTGCCCGGGGAGTCGCGAAACTACTCGGAGAACAACCTCAAGAATCTCAGCGGGTTCGACGTCCCGTGCTGTGACGGCGGCAACCACTTCATGACGGCTGCCTACCTCGCCAGGTGGAGCGGACCGGTCAACGATGCGGACGATCCCTACAATGCGGGCAGTTGCACATCCCCGTCCGGCTTGACGGCTCAGAAGCACGTCCAGCAGATTCTCTTCCTGCCTGATCGGAGCGGCTTTACCGACAACGACCGGATAAAGCAGGCGGTCATGACCTACGGCGCAGTCTATACCACCATGTACTGGAGCGCCTCCTACTACCATTCCGGCAACTATTCGTACTACTATCCCGGAGCGGCCCCGCTGAACCACGCCGTCTGCATCGTCGGCTGGGACGACAGCTATGACAAGAACCGGTTTACCACGCCGGCCCCCGCCAACGGCGCCTTCATCGTGAGGAATAGCTGGGGAACGGGTTGGGGCCAGGGCGGGTACTTCTACATATCCTACTACGATACGAGGATCGGCAGAGACAATGCCGTCTTCTGCGGCAACGAGTCTGTCAGCAACTACGGCCGCGTCTACCAGTACGATCCGCTCGGTTGGGTGTCGAGCATCGGCTACGGCAGCAACACCGCCTGGGGCGCGAACATCTTCACCGCCTCTGAGTCCGGCTTGATATCCGCCGCCGGCTTCTACGCCGCATCGCCCGGCGCCACATACGACCTGTACGTCTATCTCAGCCCCAATTCCGGCCCCATCAGAACCACCGGTTGGGCCGCCAGGAAGACGGGGACCGTGGCCGAGGCCGGCTACCACACGGTCCAATTCGACTCGCTCGTGACGGTGAGCGCCGGGCAGAAGTTCTCCATCGTGCTGAAACTGACGACACCCGGCTACTACTACCCGATAGCGATGGAAAGGCCGGAGAGCGGCTACAGCAGCACCGCCACGGCGAGCGCCGGACAGAGCTACATCAGCTCGAACGGCGCTTCGTGGTCGGATATCACCGGCCCATACCCGAACACCAACGTCTGCATCAAGGCCTACAGCACCACCAGCCTGGGGTTGGCGGTGACGCCGTCGGACAATCTGCTCTCAGGAGGCCCGGTCGGCGGCCCGATGAGCCCGTCGAGCATCACCTACATCCTCACCAACATTTCCTCGGCCGCCATCGACTGGAGCGCCGACAAGAGCCGGCCGTGGGTATCGCTCTCGTCTACGAGCGGCACACTCACCGCGGGCGCAAGCACTCAGGTGACGGTATCCATCGACTCAGCCGCGAACGGCCTTCCCGCCGGGGTGTATGGGGATACGGTCTCGTTTGTGAACACGTCCACCGGCGTGGGCAATACTACTCGGGGCGTCTCGCTGACGGTTCGGAACGCCGAGCTGTCCGTGGACCCGGCGGATGCCTACGTCTCCATCGGCGGCGTGGGAGGACCGTTCTACCCGGGCAGCAAGGTCTACACAGTCACCAACACCGGCTACAGCGACTTGATGTGGACGGCCTCGTGCAACCAGCCGTGGATCAGCCTGTCACCCACCGGCGGCGTGCTGGCGGCACAGGAGCAGGTCCTCGTCATCGCTTCTCCGAACGCCGGAGCCAACACGCTGCCTGTCGGTGAGTACTCCGCCGCCATCACGTTTGCCAATGTCACGAACGGCGTCGGAGACTGCATCAGGGACGTCGCTCTGTCCGTGCGGAGGAACTATGACCTGCTTCCGGCTGCTTTCGACTGGGTAGATCCGGCCGGGCACACTGCGCTGCCCATGGATGATGACAGCATAAGCTCCATCCAGAACCTGCCGTTCGTGTTCACCTTCTACGGCCAGCAGTACAGCCACCTCTTCATCGGCGCGAACGGCCTCATCACGCTCGGAAGCAGCGAAGGGGCTGCCGCTTACAGCAACACGGACATTCCCAACCCGGAGGCGCCCAATGCCGTGCTCTACCCATACTGGGACGATCTGGACCCTTCGGGTACGGGCAACATCAGGGTCGGCGTGACGGGCACATCGCCGAGCCGCAAGTACGTCATCAGCTACGTGAACGTGCCGCATTACTCATCCCCTTCCGCCAAGTTCACCTTCCAGGTGCTCCTGCACGAGACGACCAACGACATCACCTTCCAGTACCTGGATGTCCAGCCTGGTAACGTCACCTGCGGAGCGGGCAGAAGCGCCACGGTCGGCATCGAGGATTCCGTCGGCATGCTTGCGAGGAAGTACTCCTACGACGGCAGCAGTCTTCTCGACAACGGCCAGGCGTTCGTGTTCACCATGAACCGGCAGCTCTCCATCGCCGACGCCAAGCGTCAGCCGAACGGTACTCCGGTGACGATCAGAGGGGCGGTGGTGACTGGTGTGTTCGCCAGCAACTTCTATATCGAGTCGGATGATCGTTCGTGCGGTATGGCCGTCTACAAGTCGGGCCACGGCCTGGCGCCCGGCATGAGGGCGGATGTTGTCGGCACGATGTCGACCAACGCCGGCGGAGAGAAATACCTCAATGCCATGTCGGTCACGCAGACGGGAAGCGGCGCCGTCCAGCCGATACTGGTCCTGAACAGCGAGGTGGGGGGATCGGACTGGGACTATGATCCGGTTACCGGCGCCGGTCAGAAGGGCATCAAGGACTCCGTCGATCTGAACAACATCGGGCTGCTGGTGTGCACCGCCGGCAAGGTCACCTACGTGGGCGGCAACTTCTTCTACGTGGACGATGGGTCCAAGGCTCAGGACAACACCACCTACAGAGGGCTCAAGGTGCTGGCGTCCGGGCTCGCACTGCCGCCTGTCAACAAGTTCGTCATTATCCGCGGAATCGCTTCGTGCAGCAAGTCCGGCGGTGACCTCTACCGGCTCCTGCGCGCAACCAGCGTCACCGTGATCAACCCGTAGAGCGCATTTCGAGACTGGGATTCCGGTTTCGAATCCCCGCGTATCTCGTCACACACCGGTGAACGGCGTGGATTACCCGCCGCTCACCGGTCTCTTCTCAGCACCAGCAGGGCGACGTCGTCCCCCAGTTTCCCTCGGCCGAATTGCTCCACCTGTCCGAACACGTGCTCTCTTATCCTCTCGGCCGGCTGATCCGCGACGGCCAGGAACACCCTCTCCAACCCGGCTGTGCCCAGGAACTCTCCGTCGCGTCTCACATCGGTTGCGCCATCAGTGTAGAGCATCAGGGAATCGCCGGGATCGAAGGTGATCCGCGAGGTGCCGTACTCCGACGTCGGCATCGCGCCCAGGCCCGTTCCGGTGACGTCCAGGCGCTTCAGGCGCTTCCCCCCGTGGTGGAAGAAGAGCGGTTCATCGTGCCCGGCATTGGCGTAGGTGAGGACGTGGCTCGACGTATCCAGCACGCCGAGGAACATGGTGATGAACATGCCGATCGGCATGTATTTGCTCAGGGCGGAGTTCAGCCGCCTCAGCACTCTGCCGGGCTCCGGGTCTTCCATCGCATACGCCCGGAGCATGTATTTCCCGGCGGCCGTGTACGTGGCGGCGGCTATCCCCTTTCCCGACACATCGGCTATCAACAGAGCGGTACAGCCATTCCCGAGGTCGAACGCGTCGTAGAAATCACCGCCGACCTGGGCCTCCGCGAGCGCAGCCCGGTACTCGGCGGCCAGCCCATATCCCGGGACGGTCGGCAGGTCCCTCGGTAGGAAGCTCTCCTGCAGGGTCTCCGCGATGTTCCTCTCATGCTGCATCAGCCTGGCGTTCTGGATCGATATGGCGGCGGTTGAGGCGACCGACGACAGCAGGCGGATCACCGACGGAGTGAAGTCATGGCATCTATCCCTGTCATCCACGAGTGCCGCGCCTACCAGCTTGCCCCGGGTCACGAATGGGAGTGTCAATCCGCATACCACCCCGTATTTCCGCAGCAGTTCGCCGAGCCGTTCGGTATGGTACTTCGGGTCGGGGATGAAGATCGGCGCGCCGGCATAGAGCGCGCTCTTCCCCGCGCTGGTGAACACCTCAAGACCCACGAGCTCACGCTCTATGCTCCTGCACTCGTCCATGTCGAATCCGACCTGAGCGCTGAGCCTGATCCTCTCGCTGTCCGGATCGAACAGATACAAGCCGGTCCTGCCGACCTTCGCTATGTCGGCTATCTCTTGAACGAGTATATCCAGCACTCTATCAAGCTCAAGCGTGGAACTCGCCAGTACTGCGATCCTGTAGAGCGTCTGCGCTTCCGCGGCCGACCGCTCCGCGCTCTCGTACAACCGGGCGTTGTCGATGGCGATCGCAGCCTGGTCCGCGACTCCCCCTGCGAGCGCTAAATCGTGCTCACTGAACGCGTTTGGGTGGAACGACACCAGCGCAAGTCCGCCGACCGTCCTGTTCCGCACTCTCATCGGCACGATCATGATGGAGCCGGTCACGTCGGCGAGCATGGGCAGGCGGCCGGGGTAGTCGGCGTAGTTGTTGATCAGCAGAGGCTTTCCGGTAGCGAGAGCCTTTCCGCTGGCGCCGATGCCGACTTCGAGTCCCGCCGGCTCTACCCTGGCCATGATGCTGCGGACGGAATCCGGCGACGTGCCGGGAGCCGCGGCATAGGCAGAGACATGCAGACGCTTCCCCGCTTCGTCCTCCAGCAACACGAACGAGTACTCCGCGTTCAGGGACTCGGCGGATATCCTCGCAGCCTGGTTGAGCACCTCCTGGAGTTCGAGGCTCGAGGCGAACAGCTTGCCGGCCGAAAGAAGCAGGTCCAGCTCTCGTTTGCCCTTCGCCTCCTCGAAGAGCAGTGCGTTCTGAATGGCGGCGGCGATGTGCCCGACGAGCGCCAGGATGAAGTCGACCTCCGCCTTCTTGAAGTCACGCCGTCCGGCCATCAGGATCACGGCCGTACCGAGGACCCGCTCGGCGGTGATCAAGGGCACACAGGCCAGCGATCCGAACCCCCGAGCCGAGAGCATCCCCGACCATGCGGAGAGGGCTTCCGACCGGCTGATGTCGGGCACGATGCATGCCGCTGCCCTCGCCTCCAGCACCTCCACGTATTCCGGCCCGCAGCCCAGCGTCCGACAGATCCCGGGCAGCGCCCCGGCAAGCTCCGGGTCGGGCTGGGACTGCGACACCGACGGCCCACCGTGCTCTCCCCTGCCGGTCAGCACCAACGCGGTTGAGGTCGCGCCCATATACTCTCCCAGCCTGCGCAGGCTCAGATCCAGGACCGTATCGAGGTCGAGCGACTTGCTCAGATCGGTGCCGAGTTCGTATGCCTGGAGAAAACGCTGCTCGTCCTCCTCCTCGATCTCCCGGTACACCTCCGCCACGCGCAGAGACGTGATGTCGTGCAGTTCACTGATCGCGTGGATTGCCTGGACGCGCTGTTCGGGATCAGGGACGGACCGCTCGATCAGACACATGACGACCTCCTGGAGGGTGTAGATCGATCTCTCGATCTCCACCAGGAGACACCCCTGGTTCATCCTCCTGGCTATCAGGTCCCGCATGTACTGGCTTGCGGCGCTGATATCGCCCGTGCGGAGGAGGTGTATCATGCAGCATACGGTAGGCTCGAACTGCTCTCGGAGGACTTCATCCGACTTGTCCGCCAGCCTGTAGATCCGCTCGTCCTTCATCGCCCGGACCCACGACCAGAGGACCGACTCGTGATTGCGCTCGACGAGCTCCGCGAGCTGTTCGTTTCTCACGCCCATGAGGGTGTCGGAGGTCCGCACGTTCTGGTCCGCAGACATGTCAACCTCTCTGCCGGGTCACGTTTTTGCTGGGGAACAGATTGGCAGGCATGCGTATTCAGACAACGTAGTTGCGAGATGATTATAGCCAGGTTGGAGAGTTTGTACGCAGGATTTCGAGCAGTCGTAGGGTCCGGATGTGTCCGGCACGCCCGACCGGTGTCACTCGGCTTCGAGCGGGTCCACAACGCCGGCCGCCCGGAACCCCTCCGCGCGGAGGATGCACGAATCGCACCGCCCGCATGGCGCATCGAGGCCCTGATAGCAGCTCCAGGTGAGAGAGTAATCGACCCCGAGCTCGATCCCGCGCCGGATGATCTCCGCCTTGCTCATGTCGAGGAGCGGGGCGTAGATGCGGATGCGCCGACCGTCGGCGGTCCCGGCCTTCGTCGCCAGGTTCGCCATCCGCTCGTACGCCTCCAGGAACTCGCCCCGGCAGTCGGGGTAGCCGCTGTAGTCGAGCTGGTTCACTCCTATCACGATGGTGTCCGCGCCGACAACCTCCGCGTATCCGAGCGCGAACGAGAGGAAGATCGTGTTCCGCGCCGGCACATAGGTCACCGGGATGTCGCACGTCATCTCGGCCTCATCGCGGTCGAGGGGGACCTGCAGGTCGTCCGTCAGCGCGCTCCCGCCCCAGAGCCGGAGGTCGAACTCCGTGACCACGTGGCGCGCGACTCCGAGCCGCTCGCCGACCATGCGCGCGCATTCGATCTCCCTGGAGTGGCGCTGGCCGTAGGAGAACGAGATGGCGTACAGCTCGAAGCCTTCCGCTTTCGCGATCGCCGCCGCGGTCGTGCTGTCGAGCCCGCCGGACAGGAGCACGACGGCCTTCGGTCTGGAGGTGGAGTTGTTCTGCATAACGCCCCAATTCTAGCGGAAAAGGACCGCTTCCGTCCACTCCATCGATGCTCCCTGCGTTATCAGACGATTTGGCACGATTCTTGCAGGTATGGCAATGGAACAAGCAGGCACATTCGCGTG
>CAYXOC010000042.1:0-41071 GCA_964466715.1 uncultured bacterium
CGCGAGGGTGGACACACCGTAGGTGCGGGAGTCGTTTCCGCGATTATCGAGTAAGGTAGTACCGGAGGACCGTTATATGCGTAGGGAAAAGGTCAGGATTCGGCTGAAAGCGTTCGATCATCGGATTCTGGATCAGTCTGCAGAGCGGATCGTAGAGACCGCGCGCCGGACTGGCGCTCGGATTTCCGGGCCCGTGCTTCTGCCGACGGAGAAGGACATCTTCTGTGTGAACAGAGGTCCGAACATCGACAAGGAATCGATGGAGCACTTCGAGATGAGGACACACAAGCGGCTCATCGATATTCTGGAGCCGGGTCCCAAGACCATCGACGCGTTGATGAGGCTGGATCTGCCGAGCGGCGTAGATATCGAGATCAAGCTCTAGGTACGGAAGAGGCAGGCGGGGACCAGGGACCGGATCTCATCTGAGGACGGTTCGCGTCGCCTGCCGTTTCCGTGGAAGGTTAAAGGAGTAAACCAATGGTCAATTCCATCATCGGCAAAAAGGTCGGAATGACCCAGGTCTTCAGCGAGGACGGCAGCGTAGTTCCGGTGACCGTCATCGAGGCAGGACCCGCCGTAGTGACGCAGATTCGCACCCGGGAGACCGATGGCTACTCGGCTGTACAGGTCGGATTCGGCGACGTCAGCGAGAAGCGGCTCACCAAGCCTGTCGCAGGGCAGTTCAAAAAGGCCGGAGTCGCGCCGAAGCGTTATCTCCGTGAGTTCCGCGCCGAAGACGTCAGCGACATGCAGATCGGTCAGGAAGTCAATGTCGACGTGTTCGCCCCCGGAGACAAGGTCAGCGTGACCGGCATCTCCAAGGGTAAGGGATTCGCCGGCGCTGTGAAGCGGTGGCATTTCCACGGTGCGAACATGACCCACGGCTCGATGATCCACCGCAAGCCGCAGTCCGGTGGCGCTACCGACGCAGCCCGCACCTTCAAGGGCGTCAAGCGACCGGGTCGCATGGGTGGCCAGAGAGTCACGACGCAGGGTCTGACGGTCGTCCGCGCAGATGCCGAGAAGAACCTGCTGCTGGTAAAGGGTGCTGTACCCGGCGCAAATGGCGGCCTGGTAATCGTGAACAAGATGTAATGGAAGGTAGCCGCAGGCTTCGGGCCTGAAGTCCGCGGCTACTGTGAGTAGTGATACGGAGGACAAGTCATGCCCAGGGTGGATGTACTAGACTCTGAGGGAGCAAAGGTAGGAACGGCCGATCTGAAGCCGGAGCTGTTCGAGGTAGAGGTGAACGGGCCTGTGATGCATCAGGCAGTCGTCGCCCATCTCGCCAAGCTTCGCCAGGGGACGCACGACACCTTGACCCGAGGAGAAGTGAGAGGCGGCGGAGCCAAGCCGTATCGGCAGAAGGGTACCGGGCGTGCCAGACAAGGAAGCGTTCGCGCTCCGCATTTCAGGCACGGCGGCATAGTGTTCGGACCCCATCCCAGATCCCATGATGTCGATCTGCCGAAGAAGATGCGCAGGCTCGCGCTGCGGTCGGCGTTCTCTTCCAAGGTTGGCGAGAACGCGATCATCGTTATGGACGAGCTTAAGCTCGATTCCATCAGCACGAAGAGGCTGGCCGAAATCCTTGGCAAGGTCGGTGCAACAGGGAAGACCCTGATCATGATGAGCGAGCCGAACGAGACTCTCCTGAAGTCCGCCCGGAATATCCCCTGGGTGCAGGTGCGCATCGCACCGTCGGTCTCGACGTACGATCTCCTGAACGCCGATCGCGTGGTGCTGACCAAGGCCGCATTGGACAAGATCCAGGAGGTTCATGCGAAATGAAGAGCCCATACCAGATCATCGATCAGCCTCTGGTAACAGAGAAGAGCGTTTCGACCGCGGAGCAGGGCAAGTACACGTTCCGAGTGTTCCCGGATGCAAACAAGATTGAGATCGCTCAGGCAGTTGAGCAGATCTTCAATGTGAAGGTTGACAAAGTCAACACTATCACGGTCCGAGGCAAGAAGAAGAGAGTAGGCCGACATCCTGAGGGTCGCACTGCCGACTGGAAGAAGGCCGTCGTCACTCTGAAGCCCGGACAGAAACTCGACATATTCGAAGGGATGTGACGCTAGTGGCAATCAAGAAGTTCAAACCGACCTCACCAGGTAGGAGATTTGCCACGGTTTCAGCCTTCGACGAGCTAACGGCGAGCGAACCGGAGAAGTCGCTAACGAAACCCCTGAAGAAGACAGGTGGCCGCAACGCCAGCGGGCGCGTGACCTGCCGTCACAAGGGTGGGGGACACAAGCGCCTCTACAGGATTATCGACTTCAAACGAGACAAAGTGGACATACCGGCAAGAGTTGCCACCATAGAGTATGATCCGAACCGGTCCGCCCGAATCGCGCTCCTGAACTACGCCGACGGCGAGAAGAGGTACATTCTCGCGCCGCTTGGCCTGCAGGTGGGCGACGCCGTTATCTCCGGCGAAACCGCGGATATCAAGCCTGGCAACGTACTGCCGTTGAGCAATATTCCGGTAGGTACGATCATCCACAACATCGAGGTCAAGCCCGGCAAGGGCGGACAGTTGGCGCGCAGTGCCGGCGCCGGAGCACAGTTGATGGCAAAGGAAGGCAAGTACTGTCTGATCAGGCTTCCTTCCGGCGAGATGCGGCTGGTTCTGCAGACGAACAGAGCCACCATCGGCCAGGTCGGCAACGTCGAGCACGAGAACATCTCGCTCGGCAAGGCCGGTCGGTCCCGTCACCTGGGTATCCGTCCGACGGTTCGCGGCGTTGTGATGAACCCGAGGGACCATCCGCACGGCGGTGGAGAGGGCAAGTCGCCCGTCGGGCGCAAGAGCCCGATGACCCCGTGGGGCAAGATCGCACAAGGTCGCAAGACCAGACATAACAAGACGACTGACAAGTTCATCGTCAAGAAGAGACAGTAGGGAGGAAGATAAGTGGCTAGATCACTGAAAAAGGGACCCTACGCTGAACCGAAGTTGCTGAAGAAGATCGAGGAGATGAACGCCAAGGGCGAGAAGCGGATCATCAAGTCCTGGTCCCGCCGCTCGACGATCTTCCCGATGATGATCGGTCACACCATCGCAGTACACGACGGTCGCAAGCATGTGCCGGTATTCATCACCGAGAACATGGTTGGGCACAAGCTGGGCGAGTTTGCAGTAACGAGGACGTTCAGAGGGCACGGCGGACACACGGAAAGATCTACCGGCCTGAAGTAGATCATCGGCCGGGCGCGATGCGCCCGGCGGTATCCGTGGGTCCCAGCCTTCTCAGGTTTGGAGGATAGCTATGGAGGCTAAGGCAGTCGGTCGATACCTGAGGGTACCGCCGAGGAAAGCACGATTGGTGCTGGATGCAGTACGCGGGAAGAGCGCGAATGATGCGCTCGCCACGCTGAAGTTCATACCGAACCAGGCCGCTCGGTTCATCGAGACAGTCCTGGAGTCGGCGGTTGCCAATGCCGTGAACAACTACAGCCTGGATCGTGACATCCTGCGGCTCTCGCGCGCTTGCGTAGACCAGGGCCCGACCCTGAAGCGCATTCAGCCGCGAGCCATGGGGCGCGCGTATCGTATCCTGAAGAGAACGAGCCACATCACCGTGGTCGTCTCAGAGGACGAGGCACTGAGGAAAGAAGTGGCACCGAAGGCCAAGGGCAGAGGCCGCAAGCCGGCTCGAGTCAAGGCCGAGACTGTCGCCCCGAAGGCCGCGACAAAGCGGGCTCCGAAGGCACAGCAAGCAGAAGAAACGACTCCGGCGGCTCAGGGAGAGACTGCTCCCGAAGCGGCGGCAGAGTAAAGGGGAGATATTATGGGTCAGAAAATCCATCCCATAGGTTTCCGAATCGGCGTCATCCGAGAGTGGGAGAGCAAGTGGTACATAGACAAGGGCTACAGCGAAGCGCTGGTTGAAGACATCAAGCTGCGCCGGTACATCAAGAAGAAGCTCTTCGCCGCCGCTATCTCCAGGATCGAGATCGAGCGCGCCGCTAACCGGATCAAGATCACGCTTCACACCGCCAGGCCCGGCATCATCATCGGCCGCGGCGGCAAGGGTGTAGACGATCTGAAAGCCCTCCTTGAGCGGATGACTGACAAGCAGGTGCATGTCAACGTTCAGGAGATCAAGCGTCCGGAGCTCGACGCCCAGCTCGTGGCTGAGGCCATCGCGGGGCAGATCGAGAAGAGGATCGCGTTCCGGAGAGCCATGCGCCAGTCGATCCAGCGCACTATGCGGATGGGCGCCAAGGGAATCAAGGTGCAGTGTTCCGGCCGGCTGGGCGGAGCGGAGATCGCACGAACCGAGTCCGACAAGCAGGGTAAGATCCCTCTTCACACGCTCCGTGCGGACATCGACTACGGATTCGCCGAGGCGGCTACCACATACGGCAACATCGGCATCAAGGTCTGGATCTACAGAGGCGACGTGCTTCCTGGCCAGAAGGCTGAGCCGATTACCATGACGGCGCCTCCCGAAGGCGAAGGCATGCCTCCGCGCTACCCGAGAGGTGAGCGTCGTGGCGGTGGCCGAGGCGGTCGTGGCGGCCGCGGTCGTGGCGCCGGTGAAGGAACTAGGGAGGGCTAGTTTGCCATGTTGATGCCGAAAAAAGTCAAGCATCGCAAGATGCATCGTGGATCGCGCGCCGGCAAGGCCAAGGGCGGAACGAACATCGACTTCGGTGAGTACGGTCTGCAGGCGCTGGAGCATTGCTGGATGACCAGCAATCAGATAGAAGCAGCAAGAGTTGCGATGACCAGGCACGTGAAGAGAGGCGGCCAGATCTGGATTCGCATCTTCCCGGACAAGTCGGTCACGAAGAAGCCCGCCGAGACCCGCATGGGTTCCGGCAAGGGCGCGCCGGAAATGTGGGTCGCCGTCATCAAGCCCGGACGCATTCTGTTCGAGATGGCAGGAGTACCCGAGGAGCTCGCCAAGGAAGCCATGAGACTGGCATCCCACAAGCTCCCGATCGCAACGAAGTTCGTGACCAAGAAGGAGTTGGGTGAGGTTCATGAAGGCAGCTCAGTATAGAGAAAAGCTTCGTGAGGCTTCCGATGCCGAACTGGAGCGCATGCTTCAGGAGGAGCGGAAGAACCTTTTCATAGCCCGTCGGGAATCGGCGATGAAGCAGCTCGAGAACCCCAAGAGGCTCACGGAGGGCCGAAAGAACATCGCAAGGATCTTGACTATCCTTCGAGAGAGAGAACTCGAAGCGGCGAAAGGACGAGGATAACCCATGGAGCAATCCAGAGGCAGACGTAAAGTCCGGAGCGGGCGGGTTATCAGCGACAAGATGGACAAGACCGTCATCGTAGCGGTAGAGTCCAGAATTCGCCACCCGCTTTACGGCCGGATCATGAGACGGACCAGGAAGTTCAAGGCGCACGACGAGGCCAACGCCGTCGGTATGGGCGATCTCGTAGAGATCATGGAGACAAGGCCGATCAGCCGCGAGAAGCGGTGGAGAGTCGTACGCATCGTAGAGAAAGCTAAGTAAGAGGAGCATCGAGCAATGATACAGCCGTACACACGTTTGAGAGCGGCCGACAACTCAGGTGCACGAGAGATCATGTGTATACGGGTTATGAAGGGCTCGAACAACCAGTTCGCCGACGTCGGTGACATCATCGTCGGCGCGGTGAAGTCGGCTACACCGGGAGCGGCAGTCAAGAAGGGTGATGTCGTCAAGGCAGTCGTAGTGCGCACAAAGAAGCCCGTCCGCAGGACGGACGGCTCCACCCTGCGCTTCGACGACAATGCGGCTGTAGTCATCAGCCAGGCTGGAGAGCCCCGGGGCACCCGGATATTCGGCCCCGTCGCGAGGGAACTTCGTGAGAAGAACTTCATGAAGATCATCTCCCTCGCACCTGAGGTACTGTAGGCGCATCAGCATACAGCACACATGGCATATGCGAATCACATGCCGGGCGCGTCTTGATGCGCTCACAAGGCTGCCATGGAGGCAATTGAGATGAAAATGAGAATCAGAAAAGGCGACCAGGTAATCGTACTAGCCGGCAAGGACAAGGGCAGCAAGGGCAAGGTCCTCCAGACATTCCCTGACAAGGGCGAGGTCATCGTCGAGGGTGTCAATATGGTGACCAGGCATCAGAAGCCCAGGCAGAGCACCAAGACCAGGGCGACTCCGCAGACGCAGACCGGTCGCATCACCAAGCCTGCACCAATGGCAATCGGCAAAGTCATGCTGGTCTGCCCCCGGTGTGGCGAAGCATCGCGCGTTGGCAGTGAGATCACCGAGGACAAGCGCGTCCGCGTGTGCAAGCGCTGTCACGAGTACATTGACGTAGTCTGAGGGGGCGTGAGAAGTGGCACGACTTAAAGATAAGTACAAAGACGAAGTCGTACCTGCTCTGATGAAGCAGTTCAACTACAGCAGCATCATGCAGGTACCGAAGGTTGATAAGGTCGTCATCAACATGGGTGTAGGCCAGGCGATCCAGGATCCCAAGCTCTTGGACGGCGCTGTGCGTGACCTCACGGCCATCTCAGGCCAGAAGCCGGTCATCACGAAGGCCAAGAAGTCGATCGCGAACTTCAAGATCCGAACCGGCATGCGCATCGGCACCAAGGTGACCCTGCACGGCGATCGGATGTATGAGTTCCTCGATAAGCTCATGAACGTAACGCTGCCGAGAGTCCGCGACTTCAGCGGAGTCAACCCCAGCGCGTTCGACGGTCGAGGCAACTTTGCAATGGGTCTCAAGGAGCAGCTCATCTTCCCTGAGATCGATTACGACAAAATCGACAAAGTTCGCGGTATGGACATCATCATCACGACGACCGCCAAGACGGACGAGGAAGCCCGTGCTCTTCTGAAGGCGCTGGGCATGCCCTTCCGAGAGCGCTAGGAGGACTACACCAGGTGAAAGCATACACCGCTGAATCCATAAGGAACATAGCGCTGGCCGGTCATGGCGGATGTGGGAAGACCTCCCTCACCGAGGCGTTGCTTTTCAACGCCGGAGCCATCGACAGGCTGGGCAAGGTAGACGATGGGACGACCACGTCTGACTACGATCAGGACGAGGTCAAGCGCAAGATCAGTATCAACGCCACGCTCGCACCTGTTGAGTGGAAGAACTCCAAGATCAACTTCGTCGACACTCCGGGTTACGCGGACTTCGTCGGCGACGTGAAGGGCGCGCTTCGAGTCGTCGAGGGCGCCATGATCGTCGTCTGCGCGGTCTCCGGCATCGAGGTCGGCTCCGAGAACGCATGGAGCTTCGCAGACGAGTATGGGATCGCCAGAGGCTTCTTCATCAACAAGATGGAGAGGGAGAACGCCGATTTCTACGCGGTCGCGGAGGCGCTGAAGGTGCGCTTTGGCAACCGTGTCGTTCCCGTCTGGCTGCCGATCGGCTCGCAGGACAGCTTCAAGGGATACGTCGACCTGGTCGCCATGAAGGCCGTCAGCGGCTCGGGCAAGCAGGCCACCGTGGGCGACATCCCCGGCGACATGGCCGATGTGGTAGAGCGCTATCGTGAGGGTCTCGTCGAGGCCGCCGCCGAGAACGACGATGATCTGCTGAACAAGTACCTCGAAGGCGAATCGCTCACCAGCGAGGAAGTTGCCCGCGGTCTGATGCTGGGCATCAAGGCCGGCAAGGTCGTTCCGGTGTACTGCGGCTCCGCCCTGAAGAACATCGGTATCTCGGGCGTTATGGACAGCATCGTCCAGAACTTCCCTTCGCCTGCCGACGTGGGGGCGGCGGAAGGTGTCAATCCGCAGTCTGACGCGAAGGAAGAGCGGAAGGCCGCCGATTCGGAGCCGTTCTCCGCACTGGTGTTCAAGACGCTGGCTGACCCGTATGTGGGTAAACTGACATATTTCAAGGTCTACTCCGGACTGCTGAAGTCGGACTCGCACGTCTTTAACTCGACGAAGAACGCCGAGGAGCGAATCGGTCAGGTCTACTTCCTGCGCGGCAAGAACCAGGAAGCGACGTCCGAAGTGCATGCCGGTGACATCGCCGCCGTCGCAAAGCTCGCCGAGACATCGACCGGCGACACCATGTGCGACAAGGCGAAGCCGATCAAGTATCCGCCTATCGAGTTCCCGGCCCCGGTCTACGAGGTAGCGATCTTCGCCAAGACCAAGACCGACGAAGACAAGCTCGGTCCGGGCCTGGCAAAGCTTGCGGACGAGGATCCGACTTTCCACTACCGCCGCGAGGTCGAGACGGCCGAGACACTCGTGTCCGGTATGGGCGAGACTCACGTAGACATCATCGTCGACCGGCTGAAGAGGAAGTTCGGCGTCGAGGTAGACACCGCGATGCCGAGGATTCCTTACCGCGAAACGATCACGACCGGTTCCAAGGCACAGGGCAAGCACAAGAAGCAGACCGGCGGCCGTGGGCAATACGGCGACGCATGGGTCGAGCTTCAGCCTCTCGAGAGGGGCGAAGGCTTCGAGTTCGTCGATCAGATCGTGGGTGGCGCCATCCCGAGGCAGTATATCCCTGCCGTCGAAAAGGGGATCAGGGAAGCGATGGATCGAGGCATCTTGGCCGGATTCCCTGTTGTGGATGTTCGCGCAATAGTGTATGATGGTTCGTTCCATACCGTGGACTCGTCCGAAATGGCGTTCAAGATGGCGGGAATCCTCGCCTTCCAGAATGCGGCCGAGAAGGCCAATCCGGTGATACTCGAGCCGATCGTAAACGTCGAGGTCGTCGTTCCCGAGGAGTTTATGGGCGATGTCATCGGCGACCTGAACGGCAAGCGCGGCCGGATTCTCGGCATGGAGCCGATCGAGGACGGCAAGCAGCGCATTCGCGCCACGGTGCCGCAGTCGGAGATGCAGAGATATGCAATCGACCTGCGCTCCATCGCAAGAGGACGCGGCACGTTCCGCGTTGAGCCGTCTCACTACGAGCAGGTGCCGGCACATCAGGCGCAGCAGATCATCGAGCAGCGCAAGAAGGAAAAGGCTGAAGAATAACAGCAAGGAGATAGGGCCCGTTGGCAAAGCAAGCATTGATCGAGAAAGCCAATCAGACGCCGAAGTTCAAGGTTCGGAAGTACAACCGCTGCAAGCTCTGTGGCAGACCGCGCGGCTACATCCGAAAGTTCGGCATCTGCAGGATTTGCTTCAGGGAATTGGCTCACCAGGGATTGCTCCCGGGTGTGACCAAGTCAAGCTGGTAAGGCGCAAGAGCTAACGAGACGCTCCCCGGTGATCCCGGGGTAACCCTTCGTTTCGCGCCAAGGCGTGATCCTGCCCTCGGGGGAGCATCCGTCGTCGCGTCGAAGCCGTGGGGGAGCGAACCGGGCATGGGCGCGGGCATCGTGCTCGCGTACCAAGTGCCCAGGCGCATGGAGGACTATGATATGGCAGTTACCGATCCAGTTGCGGACCTCTTGACCAGGATCCGCAACGCAAACTCAGCAGGACATGATCATGTGGAAGTGCCTGCATCTCGCCTTGCGGTGGAGATCATCAAGATACTCCAGTCGGAAGGCTTCATCAAGAATTACGAACTGGTCAAAGATCAGGCACAGAACCGAGTGAGGATCAGCCTGAAGTACGGACCGCGCAGAGAGAAGGTCATCACCAATCTGAAGCGCGTGAGCAAGCCCGGTCTGCGTGTCTACTCGAAGAGAGGAGACCTGCCGCGGGTGCTTGGTGGCCTCGGGATTGCCATCATCAGTACTTCCAAGGGTGTTGTTACCGACCGACAGGCTCGACAGCTCCGTGTGGGCGGCGAGGTCCTGTGCTATGTGTGGTAGGAGGATTCAACTATGTCGAGAATAGGCAAGATGCCGATTCCTATTCCCGGCGGGGTAGAAGTGCAGGTCGGCGAGGGCTCGGTCACTGTCAAGGGACCGAAGGGCTCGCTTACCAAGAGCATCCATCCCGACATGATCGTCAAGATCGAGGACGGTGTGGTCCGCGTTGACCGGCCGTCGGATGGTAAGATGCACCGATCCCTTCACGGGTTGACCCGGACGATCGTCGCCAACATGGTCGAGGGCGTCACCAAGGGTTATGAGAAGGTCCTCGAGATCCACGGCGTTGGTTACCGTGCACAGATGACCGGTCCGAACCTGAACATCCAGGTCGGATACTCCCATCCCGTCGAAGTAGCCCCGTATCCGGGGATCGAGTTTGAAGTCGGCCAGGAGACTAACACCAGGATACCGCTGATCAAGGTCCGCGGCATCGACAAACAGGTGGTCGGTCAGCAGGCCGCCGAGATCAGAGCTATCCGAAAGCCGGAGCCTTACAAGGGCAAGGGCATCAGATACTCGACAGAGATCGTTCGCCGCAAGGCCGGCAAGAGCGGTAAGGCGTAAGCGTGGGGAGGCTGAGAATCAATGGCTAATCGAGAGGAATTGCGACAGGCGAGGCACGCTCGTGTTCGCAAGAAGGTAGTCGGCACCTCAGAGAGACCCCGGCTCAACGTGTACCGCAGTCTGAACAACATCTATGCTCAGATCGTGGACGACGGGGTAGGCAAGACTCTGGTCTCCGCCTCCACTCTGGATCCTGAGATCAAGGGCCGGATCAAGAGCGGCGGCAATGTAGAGGCAGCCAAGGCTGTCGGAGAGCTTGTGGCGAAGCGCGCCCAGGAGAAGGGCATCAAGCAGGTCGTCTTCGACCGTGGCGGTTACATCTACCACGGCAGAGTGAAGACGCTCGCGGATGCCGCCCGAGCCGGCGGTCTGGAGTTCTAGGAGGATATCTATGCCGAAGATAAACGCGGATTTGCTGGACCTCGAAGAGCGCGTCATTCGGACCAACAAGGTGCAGAAGACCCACAAGGGTGGACGCACACTCAGTTGGAGCGTGCTCTCCGTCGTCGGAGATCATAACGGGCATGTGGGCATCGGACTCGGCAAGGCGCGAAGCGTGCCTGATGCGGTGCGAAAGAGCATGGAAGATGCGAAGAAGAACCTGATCGAAGTGCCGTTCGTCGGCTCGACGATCCCCCATGCGATTCTGGCACAGTACGGAGCGTCTCAGGTACTGCTTCGGCCGGCCGCTCCCGGTACGGGAGTGGTGGCCGGTGGCGCCGCGAGAGCGATCCTCGAGGTCGCGGGCGTCCGGGATGTCCTGGCCAAGTCGCTCGGCTCGCCGAATGCCATCAACAGCGCCCATGCTACCATGAGCGGACTGCGCCAACTAAAGAGGGCCGAGGAAGTCGCCCGGCTGAGAGGCAAGACCGTGCAGGAGCTTCTGCCGAAGGGAGTCCTGGCGGCGATGGCAGCTGCCGAGGAGGCGAAGGCAGCCGAAGCACAGGCCGAGGTTCCTGCTCTGGCCGCAGCGGAGGAGGAGGGTGAGGAGAATGCTTAAGATCACCCTGAGAAGGAGCCCTATAGGATTCGAGAAGTCCCAGAAGCTGACCGTCAAGGCGCTCGGCCTGGGCAAGCTCAACTCTTCGAAGATCCAGCCGGACAACCCGCAGATCCGCGGGATGATCCGGAAGGTCACGCACCTGGTCGAAGTCGAGCAGGTGGACTAGTCAACGTTGTGTTGGGTATGGAGTACTGCTCCATGCCCAACTTGCGATGCTGGGTGTGGAGGTGTACTCCATGCTCAAGCCAGGAGGCAGACAGTGAAACTCAGTGAACTCAGACCCGCGGAGGGATCTGTACGAGAGCGCAAGCGAGTGGGACGGGGGATAGGCTCGGGTCACGGCAAGACCGCAACCAAAGGTCACAAGGGCCAGAAGGCACGGAACAAGGTTCGACCCGGATTCGAAGGCGGACAGACTCCGCTGCATCGCCGAGTCCCTCACACGCGCGGTTTCAACAACATATTCAAGAAGGAATACGCCATAGTCAATCTTGACACTTTGGCCAAGATCGAGGATGAGGTTATCACCCCCGAACTCCTCATCGAGAAGGGCGTAGTAGGCGATCTGAAGAGTGGACTGCGAGTTCTGGGACGCGGCGATATCGATCGTGCCGTCACCGTGCGCGCGCATCATTTCAGCAAGAGCGCCGAGGAGAAGATCAAAGCTAAGGGTGGTACTACGGAGGTACTATAAAGTATGCTGGCGTCACTTATAGCAGCATTCAAGCTTCCCGACCTTAGAAAGCGGATTCAGTTCGTGTTCATCATGTTCGCCGTCTTCGTCGTCGGGTTGCACATCCCCGTGCCCGGTATCAATAGAGAAGCGATGGCCAAGCTGTTCGAGAGCGGCGGCGTTCTCGGCATGCTCGATGTGTTCTCGGGCGGAGCGCTCAAGAAATACACCATCTTCGCGATGGGTATTGCTCCGTACATCAACGCGTCGATTATCATGCAGCTTCTGACCATCGCCGTTCCCAGCCTTGAAGCTCTGGCCAAGGAAGGCGAGCACGGACGGAAGAAGATCTCGCAGTACACCAGATATCTGACTGGTGTGCTTGCGGCGTTCCAGGCCATCGGTATGAACAAGTATCTGACGAGCGCCGGCGTCCTGGACGTGAATGCTCTTACCTTCCTGCAGATCGTGCTGACCCTGACAGCGGGAACAGCGTTCCTGATGTGGGTCGGCGAGCAGATCACGGATAGAGGCATCGGCAACGGCGTCTCGATGGTCATTTTCGCCGGTATCGTGGCGAGTATGCCTCCTCAGATCCTGAATACCTGGGAGCTGATGCGGGGCGGCGCATACACGCCGGTCCGTGTGGGCGGCATGCTGCTCCTGTTCCTGGCGACGGTCGTTGGGATCGTCATCATCCAGCAGGCACAGCGCAAGATCCCGATCCAGCACGTGAAGCGCGTTGTCGGCCAGAAGGTCTACGGCGGGTCCACATCGTTCCTGCCGCTGAGAGTGAACTCCGCGGGAGTCATCCCGATCATCTTCGCGATCTCTCTGCAGCTTCTGCCGCAGACGATCGCGCCGTTCACCGGAACCGGCAAGTTCGGCCAGATGTTCCAGCGGTTCGCCGAGTGGTCGAATCCCGGCAACAACTGGGTATCCGCTCTGTTCTATGCCGGCCTGATCGTCTTCTTCACGTACTTCTACACGGCGGTAACGTTCAACGTTAGCGATGTGGCGGACAACCTGAAGAAGTACGGAAGCTTCATCCCGGGCATCAGGCCCGGTAAGCCGACGCTGGAGTTCCTGGATCGCGTCATGTCCCGGATCACGCTCGCAGGCGCGGTGTTCCTGGCCGTGATCGCTCTGATGCAGTACTGGTCGCCGCATATCACGGGAGTCCAGACCTTCTACCTGGTCGGCGGCACGTCGCTGCTGATCATCGTAGGTGTCGCTCTCGAGACCATGCAGGCTATCGAGGCCCATCTGCTGATGAGACACTACGAAGGGTTCATCAAGTAGCCATGAAACTGGTTCTGTTGGGCCCGCCAGGAGCGGGGAAGGGTACTCAGGCTGCCCTCATCGCGAAAGAATACGGCATACCGCATATCTCCACCGGAGATATGCTTCGCGCGGCGGTCAAGCAAGGCACCGAGCTTGGCCGCCAGGCGGAATCCTATATGACAAAGGGCGAGCTCGTGCCGGACGAGATCGTCATCGGCATAGTGGCGGAGAGGCTCCGGCAGCCCGAGTACAAGAAGGGCTATATGCTGGATGGCTTCCCTCGGACCGTCGCTCAGGCGGAGGCGTTGGACAAGGCGCTCTCTGAGAGCGGCGAGAGACTCGATGCCGTGCTGAGCTTCGAGGTTCCTGATGAAGAAGTTGTGCGACGGCTCGGCGGACGCCGCGTCTGTGAGAAGTGCGGCGCTACCTACGGCGCGACCGACAGTGCGACGTGCGAGGCGTGCGAGGGGAAGTTGATCACTCGCGCAGACGACCAGCCTGAGGCCATTGCGCGCAGGCTCCAGGTCTACCGCGCACAGACCGAACCTTTGATAGACTACTACGACCGGACCGGGATCCTCATGCGGATTCCCGCGACCGGAAGCGTGGAAGAGATATTCGGCTTGGTGAAGGAAAAGCTCGAGGGACTGCGGAACCGCTAGCCGGCGGTTCCGGCTTCCGCTCGGATCGGGTCGCCGGTATGATCACCCTGAAAACAAACGCCGAAATCGAGAAGATGCGCATCGCCGGGAGAGTCGTGGCGGACGCGCTGACGATGTTGGCGGAATCGATCGTGCCGGGCAAGACGACCACCGGCGAGCTGGACAGATTGGCCGAAGAGTTCCTGCAGATGAGGGGGGCGATCCCCTCCTTCAAGGGCTACAGAGGCTATCCGAGCGTCGTCTGCGTCGCGGTGAACGAGGAAGTCGTACACGGCATCCCCGGCCCGCGGGTGCTCAATGAAGGCGACATCGTAGGCATAGACCTCGGCGCGATCGTGGACGGCTACCACGGCGATTCGGCGATCACGATACCGGTCGGCGAGATCTCCGCTCAGGCCGCCAAGCTGCTGGAGGTGGGGCGAGCAGCCCTCTTCTGCGGCATCCGGCAGGCCAGGGTGGGGAACAGACTCACCGATATTTCCAACGCCATACAGCAGCATGCCGAGTCGCATGGCTACTCAGTGGTACGCGATCTGGTAGGGCACGGAATCGGTCGGGAGATGCATGAAGACCCGCAGGTCCCGAATTTCGGTAGACCGGGGCGCGGTCCTCGCCTGGAAGCGGGCATGACACTGGCGATCGAGCCGATGGTGAATATCGGCACTCATCAGGTGGAAAGCCTGCCGGACAGATGGACGATCGTAACGCGCGACAGGAGCCTTTCGGCTCATTTCGAGCACACGGTAGCCATCACCAAGTCGGGCCCTGACATCCTCACTCTGCGTGAGGGAGAGACGCCGGCCTAGCGTCGGCAGACAAGTTAGGCGACAGGGCTTGCATATTTGTGAATTTTGAGTTACAATTAACGATTGGCACGGCGCCTCGTGCGTTGCTCCCGGCTGGAACGGCGAGTGGTAGCGCTCTGAAGTGCCGCTACGGGAGATCTGGAGGCAGTTTCAAATGAAAGTTCGAGCATCAGTAAAGAAAATCTGCGACAAATGCAAGGTGATCCGCCGGGAAGGCGTTGTGCGGGTCATTTGCGACAAACCCAAGCATAAGCAGCGACAAGGCTAAACGGAGGCACACCCTTGGCAAGAATTGCGGGAGTCGATCTCCCTCGTGACAAGAGAATCGAAACAGCACTGACGTACATCTTCGGGATAGGCCTTACCAGTAGCAGGAAGATCCTTGCGGGTACCGGGGTCGACCCCGCGACGCGAGTCCGCGACCTCACCGAGTCCGAGGTCAGCAAGCTCAGGGAGATGATCGACCGCGAGTACCGTGTGGAAGGCGATCTGAAGCGCCAGGTATCGCTCAATATCCGCCGTCTGATGGAAATCGGATCTTACCGCGGACTGCGACACCGTCGTGGGCTGCCCGTTCGAGGCCAGAGAACCAGTACGAACGCCCGTACCAGGAAGGGCCCGAGGCGGACGGTAGGCGTGAGAAGGAAGAAGTAAGGAGGGGTCCGATTGGCTAAGAAAGTATCGGCGAGAGGCAAGCAGAAAGAGAAGAAGAATATCGCGCAGGGCGTGGCCCACATCAAGTCGACCTTCAACAACACCATCGTTTCCATAACCGATGCGAAGGGCGAAGTGATAGCGTGGTCGAGCGCCGGCCAGGTCGGCTTCAAGGGTTCGAGGAAGGGCACTCCGTTCGCAGCCCAGTTGGCCGCCGAGCAGGCCGCGCGCAAGAGCATGGAGCACGGGCTGAAGAGGGTGGACGTCATGGTCAAGGGCCCCGGCTCGGGTCGAGAGACCGCTATCAGGTCGCTCCAAGCCGTCGGGCTCGAGGTCAGCACCATCAAGGACGTCACTCCCATCCCGCACAATGGCTGTCGGCCTCCGAAGAGACGCAGAGTATAAGGGTCGAGGAGATTAGAAGATAATGACTGTTACACAGGAAGCTGTATGCAGGCTGTGCCGCCGGGAGGGCGCCAAGCTGTTCCTGAAGGGTGAGCGCTGCTACACAAGGAAATGCTCGTTCGAGCGCAGGAGCTATGCTCCGGGCCAGCACGGGCAGGCAATGACCAGAAAGGTCAAGGAATACGGTATCCAGTTGCGCGAGAAGCAGAAGCTGCGCCGCATCTACGGCGTGAGCGAGGGACAGTTCCGCAGCTACATGCAGGAAGCCATGCGCCAGGGCGGGATCACCGGCGAGGTCCTTCTGCAGTTGCTGGAGCGCCGCCTGGATAACATCGTATACCGACTCGGGTTCGCGGCCTCACGCCCGCAGGCCCGTGAGCTCGTCAGTCACGCCCATTTCACGGTAAACGGACGCAAGGTCAACACCCCTTCGTACATCGTGAAGGTCGGTGACGTGATCGAGGTCAAGGAGTCGAGCAGAAACCTGGCGCCGATCATCCACGCGTTGGAGATATCGGCCGGCGCCCGCGTTCCCGAGTGGTTGGAGTTGAACCCCGAAGCTCGAAGAGGGAGCATCGTGCGCATGCCTGCTCGCGACGATATCGACACAGACGTACGCGAAACCCTGATCGTAGAGTTCTACTCCAGGTAACGGCGGGTTTGTGTTCAGACTGATAGCCGCAGGATCACCGTGTGTGTCCGGCGGCTCTTCGGTCGTTTTATGTGCAGACAACGAGAGTTAACTGTGATCCCAGTTAGTGGGGATTGGAGAGGATACTATGGAACAGATCGTGCCTCGCATCGAGACACTACAGCAGACTGAGACATACGGCAAGTTCGACGTGGAGCCGCTGGAGCGAGGATTCGGCATCACGCTGGGCAACGCACTTCGCCGCATATTGCTGTCCTCGATAACCGGGGCTGCTATCACTTCGGTGAAGATTGACGGCGTGCTGCACGAGTTCTCTACTATCCCCGGCGTCAAGGAAGATACGACCGAGCTCCTCCTCAACCTGAAGGACATCTATGTGAAGATGGAGCCGGACGGCGCGTCCCGCGAGCCGAAGACGATCTGGATCGACGTGAAGGGTGCGGGTGAGGTGACCGGCGCCGACATTCGCACACCTGCCGGTGTGGAGATCGCCAATCCCGAGACCTACATCGCCACCATAAGTGACGAAAACACATCGCTCTCCATGGAGATGACCGTAGAGCTGGGCAAGGGATATGTGCTGCCCGAGAAGCAGGAGAAGGTGAAGACGACCATCGGCGTCATTCCTGTCGGAGCCGCGTTTACCCCCGTGACCCGCGCCAACTTCATCGTGGAGCCTACCAGAGTGGGCCACAAATCCGACTACGAGCGGCTCGTCTTGGAGATCTGGACAAACGGCACCGTGCAGCCGACCGAGGCGCTCGGTGAGGCCGCCATGATCCTGGAGAGACAGGTCCGCCTCTTCACCGACTTCGCTGGCGGGCGAGGTCTCGAGGCATACGAGGGCGACATGCTCTACGGCGAGGAGTCGGAAGTCAGGGCGCCGGATGCCAGGATCGAGGAACTCGATTTCTCCGTGCGGACCTATAACTGCCTGAAGAAGGCCAATATCCTGACCATCGGCGAGCTCGTGCAGATATCCGAGGCCGACCTCATGGGCATTCGCAACTTCGGTCGCAAGTCGCTGAATGAGGTCAAGGAGAAGCTCACGCAGCTCGGTCTGAGCCTCAAGAAGACCGGCGAAGAAGGCTTGGCCATGCCCGAGGGCACGGAAGAGGAGCCTGAGGAAGAGGATGTGGACACCCAGGCTGAGGGTCGGGAAGAGACCACGGAAGAGGCTGCTGAATAGGTTCTTCATGGGGTAGCCCGTCAGGGATTCTGTATGAAAGGGAATGTGACGAACAATGCGACATAGAGTTGCTGGACGAAAATTCGGCCTGCCCAGCGATCAGCGGAGAGCACTGCTCAAGGGGCTGGTACGCGCCCTTATCGAGCGCGGCGAGATCCGCACGACCGAGACCAGGGCCAAGGATGTTCGCAGTATCGCGGAGAAGGTCATCACCATCGCGAAGACCAACGATCTGCACTCGCGCAGACAGGCTCGGCGCGTACTGAACGACGAGGACCTCGTCAAGGTGCTGTTCGACACCATCGCTCCGAAGTTCTCGGCCAAGCCGGGCGGATACACCCGCATCACCAAAATCGGCTTCCGCAGAGGCGACGCGGCGCCGATGGTGAAGCTGGAGCTTGCCGCCGATTAGCCCTTTGTAGGAGCGGCTTCCAAGCCGCGATGAACCGATGTATCGCGGCTTGGAAGCCGCTCCTACAAGAGAGATAGCCGTGCGCAACGTAAAGGCAGTGATCGAATACGACGGCACCGACTTCTGCGGATTTCAGAAGCAGTCGTCGAAGCGCACGGTGCAGGGAGATCTGGAGGCCGCCATACAGGCGGTTTTCGGAGAGAGAATCCAGGTCGTAGGCGCCGGTCGAACCGACGCCGGGGTACACGCGACGGGCCAGGTGGTGAACTTCCACGCGCCCGATCCGATCCCTACAGAGAACCTTGTCACGGTGATAAACGGCCGGCTGTCCCCGGACATCCGGGTCAAGCGGTGTGAGGAAGCACCGGAGACGTTCCACGCGAGACGCTCCGCCAGCTCCAGGACGTACGTCTACACGATCCTGAACCGGCGGGAGCCCTCGGCGATACTGGGACGGTACGCGTGGCACATAATGCAGCCGCTCGATCCGGACGTGATGGAGGCTGCGGCATCATGTTTCGTGGGCACGAAGGATTTCGCATCCTTCGGAATGCCCTATAGGCCGGGCGGGAGCACCGTTCGGTACGTGGCGGGCATTGCAGTCCGCCGAAGAAAAGACGCGATCTTGTTTGTGATCAAGGCCAATGCATTCCTGCGGGGCATGGCGCGAGCAATTGCAGGCACGATTGTCGAGGTCGGCCAGGGGAAACGTTCCGTCGAGGACATCCCGGTGATTCTCGAAGCACGAGACCGGCAGGCCGCGGGCGTGACTGCTCCGCCGCAAGGATTGTGCCTGACGAAAGTGGAATACTAGGAGAGTAGGCAATATGAGGACATACACTGCAAAACCAAAGGACATCGAGCGGAAATGGTATGTCGTCGATGCTGAGGGTAAGTCGCTGGGCCGCCTTGCCTCACAGGTAGCGAAGATCTTGCGTGGTAAGCACAAGCCGATTTTCACACCGCACATCGACACCGGGGACCATGTGATCATCATCAATGCCGATAAGGTCGTCATGACCGGCCGCAACAAGCCTGAGGCGCGGATCTACTGGCATTCCCAGTATCCGGGCGGCATCAAGAGCGTGACCTACGGTAGGATGCTGGAGAACAAGCCTGAGCAGCTCGTCATGCGGGTTGTAAAGGGAATGCTTCCCCACAACACGCTCGGAGCGAACATGCTCAAGAAGCTCAGAGTCTACAAGGGCGCAGAGCACCCTCACGAGGCGCAGCAGCCCGAGAAGCTTGAGATTTAGGAGGAATAAGTCGTAGTGGCAAACGAAGCTCGATACTACGCTACGGGTCACAGGAAGAACGCCACGGCCAAGATCTGGCTAACCCCCGGCACCGGCGCGATCACAGTCAACGGCCGGACGGCGGCCGAGTACCTCGGTCGCAAGACCCTCGAGATGCTGATCGTTCAGCCGATGGAAGCTGTCGAGGCAGTCGGCAAGTTCGACGTCCGAGCCGATGTTCTCGGCGGCGGCATCTCCGGCCAGGCCGGTGCTATCCGCCACGGGATCTCCAAGGCTTTGGTCGAGGCCGATCCCGGATACCGGACGGTCCTTCGCCGTCTGGGGTTCCTCACCAGGGACCCGAGAGTGAAGGAGCGCAAGAAGTACGGCCGCAAGAGAGCACGACGCGCGTTCCAGTTCTCGAAGCGTTAATCAGTGCGGCTTGGGTCGGCCCCACACGGGGCCGGCCCGGCCTGTGGAACACAGCACCGCATCTGTCGTCTCAATAGATGTATGTCCGTTTTGCGCACCTTCCCCCCCCCACGGCGCGGGAACGGACGCACCGGCATATCTGCGGGATCTCTCCGTGCAGGTATCCGGTTTTCACAGTCACTCAGCCGATAATCATAAGAAGGGGCACTTCCGCATGATTGGCGCTTGCCCCTTCAGGGAATGATTCCAGTGATGCACGCTCCTGGGGGTACGTCAATGCTGAGAAGAGTGATCTGGCCGGGGATGGCGCTGCTTGCCGTTCTCGGTATCTGCGCGTCCGGCATCCCGGCCGCCGCAGAGCAGACTCTTACCCTAACTCTGGATCCGACCGAGGCCGCCAAGGATGACATGCGCCTGAAGCACGAGACGACCGGCGCTACCAAAGAGAACTCCACACAGGCGGCCACAAAGACATACCGCGCGGAGACTCAGACCAAGTCCTCGGACAAGGAGACGCCGATCGGACGGGTCGGGGTCATCATCGCGACGAAGTCCGACATCAAGTCCGCGCCGAGCTCGAAGAGCAGAACGTACTACACCTGCCCGAAGGATACCTACCTCGCCATCACCGGCGACAATCGCGACTGGTATGGAGTCCTCATGTCCGACGGCAGCACGGGATGGATTCCCAAGAAATGCGTGAGCCTGCTCGACTACCAGGTGGTCGGCAAGCAGCCCCAGAGTTCTGCGTCTTCGAGCGCCATCGTGAACACCGCGCTGAAGTATCTCGGCATCCCATACGTGTGGGGCGGGTACTCCTTCAGCGGCCTGGACTGCTCCGGGTTCGTGAAGGCCGTGTTCGCAAGCCATGGGATCAACCTGCCGAGGGTTTCCAGGGATCAGGCGAATGTGGGCACGCCGGTTCCGTTCAATCAGCTTCAGCCCGGTGACAGGCTCTACTTTGCCTGCAAGGGGTCCGTGATCGATCACACGGGTATCTATATCGGCAACGGCATGTTCATTCATGCATCGTCGTCGAGAGGCGGAGTGGGGATCGACAATCTCGTGAACTCTCGGTATGCTGCGTGGCTCGTCAGCGCTCGTAGATCATAGGCCGCGCTCGGAGCCATCCACTCGTCACTTTCCGGGCCGGGGCAGTCAGCTCCGGCCCTTCGTGTTTTCCGGCTGGTTTGCCAAACCGATACTCGTATGCTATGATTTCGTGACAAGCGCCCGGTGCGTTACCGGGAAGGACACTGAGATGAGTTTCAGAGAGATAGAAGGATCAGTCACCACACCGGCAGGGTTCCTGGCTGCCGGAGTCCGGGCCGGCATCAAGCAGCAGGGCGAGGACCTGGCGTTGATCGTGTCGGAGCATCCGGCATCGGCCGCCGGGGTGTTCACGCTGAATGTCGTGAAGGCTGCGTCGGTGCAGATCGACTCGCGGAGGGTGCCGAGATCGACCGCGCGGGCGATCGTGGTCAACAGCGGGAATGCGAATGCATGCACCGGAGAGGGCGGCTACCAGGACGCCCACGAGAGCGCGCGGCAGGCGGCGAGCCTCCTCCAGGTGCCGGAGGAGGATGTGCTTGTCGCATCGACCGGCATCATCGGCAAGCGGCTTCCCATGGACAAGATCCGGTCCGGCATCGAGCAGGCGTACAAGAGCCTCAGCGACGAGGGAGGGCCGCTCGCGGCTCGCGCGATCATGACAACGGACACCTACCCGAAGACAGCCTGCGTCGAGGTTGATCTCGGAGGTAAGGCCATCCGCATCGGCGGAATCGCCAAGGGTGCAGGGATGATCTGCCCAAACATGGCGACGATGCTCTCGTTCATCACCACCGACGCAGCGGTCGCCCCCGATCTGCTGCAGTCGTGCCTGTCGAAGTCGGTCGAGACCTCGTTCAACTGCCTGACCGTTGACGGTGACAGCAGCACGAACGACAGCGTTATCATTCTGGCGAACGGAGCGGCGGGCTATCCGCAGCTCGGAGCCGGGAGCGCCGAGCTGGATGCCTTCCAGGAAGCGCTCGACTTCGTTACCTCGTCGCTGGCCAAGCAGATCGCGGCGGACGGCGAAGGCGCGACCAAGTTCGTGGAGATCAAGGTGGAGGGCGCTGCTTCCTTCGAGGAAGCGCGCCAAGTGGCGAAGACGATCGCGAACTCGCCGCTGGTCAAGACCGCGATGTTCGGCAAGGATCCGAACTGGGGCAGGGTACTCGCAGCCGCAGGGCGCGCGGGAGTGGACTTCAACCCGGCTGACGTCAGGTTGAGCTTCGGGCCGATCATGCTCCTGGACGGCGGTGAGCCGACGGACTTCTCCGAGGAGCAGGCACATCAATACCTCTCGAACCGCGAGGTCTCGGTGCTGCTTCGGATCGGCGGCGGTCCGGGCGCAGCCACCGTCTGGACCTGCGATTTCTCGTACGACTACGTCCGCATCAACGCGGAGTATCATACGTAGGGGGACGGAATGCTGGGGTAATGGAGTGATGGGAAGACCCGATACTCCGGCGCTCCATTCCGTTCTCTCCTGGAGGTAGTAATGGAGAAAGCCAAGGAGCAGGCTGAAATACTCGTTCAAGCGCTGCCATACATACGGCGTTATTCCGGCATGACCATGGTCATCAAGTACGGTGGGAACGCCATGATCAATCCTGAGCTGAAGGAAGCCGTCATGCGCGACATCGTGCTCATGCACTACGTCGGCATGCGGCCGGTCCTCGTGCATGGCGGCGGCCCGGAGATCAGCGAGATGATGAAGAAGGTCGGCAAGCAGCCGTCCTTCGTCGGCGGCCTGCGCGTGACCGACGAGGAGACGATGGAGATCGTCGAAATGGTTCTCGCCGGCAAGACAAACAAGGGCATCGTCGCACTGCTCAACCGGCAGGGAGGGAGGGCAGTCGGGCTCAGCGGCAAGGACGGCGACCTCTTCATCGCGGAGAAGGTCGTCTCCGACGCCGGTGACCTCGGATACGTGGGCGATGTTGTCGAGATCAACACCGACATCGTTCAGACCCTCATCCATGAGGGGTATATCCCGGTCATATCCTCCGTTGCTGTGGGGCGCGACGGGCACTCGTACAATATCAACGCAGACCACGTGGCCGGCAAGCTGGCGGCCGCCCTCGGCGCGTCGAAGATCATCATGCTCACCGACGTGCTCGGCATCTACCGGGACTTCAGCGACAAGTCGAGCCTGATCTCATCGCTCACCGTGGACGAGGCGCGTCAACTGGCTAAGCAGGTCGATAAGGGCATGATCCCGAAGATCGAGGCGTGCGTGACGGCCCTCGACGGAGGCGTCGAGCGGGCGCATATCATCGACGGCACGATTCCTCATGCGCTGTTGATGGAAGTATTCACGGACAAGGGCATCGGTACCATGATTGCCTGATCTGCGACCGTCCCCTCCGTACCAAGGAGGGGGTAGGGGGAGGTTGACAATCTCCCGGCGGGTTTGTAGAATAGAACAACACATCTGATGTCAGGGCGGATGGATATGAAAATGCCGATCTGCATGACAACGGAATATGGCGATTCCGCGTAATGAGAGGCAGGGGCACGACTCTGCCTCTTTGCGTTTTGAGGAGAAGACTGATGACGGCAGCACCCAAACCAGATACCCAGTCGGTCATTCGGATGAGCGACGACTACCTGATGAATACGATCGCGCGTCTGCCGGTCGTGTTCGTCCGAGGTGAAGGGATGAAGGTCTGGGACGCCGACGGCAGGGAGTACCTCGATTTCCTCGCCGGCATCGCCGTCAACGGGCTCGGTCATTCGCATCCGGCGCTGGTGGAAGCAATCCGCGAGCAGGCCGGCACGCTCATGCACGTCTCCAACCTCTACCACGTTCCCCAGGGCCCGGCGCTGGCGAAGAAGCTCGTTGAGCTGTCCGGCATGGGCAGGGCGTTCTTCTGCAACAGCGGCGCTGAGGCGAACGAGGCTGCGATCAAACTGGCGCGCAAGTGGTCGAAGGAGAACCGCGGGCAGGACCGGTTTGAGATCATAACCACCCTGGGCTCATTCCACGGTCGGACGCTGACCACCGTGACCGCTACCGGCCAGCCGAAGTATCACCAGGGCTTCGAGCCTATGGTCCCCGGGTTCAAGTACGTGCCGTACAACGATATCGCCGCTCTGGAGGCGGCGGTCGGTGAGAACACCTGCGCCATCATGCTGGAGCCGATCCAGGGCGAGAGCGGAGTGCATCCCGCCACTCAGGAGTACATGCAGGCGATCCGGCGCATCTGCGACGAGAAAGGCCTGCTGCTGATCCTCGACGAGATCCAGACGGGGCTCGGGCGGACCGGCAAGTGGTTCGGCTTCGAGCACTATGGCGTCAAGCCGGATATCATGAGCCTGGCGAAGACGCTGGGCGGCGGATTCCCGATCGGCGCATGTCTAGCAACCGAGGAGGTAGCCTCGGGTTTCCAGCCGGGCAATCACTCGTCCACTTTCGGCGGCAATCCGCTGGCATGCGCGGCCGGACTGGCCGCCCTTCAGACCATTGAGGACGAGGGGCTGGTCGAGAACGCCGCGGAGGTCGGTGCATACTTCAAGGATGCGCTGGAACGTCTGAAAGAGAAGAGGGACGATATCAAGGAAATCAGAGGCATCGGACTGATGGTCGCCATGGAGACGAGCCGCGACGATGCCCAGAAGATAGGAGCAAGGTGTCTGCAGGAGGGGCTGATCGTCAACTCGATCGGCGGCAGCATCATCAGATTCCTGCCGCCGCTCATCGCGACGAAGGACGATGTAGACGCCGCAGTCAGGATCGTAATCAAAGCCTTGGATTGAGCGGTCCGGTAGCCGTTCGGGCTGATGGGCCGCAAGCACAACGCTTTCCCAACAGGAGGGTGTCTGGTATGTGGAGGCAACTCACTCAGCACGCCAGGAAGGCAATCTTCCTGGCCCAGCACGAAGCTGGACGACTCGGCTACAGTCATGTCGGTCCGGAGCATCTGCTCCTGGCGCTCATCAGAGAGGACGATTGCGTCGCTGCGAGTCTGCTCGAGCGACTCGGGATCGATCTCGGCACGATAAGGTCCGAGGTAATGAACCGCGTGTCGAAGGGCAGCGAGCGCCTCGGCGAGGAGATGCAGTTGACGGTCGATGCGAAGCACGTCATCGATCATGCATTTGCCGAGGGCAAACGACTGAACGATGAGTGGATCGGCACTGAGCACCTGCTTCTGGGGCTGGCCCGCGAGGCAGGTGGAGTGGCGGCGGACGTCCTCAATCGGCTGGGAGCTGATCCGAGTTCGATCCTGAACCAACTGCGCAACCTGCAGGCAGGACGCCTTCCGTTCGGCAAGCTCGACGCGAACGGCGGCGCAACATGTATGCCGACGATGTAACGGACTACCGACAGCGAATTTGCGAGCGAATGAACGAATGGGCTTCCGGCGGACAGGATTCGTTCGTTTGTTTGGCCATTTGTTGTCGGTTGTCCGGGGGTGAGCGCCATGTGGCAGAGGTTCACTGAGAAGGCAAGGCGTGCGGTATTCCTTGCGCAGGAAGAAGCAGGCAAAGCCGGACACAACATCGTTGGCACGGAGCATTTGCTGCTCGGCCTCCTGAGTATCCCGGACTCTTCGTCGTGGGGGTATCCTGCGGCGGATCGGCATCGATCCCTGGGACCTGAAGCGTGACATCAAGGGGCGTATCGCCGGCGGTGATGGCCGAACCGGGCAGGACATGCGGTTGACGCCCAGGTGCAGGCGCGTCATCGAACTGGCATACGACGAGGCCCGTCGCGTGAACAGCGATTTCGTCGGTACGGAGCATTTGCTTCTCGGACTTCTACGAGAGCCCGAAGGGGAAGCGGCAAAGGCGCTGGCGAGAGCCGGCGCCGATCTAGACAAAGCCGGAATGGCGGTTAACGGAGGTGTATCTGTGGTGACAGAGAGCAAGACCAACGACAAACTGATTACGGATGAGATGCGCGGTCGTGACCTGCTCTCCATCAGAGACCTCAGCGTCGCTGAGGTGTGGAAGATCTTCGAGGTCGCCAAGTGGCTGAAGGGTCGATCTCTGCCGGAACAGGTAGAGAACCCTATCCTGCCGGGCAAGACGCTCGCCATGATCTTCGAGAAGCCATCCCTGCGCACGAGGGTGACCTTCGAGACGGGAATGTATCAACTCGGAGGCCAGGCGATATACATACAACCCTCGGACATCGGACTCGGCACGCGGGAGAGCATCCCCGACGCGGCGCGGAACTTCGAGCGCATGGTGCAGGGCATCATGGCCAGGGTATTCGCGCACAGCACGGTCACGGAACTGGCGAAGTACGCCAACATACCGGTGATCAACGGCCTCTCGGACCTGGAGCACCCTTGCCAGGCGTTGGCGGATTTTCTTACAATATACGAACACAAGGGCGATCCCAAGGGCCTCAAGGTAGCGTTCATCGGCGACGGCAACACGAACACTTGCCACAGTCTGATGCTCCTCGCGGCGAAGCTCGGTTCGCACTTTGCAGTCGGCAGCCCGGAGGGATACGAGCCCGACAGCGCGATTCACCTCTCGGCGAAGCGCGATGCCGATGAGAACGGCGCGACGATCAGCGTCACCACCGACCCGTTCGAGGCCGTGAAGGACGCGGATGTCATCTACACCGACGTCTGGACCAGCATGGGTCAGGAAGCCGAGCGCGAGATTCGCATGCCGGTCTTCCGGCCGTACCAGGTGAACACGGCGCTCGTCGATGCGGCGAAGCGCGACGTGATCGTCCTGCACTGCCTGCCCGCCCACCGGGGCGAGGAGATCACCGATGAGGTCATCGACGGCCCGCACTCGGTCGTCTTCGATGAAGCAGAGAATCGCCTGCACGCCCAGAAGGCGGTCATGGCGTCAGTGATGTAGCCAAGCTGTGTAGGAGCGGCTTCCCAGCCACGGTACCGCCCTTCGCGGCTGGGAAGCCGCTCCTACAAGGACATCAGAGGGAGGAAGCAATGAAGAAAGTCGTTCTGGCATACTCAGGGGGACTCGATACATCGGTCTGCATACCGATGATGAAGGAAGACTACGGATTCGACCATGTCGTCACCGTCACCGCGGACGTCGGTCAGCCGGCTGATGACATCAGGCAGGCGGAGGAGCGCGCTGCCGCACTCGGCACCGAGCATTACACCATCGATGCGAAGGCCGAGTTCGTGAGCGACTACTGCTTCCCGTCGGTGAAGGCGAACGGCGACTACCAGGGATATCCTCTGAGCACCTCCATTGCTCGCCCGCTGATCGCCCTCAAGAGCGCCGAGATCGCCAAGAAGGTCGGCGCGGACGCGTTTTGCCACGGATGCACCGGCAAGGGCAACGACCAGCTCCGGTTCGAGTTCGTCTGGCGCACTATGTGCCCCGACCTGCCGATCATCGCTCCGATGCGGGAGCACAACTACACCCGCACCGAGGAGATCGAATACGCCAAGCAGCACGGCGTTCCGATCGCGCAGACCGTCGAGAAGATCTGGAGCATCGACGAGAACCTGTGGGGCCGCTCGATCGAGGGCGGACGGCTGGAAGAGCCGAACTACACCCCGCCGGAGGAGATCTTCCACTGGACGAAGGGCATCGCGGACAGCCGGAACGAGCCCGAGACCGTCGAGATCACCTTCGACAAGGGCACGCCGGTCGCCATCAACGGCCAGGCCATGGGTCCCGTCGAGCTGGTGAAGGCGGCGCATGAGATCGCCGGCAGGAACGGCGTCGGGCGCGTGGACGTCATGGAGGATCGGATGCTCGGCCTGAAGGTCCGCGAGAACTATGAGTGCCCGGCGGCGGTGATCCTCATCATGGCCCACAAGGCGCTCGAGGGGCTCGTCTGCACCAAGGACGAGCGGATGTTCAAGAATATGGTGGACCAGAAGTGGGGCGAGCTTGCCTACGCCGGCCTCTGGTTCGATCCGCTCAAGGAAGACCTCGAGGCGTTCATCAACAAGATCCAGGAGCGGGTGACCGGCACGGTCCGCCTGCAGCTCTTCAAGGGCGGCGCGAAAGTCGAGGGCCGGAGCAGCAAGTTCGCGCTCTACTCCGAGGATCTTGCCTCGTTCGACACGAAGACGTTCGACCAGAGCGAGATGACCGGCGCGGTGAAGATCCACGGCCTCCAGTCGCGGATGTACTGGTCGCTTACGAAGAAGGACTAGGCGGCGTCGGGTCCGGGGCTGCCAACCCGTCGGCCCTGAGTGATGTGCAGCATCGTATCGAAGGGCGGCCTTGCTCCACCAGACCTCTGGCTAGACCTGACCGTCCTTCGATACGCTGCGCTACTCAGGACTAGGCGGTTCGAGTTCGACACCAACCGAACGGACGGCGGCCGTTCCCTACATCGGTTGGATGGAGTCAGTCATGTCAAAGCTGTGGGGTGGCCGATTCAGCAAGGCCACGTCGGAGGATGTAGACCGGTTCAACGCGTCGATCGGGTTCGACTGCCGGCTCTGGGAGTTCGACATCGAGGGGAGCATCGCCCACGCCACCATGCTCGGCGAATGCGGCGTCATCCCCACCGAGGATGCGCAGACCATCGTGAACGGTCTCAAGGAGATCGAGGCGGATATCCGCGCCGGGAAGGTCGAGTTCGACATCGCGGCCGAGGATATCCACATGAATATCGAGAAGCTCCTCCACGAGCGCATCGGCCCGGTCGCCGGACGACTTCACACCGCCCGCAGCAGGAACGATCAGGTCGCCCTCGACGTGCGCATGTACGTCCGCGCGCAGATCAAGTCGATCGACCAGGCTTTGGAGAGCGTCCAGCGGACCCTCGTCGAGACCGCCGAGAAGCACCTCGACGACATCATCCCCGGCTACACGCACCTCCAGCACGCGCAGCCCGTCCCGCTCGCACACCACCTGCTCGCCTACGTCTGGATGTTCCAGCGCGATCGGGAGCGGTTCGAGGACTGCTACAAGCGCACCGACGTCATGCCGCTCGGATCGGGCGCGATGGCCGGGACCTCGTTCCCGCTGAACCGGCATCGGGTGGCCGAGCTTCTCGGCTTCTCGAAGGTCAGCGAGAACAGCATGGACGCGGTCTCCGCGCGCGACTTCGCCGCCGAGTTCCTGAGCGCCTGCGCGATCACGTCGATGCACATGTCCCGGTTCGCGGAGGAGATGATCATCTGGAACAGCCGCGAGTTCGGCTTCGTGGAACTCGATGACTCGATGGCGACGGGCAGCAGCCTCATGCCGCAGAAGAAGAACCCCGATGTGCCGGAGCTGATCCGCGCGAAGACGGGGCGCGTCTACGGCGACCTCATGTCGCTGCTGACGGTGCTGAAGGGCCTGCCCCTGACCTACAACAAGGACCTCCAGGAGGACAAGGAGCCGATCTTCGATGCGGCGGACACCGTCCTCATGTGCCTGAAGATGCTCTCGCTGCTGATCGGCTCGACGACCTTCAACACCGAACGGATGAAGGCCAGCTTGAAGGGTGACTTCTCGAACGCGGTGGACCTGGCGGACTACCTCGTCCGGCGCGGAGTGCCGTTCCGCTCGGCGCACGAGATCGTGGGGCGGATAGTGGCGTACTGCATCGAGAACGGTAAGGCGTTCGAGGACCTCTCGCTGGGCGAGTTGAAGCGGTTCTCGGAGGAGTTCGAGAGCACGGACGCGGTCTCCTCGGTGGAGAACGCCGTCTCGGCGCGGAACGTCTACGGATCGACCGCCAGAGACCGGATGCTTGAGCAGTTGGCGGCTGCGAAGAAGCTGATTCGGGCTTCCGACTCCTGACTACTCTCTGAGCTTCTTGACCATTCGCAGGGTAGTCGTACCGTTCCTCGACGAGACCTTTAGTTCGTCCATCACCCGGCTGATCAGATAGAGCCCCATGCCGCCTTTGTCGAGTTGCTCCGTCGGCGGCATCATGAGGTATCTCTCACCCTTGACGAACGCAGCCCCGCGGTTGCGCACGGTGATCACGAGCTTCTCCGGGTAGACGGCGCAGGTCACGCGGATCGGCGTCTTGTCCAGAGAGCTGAACTTCACCGCGTTCGCGCATGCCTCGCCGACCGCCAGCGCGATGTCTCCAACCTCACTCTTCGAGAGCGATAGACGTGTGCATACGCTCTCGATGGCTTTCCTGGCTGCCGATATGAACTCGGAGGAGCAGGGAATCTCGAACTGCAGCTTTTTCGACTCAGGTGCTGGGACTGTCATAGTGCTTTCAGCAGGATCAGTGCAATATCATCAGGGCTTCTGTCGGACTGTGCCGATGCCTGGTCGTGCAGCAAGTCGGCGATCTGCTGCATCGGGAGTGCGTGATATTCGATCAGCAGGGACTTCAGCCTCTCTACTCCGGGCATCTCCCGGGTCGCGAGGGCATCTACAAGGCCGTCTGTATAGAGGGCGATGATGTCTCCCACCTGTATAGACGCCCGGCGCTCGCGGTAGGTTTCACGCGGGAGTATCCCGAGCAGCAGCCCGTGAGTCGACCTCTCGTCTACGCGCCTCGACCGATGGCGGTAGACCAGCGCGGGCTCGTGGCCGGCCGAACAGTATGCCAGTCGTCTGCTCGTGGGATCGAGGACCGCGTATATCATGCTGATGAATGAATCGGGCTCCGTCTGCTCGCACACCAGGCGGTTCATCTTCTGGATCAGGGCCGCCGGCGACCTGATCTCGTCGGCCACGGCCCTGAGCGAGTGCCGGCACATTCCGATATGCGCCGCCGCTTTGGTATCCTTTCCGGCCACGTCCGCGATGGCGATTCCGAATTTCCCGTCAGGCAGTCTGACAATGTCGTAGAAGTCGCCGCCGACCTGGTATGCCGGCGCGTACTTGCAGCCGATGTCGAATCCCGGGATCTCCTGCGGAGACAGAGGCATCAACGATTTCCGGGTCATATGAGCGATGTCGGCCTGCCGCTGATAGAGCCTGGCATTCTCGAGGGCGATAGCCGCCAGTTCCGCCAACCCGGGCAGCACCTTGACGGCTTGTCGCTCGAATCCGTGCGGCTTCCGGCGAAATGCCGCCACGAAACCGGTGATATTCCCCCGGACTGAGAGCGCCGCCACGACCCCGGAGCGGAGCCCGAGCCGTCGAACCGCCTCGACACCGGCGTATTCCGGCGACTGCAGCAGATCGTGATACTCGACCGGCCGCTTGGACCTGCGGGCGGCGCTGACAGCGGGCCTCGTCAACTGCAGGTACTGATCGTCAGGTCCGCCGAGGGACGAGTGGCCGCGCGCCAGGCGTACCACATCGTAGGCCCGATCGTACATCAGCAGCGCGCAGACGTCGGCTGACATGTGCTCCCGCAGGTATTGGGTGATCATCTCGGTGATGTCGCCGAGATCGAGCGTCGATGTGATCGCTCGGGCCACCCTGTACAGGCTCCTCAGATGGCGCATCTGCAGGCGTGACTGCTCGAAGAGCCTGGCGTATTCGATGCCGAGCGCCACACGGCCGGCGATCCTTCCGAGTATCCCGAGTTCGCGGTTCGTGTAGGTGTGCCAGGGTCGAGTGCTGTGGACGTTCAGGACTCCCACGAGGTTGCGGCTGTTCCTGAGCGGGACCGATATCGCGGAGACGATCTCCGGCCTCTCCTCCGCGGATGAGAACCGATCGTCTTGTACCCTGCCGTTCAGCATGAGAGGCTTGCCGTTCGTCGCCACCCAGGCGGCGATCGTGCCGTCCGACAGGTTTGCCGACTGCGGGACGTCATCCCGGAGGCCGCGTGAGGCTATGATCCTGAGGTGGTTTCCCCGCTTGGCCATGATCGAGCCGCCATCGGCCTTGACGGCGGCGAGCGCCTCTTCCAGTACGCGGCTCACGATGTCGTCGGCATCGTCCGACTTCTCGGGCGCTCCGGGCGACGGCAGCGCGTCTGATGCCGGAGTGGACTCCTGCCGGCGGACTATTGCCGACACCTGGTTCGCCAGCAGGGCGACCAACTCGACCTCCCATACCGCGAACGCCGTGGGATATCTGGAGACGCAGAGCATCGCCCCGGGCGTCTCTCCGCCGCACTCCACCGGCGCGCAGACCGCCGATCTCAGGCCGTAGCGCAGATACGGGGACGAGCCGTCTGTCGTGAGATCATCGATCGCTCTCGGTGCGTTGTTCTTCAGCACCCAGCCAATGAGACCGTCATCGCGAAGGGTGACAATGTCCGTTCGGAGATCCGATGGGAGATTGCGGCTGGTGACGAGGCGGCGTCGATCGGAATTCCGGGACGGCATGAGAAGTGCGGTAGCGCAGATCCCGAGACACTGCACCGGGATCTCAACGGCTGCGCTGAGGGCCTCATCGAGTTGGTCGGAAGCAATGAGTGATGACAGGCGATGGAGGTGTCCGATCGCCTCGAGGACGCTTCCGGGCGTCCGCTTGCCCTCAGTGACCTTGGTATGCTGTCGTTTGTCCATACAACTACGCTCCGCGCTTAGCGTTAGTCAGGACCGGACGGGAGTGCTGTCTACGAAGCCTTTCTCAGCTCCCGCAAAGCTTGCTCTACCGAAGGAGCAAACCTCAGTGTATCGGATACCTGGGTCAATCCGCTGACCTCCAGCTTGCGAAAGATCCGCTCGCTGCAGCCTGCCAGCGTGACGCCGCCCTTCAATACGGCCAGTCGCTTCATCACGTAGACTATCCCTGACAGTCCGCCGCTGTCCATGAAGTGTGTATCCGACATATCGACTACGAGATTCCTGTGCCCCTGCTCGATCAGGTTCGATACCTCCGACCTGAACTCGGGCAGTCCTGCGTGGTCCAACTCACCGTCCACATCGATGACCGGCGTGCCGTCCACGAGGCGCGTGTTCAGCGTGACTACAACTTCCATGCTGGGTACTCCGGTGCTGCTATTGACTTTCAAGGCAGAGATGGTATGCAGGCACGGCGCTCGTGGTATGAGTGGCAGTATGAGAGGTATAAGGTCGGGCTGCGATAAAGAGTGCGTGCCGGGGAGATTTTCGCACAACGCGGTGATGTTGTCAAGACAATACGGCACTATTTGTCGCCCGTGAGTTTATCACTTTTTCCCCATCGGGTATCAACCAACGCGGCGCGGTCAGGCAACTGCGCCGATCGGTAGAACGATCCGGGCTTTCCGAGGAGGTTGCAGATGGCAGAGGAACAGACTTACCTGCTCAACGCCAATGTTCCGGCGCAGCAGATGCTGCGTCACATCGACGAGGCATTTGCCGTCTCCGATGTCGAAGAGGTACGAGAGCATGTCCAGCAGACGCTCGACGCCGCGCAGGACTATGCTGAGGAGCTTGATGGAGCGTTCGGCATCACCGAAGCCCCCGACCTGTCCGACCTGATAGAGGAGTGCATGCGCCATCTCGACATGGTGATAGAGCATGGCGAGGCCGCGCTCGATGCGCCCGATGAGGATGTCGAGGAGTACCTGTCCGCCATGCTCCGCCACGCACAGCAGTCGTACGCCTACCTGCAGGAGGCCGTGTCGAGCGTACGGTGACGAGTGTGGAGCGCGGAGTGAACTCGCAGACACCCTTTCACTCCACACTCTACACTCCCTGCTCCTCTATCCCACCCAGCTCACGCGCCAGAGGACGCCTGTTCCCGGCGCGACACTCGGTCCGCTCTGCGTCATCTCGATCACGCCGAGGTCGAGAATGTGCATGGTCTCCCCCGTGCGGTCGAACCGCACGTCTATCGGATGCTCGAATCCGCCGCTGCGGGTCATCGATGCCGGCCCCGGGTCGATGTTCGTCGCGAAGTCCTCCGTCTCGCCTGTGTTCACATTGAGCGCGATCACCCTGAACCCTCGATCGCTGATGCCGTGATGATCGCCGCTCAGCGCCAGGAACGCGATGTTCTCATCGGCGAACATGCGGCTCCTCGAGAACTCCATCTTCGCAAGGCCGGTGCCGCGTGGGAAAGTCACGACCGGCTCGCGAATGAGGTTGTCCATCGGGTGATCCTTCAGCAGGAACTCCGGCTGAGATGCGCTGCGGGGCTTGAAGTGGGCGGCCGTCACCGGCATGCCGCCCGCATAGTCGGGCCAGCCGTACCAGGCATTGTCCAGCACCCACCAGATGCGTTCCCGTCCGTCCGCGACCGGTCTGCTGCCCCATTCGTCCATCCCGATGTCTGCGCAGAAGATCCGTCCATCCTGGTGGGCCGCCAGACAGGTCACCTTCCGCAGGCCCCAGGCGATCACGTCCATGCCCTCGCCGTCCCGGGGATCGGCGCGCACTATGCAGCCCGTCGCCGGGATCGATCCGCGCACGACCTCGCCCTCGACGCAGGGAGCGCCGAACGGTTTGAACGGACCGGTATGCGCGGTCTCCCTGCCGAAGAGGAAATCCGGCGAGTCATAGTTCCTGCCGGCGAGAGTGACGTCCACCGCAGGGATGTCGTGGAGGTGTGGATGCTTTCTCAGCCACCACTCGTTGTCGGGCCCGACCACTCCGGAGTTCGTCATCGAGCCGACGCCCACGTACACCAGTTCGGAGTTCGCGTAGAGCGGCCCGGAGATCGGATGGTCGCCGCCGCCCGGGAGGTCCTCCAGCACCGGGAACATCGAGCCGTCGCCGAACACCTGCCATACCGTTGATGGGACCGCGTGCTCCGAGACGAAGAACGAGCCCCGAACGTACGTGATCCCCGTCAGCGCGCCGCGGAATCGGTCGGCCACGACGAGCGAACTGCCGTCGGGCCGCAGTTGGATCACTCGGCCCGGCTGATATGCCGATGCCGACAGGGAGCCCATCTCGGTGATGAAGATGTCATTCTCCTCATCGAACTCGACGCCCGACGGGATGTTCAGGCCGGTAGCGACAGCCTCGATGACGAACCCGTCCGGCACGCGTATCGCTCCGGGGTTGACATGACGTCCCGCGAAAACTCTCTCCGGCGCAGCCATGGTGTTCCTCCCATCTCAACACTCTACACTCCGGACTCTACACTTCGGGTTTCCCAGAGCACGGCTGCGACCAAACGTGACCCCAACGCGTTCAGGCGCGGCACGCCTCCCGGATGTGCCTGTGGCAGCATCTCATATCTATCCTGAGTCGTAGAGGGCAGTACCGATCACTCTGATAGCGATTGGTACGCACTAGGTAGCCAGTGGGGTAGGCGCTTCACCATAATGCCGCAAAGATATCACGCAGCGGTCATTGACGACCGAGTAACCTATCAGTATCATAGTGACAAACAGGCAATACCAGTGTAGGCACTATGCAGATTCCCAACAAGACCTGTGCTCCGCAAGACCCGCGCCCCGCAAGACCTCTTCCCCCTGATGTACCGCTTGTGTAGTAGTACGGCTTGCACTGGCTACTTGCCGAACTACAGGAGGTACGCAGCATGAGGGTCGTTTTCCGTTTCGCGCTAGCACTGGCGGCGCTTGTATGTGCGCTCCCGATGCACGCGGAGGAGTTCCGCGGCCTCTACGTCGATGCATTCCATCCAGGGATCAAGACCCACGAACAGGTTACCTAGATGGTGAACGCGGCGAAGGCGGCGAACTTCAACGCGCTGATCGTTCAGGTCCGTAAACGGGGAGACGCCTACTACAACTCGAAGATCGTGCCAAGGGCCACGGATATTGCGGCAGGCTACGATCCGCTCGCAGACGTCATCACCCAGGCGCGCGCGGGATGAAGAGACCGGCCTACCGATCTACGACGTGAGATACGATGGCTATGACGATAAGGGGACGGAAGGCGACGAATCCGACGATGAGTACATATACGTGGTTCGGCATTATGTCCTGACGGACAGCCACCAATGGGACGCCAGTGGGGGGCAGATCTGGCTCTACGGCCCGGAACTGACCAGGCTGGGATCTTGGGACATCGGGGGACTGCCGTGCACCTTGCATGATAGCTGCGACGGCCTCAGCCCCGGATACCATGCCGTCAGGATCGGTGTGCTGACGAGCCTCATGGCCGATGTCGGCACATATTGGTTCGTGACGCACATCAAAGATGCCCACGGTGAGCACTATCGGAATGGGCAGGATCGGTGGGCGCTGGATCTCAATGGCAAGACTCTGGTCACCGCCCTCATCATTGTTGACGGTGATGAGAGCTATCTGCCGGATGTAGGTAACTCGACAACCGTAGATGTGAAGGTTGTTTCTGCACTGAATCCCAGCCATGTGCTGAAGGAGTCGAGGGTGCCGGTCACGGTTCAGGCGACGCCATCTCACCTTGTCAGCACGTCCTGCAACTACAAAGAGCAGGACTCGGAGAAGTATCCGTGCAATGGTTCTTCAAAGCCGAAAGCCGATTTCGTGTGGAAAGAGATAACCTCTGGAGGGAGTACAACCCAGATCGAACCTGACCGAACCGAGTACAACGATATGGTCGAGAAGACGATCTACAGCAGCCTAGACACCGGCAAGCCGGGCAACGCTACTACCTACCTGAACGGCCGGTTCACAATGAAGTTCGATTCGTTCGATTATGGTGGACGGGTGAAGGTGGCTGTCTTGAAACCAAGCGACCCGAAGTACAGTCACGTCGCTGTTCAGTACAAGGACGACCCGCATGATCCGAAGAACATGACCTACATGTGGGTGCCCTGGGACTATGATGAAGACCGACTCCCGGACAAGTGGGAGAAGGATCAGACCGATCCCGACAGCCTGACCAGATATGCGTTCGACACGGATGACGACGACGATCCACATACCCCTTCATCGAATACGGGAGATGGGCTGTACGCGTTTGAGGAGTATAGAGGTTTCCAGTGCAAGGGCTCATGGAGCCGCATCGATCCGAAGAAGAAGGACCTGTTCATCCGAAGCCCAGTAGGAACAGGTAATGTTCAGGCTGCGACGGGCTTTGCCGTGCATGAAGTGCAGGATGGCAATGACGATGAGATGTCCGACGAGAACTGGATCACCCGAAACTGCTTTGCGTTTGCCCATTATGACTACGGAGATACAGGTAGAGACTACCATCAGAAAGGCGTCTGCATCGTGCTGACAGACGTTGCTCTGCCGGACGCGCCTACCGCACCTGCCTGGGCAAAATGGGGTACGCCAAACGACGTGAACGGCGTGAATCACGCGGGATGTGTTCATATACACAACGGCAACGCCCAGTCATGTGCGAACGGATTGGGCGTTACACTGGATGCCGTGCGGGCGCATATTATTACGCACGAGGTTGCTCATTCGCTTAAGCTTACTCCCACCTTGAACCCCACCCCAGGCATAGGTCATCACCATGATCCGGGTGCGACTGATTGTGCGATGGACCCGTACATATCTTTGGCTACATACATGCACAACACTTACTGTGCGGATTGCAGGAACAGCTTGACTCTGCATTGATGGAATGGAGGTACGCGATGCGTCGACAGGCGTTTGTTCTGATACTGGCAGCCTCGTTACTTGTGGATACCATTCAGGCAGCAAAGACAGATGATAGAGCAGAATTCCTCCAGGCCGAAGGGGCGCAGAGAGGTGTGCGCTTCCAAGTATCGCTGGAGAAGGGCACTTTTGTCGAGGGAGAACCGATCATCGCGGCTCTTACTTTGACGAACACTAGCGACAAGGAGATGATCTTGGCTGAGCTAGCGCACTGGACTGCCGTGACCTCTGTCGTTCGGAAATCCGGTGTGGAAATGCCCGGCGGGATCGAACTATCGATGACGGCAATGCCGGCCGATCTTGGCCGGGTGTTTCGTCCGGGCGAATCTCAGACGTTCTACCGGGATGTTTCCTGGCCGTGGAGCGGGAATCTCCCGGCGGATCAGTACATCCTCAAGTGCGAGTACCATTCGGACCCAGCGGCTGCGGGCAATGAACGGATCAACTGGAAGGGACGAATAGTCTTGCCTGATATTCCCTTCGAGATAGTGCCTCCACGAGACCCGAAAGAGAAGGCTGCGTCGGAGTTGTACAGGCACACACCGTACCTGACCGGAGAGAAATCGGCTCGGCATAAGGGCGCGATTATCATGCGCGGGCTATCGGATCCTGCGTATGGCGGAGTGTTCGCATCAAGTGCGGGATACCGAGAGACCGAAGCTCTCAGGGCTGTGGGAGACAGAACCGCTTACATCTGTGCACTTCAGCGGTATGTCAAGGAGCATGAGGACCAGCCATACTATTACGGTCTAGCGCTTACATCGCTTGGCGACGCGCTCTGCGAAGAGGGCAAATGGTCTCAGGCCCGCGCTGTCTACGAGAAGCTGCCCGATGGATACTATGCCCGGCAACTTCTGCGGCGATGCGACGAACACTTGAAGGAGTAGACGCTAACCTACATGACGCGACTCCGACTGCTGGTCTCGATATGCTGCGCGCTGGCAACAGTGATGGCCGTCTGCGATGGTCAGACCACCATCACCCCCGAACAGGCGATGGATGCAGTGCGGGCGTTCGAGGGCGACCCTGTTCTCCAGTTGCAGAACTGGGAACTGAAGGAAGGCGAATGGAACGATGCGCCGTACTATGATATCAATGAAGTAGAAAGCCTGAGGTCTAGTTGGACAATCGAATGGAGCGGCGGGACGATCAAGCTCTCGGCGAAGATCAGGATCGTGGACGGCCGGCTCATGGTCCCCTCCGGCCTCCTCGACATCCTGAAGAGCGCATCGGCTCCCGCGAAGTAGAGCCGGGTATCTCGACCGAGGTGGTCGTCGAGCATGAGGTCAACGTGAAGAACCTCTCGATCGATTCAGCCAGCCCGGAGGGAGTCATCGTCTGGAAGGGCGAAGAGGGGGAGACGGCGACGGTGTCCGTGACGCTGGATGACAACGATGTGAACGATCCGGTGACGCTCACCCTGAAGCTCTGGCCGACCGACATGCCGAAGCTGTACCCGAGTACCCCTGACTGCTATGACTCCATTGTTCTGGAGGACGTATCGGGGGCGTCGCACACGTTCACCTGGGACGGCAACGGCGGCATGGCTCCGCCGGGGACCTACACCTATGACGTGGAGGCGGTACAGACCGACATCTGCGATACCGATCCGGACATCCGGACGACGGACACCGCGAAGTACCGCAGCCAGCACCTGAGCATCTGGCGCGCGTTCGATGACAACGGCACTCCGGTATACGACGCGGACTACCTCGGGCGGGATGACAACGGCACCACTGCTGAGGAGGACGACGACTACGTCTACTACATCCGCAAGTACCTGGTCACGGACGACCAGCAGAAGCCGGCCAGCGAGGGCAAGATATGGCTATACGATGACACGCTCACTAAGGTCTGGGAATCGAGCATAGCCGGTATGGACTGCCTGCTCCACGGCGCGCAGGACGGTCTGCATCCCGGCCAGCACGCCATCTTGATTCGCGTACCGGTCGGTTGCATGCCATACGCCGGGCAGTATCGCTTCGTCCTCCATTTCAAGGACGACCACGGCGCGGACTATCGAAACGGCCAGAACCGGTGGGCGCTTGATCTGAACTGCAAGCACAAAGTTCACTCCTTCACCGTCTGGCTGAGAAGCACTAAGCCCGAGGCAGTGTTTTACGGGACCGATGTAGCCAAACGACTGACAAATCTGGATGGGTACATAGGCATCAAAGGCAGGTATGCGGCGTTCCCGCCGGCGGGGAAGCCGGCACGTGGCGGAACCGGCCTGATGGAAGACAAACAACCTGTGCACACGATCCATACGCTCAACTTCTCGACGCTGGCCAACCGTAAGTACCCGAGATGCAGCGCCGTGTGGATGTACTCGGGCCATGGCTTCTTCGAGACATATACGTTTGACACTTACCTCGCATTCGATGACTTGCCATACCCGGAATCGGGTATCTACTCAGGGACAGAGAACTCTGCTGACCAGCAGTTCATGATAGCTGGACACGACCTTGGCCATATACGTTTGGCGTATCTGATGGCGTGCTTCTCGGCCGGTGCGAATGGCGGGCTCTATATGGATACGCACATGTACATCCCTGAGAATCAATCCATAGGTTACTACTTCAAGGAGTGCGGCGCGCGAGCCGTTATCGGCTTCAAGAACGTCCTATATGCAGTGGAGCCATACAAGGCGTTCCATGACACTTTCTGGACACACGTATGCAAGGGGACTTCGGTCGGTACGGCGTTCGACAAAGCCCTCGAGAAGGCTAACAGCGCGAATGATGATCTGGAGGAGAAGGACAAGGGTGCCAGTGTAGTTCCTGTGTTCTTCGGTGACCGTAGCATCAAGATCGTTCCCCCCCCGGTACGGATTTGAGTAGAAAGGAAACGTAACGGAAATGATAGGCTCTAGATTGCTCGGTATCATATGTTGGGCTCTGGTGATGATGGCCGCCGGCTGCAAAGGCCAGTCCGTCATCACTCCTGAGCAGGCGATGGACGCCGTCCGCGCTTTTGAGGGTGACAACACTCTGCAGCTCCAGTGCGGGACACTCAAGGAAGACCTGGACGGCCCGGAATGGAAGCACAAGAGGAGCTATGACATCGATGACATACAGAACGAAGACCATAGCTGGGTGGTTGACGCTGTCACAGGTGAGGTGACGGATGCTAGTTATCACGACGCCCGTTCTGAGGTGCGAACAGAGGAACCCACAGGGCCTCTGACGCAGGAGCAGTGCCGGCAGATCGCGGAGGACTTCGCCCGAGCCAAGTACGCCGACTTCGACAGCATGGGCTTCCAGTTGAGGGATCCCGAGTGGGATGGCGATGGATGGAGGTTTGCCTGGAGGCGCAGGAACGCCTACGGCGCAAGGATCCCCAACGGTGTGAATGTGAGGGTTAGTTCCGCTGACGGTCGCGTTCAGTATTACGGTTCCTCACGCCTCCCGGTTCCGATGCCCTCTCCTCAGCAGCCGCAGATTACGCCTGAGCAGGCAGTGGGAATTGTGAAGACTGCGAAGGGACTGGTAACCGGCGAGACAGAGTCCGATCCTGGTCTTAGCGCAGACCCGGATCGTACCATGTGGTCCTTCGTCGTGTATGGCGAGAACGGCCAAGGGAAGCGCCTGATGTACTACGCCGAGGTGGACGCGGTAACCGGCGAGATCGTGAGAACGGTCGAACCGATGGGTGGCGTGCATATGCCGGCACCTCCCAGACCTTCCATCACCGGCGAGCCCACATCCATCCGCGATCTCGCCGCCAAGGTCCCCTGTGCGAAGGTCCACTGGCTCGGGAAGGATGGTGCAAAGGTCTTCGTCGGGAAGGAGCGGTACACGCTCGTGCCGGGGAAGGACACCATCGAATCGACCGGCGGGACGATCAAGCTCTCGGCGAAGATCAAGCTCGTGGACGGCCGGCTCATGGTCCCCTCCGGCCTCCTCGACGTCCTGAAGAGCGCATCGGCCCCGAAGAAGGCGCCGGCTCCCGCGAAGTAGAGCCGGGTATCTCGACCGAGGTGGTCGTCGAGCATGAGGTCAACGTGAAGAACCTCTCGATCGATTCAGCCAGCCCGGAGGGAGTCATCG
>CAYXOC010000043.1:0-40305 GCA_964466715.1 uncultured bacterium
GGGCGCAGCCTTTAGCTGCATGAGTTGGGTGTCCACAAAATCGAGGGAGGATCACTTTGCTTGACACACCCCATGGGGAAAGGATTTCCATGTTCTTGGATTGATTTCCCAGACATGGGAAAAAGGTTCCCATGCTCTCGGATCACTTTCCCAGACATGGGGAAAGGATTTCCAAGCTCTCGGATTCCTTCCGCAGACATGGAAAAAGCTTCCGCGGATATGCGGAAGGAACCCGCACGGTCGCTGGAGGTTGTGGAAGCAGGCCGCCCTTCGATACGTCCTGAACTCCTCGCAGTCGGTGATCTCGGAGTTCAGGACTACTCAGGGCTGACGGGGTGGACTTGTCGGGACATGGAACCCGCCAGTCCTGAGTAGCGAAGCGTATCGAAGGACGGCCAGGCCTATTCAGGGCTGACGGGGTCTTATTCCCCCGACCCCGAAGCCCCAATCCCTGACACCTGATACGCAACACCCGACGCCCTAAGCCAGTATCCGCCGACGCTCTTACGCGCCTGCGCGCCGCTTGGCGTACTCCTTCGCCTGGTGCATGAAGGCCTCGATGCGCGTTTGGCTCGTGGCCTGCTCGACGCCGTCGTAGACCATGTTGAGGAACGGGAACTCGCCCATCTCTTCGCGGACCCGCTTGAGCAGCGCGTTCGATATCGTGCCCGGCATGCAGGTGAACGGCATCACGGCGACGATCCCCGCGAGGCCCTTGTTGATGAAGTCAACCGCCTTGCCGACCGTCATGATCGCCTCGCCCTCGAAGCTCCGATGGACGTAGGGCTCGGCCATGTCGAGCACCTCGACCGACGACGGCTCGTAGCAGTTCCGCAGGAATCCCTCGAAGACGTGAGCGTAGTCGTGCTCGGTCTTCCTCATGAAGAAGTCCATCACGTTGTTCTTGCCCCAGAGCTTCAGGTCACCGGCCAGACGCGCTCGGTTCGCGCGCCGAACGTTTCGGTAGAGGAACCATTCGAGGAGCGGAGCGACCCACACCTCGCCGCCGAGTTCCTCGATCTTGCGGATGATATCCTGGTTGCTGTATGCGTTTGCGCGGACGTAGAACTCGCCGACGTAGCCGATGATCGGCTTCGGGACGCTCCGATCAATCTGCACCTGCTCGAAGATCTTGCGGCACTGCCTCAGGGCCTCGACCAGATCGGTCTCCTTCTCAACGGCGTCGGAGACGATATCGACACACCGGTCGTATGCCTCATCCGCCGAGCCCTTCACTACCTCGTAGGGCCTCGTCTCGTGGAGGACCTTGTCGAGCATGTCGATGGCGACGATTCCCTTCCATCCCTGCTCAAGAAGCTTCCGGCCGACGATACCGATGTCGTCATAGAAACTCGACGCCTGGTTCGGCGCGTAGATCGGCACGTCGGGGTAGCCGAGCTGGTCCAGGACCATCCGCTGGAGGGCGTTGTACTGCCCGAACCGACACGGACCGCCGGAGCCGCCCATGAAGAAGGCGTACTTGTCGCGGTCGAAGTCCGGGCGCTTGACGAACTTCACCATATCTCCCGTCGTGACGATGCAGGGGAAGCACTCCTTGCCGGTGGTGAACTGGCGACCCCACTCGAGCGTCTCCTCATCCTGCGGAGGGAGCACCTCGGAGTTCATGCCGCACGCCTTGAAGGCGGCGGCCAGAACGTTTGCGTGGGCGCTCATGTTCGGGATCAAGACGGTGCGGTGCGTGCCGTGGTCGATATCGACCTTGTGGAACACCCTGGCTCCCACGGCCTTCTCGCTCGCGTGCTCGAGGCTGTCCATGAATGCCTCACAGCGAGTGATCATTCCCGCATCGGCGCTGTGCTCGTCCACCTCGATCACGAGGCACGGCTTTGCCCCCAGTCGCTCGCGGAAGAACTTGTGGACGAACGAGTCGGGCCCGCAGCCGAAGTTCGTCAGGTACATCGGGAAAAGCCGAGGATCATCGGCCACGATCTCACCGGCGGAGAGGATCTTCTGTCCGTAGCGCCAGTACATGTTCGTCCAGTCGTCCGGGAGCCGAACGGAGTCGAGCGGGAGCATATCCATCGGGATGCACCGCACGCCCATCTTGTTCAGCTTGCGGGGGATCTCCAGATTGGCGCCGGCGTCGCACGTGTTGTACGCGCGCCCGATGACGACGATCGCCTTCTCGTCCGGCTTGATCTCAGCCAGGATCTCTTTCCCGCGAGCCTGGAGCCTCTGCTGGAAGCGCTCGAGGTGCGCCTCGGCGGCCTCGACCGCGCGGGCGACATCGTTCTTCGACCGCCTGAGAGTCTTGCCGACCTCCTCCAGCGCCTTGATGCGGTGCTTGCGGCCGAGCTGGAGGTAGATCACCGGCTGAAGGATCTTCACGCCGGCGGCGTTGAAGTCGATCGCCGACTTGATCGTGTAGACCAGGCTCTGGACGTACGGGCAGACGAAGCTATCGGTCATCCGCTCGTCGGGCTTCGACAGGTTGATGACGCTGGGGAGGAAGACATAGTCGATCTCCTTCTCCAGCAGATTGAGCGTGTGTCCGAGAGCGACCTTCATCGGGAAGCATGTCTCCGCGACCGACCGCTCGGCGCCGTTGTGGATGATCGCCTTCGTCGTCGGATCGGAGATGACGACCTCGCATCCCAGTTCCTTGAAAAACGCCTGCCAGAACGGATACAGCTCGTAGTGGAGCAGAGCTCTCGGCATCCCGATCACGGGTGCGGTCGTCGGGACAGGCTGGGAAGGCACGTACGGTTCGTGGAGCATGTCCTCGCGCTCGGCGTAGTGATCCGGGAACAGCGCCTTCTCCTTCGTGCGGCGATCGACGTCGAACTTCTCGCACCGACTGCCGTAGAAGAGCGGCTTCTCGCCCTCCACGACGACGCGGTTGATCTCGCAGTGGTTTGCGCACTCCTTGCACTCGAAGGAGGTGACCTCGTAGTGCTTGTCGCTGAGGTCGAAGCCCTTGAACTTGCTCCCCTGGCCGGTGTCGGCGTCCATTGCGAGGCATGCGCATCCGAGCGCGCCGGTGACCTCGTGGTGCTTCGGGACGATGATCGGCTTGCCGGTCACCATCTCGAACGCGGCGACGACGCCCTTGTTCGCGGCGACTCCGCCCTGGAAGAATATCTTGTTGCCGACCGGCTTCGTGCCGACGACCCGGTTGAGGTAGTTGCGAACGATCGAGTAGCTGAGGCCCGCGACGAGATCCTCGGTCGGCGAGCCGTCCTGCTGGTGGCGGACCAGTTCCGTCTCCATGAAGACGGTGCATCGCTCGCCCAGGTTCACGGGCGCCTCGGACTTGAGCGCGAGCTCGCCGAACTGTCCCTTGATGCTGATGCCCAGCTTCTCGGCCTGCTCTTCCAGGAAGGAGCCCGTTCCGGCCGCGCAGACCTTGTTCATCTCGAAGTCGACGATCGCGCCCTTGTTGAGGCTGATGTACTTCGAGTCCTGGCCGCCTATTTCGAATATCGTATCGACCTCGGGATCGACTTCGGCAGCGCCCCGGGCCTGAGCGGTGATCTCGTTTCGGACGACATCCGCGCCGATCAGGTCGGCGATGAGATACCTGCCCGAGCCGGTCGTGCACGCGCCCCTGATCTCGACGAGATGGCCGACTTCCTCGCCGACTTCCTTCAGTCCCTGCTGGACCGCCTGGATAGGGCGGCTGGCGGTAGGCAGATACCGCTTCGACAGCACGCGTTTGTTCGCGTCCATCACGACGACGTTCGTGCTCACGGAGCCGATATCGACGCCGAGGTAGGCGGGGATCTTCTCGGTCGGCAGAGGATCGCAGGAGTTATCCGTCGGCATGACTGACTTGTCGAGCTTGAGCGGCTTGTCGAAGATCTCCTCGCGGCCCGATGAACCGCCGTCGCGGAGTTCGGAGAGCGCGCCGAAGTTCGGTCCGGGGATGTTGCCCTTGAGCGCCACGAGGACCGCTCCGATCGCGCCGGTGCAGCCGAATTCCTTCGGGATGATGAGCTCGCTGTCCTGGAGCCCGAGCACGCTCTTCATCGCCCGAACGATGCCGGGGTTGGCGGCGACTCCGCCCTGGAACGCGACGGGCGTGTCGATCTGCTTGGCGGCGCCGACGGTGCTCTTGAAGTTCCTCGCAAGCGCAAAGCAGAGGCCGGCGACGATGTCGTGCACCGGCGTGGCCTTCTGCTGGAGGTGGATCATGTCGCTCTTGGCGAAGACGGTGCATCGACCGGCGACTCTCGGAGGTGTCTCGGACTTGAGCGAGAGCTGACCGAACTCCTCGATGGTCAGGCTCATGCGTGTCGCCTGCTGATCGAGGAACGATCCGGTCCCGGCGGCGCAGACGGTGTTCATCTGGAAATCGGCGATCGTCGCGCCATCGTCTTCGGGCTTGAGGAAGATCAGCTTTGAGTCCTCGCCGCCGATCTCGATGACGGTTCGGACCTCCGGATGGAGCCGGTTCGCGGCGGTCGCCTGTGCGATGACCTCGTTGACGAAGATGCCGTTGAGGGTTTTCGCCACGAGTCGTCCGCCTGTGCCGGTTGCCGCGCACCCCGCGATCCGGTCGCCGTACTGCCGCAGGACCGAATCGACCTCGTCGGCCGCAACCTGCATCGGGCGTCCTTTGTGTCTGATGTACTTGGTATGGAGTATCTCGCCGGCCCTGTCGACGACGGCGAGGTTAACGCTAACGGATCCTACGTCGATCCCGAGAACCAGGTCCTTCCCTGACATACAGCTATTCCTCGTCTCCGCACACAGAACCCGGCCGCTCAGTCGAATGCTCTGCGGGGCCGGGTTCGTTGATGAATGTCACAGTCGTAGCTCGGTTGCTCTATGGTCATATTCTCGCACATTCGAGGTCACTCCTGCAACCCCCTATGCTCGCTCCGACGCCGAACCGGTTTTGAAGGTCCGCGGCATCGGCAGGGTCTAAACATCCGCAATCCACTGACCGGAGGACAACAATGACAAGACGCATCATCACCGCTATCACAGCGCTGAGCCTCCTGCTGATGGTCCCCGCATCGGCAGCCGACGCAGTCGCCGGCATCTCCAACGCTTTCAAGACGAAGACGAAGTCCGTCGCCATCTTCAAGGACGGCTACGGCTTCTTCATCCGCGAGGGGAAAGCCCGTCTGTACGACGGATGGGCGATGACAGATCATATCCCCAAGGCAACCGCGGGATCGTTCTGGTTCTACACAGTGGAGCCGGATACTCGAGTGAGCACCATCCGCTCGACCGCCAGGAACGAGGTTCACTTCGATGATACCAGCGAGCTGGTCGATGCTCTCCGCCACAAGGTCGGCGTGCAGATCAAGGTGACGACCGCCGATGCGAGCGCGGAGGGCGAACTGATCCGCGTGCTCGACGACATGGCGCTCGTGAAGTCGGGCAAGGACGTCCGAGTAGTCCAGGTCGCGGACATCAAGTCCGCCCAGGTGCTCGGGAATCCCCTGATGCTTCGTGTGGAGAGCAGGAAGAAGATCGACGAGGTCACGATAGACATGGGCTATCTCCAGCAGGGGATCTCGTGGGTGCCGACGTACAGCCTCGAACTGATCAACTCCTCCGAGGCGCGGATCACTCTCCGGGCGACCATCTCAAACAGCGTCGAAGACCTCGTCGGCAGCAAGGTCTACCTCGTGGTCGGCGTTCCGAACTTCTACCTCAAGAACCAGTTGGACCCGCTCACCGCTCACTCCGTCGGTATCTCGATCCTCGGCAATGTGAGAGGCCCCGCGGGCCCGGCCGGTGCGTCGCAGATCGTCTCGAATGCGCTCCGGGCCGACTTCAACGCTGAGGGCCCGGCAGTCGCTCCGGCATCCCTCAGCATCCCGATGGAGGGACTGCAGGAGATGTACTTCTACGAGGCCGACATTCCCGAGGTATTGGTCGGCGACGTAGTCATGAGCACCGTTCTGGCCGACACGGTCCCGTACCGCCATCTCTTCACCTGGAACGCGGACGCGAGCGACATCGATCACTACCTCGTGCTGACCAACAAGCTCTCGTCTCCGCTGACCACCGGTCCGCTGATGGTCCTGCAGAACGGCAAGCCGATCAGTCAGGACCAACTGCGATACACGCCGATCGGCGCCGAGACGCGGGTCAAGCTTACTCAGACGACGGATATGCGCGCCGACGTCAGCGAGAAGGAGATCGAGCGCAAGGAGCCGGAACGCATCGGCGACCGGGTCTACATCCCGGTGACCAGCGAGACGACCCTGAAGATCACGAATCACCGTGACGACGCGGCGGATGTCGAGGTGACCCGCAGCGTCGTCGGCAAGGTTCTCGATGCCAGCGACAAGGGACTGATCCGGTCGCGTCCCAATCCCGACGATGCGTTGAACCCTCTCTCGAACATCACCTGGACTACGGTGGTCGATGCCGGTAAGGAGCGGATACTCACATATCGGTATCTCCGCTACGTGCGGGCCCAATAGGGCCGACAATGTGGGCACGGGGGGCGGCGCGTCCGTATGAGCGCCGGACAAACGCCGTCCCTGTGTCCCACTCCGGAGTGCGGAAGTGAAGCGGAGCTTCGCCTTTGCCGTCTTTGGCCACCCAAGGCGGAAGCTCTGCTTCCGCGCTCCGAAGATGCAGGATGATCCCTCCCATTCCCCTAATCTCCTCTTGAGCGAACAAATGCGCCCGGGAGGATCGATCATATGTCATATTTCCCCAAGCTTGATCAGGAGTTCCGAAGCCTGAGGTCATGGATGGACCTGCGCCGGGAGCAGGGGCTCGACATCTCGGATATCGAGAAAGAGATCATCGAGCACCTGAAGTCCCTGCGCCGGGGTCTCGAATCGACCAATCCGCCGTTCGGCGCGAAGTACGTCGAGCCGATAGCCTACAAGGATATCCTCGCGGCGCGGCCGAAGGGGCCCAGATCGCTGAAGTACGACCTCACCGACGACCAGCTCTACGACAAGATGCTCGGCGCATGGCTCGGTCGCGGCGCGGGATGCGTTCTCGGCATACCGGTCGAGGGTTGGAGTCGCGCGAAGATACAGGAATGGGCGGAAATACTTGGACAGCCTTATCCACTCACCGAGTACTGGAAGGACACGCCGACTCGGCGCATTCACTACGCCGAGCCGATCGAGAACTTCCTCAAGGGCAAGATCGACCACATCGGCCCCGACGACGACATTACCTATACCGTCCTCGGCCTGGTGATCCTGGAGGAGTACGGCATCGACTTCACCACTCAGGACGTGGGCGATGCGTGGGTGAGGCTCCTTCCGATGGCATGTACCGCCGAGCACGTGGCGCTGGAGAATCTGAAGAAAGGGATCAAGCCGCCGAAGACCGCGCTCAAGGACAATCCGTATGCCGAATGGATCGGGGCGGATATCCGAAGCGATCCGTGGGGCTACGCAGCGCCCGGCCTGCCGGAGGTCGCCGCGGACTTCGCATACAGGGACGCTAGCGTGAGCCACATCATGAACGGTACCTACGGCGAGATGTTCTTCTCCGCCGCGATCGCCGCCGCTTTCGTCGTGAGCGACCCGATCGAGTGCCTGCACATCGGCCTGACCGAGATCCCGGCCAAGTGCCGACTGACCGAGACCGTCAAGGAGACGCTGAAGTGGTGCAAGGCGGACGGCGATTGGGGAGCAACCGAGTCTAGGATTGCGAAGAAGTATGCAGGCATGAGCCCGTGCCACACATTGAACAACGCGGCGTTGACGGTCGCCGGGCTCTACTACGGCGAGGGCGACTTCCAGAAGACGATCTCCTACACGGTCATGGGCGGCGTCGATACGGACTGCACCGGCGCGACAGCGGGCTCGATCATCGGGGCGATACTCGGCGCGAAGAAGCTCCCGAAGAAATGGGTAGGACCGTTCGGAGATGGGCTCAGCACGTACATCCGCGGCCACGAGAAGCAGTCGATCTCCGATCTGGCCAAGCGGTGCTGCGTGGTAGCCGGTAAGGTTCGGGAACGATACGCGTGATAGGAGGATGACATGTCGGCAGAGAGAGCGGCGGAGATCGCACTGGATCGCTTCGGCAGCGGGTACAACTGCGCCGAGTCGACGCTCATCGGAGTCGTCGAGGCGCTTGGCATCGAGTCCGAATGCGTGCCCAGGGTCGCCACTCCGTTCGGCGGAGGCATGGGGCGCTACGGCGAGGTATGCGGCGCGATCACCGGGGCGCTCATGGCGATGGGGCTCAAGATCGGCCGAACCGGCGACGATGACACAGCCGCCAGGGACAGGGTGTATCCCAGGGTAGTACGCCTCATGCGCGCGTTCGAGATCGAGTACGGCTCGGTGGAATGCCGCGCGCTGACGGGATGCGACATGCTGACTCCCGAGGGCCGGGAGCGCTTCCAGGCGGAGAACATCCACGCCAACGTCTGCACGAAGTTCGTCGCTTTCTGCGCCCGGACGGCCGTCGAGATCATCACGGAATAGCACATGAAGTACGAAGACGCGCTCGCCTACATGGACCGACTGACTCTGCTCGGTTGGCAGCCGGGCCTGGAGCGGTTCACCGAGTTCTGCAAGCGGCTGGGCGACCCCCAGGAGAGGTTCAAGTCGGTCCATGTCGCCGGGACGAACGGCAAGGGCTCGACGACCGCCATGATCGCGAGCATCCTCCACGCCGCCGGGTACAAGACCGGCATGTACGTCTCGCCCTACGTCTACGACATCCGCGAGCGCGTGCAGATCGACGGCCGCATGATCTCCGAGGAGGACTTCGCCCGCCTCGTGGAGTCGATGATCCCCTGCGCCGAGGAGCTTGCCGGGACCGAATTCGGCCACCCGACCGAGTTCGAGGTCAAGACCGCGCTCGGATTCCTCTACTTCGCCGAGCAGAAGGTCGACTTCGCCGTCCTGGAGGTCGGGCTCGGCGGGAGGCTCGACGCCACGAATATCGTGCGCCCCGAGGTGAGCGTCATCACGAGCATCGGGCTCGATCACACCGACAGGCTCGGGACCACCATCCCCGAGATAGCCTGCGAGAAAGCCGGAATCGTGAAGCCTAACGGTCACCTCGTCACCGCCGTCACCGATCCGAGCGCCTTCGAGGTCATTCGCCGCATCTGCGCGGAGCGGAACTCGGTCGTCTGGCAGGTATGCCCGACGGACGCCGCCGGCTCTCACTTCGAGGTCCGTCCCATCGGGCCGGAGGACTCTCCGTGCCAGGAGCGGACTCCGCCCGGCGAGCGCATGCCGACGTTGGCGGTCGACGGAGTCTCCCACAGGTACGAGGGCCTCGAGGTCGGCATGCGGGGCGAGTTCCAGTACGTCAACGCCGCCACAGCCGTCGGTGCGGTCGAGGCGCTGATCTCGAAGGGCTTCGAGGCGTCGGAGGAGGCCGTCCGAATCGGTCTCCGGGATGCCTACATGCCCGGCAGGCTCGAGGTGGTCCGCACCGCTCCCACGGTCGTCCTCGACGGCGCGCACAATCTCTCCGCCGCCGCGACCCTCGCCTCCGCGGTCGAGGCGCAGTTCGACTACGACCGCCTGATCCTGGTGATGGGGATGGTCAAGGGGCACTCCATCGACGATGTGGTCGGCGTCCTGTCGCCTCTCGCCGACGTCTTCATCGCCACTTCCCCTTCCGGGCCCCGCGCGATGCCCGCCGAATCGATCGCGGATGCCGCCCGCCGGTATGTGAGCGAGATCGAGGTGATCGAGCCGGTATCGGCGGCGGTCCACCGCGCGCTCGAACTGGCGACACCCCGCGATCTGGTCCTCATCACCGGTTCGTTCTACGTGGTGGGCGAGGTCTCGGATTTGTGACCCAGCGCCGGGCTTGTTGCCACAGCTTGGTCGAAACCAGCAACAGCCCATGAAAAATCTTGACACAATTATGTATCCTCCTGGTTTGAACGCCTGAGGTTGTTGGGTACAACTACGATGGAAACACGGGGGCTTGACGGCGTTATCGGCAGTCGAAGGTGTCACCGAACCCAGGAGGTGTACAGCCGTGAGATACCACGATCTACCGACAGGCGAGGAATCGCCTGAGATCGTCAACGCCGTCATAGAGATTCCACAGGGCAGCACGAACAAGTATGAGTACAACGCTGCTCTGGATAGCTTCGTGCTGGATCGGGTGCTGTTTTCACCCCTCTACTACCCCACGGACTATGGTTGGATTCCTGGCACTCTGTCCGAGGATGGCGACCCCTTGGACATACTGGTGTTCGTAAGTCACCCCACATTTCCCGGCTGCGTGATCCCAGCGAGGCCGATCGGAGTGCTTCACATGCACGACGAGGAAGGCGAGGACTACAAGATCATCGCCGTGGCTCGCACAGATCCGCGTTACGATCAGGTGGCAAGGCTTGAGGACTTGCCGGAACACGTGCTGCGGGAGATTCACCACTTTTTCGCGATCTACAAGCAGCTTGAGTACAAGGAGACGGAGATCCTCGGTTGGCTCGGACTCGATTCCGCCCACAGGATCATCCGTCAGGCAGTCGAACTGAGTCGGTCGAGCGCCTCATACCAGCACTGACCTGCCGGTGCCGAGTCCGTTTCGGCCCGCACTGCCTCTGAGTGACGGCGGTCGTCCGGTACGGATGAGTCTGAGCTCGTGAGGACGGCTGCCCTTTGAGCGGCGCACCTGCGACGATCCCCCCTTCTGTCGCAGACTTGTCAGTGGGAAGGTTAGGAGGTGCGACGAACATGGTTATGACGAGATACACGAAACAACAGAAGCGCGCTGGCGCATCCATGCCTCGGGTGCTGCTGCCGGCGATTCCTCTCGGGGTCGAGAACGGCAGGGATCGGCCGCTCGACATCAACGTCGTGCTCACGCTGAAGAGCGATACTAGATACGCGTCGCTCGTCCGCGCGGTGGCGGCCGACATCTGCGGTAACCTGGGGCTGACCGAGGAGTGCACCGATGCGGTCAAGCTTGCGGTCGGAGAGGCCGTTGCCAACGCGATGGAGCACGGCTCGCCAAACGGGCAGGACGATTCGGTCACGGTGGTCTTCTCCAAGGCCGGTGAGAGCCTGCGGGTAGACGTGATAGACGAAGGGCCGGGCGTTTGCTTCCCGATCGATATCGGGCGGTGCCGCCGCATGAACAGAGGTTTCGGCCTCACGCTGATCCGCAATCTGATGGACGAGGTGGATTTCGTCCAGGAAGCCAAGGGCACGCATCTCGTGATGACCAAGCGCCTGCCTAACTGAGCGTGCCGATGGGGTTTCCCATAATCGCACTGAAAGCTTTCAGCGCGGGAATGTAAGCTTACATTGCGACAATGAAAGCTTACATTGCGGGAATGAAAGCTTGCATTGCGACAATGAAAGCTTACATTGCGGGAATGAAAGCTTACATTGCGACAATGTAAGCTTACGGAACGGGAATGTAAGCCTGCATTGCCGTTATGAGAAGCCCGATATCGACGGGAATCCGGCGTATTCGGGAAGGCGGAGGGCCTCCAAACCCTCCGCCTTTTTGCGCTCGCGGCGCATCGCGGGGGAAACGACGAAGAATATCCGAAGATGCGGTTGTCCATACCGCCCGCGCGAAGGTATAATTGTGCGGAAGACACCCGACCGGCGGGAGCGCTGATCGGGGTCGGGACGGGAAAGGGGAATGCGATTTTGCAGTACAGGACGTTAGGCCGCACGGGCAAGGATATATCCATACTGAGCCTCGGATGCATGAGGCTGCCGGAGAACGACGAAGAGGCGGCGGCGGTAGTCAGCCGAGCCATTGATCTAGGCATCAACTATCTGGAGACATCGGAGTGGTACTGCGATAGCCGGAGCGAGATCAAGGTCGGCCTCGGCATCAAGGGCCGCCGGGACCAGGTCTATATCTCCACGAAGAGCAAGGTCGAGCCGACGACCACGCAGGACGACACCATGCGCGCCTTCGAGGGCTCCCTGAAACGTCTCGGAGTCGACCGAGTGGACTTCTACCAGGTCTGGGACTGGAAAGCCGAGGAATTCGACGCCGTGACGAAAAAGGGTGGGGCGCTCGACCTGCTGGAGAAGCTCCGGGATGAGGGGCTCATCGGCCACATCGGGTTCACCTCTCACGAGAAGAACGAGGACCTGATCCGTCTCATCGATACCGGCCGCTTCGAGAGCTGCACGCTGGCCTATCACATGCTCAATCGCACGGTGGAGCCGGTGATCGCTTATGCCGCCGCTCGCGGGATGGGAGTGGTCTGCATGACCCCGATCGCGGGCGGGCTGCTCGCCACCCCGTCGGACGTCCTCCGGGAGCTTCTCCCGGGCCAGCAGCCGAGCATGGCCGCGTCCGCCCTGTCGTTCGTGCTCTCGAATCCCGGGATCACGACCGCTCCCTCGGGGATGACATCGGTCGCCGAGGTGGAGGCGAACGTCGCGGCGATGGAGGACTTCACGCCGATGACCGCGGAGGAGCGCGCCTCTGCGATCAAGGCGCTCGACGAGTATGCGGTTCTAGGCGAGCAGTTCTGCACCGGATGCAACTACTGCCAGCCGTGCCCGTCCGACGTGAAGATCCCTCGGCTCTTCCGGATGCGCAACTACTACAAGCTCTTCGGCCTGCGCGAGTGGGCTCAGAGGGTCGCCAACCGCATCGAGCCGGACAAGGGCCCGTTCGCCTGCACCGAGTGTGGCGAGTGCGAGACCAAGTGTCCGAACAACATACCGATCATCGATCAGCTCAAGGAAGTCGCCGGCATCATCGAGGAATTAAGAAGTTGAAACTCTGCGCCATCGTCTGTGAGATCCTTGCCCGCGAGGCGGCTCACGCCGCCGCCCATTCGCCCCACATCGTACACCTCGAGTTCCTGCACTCGGGCCTCCACGATGAGCCGGACAAGCTTCGGAGTTCGGTCCAGGAACGGATCGATGCCGCCTCCGACGGCGGGTTCGACTACATCATCCTCGGCTACGGGCTCTGCAGCCGCGGGACCGCCGATCTGGTCGCCCGGGAGACGCCGATCGTCATCCCGCGCTGCCACGACTGCATCACGCTCTTCCTCGGCAGCCGCGAGGCCTACGACCGCGAGTTCGCGGAGCATCCCGGCACCTACTACTACTGCGCCGGATGGATCGAGCACAAGAACGGCGACCTGTCGCAGGGCACGCTGCGCTCGACGCACGAGATGAGGGCCGAGGAGCGGTATCAGGAGTACCTGGAGAAGTTCGGCGAGGACAACGCGAAGTTCCTCATCGAGCAGGAAGGACTCTGGCTGGCGCACTACAATCGCGCGGCGCTGATCGATACCGGCTTCGGAGACTTCGAGACCTACCGGGACTTCACCAAAGGCGTTGCGGAGACCAACGGCTGGGAGTACGAGGAACTCCGGGGTGACACGCGGATGGTCGATATCCTCTTCAGCGGCGAATGGAGCGATGAGGAGTTTCTCGTCGTGCGGCCCGGGCAGCGCACCGTCGAGCAGGTGATGGGTGGAATCATTGCGGCCGAGTAACCGCCGAATCAGTTGACTTTGGCCGCCCTGTATGATACGATTTCGCTGTAGCACAAGACGTCAAATCGTTTGCACACCAATCTGCGAGGTGTACGCACATGCGAAACACATCCGTTCCGGCAGTCCTTCTCCTTGTCATGGCAATGGGCCTGATCCTGGCCGCTTCGACTCCGGGTATCACAGCGCCCCAGGCTCCCAGCGTGACCATCGTCTCTCCGAAGAACGGCGCCGTCATCAGCGGCAGCGGCGTCGAAGTCAAGGTTGCATTCACCTCCACCGCCGCGCAGCCCGTCACCAGGGTCCAGATCAACCTCGACGGCAAGAGCGTTACCGAGCAGGCCGATGAGTCGGTGCTCAGCGGCGGCGACTGCGGCTTCCTGTGGGACACCGTTCGATGCGAAGACGGTCAGCATCGCCTCGACGCGCAGATATTCTCGGGCAAGGCGTACCTCGGCATGACCACCTGCGTCGTGACCGTTGCGAACAAGGGCCAGGCGCAGATGGAAGAGCGCCCGATGCCCGACATCAAGGCTCCCGTGGTGAAGATCGAGAGTCCGAAGGAGGGCGAGACGGTCTCCGGCAAGGTCCCCGTGATCATTCAGGCCAAGGATGACAGTGGCAAGAGCCCGTTCGTGTCGGTATTCGTCGACAAATCGCTTAAGGCCGTCACGAACCACGAGCCGTATCAGTACACCTGGGACAGCACGAGCGCAGAGAACGGCCCGCATGAGATCCACGTAGCGGCGATCGATCACGCGGAGAACCGCACGGTATCGCCGCCGGTCCGGATCATCGTACGCAATGCGTCGAAGGTCAATCCGATGGTGAACGAGGAGTCCGTTGCTGCGGCGACATCCGTATCGGCTCCGCGGACCGAGACTCCGGTTGCCCCGCAGGAGCGTTCCGAACCGACACCCGAGGCAGCGAGAACGGCGGAGACCACTCCGGTGAACTTCGAAGTTTCACAGCCTGCGCCCGCCGAGCATGTCGCTTCGTCCAATGCCAAAGTCGAGGCGGCGCCGCCTGTTCCCGTGAAGATCGCACAGCTTCCCGAACCCGAGACCGCCGTGCTGGTATCCGGGCCGGCCGAGATCAGCTTCGGCGCTGAGAAGAAGTCGGAGCCCGCTCCCGCCGCCACTTGCGAGCCTGAGAAAGAGGTTCGGGCTCAGAAGTGCGAGCCGGTTGCCGAGCCCAAGCAGGATGCCGGGCCCGCCGAGCCCGTGCAGGTAGTCGCTGCCAGGATCGACCAGCCGAAGAAGCCCGTCTCCACTCCGATGCCGAAGGTCGAGCCGAAGGTGATCGAGTACGTCGTGCAGTCGGGCGACGCTCTGTCGATCATCGCTCGACGTTACGGCACGACCGTCGCGGCGCTGGTCGAGGCGAACGGCATCAAGGACCCGAGCCTGATCCGCGTCGGTCAGAAGCTTCGGGTTTTGGCGAGCGCAGACACGGTAATGGTCCCTCTCAAATCCGCATTCGACGCGGCAGGCGGCGTGATGATGTGGGACGGCAAGCAGCATTCGACCCATGCCTGGGCGCCGGGGACGGAGGTCCGAGTATGGATCGGCAGCGCACGAGCCGAGGTCAACGATCAGAAGGTAGTGATGACTCGCCCCGCCGCTCTGAAGTCGGGCAGGACGATGGTCCCGCAGTCGTTCGTGACCGAGACGCTGGGCATGTCGTTGTCAGCCGGTAAGTAAGCAAAAGGCCAGGCTTCCCTCAAGGGCGCCTGGCCTTTATTGTGTCTCGGGGTGTAGAGAACCGGCTACTTGGTGGTCGATTCGACCGTCTCCTTAATACTCTCGGTCTTGGATGCCGACTCGGAGTCGCCGCCGTTCTTCTTCTCCGGCTTCTTGTAGTCGTTGATGTGGAATCCCGAGCCTTTGAAGACTATGCCGACCGGGAAGAGGAGTCTTCTGACCCGGCCCTCGCACTTCGGGCACTCCTTGATCGGCTCGTCGGTGATCTTCTGGATGGTCTCGAATTCATGGTCGCACTTCGTGCACTTGTATCCGTATGTGGGCATTCTACCACCTCGCAGAGTCTACGTGAGTATTGCTGACGGCTCAGATTATACCAAAACAGCCCGACGGACTGCAATCATGCCCCTGGCGATAAGAGTCGCCAAGAGACCGCTAATCAGTTGGATGCCCTGACGATTCCCGTCCTCGGGGCACAAGGAGGATGGATGAGCAATCCACGAATCGCATCGATAGACGTGTTTCCTCTCAGACTCCCGTTTCTGACCGAGTTCAAGATATCGAGAGGCTCAGTCGGCGGTCCGGCGGCCGGTGCGCCTCACGTGTACGTCCGCGTAACTGCCGATACCGGCGATGTCGGTTGGGGGGAGTCCCGTCCGAGTCCCAGATGGAGCTACGAGACCCAGGAGTCGGTGGTAACGACGATCCGCAACTATCTCGCCCCGGCGCTGATCGGCATGGACGCGACCGACATCGAGGCGGTACACACAGTGATGGAGCGCGAGATCGCTCCGGGGATTACCGTCGGCCAGCCGGTTGCGAAGTCGGGGCTGGACATGGCGCTCAACGACCTTAATGCCAAGCGCGCCGGCGTGCCTCTCCATGCCTTCCTCAGGCCGGGCGAGCCGTCGACGGTTCGGCTTAGCTACCTCGTGAGCGTCGACTCCCCTGAGAAGGCGGAGAAGGTCACCGCGGAGGCCCGAGCGGCCGGCTATGAAGGCTTCAAGGTCAAGATCGGCATGCAGCCGTCGCTCGACCTCGACATCCTCAGAGCTGTGAAGTCCGCGGCGGAGGGAGCATACCTCTGGGCCGACGCAAACCAGGCGTACACGGTTGAGGATGCCGTCGAACTGAGCCGTCGGATGGCCGACATGGGCGCTGACGTGCTCGAACAGCCGGTTGCCGCCAATGACTTCCTCGGGCTGGCTGAACTGGTGAGCAGGTCCGCCCTCCCGATCGCCGTCGACGAGAGCGTCTTCTCCGTCGGCGATCTCGACCAGCTCATCAGGATGGAGGCGCTCAACGCCCTGGTGATCAAGGTGTCGAAGATGGCCGGACTGACGGGCGCGAGCAAGTGCATCGAGCGCGCCGTAGACTCGGGGATATGGCTCCTGGGCAGCGGGCTGACCGAGACGCGCCTCGGTCTTGCCGCGAGCGCCCACCTCTACGCGGCATACGGCGTCGAGATACCGGTGGACCTCAACGGTCCTCAGTTCCTCGCCGACGATCCCGTTGCGGGCGGTGGAGTCACGATCGATCGCGCGGTCATCGGCCTGAGCGGCTCCCCAGGCATCGGCGTGGAGATCGACGAAGCGAAACTGCAGGAGTTCGCAAGCCGGACGCCCAACTAAGCTTCGGCGCGTTTCGTGATGTGAACGCGTCGGGTACCAGCAAGAGTCAACCTGAACTACCAGTCGTCATTCCGAACGAAGCGAGGAATCCGGCGGCCGGATTCCGCCCTGATGATCGACGACTCCTGCCGTCGATCACCGTCCGTGTCGCTCAGGGATGACAGTGACGGGAGGACATAAACCCTTGAGAGATCTGACAGAGAAAGCACTGGACAAGGTGCGTTCCCTCGGAGCAAGCTACGGCGACATACGGATCGTCGAGCAGCGCGAAGAGGCGATCGAGGTCAAGAACGGCAAAGTCGAGGGACTCAGTTCCGAGTCCGACTACGGCTTCGGCATCCGAGTGATCGCCGATGGAGCGTGGGGATTCGCATCGAGCCTCGACGTGAGCCCGGAGGAGATCGAGCGCGTCGCAGAGATGGCGGTCCGGATCGCCAAAGCATCGGCCAGCATCGAGCATGAGCCGGTCGAACTGGCGCCGGTCGAGCCCGCGGAGGGCAAGTTCGCGTTCGGCCTCAAGACCGACCCGTTCGAGGTGCCGGTCGAGGACAAGATCGGCATTCTGCTCGATGCCGACCGGATCATGCGCGAAACGCCCGACATCGGCATCGCCGAAGGGTCGATGAACTTCTGGCGGTTCGACACCGTCTTCGCCAGCACCGAAGGCTCGTACATCGAGCAGACGAAGACGGAGAGCGGCGCCGGGATCGCGGCAACGGCGATCAAGGAGGGTGAGGTCCAGAGACGCTCCTACCCCGGCTCGTTCGGCGGCGACTTCTCCGCGTCCGGCTACGAGTTCATCGAAGCGATGGACCTGGTCGCCCATGCCGAGCGCGTGGCGAAGGAAGCTCGGATGCTCCTCGACGCGCCCCAATGCCCGTCGGACGTCCGCACGCTGATCCTGGAGGGATCGATGCTCGCCTTGCAGGTCCATGAGTCCTGCGGCCATCCGATCGAGCTCGACCGTGTCTTCGGTACCGAATCGGCCTACGCCGGCACCAGCTTCCTGACGCCGGAGAAGCTCGGCAACTTCAGGTATGGCTCCGATATCGTGAACATCGTCGCCGATGCCACCTGCCCCGGCGGGCTCGGCAGCTTCTTCTACGACGACGAAGGCGTTCCCGCGCAGAGGGTGCGGATCATCGACGAGGGCATGTTCGTCGGCTACCTGACCTCGCGAGAGACCGCGCCGAGAATCGGCCAGGATCACAGCGGCGGCGCCATGAGGGCAGACGGATGGAACCGCATCCCGCTGATCCGCATGACGAATATCAACCTCGAGCCCGGCGATTGGACGCTCGACGAGATGATCAAGGATACGCAGAAGGGCCTCTACGGCGAGATGGTCGGCTCGTGGAGCATCGACGACAAGCGCCTCAACTTCCAGTTCGCCACCGAGATTGCCTGGGACATCGACGGAGGGTCGCTCGGCCAGGTCTACAAGAATCCGACCTACACCGGCATCACCTACGAGTTCTGGGGCGGCTGCGACGCCATCGCCGACGAGGACGAGTGGCGGCTCTGGGGCGTCCCGAACTGCGGCAAGGGACAGCCAGGCCAGACCGCGCACGTCGGGCACGGGGTCGCGCCGTCGAGGTTCCGGAACGTACGGATCGGCGTGATGGATGAGCCGCCCGGCGAGGTGGAGTCAGCGGAAGAGGAGGAGGGAATCTGATGCTCGGACGAGAGAAGGTCCTCGATATCGTACGCAGAGCGGTCGAGTACTCGGACGCCGATCAGACCCAGGCGGCCGTCGAGATCGGTGAGTCGAGCCTGACCCGGTTCGCCAACTCGATGATCCACCAGAACGTCTCCGAGCGCAACGGCGGCCTCGCGGTCAAGGCTATCGTCGGCAAGCGCATCGGATACGCAGTCACCAACAAGCTCGACGACGACTCGATACGCGCGGTGGTAGAGAAGGCCGTGTCCTTCGCCCGGAACTCCGGCGAGAACCCGGATTTCGTGTCGCTCCCCAAGCCGAAGCCGATCCTCGAGGCCGAGACCTGGGATCAGCGCACGGCGGACTACTCCCCGGAGGACCGCGCATCCGCCGTCGGCGGTCTGATCGATGAGGGCAAGGCGCGCGGGGCATCGGCGGCGGGGCTGCTGAACAACGCGTACGCCGAGAACGCTATCGTGAACTCGCTCGGAATCGAGGCGTACAGCGCCGACACCGTGGCCAGGATGCAGACCGTCATGACAGCCGGCGATGGTTTCGGGTATGCCGACCGCATATCGCGGCGGATCGGCGATTTCGACACGGTCGAGGCCGGTATCGAGGCAGCCGATCGGAGTGTGCGGGCGCAGAACCCGGATGCCATCGAGCCGGGCGAGTACGATGTCATTCTGCTTCCGTATGCGACGGGCGACCTGCTCGAGTACCTGTCCTACCTCGGCTTCGGAGCGCTGGCGGTCCAGGAGGGGCGCAGCTTCATGAAGCTGGGAGAGAAGGTTGTCGGCGACAACATCACCATCTGGGACGACGCTCTCGACCCCCGCGGCATCCCGGTCGCCTTCGACCCGGAGGGCGTGCCCAAGCAGCGCGTGGACCTGATCGTGAACGGCGTGGCTAATGCGCTGGTCTACGATTCGCTCACCGCGCACAAGGAGGGCAGGGAGTCCACCGGACACTCGACCGGCGGCCTCGGGACGTACGGTCCGATGGCGGCGAATATGTTCATGCAGCCGGGTGAGTCGTCGCTGGATGAGATGATCGCCGCCACGAAGTACGGAGTGCTCGTGACGCGGTTCCACTACACCAACGTCATCCACCCGACTCAGGTGCTGATCACCGGCATGACCCGCGACGGGACGTTCCTGATCGAGAACGGCAGGATCACCAAGCCGCTGAAGAACATGCGGTTCACCGACAGTGTGCTCAGGATACTGTCGAACACCGATATGATCTCCCGCGACCTCGTGCGTCAGTCCTGCACGGTTGTCCCGGCCATCCGCGCGAAAGGCTTCCGCTTCAGCGGAACGACGGAGTTCTGACAGACGGAGTGGTGGAGTGTTGGAGCAATGGAGTACTGGAGTACTGGAGTATTGGGAACCCATCACTCCAACACTCCAATACTCCACCACTCCATCACTCCATTCCCCAGGAGCCGCCCATGCCCGACTACATCTATCGCACCCTCGAAGACGCTCCGAGCGTCCCGTGCCCGTGCGGAACCAGCACTCGCATCATCACGCGAGCGGACACTCCCACCGCGAACGTTCACGTCACGAGCATCCAGGATTCGACCAGGCACTATCACAAGGAAGTCACCGAGATCTATTACATCCTCGACGGTAAGGGAGAGATGGAACTGGGTACAGATACCGTGGAGCTGAAGCCCGGAGTCACCATCATGATCCCTCCGGGAGTCGCTCACCGTGCATACGGCGACGTCAGATGCCTGATCGTCGGCGTCCCGGCATGGAAGCACGACGACGAATTCTTCTGCGAGGAGTAATGTAGATGCGCGAGCAGATCCCGGTCGTAACCGCGTTCGTTCACTCCGCCGGACGGATCGCCCTCATCAAGCGGAGCCGGCAGGTCGGCACGTACAGGGGGGCGTGGGCGGCGTTCAGCGGCTACCTCGAGCAGATGCCGCTCGAACAGGCGTACACCGAACTCCTGGAGGAGGCCGGAATCTCCTCATCGGACATTGCGCTTCAGGGCATCGGCGTACCTCTGCCGGTGGATGACGCCAAGGAGAACTGCTCGTGGCTCGTGCTGCCGTTCCTCTTCGCGCTGCGCGAGGGAGCCGAGATCAGAACGGACTGGGAGGCGTCGGAGTGGCGCTGGTATCGCCCCGATGACCTCGCCGATCTGCAGATGGTCCCCGGCCTCGCGGATGCTCTCCGCCGCGTATGGCCGCCGATAGGCGATGCGCAGTTCTGGGCCGAACTCGGCGCGTTGGCGACCGACAAGAGCGAGGGAGCGACCGAGCTCGCCCGAAAGGGACTCCAGGCGCTCGGCGGATATGTGCAGGACCGCTCCGAGTCGATCGACCACGAGACGCTCGTGCGCTCGATCCGCGCCTTCGCCGCGTGCCGACCAACGATGGGCGTCTTCCCCGACCTCGCGGCGAGGCTCCTGCTGGCCATCGAGCGGGAGCCCGGCCTCTTCGACTTCGATGCGCTCGTCACCGAACTCCTCGGGATGGTGAACGACGCCACCGATCTCTCCATTGACAACGCCGCGCGCGAGATCGAGGGAAGGAGCCGCATCCTGACGCTGAGTTGCAGCGAGGTCGTCCGGCGCGCGCTGATGAAGTGGCGTCACGGCGACAGCGAGGTGTTCGTCGCCGAGTCGCTCCCCGGCGGGGAGGGTGTTACGCTCACCGAGAGACTCCGCGGCGAGGGTATCAACGTCCGCCTGATCAGGGACAACGAGATTGCCGCCGTCGCAGGTGTCGTCGATGCAGTCATCGTCGGCTGCGATGCCGTCACCGCCGGCAGTGAGATCGTCAACAAGGTCGGCACGTCCGCCGCCGTCGCATCCGCTCAGGATGCCGGAGTCCCGCGATACTCGATCGCCCAGACGTTCAAGATCGTCCCTCCGGATTGGCCGTTCTTCCTGGAGCAATGGGCCGGCGCGGGAGTGAGCGGACACTCCGATCACGTCCGCATGGGCACGGTCATCTTCGACGCAACGCCGATCAGCGCGTTCACCTCGGTGATCACCGAGGAAGGGCTTCTCACCCCGGACCGCCTGGCCGAGATCCGCGCGGAACTCGCCTCGGTAGAACTGGTGCCCTGAGACGCCGGCGATCCCGGTCCGACTGACCCCGCTCAGATTTGACCCACTCTCCGCCGTCATAGTATCCTGTGTCTTGAGGAGACGAGCGGTTCCCATCCGCCGCTTCTCAAGCATCACTCGTCACTCAGTCTGGGGGTATCCACCTTGTCACATACAATGGAAGTCCAGGAGCGACTCGAGCAGTTGCTCAACAGCTTCGACCCGAACGAGCGCCGCGAGGCCCTGGAGGAGCTGGTCCGCCGTCTGAAGCTCGGTCAGTATCCGGTTCCGCCGGAGAAGGAGGAGGTCAACCTCCACTTCCACACGTTCTTCTCGTTCAACTGCAACGGATGGTCGCCGAGCCGCATCGCCTGGGAGAGCGTGAAGTACGGGCTCGAAGCGGCGGGCATCGTGGACTTCGATGTCCTCGACGGCATGGAGGAGTTCCTGTCCGCCGGTGAGTTGCTCGGGCTGAAGACCGTCGCCGGGATCGAGTCGCGCGTCTTCGTCAGCGAGCTTGCCGACAAGGTGATGTCCTCGCCGAACGAGCCGGGGATCGCGTACTTCATGGCCGGCGGATGTTTCAAGCGCCCGCCCGTCGGCAGCGAGGCCGAGCGGATCCTTCGTTCGATGGCCGACACCGCACAGGAGCGGAACCTCGCCCTGGTGGGTCGCGTGAACGCCTACCTCGATCCCGTGATCCTCGACTACGAGGCCGACGCCCTCCCGCTGACCCCGGCGGGGAACGCGACCGAGCGCCATCTGCTCCAGGCCTACGATGCGAAGGCCAGGGAGGTCTTCGGATGCTGCACGCCTGAGTTGACGGCCTTTTGGGCGGAGAAGCTCGGCGTCTCGAAGGAGGAGATTGCCGTCCTGCTCGCCGACACGCCGAAGTTCCACGAGAAGATGCGCTCCAAGCTGATGAAGTTCGGCGGGGTGGGGTACGTCGCGCCGACAAGCGGAAGCTTCCCGAGCGTCGAGGATGCGATCAAGATGATGAGGGGCATGGATGCGCTCCCGATGATCACCTGGCTCGACGGCACGAATCCCGGCGAGGAGGACACGGACGCCTTCCTGGAGCTTCTGGTCGGCAAGGGATGCGTCTCGCTCAATATCATCCCCGACCGGAACTGGAACATCAAGGACCCGGACGAGAAGGCGCTGAAGACCCGCAAGCTGCGCGAGGTCGTGGAGGGCGCGCGGCGGTTCCACCTGCCGATATCCGTCGGCACGGAGATGAACAAGACCGGCCTGCCGTTCGTGGACGACTTCGATTCCCCCGAGTTGTCGCCCTACCGCAGGGATTTCGTGGACGGCGCTCGATGTCTCTACGGTCATACGGTGCTGGCGCGCTATGCGGACTTCGGCTACTTCAGCGCGAAATCGGAAGCGGCGTTCGGCGACGACCGCGCGGCGAAGAACGCGTTCTTCACGAAGGTCGGTCGGACCTTTGTCCCGCCCCAGTTCGCCAGGGAGCGTCTGAGCGGCCTCTCGGAGCCGGACGAGGTGCTGGCGGCGGTGAGCGAGTTGGCATAGATACCTCGGAAGCAGCGCCATTGCATTCAGCTCCCGATGCATCCGGGGCGGCTGTAGGGGCTAAGCATTTGCCTGCCGAAGAGATCACGTGTCGGGACGCAGCCGCAAATGCTTCGCCCGGTTCGAGCGCTGTAGGGGCTAAGCATTTGCCCGCCGAGGAGATCGCGTGTCGGGATGCAGCCGCAAATGCTTCGCCCCGGTTTCGAGTACGAGCACGAGCAGGAGTACGAGTAGGATTCACCAGAGCAGGAGACGACGATGCCATTCACAACCCGGCCCGTTATCAGGGGCACTCATGGAGTTATCGCAACGGGACACTACCTGGCGACGGAGGCCGGGGTTCATATCCTCCGATCCGGCGGCAACGCGATCGATGCCGGAGTCGCTGCGGGGTTCTGCCTCCACATTCTTGAGCCTCACCAGAACGGAGTGGGCGGCGAGGCGCCGATACTGATCTACTCCGCCGACCGACGGAAGCCGTTTGCGATCAACGGCCACGGGACCGCCCCGCGCCGAGCGACCATCGACTGGTTCCGCGAGCAGGGGATCGACCTCATACCCGGCAACGGGTTCCTCCCGGCGACCGTGCCCGCCGCTTTTGACGCCTGGATCACCGCCCTGCGCGAGTTCGGCACGATGTCGCTCGCCGAGGTCCTCGCGCCGGCGCTCGACCTCGCGGAGAACGGCTTCCCGATGTACAACCACCTCCGCGAGATCCTCGTCGCCAAGCAGGAGGCGTTCCTCAGAGACTGGCCGACCTCCGCCGAGACCTTCCTGCCGGGCGGCCGCGTGCCGGAGATCGGCGAGGTTGTCCGCCGGCCGCTCCTCGCATCGACGTTCAAGAAGCTCCTCCAGGCCGAGAAGCACGCCGCGCGAGTCAGCAGAGACGCCGGGCTCCAGGCGGCGCGCGACCTGTTCTACAAGGGCGAGATCGCGGAGCGCATCGCCGAGTACGTCGCCGAGACGGAGATCATGGACGCCTCGGGGAAGCCGCACCGCGGGCTCCTGGAGTACGACGACATGGCCGGGTACAGCGCCAAGGTCGAGACGCCCGAGGTCGTGAACTACCGGGGGATCGATGTCCTGAAATGCGGGCCGTGGTGCCAGGGGCCGGTGATGCTCCAACAGCTCGCGCTCCTCGAAGGATTCGACCTGAAGGCGATGCGCCACAACTCGCCGGAGTACATCCATACCGTTGTCGAGTGCGCCAAGCTCGCGTTCGCCGACAGGGAGGCCTATTACGGCGATCCCGAGTTCGATGACGTGCCGATGGACATCCTTCTCTCGAAGGAATACGCCGCCGAACGACGCGCGTTGGTCGATCCGACATCGGCGTCGAATGATCTCCGACCGGGCGACGTCGGCAGAGGACCGCTGCCCTACGATCCGTCTTCGGCCAAGTCGGATCTGCCGAACTACGACCACGACACGACTCACCTCGACGTGATCGACGCTCAGGGCAACATGATGTCCGCGACGCCGAGCGGCGGATGGCTCCAGACGTCGCCGGTCGTCCCCGGAGTCGGGTTCCCGCTCGGCACGCGCGGCCAGATGTTCTTCCTCGACGAGCGCCGCCCGAACGCGCTCCAGCCGGGGAAGCGCCCGCGCACCACGTTGACGCCCTCGCTCGCGCTGAAGGACGGGAGGCCGTTCATGGCGCTCGGCACGCCCGGCGGAGACCAGCAGGATCAGTGGACGCTCCAGTTCTTCCTCAATGTCGTGGACTTCGGGATGGACCTGCAGGAGGCCGTCGACGTCCCGACGTTCCACACGAGCCACTTCCCGAGCAGCTTCTATCCCCGCTCGATGTTCCGGAAGCGCGTGGTCGTGGAGGAGCGCATCCCGGAGTCGGTCCGCGCGGAGTTGAGGCGCATGGGGCACGACATCGTGATCGCTCCGGGATGGGCGAACGGGCGCGTGCTCGGGGTGCGCATCACCGACGGCCTGATAGAGGGCGCCGCCTCGCCCAGGCTCGAGACCGGCTACGCGATGGGCTGGTAGGAGGAAGCCCGATTGCCCTTCGATACATCCGACTCCACTGCGTTCCGTCGGACACTCAGGGCAATCGGGTCACAGTCGCCGTCAGTCCTGAGTGCTCGGAGCATCGCGGAGAGCGTATCGAAGGACGGTCGAGGCCGGACCCGGCCCTGGGTCTGATAGAACCATACCTGTGGTTTCCCGCCGCGCGCGCTCGCGGTAAGATACAGTGGCAAGTCCACTGCATTTCCGACCCGGAGCGTGTGCGCATGAAGGAAAAAGAACCGGTAGTCCGCCGACTTCGATTCGGCATCGATATCGACGGCACGATCACCCAGGCGCCTTCGCATTTCAAGCGCCTGATCGACGCGATCATGGACGCGGGCAACTACGTCGCAATCATCACCGCCCGCGACGACGGTCGGCGCGCGGAGACCGAGGAGTTGCTGAGTCTGCTCGGTATACGGTATCATGATCTGGTGATGAAGCCGATCGTGTGGCCGGGCACGATCCCCGAGCTGAAGGTCCAGGCCGTTAAGGAGTACGACATCCAGCTCATGTTCGACGACGAGGAGCCGAACTGCTGGGCCATACAGCAGCAGACGCAGTGCCTGACCGCCCATGCGCTGCCGATCCCGGAGTTGCAGCAGGAATATCTCGATCTGCTCGAGGAATACGACCGCCGGCTCGCAAGGCAGCGAGGGCTGCCGATCGAAGAAGAGGAAGAGAACGAAGTTGAGATCCACGCCAGGGGCGCTAGCTGATACGCAGAGCAGAGAAGACCGCCGGCGCGTGCCGTTGCAGCGAGTCGGTGTCAAAGGGGTGGAAATCCCATTCCAGATCAAAGCGCAGGATGACGGTCACCAAACGGTGCTGGCGTGTGTGACTCTGACGGCCGACCTTCCGCATTACTTCAAGGGCACTCATATGAGCCGGTTCATCGAGATCCTCGAGGAATGGCGCAACCGGCCCGTCTCCGGCCCCGAGGTGAAGCAGATCCTCCAGCAGACGAAGATCGAGTTGAAGGCCGAGATGGCCCACGCGGACATCCGGTTCAAGTATTTCATGGAGAAGCAGGCCCCGGTCTCGAAGCTTTCCAGCATCCTCGGCTACCAGAGCCGGTTCAGCGCGAGTCTCAACGGCGGGGAGTTCGAGTTCAAGCTCGGAGTCGAGGTCCCCGTCCAGACGCTCTGCCCCTGCAGCAAGGAGATCTCCGACTTCGGCGCCCACAACCAGCGCGCCTTCATCCGGGCGAACGTCCGCTTCGTCCATGGCACGTTCGTGTGGATCGAGGAGCTCGTCCGGACGCTCGAAGACCAGGGCAGCATGCAGATATACCCGCTCCTCAAGCGCGAGGACGAGAAATACGTCACCGAGCGCGCCTTCGCCAATCCCAAGTTCGTCGAGGATGTCGTCCGCGACTGCGTCCTCGCCCTCAGGAAGATCGACCGCATCCGCTGGTTCGAGGTCGAGTGCGAGTCGGAGGAATCGATCCACGCCCACAACGCCTTCGCCTATCATCAGGAGAGCGTCGGGGAGTAGGGAGAGGTGATGGGTGATGGGTTATGGGGTTCCCCATAACCCATAACCCATCACCCATCACCCATAACCCCACACCTACGCGGCCATCGCCCCTCTTGCCGCGACGGTGACCGCAGCCGACTGGGAGCCGAGATCGCTCGCCCGCCTTCCTCGATAGACCACCAGGTACGTGTACTCCGCCGCCGGGCCGGTGATCTTGTCGCAGTAAGGCGACCGCGTCTCGAAAGCGATCAACTGGAACTCCGGCTCGCCGGCCTTCCTGCGATATATGTTGCAGCCCTTCGCCCACGCCGGTTTGCCGTTTCTCTGCTCGTTCTGAGGGTGCGTCCCGAAATGGACGTACACGCATCCCGGCTTCACCTCGACGTCGATGGCGGGTGTCTCGGACCCCACGCCGGGTCGGCTCATCCCATCCTTCGGCATGCGCAGACGCAGTTCGCCCCGAAGCTCCGGCGTCATGTTCGGATTCGCCACCGCCAGCCTCACGAGCGGCCTCAGAGCTTCGATGGCGTCCATCTTCATCGTCCTCTTCAGGTTCAGCGCGCCCTGGAGCATCGTCTTCTGATGCCGGTAGTCCGCCAGCGCGGCCGAGAACTCCTGCGACCGCGCCGTCAACTCCGCTACCTTGTCCGGAGGCAGCGCCAACTGCTCGCAATACTCCGTCAGCTTGCTCGAGAGGTTCTCCAACCAGAGTCGGAACTCATCGTCGTTCGTCGGTACGAAATCCGGCATAAGTCAACACGTCTCCTGGATTCTTCGGTGATTCGCAGACGCATCCGAACGGCGCATCGGCATCGGTCGTTCGGCGAATAACCGGGGAAATTCGCCGGATAACCCGGGTTATCCGCCGAATGACCCGGGTATTCCGCGATCCATCCCCGGTTCTTTGCGGATCGACCCGGGTCACTCTGCGAGCGGCCCAGGTCGCTCGGCAAACAACCGCTGTTGTCCGCCGAATACCCGCGGCCATTCCGTATTATCGGCGTTTTATCGGCGTAACTGCAGGCCGGGACGGGGCGCTGGGGCATGGAGTCGGAGCGTGGGGATAGGTCGGTCCGCCGCCGGAGCGCGCCGATGGGTCGATGCGCTCGGGCGGCGGGGAATCGGCGTCAGGCGATGACGGACATCATCTCGCGGGTGACGAGTCGGTTCGGCCTGCCGCCGCTGAAGAAGAGCTCGATGTTGCACACTGCCTGCTCGCCCTGCCTTCGGACCATCTCCGGCGTGCCTCCGCTGATGTGCGGCGTGAACACGACGTTGGGGAGCGAGTACAATTCGTGGCCCTCGGGGAGCGGCTCGGGGTCGGTGACGTCGAGGGCGGCGGAGAAGCGTCCGGTCCTGAGCTCGTCGAGCAGCGCGTCGTGGTCGATGATCGCTCCGCGGGCGGTGTTGATGAACACCGCGCCCTCCTTGACCGACTCGAAGTGCCGGCGAGTGATCATCCCGCGCGTGGACTCGTTCGAGGGCGCGTGGAGGCTGATCACGTCGCACTCGGCCATCAGCCATTCGAGGGTGACCTTCTTCGCGCCGAGCGACTCGGCCTCCTCCTCGGAGAGGTATGGGTCCGTGATGAACAGCTCGACGTCCCACGGCTCGATGTAGCGGATCACCTCGCGGCCGATCAGGCTCGCCCCGATGATGCCGACTTTCTTGCCGTTCAGTTCGCGCGCCGGTGCGACGCCCTGCGGCCTGAACCACTGTTTCTCGCGGATATTGACCGCCCAGTTGACGACGTTTCGCAGCATGATCTCCATCATGGCGACCGTGTGCGCGGCGACGGAGATCGCCATCGCCGGCTGGGAGGTACACACGGCGATCCCCCGATCGAAGACGGCGGGCGTGACGAGCCCCTGCGGCGATCCGGCGCCGTATGAGATCACCTTCAGCGCGTCGGCGCGTTCGACGACCTCCGGTGTGAACTTCGGGGAGCCCCAGCTCGCCAGCGCGGCGTCATGGCCCGGGATCAGGTCCGCGAGTTCGTCGGAGGTGTAGTTCCGCTCCTCGGGATTGAGCGTCAGGTCGCCGAGCGCCCTCAGCCGCTCCTCGACCTCGGGGGCGAAGAGCCGCGCCCGCAGCGCAGGGGGTGGGAGTACGAGTATCTTCATGGTTGGTTACCTCTTCAGGGTATCGGTCTCGGGCCGCCGGATCAGGCCCGACCGTCCTTCGATACGCTTCGCTACTCAGGACTGGCGGGTTCTATGGTCCGGAAAACCTATCGTGTCAGGACTGATGAGCCCCGACCGTCCTTCGATACGCTTCGCTACTCAGGACTGGCGGATTACTATGTCCCGGAAAACCTATCGTGTCAGGACTGATGAGCCGCGGCCGTCCTTCGATACGCTTCGCTACTCAGGACTGGCGGGTTCTATGGTCCGGGAAATCCACACCGTCAGCACTGAGTAGCCCTGGTGAATGACAGGGCGTATCGAAGTGCGGCCTCCGGAGCGCCGGGACTTCCCTAGCTTATTCTACCGCGCGGCGGCATGTCAACCGCCGATGCGGGCGGCCCGCCGGAGCCCGCGGGAGGGGTTTTCGCGGGAGGCTTCGCGCCCGGCAGCCCGGAACAATATGTAGGAGGAGTTTTCCGATCGGAGATCGGCAACTCCGACCGCCGCTAGACCCGGCCGTCGGGATTAGCGGCGTCATTCAGCGCCGCAAAATCCCTCCTACGGGAGGTGGAGACCCGTCATAGACGCCGTAGGAGGAGTCATCACGCAGATGCATCGGTAGCAGAATGGAACGGCGCTGCCGATGCATCGGCCTGGCGTGTAGGGAACGGACGCTGTCCCGTTCCGTGGGTGTAGGTCTTCAACGAGTGGAACGCGACGGCGGGCGTTCCCTGCGTGGATGCCCGAGGGGCTTCGGTAGCGCCGTCCACATAGACCGCGGACTCTGCTTTCGAAGCATCCGGGATCGAGGATCAGGAATCGAACATCGAACATCGAACGTCCAACATCGAACGTCGGACATCCAGGATCGAGCATCGAACGGCCCGGCCCCGAGCGGTTCGGCAATCGGTTGACACGGAACGGCTCCCGGAGTAGAGTATTCGGGGGAAACACATGCACATTCTCATCACAGGATTGTTGATCGCCATGACACTCTTTTCCGCCGCATCCTCGGACGCCGGGCAAGCCGAGGTCGATGCTCTGATCGATAGCCAGGACCCGGCGCTCCGCACCTCGCTCACCGATTACATCAAACTTCAAGCCATGCAACTCCCCGTGCGCCCGCCGGCCCCGCGCTCGGTCGAGGAATGGGAGGCGCGGCGCAAGGTGATCCGCGGCAAATTCCTCGAATCGCTCGGCCTGAGCCCGATGCCGCCGAAGACGCCGCTCAACGCGAGGAACATGGGGACCCTCGACCGCGACGGATACACCGTCGAGAAGATCGTCTTCGAGAGCAGGCCGGGCTTCCTCGTCACGGGCAACCTCTACATCCCGAAGGGACTGAAGGCTCCCGCGCCGGCGGTGCTCGTCGTCCATGGGCACGCTATCGATGCGAAGGCGGCGCACTACCAGTACGTGCACGTCGGTCTTGCGAAGCAGGGATATGTGTCTCTGGCGATCGACGGCGTCGGCTTCGGCGAGCGAGAGCCGGTCGGTCACCGTTCGCAGGCGATGCCGTATCTCGTCGGCCAGTGCATTGTGGGGTTGGAGCTGTGGGACAACATCCGGTCGCTCGATTACCTCTGCACGCGCCCTGAGGTGGACAAGACGAAGCTCGGCATCACCGGCTGTTCGGGCGGCGGGTTGCAATCGGCGTACATGATCGCCGTCGATGACCGGATCAAGTGCGCCGTGCCGGTCGATTTCACGGCGACGTACCGCGCCTTCATCGGCACGGGTATTGTCCACTGCATCTGCAACCACGTCCCGAACGTCATGAGATACGCCGACCTCGCCGACGTGATGGCTATTTACGCCCCGAGACCGCTCAGGATCATCGCGGGCGAGTTCGACAATCTCTTCCCGTGGAACAGCGCGCGCCAGGTGTACGAGGAGGTCAGGGAGATCTACGCTCTCTACGGCAAGGAGGGGAACGTCAGCTTCTTCGTCGACGACACTCCCCACGGGTACGAGCCCGACAAGCGCGTATCGGCGTTCGAGTGGTTCAACACCTGGTTCAAGGGCGACCCGCATGCGGTCCACCCCGACGTGACGCTCGAGACGAGGGAGACGCTCGCGTGCTACCCCGACGGCAAGCTCCCCGAGGGCTGTGAGACGGTCTCCACGCTCGCATGGAAGCAGATGGTCAAGGCCGGGAACGCCCGCGCGCGGGAGAAGCTCTCGTCCGACGAACTACGGAAGGCCGTCGTCGACGATCTGTTCGGCGGCTTCCCGGGCCGATGTCCGATCGACGCGCGAAATCGGGGCAAGGCGGAGAGCGAGCGGCTCACCGTGGAGAAGGTAACCTTCAAGGGCGAGGTCCACATGCCGATCCCGGCGCTCGTATTGACCCCGAAGGACGGCGGGAAGACGCATCCGGCGGTCATATACGTCGATCCGCTCGGCAAGTCGCACGCCGCGCGGTCCGAGCGGGTCAAGGCCCTCCTCGACATGGGATACACCGTCATCGCTCCGGATCTGAGAGGCTTCGGCGAGACGTACGACCCGCGCGCATCGGGTCAGGGCGACCCCGAGTTCCTGTGGGTGACCGACAGCATCCTGATGGGGCGGCATCTCTTCGGCATGAGGGTCTTCGACGTCACCCGGTGCATCGACTACCTCGAATCGCGCCCGGACATCGACAAGTCGGGCATCGGCGTCTGCGGCGAGGGGATCGGCGGTCTGCTGGCGGTCTTCTCGGCGGCGCTCGACGGCCGGCTGAGGTGGGTATCGGCATCCGGGATGGTCGGCAGCATGACTCCGGAAAGGGAGTGGCTCTCCGGGCCGTTCCCCTGGGGCCCGTTGCCGGGCAAGTACGACAAGCTCCCGATGTGCGCATTCGTACCGAACCTTCTCAGGTACGCGGACGTCAAAGATATCGTCTCCCTGGCGGCCGATCGACCCGTGATGATTGAACGACCTGTGAACGGATTGGGGCAGGAATTGGGCGAGGCACAGGTGAACAGGCTATTCGGCGGCCTACCCGGCGACATAATGATCGCGCGCTCCGATTCGAGCGCCGAATCGTGGCTCAAGGCCAGGCGTGGGGACTAGGAGAGGCATATGTTCGGCAAGCGGATAGCGGTCACTGCGGCCCGGCACGACATCGCGGATACTCCGGTGTCGATGGAGATGCGCGGACTGAGGGATGGAGCCGACGTGGGGCTCATCGGGCTCCACGGGGTGCGGATCCCCGCCCAGGTCGATGCGGGCCGGCTCGTCTGGATCTGCGAGCCGATGTCGAAGGGCGAGAGTCGGGAGTACCGGTTCTCCGGGAAGTTCGAGATACCGTCGGGCTCGGCGGTCGAGTTGATCGACGGAGACGGGTCGGTCGAGTTTCGCATCGCCGGGGAGCTGTTCACCGTGTATCACTACGGTGAGGAGCATGCGCGGCCGTTTCTCCATCCGATCATCGGGCCCGGGGGTAATGGAGTGACGCGCAACTACCCGATGATCAAGGATGTGCCCGGCGAGACGACCGACCACGTGCATCACAGATCGATGTGGGTCGCTCACGGGGACGTCAACGGCTCCGACAATTGGTCGGAGCAGGCGGGCCATGCGGTCCAGAGGCATCGGACGTTTCTTGAGAAGAGCGGCGGGCCGGTCTTCGGTCGGATCAGGGCGTTGAATGACTGGCTGGACAATGAGGGTAGGAAGGTTCTGGAAGAGGAACGGACCATCACGGCTTATAACCTTCCCGGCAGTTCTCGCGTCATAGATTTACGAGTCGTCTTCCGCGCGACCGAGGGCGATATCAGGTTCGGAGACACCAAGGAGGGCGGCATCTGCTCGGTCCGCGTGGCGACCTCGATGGACGGGAACAAGGGCGGGTTGATCACCAACGCCTACGGAGGCGTCACCGAGGTCGAGAACTGGGGCAAGCGCGCCCAGTGGTGCGACTACTCCGGCGTCGTGAACGGGCGGACGGTCGGCATATCGATCTTCGACAACCCGTCGAACTTCCGCTACCCGACGTACTGGCACGTCCGCGATTACGGGTTGATGACCGCGAATCCCTTCGCGCTCGCCGCCTACAAGGGCGATCCGTCCCGGGACGGCAGCTACGTCGTGAAGGCCGGCGAGGAGTTCGCGTTCTCATACAGAGTCTACATCCACGACGGCGATGCGTCGTCCGCCCATGTGGGGGAAAGATACCACGGCTACATCAATCCACCCGTGGTGGAAGTGACGTAAACGGAGACGGCAGACTGCGGACCGCGGACTGCAGGTTTCGGACGGGTCTGCTGCCTTCTGCCGTCCGCAGTCCGCGGTCTGCCGTCTGAAATAGAGGTTTCATTGAGCAATTCGATACGCATAGCAAGTGCCGAGGCGCCCGGAGCATACCGTGTGGTCGGCATCCAAGATTACCGCACACTCGAGATGGGCGATCTCAACGGCACGGCGCGGCTCGTGCCGGAAGAGATCTGCGAGTTCATCCTGCGTCTCGGCGATCCGGGGAGCGAGGAGCCGTCGGTCGAGATTTCGGCGTCGGACTGCGCGTTCGTCCGGGAGGACGGCGACGAGAGCCATGCGGTCCTTCACTTCGAGTGTCAGAGGATCGGTCTCGGCATCGCCGTTCACTTCAGCGCCGGTCCGGGGCCGAGACTGCGGAAGTGGCTCGCGGTTGCCAACACCGGCGTGCATCCGATCGTGCTCTTCGACGCCGTCCTGGAGCAATTTCGCCTTGCTCCCAGCGCATATGCCTGGGGCGGCGGACGCGGATGGCCGGTGTTCGTCGGTGGGCTGGGGTACTTCGCCGTCGAGCATCCGGAGGCCGAGAACCGTCTCATCGACGGCGCGTGCGTGCTCGAATATTATCCGGCGGTCACCATCGAGGCAGGCGACTCCTACGAGACGGAGCGCGCCCTGCTCGAGTTCGCTCCGGACAGCCCGGAGGATGCGCTGCGCCGGTACACCGATGAGTTCCGCATCCGCAAGCCGGACAAGTTCTTTGCCTCCTACGGCACGCGCGGCGCCCATGAGTGCGAGGGCCCGAACGAAGGGATTCTGCGCAGTCAGGTCGAGTGCCTGATCGACCTGCGGAGAGAATGGCACGTTCCGGTCGATCACTTCGTTCTCGACTACGGATACTGGGCGAGCGATGACGATCCGCGGGTCTCCGGCAGGTATGCGGTGGATACCGAGAGCCGCTTCCCCGGAGGCAGCTTCGACGAACTGACGGCATCCCTCTCGGACGCGAAGATCGGTCTGGGAATGTGGTTCGGCGTCGGACGTCTTGAGAGCGTGGAGTTCGTCAGCAACCTCATCGAATCGATCGTCGAGATGCGCTCGAAGTACGGGCTGAAGTTGGTCAAGGCCGACGCGGAGGGGATAGTGCCCGCGAAGTACATGCGCTATCGGACCGCGCGCATGCTCACGGACGTCTTTTCGGCGGTGAGGGCGGCGTCTCCGGACATGTTGATCCACGCGAGCGGCCTCTCTCGTTCGCCGTGGTGGCTCCGGCATGTCGATCTGGTGAGCAGGGGAGATGCGCCCACTTCGGACATCCCTGCTCCGAGCCTGCGCGACAGTCAGATCATCCAAACCGACCTCGATCACCGCTTCTTCGAGCTCGATGCGGGCACCGGCATCGGCTACTCGGACTCCGCATTCTGGAGCGGGAAGGAGTTCTGGCGCAAGAGCGTCATCATGTCGATGAGCCGGAGCAACCATCTCGGCCTGTCGGGCGATCTCACGATCCTCGACGATGACGACAAGTTGTTCCTCCAGCGGGCCGTGCAGCATCAGAGCGCCGGCAAGCAGGCATTCGGCCACGCCAGGCGGATCATGGGGCGTCCTGCGTCCGGCGAGGTCTACGGGTACGCCAACGTGAAGAACGGCAAGGGGATGGTTGTGCTCTACAACCCGTCCTGGATCTCTAGGACTGTGGAACTGCAGGCGCTCGACGTCGGCGCGGACCCCGAGGTCCGGAACATGCTGATCGAGCTGTTTCCGAGCACCCAGGCCGGCAGCATGTTGGAGTGGGAGAGTTGCGATCTGCGGTTCGAGCCCTGGGAACTGAAGCTGCTGGAGATCGCCCCGTCGGAGCAGCATTACGAGTTGTTTGAGAGCCGCGTCGAGCACGCGGGGAAGTACCCGATGCCGATTACGCCGGTGTCGCCGCCGTCCGAGGGAGGCGAACGTCTCTCTCTGCCGCTGGAGAGAGTGTTCTTCCGCACCGGATCGGCCTTCCGATCGAGTCTGGTTATCCCGAAGGAGTGGGAGGGCTACCCGATCCTGATCGACCTCCGGGAACTGAGCGGCGAATTGTACATCAACAACCTGCCGACCGGGATCTACGGCGGATCGTTCAGGCTTTTCTACCCCGGCACCAGGGAGTACAGTCGCCTCGGATTCGGGAAGCGGAATCTCCTGTACGTGGCGGTCAACGATCCCGACATGGAGTCTCAGCCGGACCTGATCATCCGGCCGGTAGGATACTCGAGCAGCAGCACATGCCGCGAGGACTGGCCGCACGCCAAGGTATCGACGATGGTCGTCATCATCCGCTATCGGCGCGACGGACAGCCGGCGCGGCCGTCCACCGATCCCCGGATGGCACAGTGCGCGGTCTGGCTCGACGGCGTCTGGCTCGAAGCGTACAGAGTGCCGCCGCTTGTGCCGAGGATCTGGTCGGGCTACTCGTGGGCGGTCTTCGCGGTCGATCTCGAGGGCGACTGGGAGTGCGCCCGCGTGCTCGTCCCGCATCTGCTCGACGCCGAGTACGAGATAGAGTTCTTCCTCACGGATCGCATCCCGGCCGTCAACGCCCGGTACTAGAGGTTGTAGGAGCGGCTTCCCAGCCGCGAATTCTGGGCATTGGCGGCTCGGAAGCCGCTCCTGCATGGCGGAATTCGACGTGTGAAGTGCGCTCCGGCGGATGGTCGGCCTCGGGCATGCCACGCAGGGAACGCCCGACGTCGCGTTCCGTCGCCGGATGCCTACAACCGGCGGAGCGGGACAGCGACCGTTCCGCACGCGGATGCTTCTTCGATGCATCTGCCGGGGCGCGCTCGGCGGGTTCCTCACTCCGGCGGTTCTACCATCCCACACGCTCGCTTCCTCACGATCAGACTCAGCAACAAATTCTTTCTCTGTTTGCGGAAGCCCTTGACGCGGTATATCTTGTGTGGTAGACTTGAGCGTACCACAACACCTTGTGTTTTCTTGTCGAGATTACATCATGAAATGCCCCTACTGCGGTCATAATGATGACAAAGTCTTGGACTCCCGCGCCGTGCGTGATGGAGAGGGTATCAGGCGCCGTCGAGAGTGCCTGGGGTGCGCCCGGAGGTTTACCACCTACGAGGAGATCGAGGAGATGCGCCTCATGGTGGTCAAGAAGGACCTCCGTCGGGAACCGTTCGATCGTTCAAAGATCCTTAAAGGAATGCTCACAGCCTGCGAGAAGCGCCCTGTCAGCATGGCTCAACTGGAAGAGGCCGTCGAACAGATCGAGCGCGCGCTGAACAACCGTGGGGATCGCGAGGTCAGCTCCACCGACCTCGGCGAGATGGTCATCGACAAGCTCCGGCAGTTGGACAAGGTTGCATATATCCGATTTGCATCGGTCTACCGCCAGTTCGAGGATGTCACCCAGTTCAAGGAACTGGTCGAGGTTCTCGATACCGACGCCGCTTAGCGCGGAGTGTGGGCGTATCGGCGCGTTGGAGTGTGGGCGTCTGCCTCGACTTCCATGCTCCCATACACCCACACTCCCATACAAGGGTTTTCTACCAGGGAGGATTTCCGAAGATGCTTACGCAGAACGCAATCACTGTGCTCGAAAAGCGCTACCTCAGGAAGGATGAGCGCGGCAACTGCATCGAGACCCCGGAAGGGATGTTCCATCGGGTGGCGAGTGCCATCGCCGAGGCCGAGAAGCTATACGGCAAGTCGGAGGCCGAAGTCAGGGAGATCGAGGAGGAGTTCTACCGCATGATGTCGGACCTCGAGTTCCTGCCGAACAGTCCGACGCTGATGAACGCGGGACGAGAGCTCGGCCAGCTCGCCGCGTGCTTCGTACTGCCTATCGAGGATTCGATGGAGAGCATCTTCGAGACCATCAAGAATACGGCCATGATCCACAAGAGCGGCGGCGGCACCGGGTTCTCATTCTCCCGCCTCCGCCCGGCAAGCGACATGGTCCAGTCGACCAACGGCGTGTCGAGCGGCCCGATCTCCTTCATGGAGGTCTTCAACTCCGCCACCGAGGCGATCAAGCAGGGCGGCACACGCCGCGGCGCAAACATGGGCTGCCTGCGGGTCGATCATCCGAACATCCTCGACTTCATCTCCGCCAAGAAGGACAACGACCGGCTGACCAACTTCAATATCTCCGTCCTGATAACCGAGGAGTTCATGCAGGCCGTCGAGAAGGGCTCCGACTACGACCTCATCAACCCGCGCACCAGGGAAGTCGTGAAGCAGTTGAACGCCCGCAAGGTGTTCGACCTGATCGTGAACATGGCGTGGCGAAACGGCGAGCCGGGCATCATCTTCATCGACCGCATCAACCGGGATAACCCGACCCCCAGGCTCGGGGAGATCGAATCGACCAACCCGTGCGGCGAGCAGCCGCTCCTCCCCTACGAGGCGTGCAACCTCGGATCGATCAACCTCTCGACGATGGTGAGCCTCTCGGGCGAGCCGAAGATTGATTACATGAAGCTCGGGAAGACCGTCCGCAACGCGGTCCGGTTCCTCGACGACGTCATCGATATCAGCCGCTATCCGCTCCAGGAGATCGACAACATGGTGCGCGGCAACCGAAAGATCGGCCTCGGCGTCATGGGCTTCGCGGACATGCTCATCAAGCTCGGCATCCCGTATGACTCCGAGCAGGCGACCGGCATCGCGGAGGAGGTCATGTCCTTCATCCACAACGAGGCGCGCCAGATGTCATGCGAGCTTGCCGCCGAGAGGGGCGTCTTCCCGAACTGGGAGGGCAGCATCTACGACGTCCATGAGGGCCTTCGGATGAGGAACGCGACGGTCACCACCATCGCGCCGACCGGCACGCTCTCGATCATCGCCGGTTGCTCCAGCGGTGTCGAGCCTCTCTTTGCGATCGCCTACATCCGCACGGTGCTCGACGGCACGGAGATGGTCGAGGTCAACCCGATCTTCAAGCAGATGGCCGACAACCGAGGGATCTACTCCGATGCGCTGATGAAGGAGATCGCCCGCCACGGGACCGTCCGCGGCATGGACTCCGTGCCCACCGACATGCAGCGTGTGTTCGTCACGGCGCACGATATCGCGCCGGTCTGGCATATTAAGATGCAGGCGGCGTTCCAGAAGTATGTGGACAACGCGGTCTCGAAGACCGTCAACTTCCCGAACTCGGCCACGACCGACGACGTCGCGGAGGTCTACAAGCTCGCATACCGGCTCGGGTGCAAGGGCGTTACCGTCTACCGCGATGGCAGCCGCGACGAGCAGGTGCTCAGCGTCGGCACCAAGAAAGAGAAGGAAGCCGCCCAGGCGCAGGAGGCGCCGGGAGTCCTCGCTCCGAGGCCGAGGCCGACGCGGACCTACGGCGTCACCGAGAAGGTCAAGACCGGATGCGGCAGCCTCTACGTCACGATCAACGAGGACGACGACGGCCTCTGCGAGGTTTTCGCTCGGATGGGCAAGTCGGGTGGATGCGCCTCGTCCCAGCTCGACGCGGTGTCGAGAGTCATCTCGACTGCCCTGCGCGCCGGTGTGAAGCCGGAAGCGGTGATCAAGCAGCTCAGAGGAAACGTCTGCCCGTCGCCGTCGTGGGACAACGGCGGGCGCGTGCTCTCCTGCCCGGACGCCATCGGCATTGCGCTGGAGCATTACGTCCAGTACAAGCAGACCGGCACCGCGGAGTCCACGGTGACCAAGTGGTCGAGCACCCTCGACAATCTCGTCGGCGCATGCCCGGACTGCGGGAGCACCGTCGAGCACGAGAGCGGCTGCATCGTCTGCCGCTTCTGTGGCTTCTCGAAGTGCGGGTAAGGAGACGTCGAGCATGTTACCGCGCTGCAAGTGCAGTTGTTTCGGGTAGAATCCCCGCCGGTCCTGAGTAGCGAAGCGTATCGAAGGACGGTCGCGACTAGCCCAAGGTCTGGTGGAGCAAGGCCGCCCTTCGATACGTCCTGTCATTCACCAGGACTACGCAGGGCTGGCGGTGCGAGGTTTCTTAGGAGGCGCAGAGGACAGATAGAGAACCTGCATAGCAATCCCGGTGTGACTGGCGATATCGAGCGGAATTGACCGCGTGGAGCACCGGGGTGTGAGAAATGCCGATCGCCTGGGCAGACATTGTAGATGTATGCCCAGGCGTTTTTGTTTGTGCCGGAGTGCGAACATCGAACACTGAACGTCGCGGAAGGCGTTCGCTACAATGTCGGAGATCACACATCCGGGCTGCCGTCTGCAGTCCGCAGTCTGACAACAAGGAGGCAATACATGGCAGAACAGATCATTCCATTGCGGTACGGGCTCAATCCGCATCAGAAGCCGGCCGAGATCGTCTTGACCGACGAGAGCCCGAAGATCGAGATCCTGAACGGCGCGCCGGGGTACATCAACATGCTCGACGCCCTCAACGGCTGGCAACTGGTGAGGGAACTGAAGCAGGTGCTCGGGCTCCCGGCGGCTGCGTCGTTCAAGCACGTCAGCCCGGCCGGAGCGGCGGTCGGAATCCCGCTCGACGACGTGCTCAGGAAGGCATACTTCGTCGATGATATGGATCTGTCACCCCTGGCGACGGCGTATGCTCGCGCACGAGGCGCCGACCGCGTCTCGTCGTTCGGCGACTTCGTCTCGCTGAGCGACAGGTGCGACCTCTCGACCGCCAAGCTGATCGCGCGCGAGGTCTCCGACGGCGTGATCGCCCCCTGGTACGACGATGATGCGTTGGAGGTGCTGAAGGCCAAGCGCGGCGGCAAATATCTCGTCATCCGGATCGACCCCGACTACCGCCAGCCGGAGATGGAGTCGCGCGAGGTATTCGGCGTCACCCTCCGGCAGCACGCGAACGACGTCCGCATCGGCCCGGACCTGTTCGGCAATATCGTGACGAAGGAGAAGACGCTCTGCGACGACGGCATCCGGGACTTGATCGTCTCGCTGATCACCCTGAAGTACACGCAGTCGAACTCGGTGTGTTTCGCCAAGGACGGTCAGGCGATCGGCATCGGAGCGGGTCAGCAGTCGCGCGTTCACTGCACTCGCCTTGCGGGCGGGAAGGCGGATCTCTGGTGGCTCCGTCAGCATCCCTGCGTGCTCGATCTCCAGTTCCGCGAGGGCCTGAACCGCGCGGAGAAGAACAACACGATCGACGTGTTTCTCTCCGAGGATATCACTCCGCCGGAGGAAGCGCAGATGATGGAGAGCCTCGTAGGGCGTCCCGTGCGGCTCACCATGCACGAGAAACGAGAGTGGCTCGACAGACTGACCGGTGTCTCGCTGGGGTCGGACGCGTTCTTCCCCTTCCGTGACAGCATCGACCGTGCGAGCCGGACCGGCGTGAAGTACGTCGCGGAGCCCGGCGGCTCGACCAGAGACGACCTTGTCATCGAAGCCGCCGACGAGTACGGCATGGTGATGGCGTTCACCGGCCTGCGGTTGTTCCACCACTAGTCAACACTTGTAGGAGCAGCTTCCAGCTGCGATCAGACTATGTAGGAGCAGCTTCCAGCTGCGACCGCGGCTGGGAAGCCGCTCCTACAATGCG
>CAYXOC010000044.1:0-11551 GCA_964466715.1 uncultured bacterium
TCTACCTCTCCACCCTCGTGCCTGAGCCTTCGTCCATGCTTGCGCTCATCGGAGGCTTGGGCGCGCTCGGTGTCATGCTTCGGCGGAGGAGCCGCTAGGCCCACACACCGTACCTCCACCTGCTCCTGGCAGTCCGTCCTCCCAGTCGGCGGAGGCCGACTTCGCGCATCTCGTAGGCGCGAATTGATTCACGGGTGATCACGCCGGGCGACCGATCCCTCCGGCCTCGCGATTGAAATCGCGCCTACCGACGGCACGAAGTCTCCCTCCGGAGACTCGCGATGGCGCCGGGGTTACCCCTCGACTTCGGCGCGTAGGGAACGCCCGCCGTCGCGTTCCGTGGTTGCAGATCTCCACCCAACCGAACGGGGCAGCGGCGGTTTTCTACGCATATCGTCCCGAGGCACGTAGCGAATGTCCGCTGTGGCATTCCGTCGGCTGCAGGACTCAACCCGCGGAACGGCGGCTCGGGGAGAGTTGCAGGTTCCCGTGTCCCGGAGGACGCAGTCGGGGCTAGTCGGGCGGGGACGTTACTGCCCATCCGCGTTGAAGCGGTTCATCGTGGGCTCGGGGCCGTCGGAGAGGTAGGATTCCACCGCGTCCGCCGCGCGGTCGATCGCGTCGCGAACGAACGGCATCTCGGCGCGCTTGAACTTGCTGAGCACGTGATCGACCATGTCGCGTCGGTCCGGCGACCCGATACCGATCCGGATGCGCGGGAACTCCTCGCTCCCCAGGCTGTGGATGATCGACTTCATGCCGTTGTGGCCGCCTGCGGAGCCTCTGGTACGGATTCGGAGCTTGCAGAGCGGGAGGTTGACGTCGTCGTAGATGACGATGATGTCCTCCGGGGCGATGCGATACCGGCGCGCGAGCCCGGCGACCGCCTCGCCGCTTCGGTTCATGAACGTCTGCGGCTTGGCGAGCACGACCTGCTCCCCGCCGATCGTTCCCTCGCCGACCTTCGCGTGGTTGCGCCGCGCGCGGACGGCGATGTGGTGCCTCTTCGATAGAACGTCGATCACCTCGAAGCCGACGTTGTGGCGCGTTCCGCTGTATTCCCTACCGGGGTTTCCCAGACCAACTATCAGTTTCACTCTACAGGTACTCTTCAAACAACTGGCTCACGGACCGGTCTTCGTTGATCCGGGCGATGGCGTCTGCAAGCATGGGCGCGACGGACAGCACGGTGATCTTCGTCTTGCCGCACCACGGTCCGAGCGGAATCGTGTCGGTGACGATCACCTCTTCGAATACCGAGTTGCACAGGCGCTCCGACGCGCTGCCGGAGAAGATGGGGTGGGTGCAGCATGCATAGACCTGCCGGGCTCCCCGCTCCTTGAGGGCGACTGCGCCGTTCACTATCGAGCCGGCGGTGTCGATGATATCGTCGATCATCACCGCCACCTTGCCGTCCACGTCGCCGATGATCTCCATGATCTCCGACTTGTTCGGCTCCGGGCGTCTCTTTGCGATGATGGCGATCGGCGCTCCTAGCTGCTCCGCGAGGGCGCGCGCTCTCGCCACGCCGCCGACATCCGGCGAGACGACGACGAGATCCGCATCGCTCAGCCCGGACTTCCGCAGGTAGTCGGCGATGATCGGTCCGGCGGGCAGATGGTCTACCGGCATGTCGAAGAACCCCTGGATCTGCTCCGCGTGGAGGTCCACGGTCAGGATGCGGTTCGCGCCGGCATGGGTGAGCAGGTTCGCAACGAGCCTGGCGGTCACCGGTTCGCGCGGCTTGACCTTCTTGTCCTGGCGCGCATAGCCGTAGTAGGGCATGACGCACGTGATCCGCCGCGCCGACGCCCGCTTGAAGGCGTCGCACATGATCAGGAGTTCCATCAGCGTCTCGTTCACCGGGCAGCAGGTCGGCTGGATGATGAACGCGTCCATCCCGCGGGCGCTCTCTTCCACCTTGACCTGGATCTCGCCGTCGGAGAAACGGGAGACGACCATCCGGCCGACGCTGATTCCGAGCTCGCGGGCGATCGCTTCGGCAAGCTGCGGATTCGCGTTTCCCGTGAAGATGCGCAGATCGTTTCTCGCCATGGACTACCCTCTCTCTTCACGCCGCCGCTTCGCCCAGCCTTCCTTGACGGTCTGGCGGCTCCTCGCTATTGCGAGCGAGTCGGGCGGCGCGTTCTCGGTGATGGCGGAGGCCGCGGCGACGTATGCGCCGTCGCCGATCTCGACCGGGGCCACCAGAGTAGAGTTGGAGCCGATGAAAGCGTTCTTGCCGATCACCGTGCGGTTCTTCGTCCGGCCGTCGTAGTTGCAGGTGATCGTGCCGGCGCCGATGTTCGCACGTTCGCCGACGGTCGAGTCGCCGACGTAGCTGAGGTGCGCCATGGAGACCGAGTCGCCGATCTCGGAGTTCTTGGCCTCCACGAAATCGCCGATCTTGACGTCTCTGCCGATCCTGCATCCCGGCCGGATATTGGCGAAGGGCCCTATGCGCGTCCCGTCGCCCACCGTGCTGTCCACGATGGTCGATGATAGTACCGTTACCTCGTTCCCCAACTCGACGTTCACCAAACGGGTTGACGGTCCGATGATGCATCCCTCGCCGATCCGGCATCCCTTCTCCAGCACGGTCATCGGATAGATTACGGTATCGCGCCCGACCTGCACGTCGTAATCGGGGTAGGTCGAGGACGGATCGATGATCGTCACGCCGTCGAGCATCAGCCGCTCGAGGATGCGCTGCCTCACGATCGATGTGAGGTGCGCCAGGTCCACGCGGTGGTTGATGCCGAGGACGATGTCGGTGTCGTCGGAGACGAGCGCCGAGACCTTGTGGCCGTTCGCGACCATCAGGCCGATCACGTCGGTCAGGTAGTACTCGCCCTGCGCGTTGGCGGGCTTGATCTCGTCCAGGTACTTGCGCAGCAGAGGCAGGCTGAAGCAGTAGATCCCGGAGTTCATCTCCCGGACCGCCCGCTGTTCGGGAGTGCAGTCCTTCGCCTCGATGATCGCCCGAACGGAGCCGTCGTCCGCGCGGATGATCCGCCCGTAGTGGCCGGCGTCGTCAAGGATCGCGGTCAACACGGTGGCGGCCGATCCGCTCGACACGTGGTTCTCCGCCAGGGACCGGAGCACGTCCGCGGCGAGGAGCGGAGTGTCGCCGGTCGCCACTATGACGTTTCCCTCGTCGGCGTCGATCTCCAGGAGCGCCTCCTTGCACGCGTGGCCGGTGCCGAGCTGCTCCTCCTGGACGGCGTACCGGACGTCGTCGCCCAGGCCCTCGCGGACCTGATCGGCCCCGTGACCGATCACGACCACGACGGTCTCGATCCCGCTTTCCTTGCAGGCGTCTATCACGTAGCGGGTCATCGGCTTCCCGCAGATCGGGTGGAGGGCCTTAGGCAGCTTTGACTTCATGCGCGTGCCCTTCCCGGCGGCGAGGATGATCCCAATCATATCGGCCATGATGCTACTCCTGAATCCTACTCGTAATCGTAATCGTGCATCGGGGCGAAGCATTGGCATCCGGCCCGTACCGCTTCTACCTTCTGCGACCGAGCCCCGCATTCCTGCGGTTCGGCCGTGTGCGCGTCCGAGAGGCAAATTCTAGCACGATACGGGAATGCGGGCAACCTTCACTCGTCGCCTCGTTATTCCCTCACTCCCGGTACTTTTACCGGTTGTCACCCGGAGGATCGTATGATAGGCTGAACGTGGGGGAATGCGGAACAATCTCCCTGAGAGCTTTACCTGGAGCAACACATGCACGTTCGTTCGCTTATCACTGCGCTTCTGATACTCGCGGCCTGCGGACTCCATGCCGCGGAGAGCCCGTACCTCTATGGCATCCACGATACCTCTCCGGCGCCGACCGAGTGGCTGAGCCACGTCAAGCAGGGGAGCGTCACCGGCGGATGGATCACCTCGACCGTCGCGATCGGCTATAACCCCGGCGACCACAGCGGCGTCGACTTCACGAGTCTCGCCGATCAGGGCCACACCGTCATCTGCCGCATCAACAACGGATACAGCGACGTCGGCACGATCCCGCTTCCGGAGTACTACGATGAGTTCGCCCAGCGGTGCGCGAACTTCGTGCAGAACTCGCCGGGCTGCGAGATATGGGTCATCGGCAACGAGACGAACCTTGCGGTCGAGTGGCCTCCCAACGGCAGCCACAAACCCTACGTGTCGCCGCAGGACTACGCAAACTGCTTCCGCCAGGTCTACGACGCGATCAAGGCCGTTCGCCCGAACCACAAGGTCGTCTGCCAGGCGCTTGCGCCGTTCGGCGGTCCATACGGGCCCGGCACGTTCGACCGCTGGACGCACGACGGTGTGCCGCTCTCGTGGGTGGACTACATGCACCAGATGCTCACCGCGATCAAGAGCACCGGCGGGATAGACGGCATCGCCCTGCACATCAACTCCAGGGGCTATGCGCAGAGCGACATTCACAGCACGGCGCAGATCACCGTCGGCGATAAGAACCTCTACTGGAGCTTCTACGTCTATAAGGACTGGATCAACTACGGCATTCCGAGCGACCTCTACCACCTGCCGCTCTACGTGACCGAGTGCAACGGCGTCTACTACTGGAAGGGCGGGCATCCCGAGCGGCCGGACAGCCACTACGAGCCCGGCTGGATGCAGGAGATCTATGCCGAGATCAACCGCTGGAACCAGAGCGCCGTCACCACCGGGAAGCCGATCTTCCGGTGCGTCAACATGTATCGGTGGTGCGACGGGTGCGACGGATGGAACATCGACGGCGGCAGCAACCCGTACAAGGCGCAGATCCTCGCCGACCTTGACGCCGCGGTGGCCCAGGCATACCGCTGGCCTACGCCGCCTCCCGTTCCCGGGACGATCACCGGCTACGTGAGGAACAGACTCGGCACGGCGATCTCGGGAGCGGTCGTCTCGACCGACGCCGGCGGGCATACGACGACAACCGCGTCGAACGGGAGCTTCACGCTTACCAACGTCAATCCCGGCGCCTACGCCGTGACGGCGACCAAGACTGCCTACTGCTACCAGACCGTCGCCGGCGTGACCGTCAATCCCGGCGGCACGACCTCGCAGAACTTCACGTTGATCCAGGTCGGCGACAACCTGCTCACCAACGGCAACTTCGAGAGCGGGTTCCAGGCCAACGGCGTCGCGACCGGTTGGAAGCCGTGGTCCTCCGCATGGTCGAATCCCATCACCTTCGCCGACTCGACGAGCCCGGTTCACATGGGCAGCCACGCGCAGAGATGGGGCAGGGCGGACCGGCTGCGCGTCCACGGGGGAATCTGTCAGGCGGCGGGCGGCGTCACTCCCGGGCGTCAGTATGCCATCAGCGGCTGGATACGGTTCCAGTCGACCGATCCCGGCGCATGGGCGGAGATCGGATACGACCTCACCGGGCAGACCACGAACGGCGAGGCTCCTACGGTGCAGTACACGAAGCTCGAGAGCGGTGGGCAGGACACCTGGCTGAACTTCAGCCGCACGCTCACCGCCACCGGGAACGGCATCTCGATCTTCCTCAAGTTCGGCCAGTACAATGAGGGCGGCGCCGGTCCGAACTGGGCCTATGCCGACGACGTCTCGATCAGCGAGATCCCGACCCCGCCGGTCATGGTGTCCGTCACCGACGACGGCGCCTGTCAGACGAGCGCGACATCGATCCACGGCACGTGGTCGGCGTCCGACCCGGAGTCCGGCGTGATCCAGTACATGTGGGCGGTCAGTACTACGCCGGACGAGTCCGGGATCGTCAGCGGAGGGAGTTGGCTCTCGGTCGGCGCCGGGACACAGGGCACGCGGAACCTGACGCTCACGGACGGGCAGACGTACTACATCCTGGCGAAGGCGCGGAATCCGCACAACCAGTGGAGCGCGGTGATGGCGTCCGACGGCATCCGGATCGTGCAGTCGTCGGCGGCTCTCCCGGAGGCGAAGAAGCTGCCGGACGGGGCGTGGATCCAGGTGCCGAACCTGATATGCGCGCACTCTCCGGCGTCCGACGTCATGGCCGTTCGCCAGGTGGGGAACATGGTCGGCATCAAGGTGACGAAGGGAGCGGGCAGTCTGCCGTCCGTGGCTCCCGGAGCGCTTCTCTCAATTGCGGGGAGGCTCGCGACGAACGCCGACACCCGCGAGCTGACCGACGTCTCCGTCACCACCACGGGAAGCGCGAATCCGCCGTCGATCCCGCTGGTCATCGGACGCGACCTCGGCGGCGGCGACTACTTCTACCTCGCCGGCCCGCCGACTCAGGGGCAGAAGGGGACGCCCTGGGGCCTCGGCGCGAACAACGTCGGCCTGCTGGTGACGGTCTTCGGCCGCGTCGCCTCTCACGGGACCGGCAAGTTCTACCTCGATGACGGGTCGGGCATCCCCGGCGACCTCCCGGTCTCCTGCCTCACCGGCGTCACCCGCCCGGACATCGGCCGCCTGGTCAAGGTCACCGGCCTCGTCGAAGCGACCGGCCTCCTGGTCCTCAGCCAGGGGGATATCACGATCCTGCAGTAGTCAGCACACCCGTATAGGAGGTCCTTCACGGGCGCCATCAGCCGTCCGCCGCCCGAACTTCCCGAGTGCCGCGCGGACGAGGTTCTTCTTCACGTCGCGGCACTCCCTTTGCATCTCGACGAGAAGCTCCCTCATCCGGGTGCGCTGGGTGTGCTCGCCGCGCGGGCAGGCCGGCGGTGGGGCGGGGAACTCGTGGGCGGCGGCGAACCGCCTGATCTCGTTCTCCGGGACGTAGATGAGCGGGCGGATCAGCCTCAACTCCCCGCCGAAGAACTCGCGTACCGGCTCCATCGTCTCGTTCCGGCCCTGGAAGATCAGGTTCAGGAGCGCCGTCTGGGCCATGTCGTCGAGGTGATGTCCGAACGCCACGCGGTTGCACCCCATCTCCTTCGCCATCTCGAAGAGCGTCCGTCGGCGGTTCCACGTGCACCGCTCGCACGACATCGGAAGCTCCTCGTCCTCCGCGACGAACGACGGGCGGATGAGGTATTCATATCCCCGGTCGCGCAGCCACTCCTCGAACTGCGGATACGGCGGCATCTCCGGCCCACGCGCGTCACCGACGACATGGATGCCCACGAGCGTGTACCTCTCCGGCGCGAATCTCTGTCGGTAGCGCAGGATCTCGAGCAGGCTGAAGCTGTCCTTCCCGCCGGAGAGCGCGACCGCCACCCGATCGCCGTCCTCGATCATGTCGTATTCGTAGACCGCCCGGTTGACCTTCTTCATCAGGAATCGTCCGAGCCGGTCGGATCTTGCCTCATCGTGTGCCATGGGGACATTCTAGCATAATGGGGTGATGGAGTGGTGGAGTAATGGAGTGATGGGGTCACCGCCGGACGGTGTAGGAGAGGATCACGAGGCCGTTCTCGTACCACTTCTGTCCGACGAGGTTCAGCCAGGTGGTCCGCGTGCCGCTGGGGATCAGGGGGATTCCGCCGCCGAGGAAGACCGGGTGGACCGCGATCGTCGCCTCATCGACGAGGCCTGCGTCGAGGAACGCGCCGATCATCTCGCCGCCGCCCATGATCCAGATGTCCTTGCCCGGCCACTTCCGAAGCTCGGTGACCAGTTCCACCGGCGGCACGGAGGTGAACGTCACGCGCGGGTCGTCCGGGCGTGTCGATCGGCGGGTGTAGACGTAGGTGCTCATCCCTCGGTACGGCCAGTCGCCGAGATCGACCACCGCTTGGTAGCTCTTCCGGCCCATGATGATCGTGTCTACTCCGGCGATGAACTCCGAGTAGCCGTAGTCCTGGTCGGTGAACAGCCAGTCGATCTCGCCGTTCGGCCCGGCGATGCAGCCGTCGAGGCTCGTTGCGATATATACGACGACTTTGCGATCCACGGATGGCCTCTTCCTGGTATAATCCGGTATGCCTATACCCAACAGAAACGAGATCCACCCCGGACAGCGGGTGCGCATCGTGGAGAAGCAGAATCAGCCCGCCGGCCTGCAGACCGAGGGAGTCGTCGCGCGGATACTGACCAAGAGCCCGAAGCATCCCCACGGGATCAAGGTCATGCTCGAGGACGGCCGAGTCGGCCGCGTGCAGGAAGTGATGTAGCGATCAGGCAACTGGTGCCCCATCCGTGTCAGCCCTGAGTAGCCCCGACCGTCCTTCGATACGCTTCGCTACTCAGGACTGACGGGTATCCGGCCGCTCAGCCCTTGATTCCCAGTTCCTCCCATACCGCCCGCTCGATGGATGCGAAATCGCCTTCCTTCGGGAGTTCGAGCGTGATCACCGGGAGTCCGCGCTCCCAGCCGTAGTAGGTGCCCATCGAGCCGGGGCAGGGATAGCCGATGTCTCCCTTGACCTCCAGCCCACAACACTCCGACATCCGCTCGGCGACCGGGACCGCCAGTTCGCCGTTGTAGTTCACGCACGCCAGCGCCTCGTGGAGCGTGATGATCATCCACGGCTCGAAACGCTCGACGACATCGAGCACCGCCCGCGTCTCCGGCTCGGACGCCGGCTCGACTCCGCCCGGAGCGTCCTCCGTGCCGACGAAGTCGCGGGTCGGGAAGTTGCGATTGATATCGATGCTCCGGGCGTTACGGCGGGTGCCGGTTTCGAAACCGTCAGGGTTGACGAGCGGCATCACGACGATGCGGTTCGTCAGCAGGAGGGGGTCGCATTCCCTCAGCCTCTCGGTGATGCGCCCGACCATCGCCACGCCGTTCGTCTCGTCGCCGTGGACTCCCGCCATCAGCAGGATCGTGCGCGTTCCATCGCCGAACGAGAGCACCTCGATCGGCCTTCCTTCGACGCTCTGGTGTGTCGGTATCTCAGCGCGCGGTTTCTCTTCGATTGCCATCGTACGTCTATCCTAACGGTAATCCGGCGTCCAGCCCTCAGGGGTAAGCAGGCCCAGGAGGCGGGGCGCGTCCTCAAAGCCGATGTACATGAGACCGCCTGCTTGCGCTTGCCCAGGACGGCTGGGAAGTCCGCTTTCTATCACTCAGCCGGCCTGCCGAGCGTCTGCTTGGACCACCGTCCGACTGTCTTGATGGTCCGATCCCGAGAGTTCGTCCCATATGGTCAGGTCCGACGTATCCTCGTCCTTCCTGCCCGGTTCGCCAGGATCGAATATCTCCAGGCAGGATAAGTCTGTTCACCTCGAGGCCGTAAGCGGTGAACGGCAAGCAGCGCCGGACACACCGGTTATCACTGCTCATTATTCACCGCTCACCGCTCACTTGCCTTCTGAGATCACTTGGCGGGTACGGACGGATTACCCGGATACTTCGGCAGCGGAATGCAATGGCGCTGCCGAAGTACCCAGCCTTGATCTTCAGCCGGGAGGGGACTATACTGGAGAAGCAGTTTTCGCTTGGAGGTACAATTGAAGAGCACAGCAATACGAGCAATGGCGCTCGCCGTACTCATCTTCGCCTTCGTTCAGTCCGCATGGGCTGCGAAACCCGAGTTGAGGTTCCGCGCAGACGGCACTTTCAAGATCGTTTCGTTCTCCGATACCCAGGACGACGAGACCCTCGACCCGCGAACCACCGCACTGATGGAGCGAATCCTCGATGCCGAGAAGCCCGACTTCGTCGTCATCATCGGTGATTGTATCGCGGGCGGTGCATGTGCCACCATCGACGAGGTCAAGCAGGCGATCACGCAGGTCGCCCATCCGATGGAGAAGCGCAAGATCCCGTGGGCGATCGTCTTCGGAAACCACGACATGGAACACTACGGCAAGACGAAGTGGGGCAAGGAAGGCGTGATCGACTTCTACGCGAGCTTCCCCTGCAACCTCAACGTCCGGGGCCCGGAGAGGATCCACGGGGTGGGGAACGCCCACCTGCTCGTCAAGGGCAGCAAGACCGACTCGCCGGTGTTCAACATCTGGCTGATCGACTCCGGTATGTACGCCCCCGCCAGGATCGGCGGCTACGACTGGATTCACGCCGACCAGGTGAACTGGTACTACAACACCTCGAAGGCTCTGCAGTCCAGGTACGGGCGCAAGATCCCCGGTCTGATGTTCTTCCACATCCCGATCCACGAGTTCACCGATATGGCGAAGGCCGGCAAGATCGTCGGCGACCGGCTCGAGGGCGAAGGCTCCTCGAAGATCCACAGCGCGATCTTCGCATCGGTGCTCGAGAGAGGCGATGTGAAGGGGATCTTCTGCGGCCACGAGCACATCAACAGCTTCGTCGGCGAGTGGAAGGGCATAAGGCTGGGCTACGGAGCATCCGCCGGCTTTGCGGACTACAACCTTCCTGATAACGACCCCAGAGTCAACCGCACTCGCGGCGGCCGGGTCTACCTCATCAAGGAGTCCGATCCCTGGACCTTCACCACCTGGATGCGCTTCACGGACAACACCACGGGTGAGCGGTTCTGAGGGAATCACCGGCTCTGCCACCTCGTGGAGGGTCCGCCGTGCCGGAACGTGGTCGGTCGGTTGCGCAGGAGGCGCATGTTCGCCTCGGCGTAGTCTGCCGCACGTTCGTCGCCCTCGACTCTGATGCCCAGCGAGCGGACGACTGCACGATGCTGCTTCCATCTGCCGTGGGTGCGGCGGGCGGACTATACACTAGCCGAGCCTTGTCGGGCAATCGGAGAGAGTTCGCCAAGCGAGTGTTCGGGGCACTGGGGGCTGGAAGTCAGACTGAAATGGAGGATGGGGATAGACGTGGAGCGAGGAGTAAGCCCCTCGCTCCACGAGTATTCCGGGATGTGGTCTGTACGTTACCGGCCGATCCTGCGGCGAAGCACCGGGATCAGTCCGAAGAGCGACGATCCGAGGACCAGCGCCGATGAAGGCTCAGGGACCACTTCTGGTACCTGCCCCTGGAATCGGATGTCGGTCCAGCGCGCCCAGTCGCCTCCGTCAGAGCTTCCCGCATCGGTGGCGAAGAAGATCTGCTCTCCGGCTATGTAGGAGAGCACAAAGTCGAAAGATCCGGCTCCCATGGACTGCCAGATGGGAGTGTTGTAGCCGTTCTCGCCCTTGTAGATGTAGTAGCGGACTTCGCCCACATTCGCGGTATACGCATTGCCGGTGATCCTGACCGAGCCGAAGTTGCCGTTGAGCGTGACTCGCATCACGGGATCGCGGTCGACACCCACTGCAAGAGTATGCGCCGGGTGCGCGGATATCTCGCCGTTGTCAAAGCTGACCACGCCGAGGTCGGGCAGATTCCACTGCGTACCTATGGTCAGGAACCCGTAGTCCGCCACGTTGGTCAGATCATAGTACTCGCCGGCCGGTCCCCGACTCTGCAGGTAGATCCCGTTCTCCCCCTGCTGTGTGCGAGGGAAGAAGTCGACCAGCCGTGTCTGACTCGTCTGGACGATCTGTGCCTGCACGGAAGCGCAGATCACAAATGTAAGCAGCAGCACTAGAAGCAGAACGCATCCTCTGTGACATACTGCATTCTGATTGAGAATCATCAGAACTCCCCACCTTTCCCAGATAGATGACTGCTTGACATTACGTTCAATGGCTTGCACGCCGATATGCCAACTGACAACTGTATATGCAAGAACAATGCCAATCAGGCGCAGACCGGCGAAAAAAGTGAGAAGGATTTTTT
>CAYXOC010000044.1:11651-39601 GCA_964466715.1 uncultured bacterium
GGCGCAGACCGGCGAAAAAAGTGAGAAGGATTTTTTCGCAGCGCGGAGATTGGGCGCAATCCGGCGCTGTCCGCCGGATTGCGCTGCCGCTGACGGGAGCAATCGTGGGGATGTTGGAAGCGGTGATGGTGGGGCTGACGAATGCGTGTGCCGGCGAACCTGCCGCGAACCGACGGGCGGTCGCTGAACCCGCTTCTACTCGATCCAGATCGGCGCCGAGTATGCTGTCGGGCCGTCGGTCTTGTCAGCGCAGTAGACCTGTGCGAAGTAGTACTTCTGCGTCGGCGGGACCGTGACGTTCCAGGAGACCGTATGCGTGGAGAACTCCCTGGCCGCCATGACCACGCCGCTCTCCCCGACGATCTCGATGCGCGTGACCCGGTCGTTCGCGTCCTTCACGTTCGGATCGGCAGCGCGGATGGAGAACGAAAGGCTCGACGGCTTCGAGAGTACCGAGCCCATGATCGCGCCGTTCGCCCGGAGGGTCAGCCGCAGGTTCGGGTCCCACGTGCAGTAGACCCGTCTCGCCTTCATCGCCTGCAGGATGTTCTCCCGCGTGAGGCTCGGGGCGAGCACTCCCGTGCGGTAGAAGTGGCGGGTGAGCCTCCAGGTGCCGTGGTCATCCGTTCCGGCGATCGGCGCGACCCTCCATCCCTTGTTGAGCGCCGCCAGGTACGCCTGATACCTCGCGGCGCTGCCGCTGTTGATCATCTCGAACATGGTGACGGAGTCACGTCGAGCGGGCGTCAGATAGTCGAAGCTGTTGTAGGTGTTCGCGCCCGGATGGTTGAACGACGCGGCCACCGTCGTCGGCTGATCGAGCAGCCAGTCATAGAATGTCGTGAGAGTCACCTTAGGGCCGGTGGCGTCGAGAGTGGTCGTGGTGTTCAGCGCATTCAGATGTCCCGTTCCGCCCGGCCCGTCGTTCTCCGAGAACTCGAAGCCCGCGATGCCGACGAACGTGCTGTCTGTGAAGCGGTCGGCATCGCGCTTGGTGGTCTCGTAGTTCTCGGGGGTGTATCCCTTGTACTTCGACAGCGCGTGGTCGGTCACCGCATAGAAGTCATATCCGTTGGCCTTTGCCAGGCTGAAGTGATCGGCGGGCGTTTCCTTCCCGTCGGAGAACTGGGTGTGGGAGTGCGTGTTGCCGAAGTAGTGGCGATAGACTTCGGCCCGCGCTGATGCGGCGACCAGCAGGATGACAAGAACGATGAGTGCGCGACGAGTGATCGTAACCACAAGGTACCTCCTGGAAGCGGATTGCTCTCGGTACTATTCGCCACTCACCCGCCGGAAAACTCCTTCTTCGCGCGCTCGGTGATCTCGCGGATGAAGTCGCCCTTCGCTTCGGTGTATCCCTCGCGATCGAATCGGTAGACCTCGGCGAGGTGACATTTCAGCCGCTCGTACTCCTCCGCGGTCTCCGGATGCTCGCGCAGGTAGTCGCGGAAGTAGATGCGGTCCATGAGCGGGTGGCCGGCGGGCGCCATGTGGTAGTGGAACTTGACAGGGGTCTCAGGGAAGTAGCCCTTCCAGAATGCCATGTGGCCGGGCGCCGGTCCGTTCGGGTAGCCGTATCCGATCGACTGCGCCGTCAACGTCGGCACGATCTCGCGCTCGGCATCCTCGAAGGATGTGATCTCGGCGATGATGTCGATCGTCGGCTTCGCGGCGAGCCCCGGAACGGCGGTGCTGCCGATGTGCTCCGTGCGGAGGATCAGGTTCGGGAACTGCTCCCTGAGGGATTCCGCCTCGGCCTCATACATCTCCGGCCAGCGGGGATCGTACTCGACCAGGTAGATGGGGAACCTCCGACCGAGTTCTTCACGCTCGGAGTCAGCCATCGAGGCCCGCTCCCTCGTCGAGACCGAGCATTATGTTCATGCACTGGACCGCCGCGCCGGACGCTCCCTTGCCGAGGTTGTCGAGCCGAACCATCAACAGGATGCGCTCGTCGTTGCCAAAGACGAACACGTCGGCCCGGTTGGTGAGATTGCATGCCTCGACGTTGAAGAACCCCTCTTCGAGGTTCGCGTCGAGGTCGAACGGCATCACTCGGACGAACCGCTGACCTGAGTAGTGCTCGGCCAGGAACTCGCGGACGTCCGATGCCGTCATCCGCTTCGGGAGAAGCCGCGGTTCGAGCGGGATGGAGACCGCCAGCCCGCGGTAATAGTTGTCTACGATCGGCACGAACACCGGCGGGAACTCCAGCCCGGCATGCGCGGTGATCTCCGGCAGATGCTTGTGCGTCAGGCCGAGCGCGTAGTGCCTCGGGCTCTGAAGGCTCTCCCCGAAGTCGCGGTATCTTGCGATCAGCTTCTTGCCTCCGCCGCTGTAGCCGGTGACCGAGGTGATCGAGACCGGGTAGTCGCGCGGGACGATCCCCGCCTCGACGAGCGGATAGAGCGCGAGCACCGAGGCCGTCGCATGGCAGCCCGGAACTGAGACCCGCCTCGAACCGGCGACCGCTTCCCGATGCTTCGGGCTCAACTCCGGCAGACCATACGTCCACGCGGGGTCGGTCCTGTGAGCGGTGCTGGCGTCGATCAGCCTGGTAGTCTCGCTGGTGACGAGCGATGCCGACTCCTTCGAGGCGACATCCGGCAGGCAGAGGAAGGAGACGTCCGACTCGTCGAGCAGGGCGCGCCGCGCCTCCGGGTCCTTGCGCTTCTCGGGATCGATCAGCAGAATCTCGAGGTCATCCCGCTTGGCGAGTCGCTCGTGGATCTCGAGCCCCGTCGTTCCCTCCTGTCCGTCTACGAATATCTTGTACTTCATCGGGTCCCCCGGAGTGCGGTGATTGGTTACTCAATCATACTCGGGCGCGCCCGATCCGTCAACAAAGCCGGAGGCATCGGAACGATGCCGGTTTCGCTCCGATGCCTCCGCATATGCTGCCGATTCGGTTGGTTCGACCGACTTACGCCTGCGTTCTCCGGCGGATGAGCGCGCCGCAGATCGGTAACAGGCCGCCTGCCATGACGAGCAGCGACGACGGCTCCGGAACCGGCACATAATCCTTACTGATGCGGACGTAGTCCCAGTAGGAGTCGCCCGTCACTTCGCGCATGGCCGGTCCGCCGAACCGTACTCGAGCGTCGCCTTCCCGATAGAGGCCCCATACTGAGCCGCTGTAGACTTCCCTGCCGTCAAGCCAGACATTGGCGTGTCCGATGGCGTCGCGAGCAAGGCGCACAGTCCGATACTCCGTGAAGTCAGTCTGAACTATCAGATTCCCAAGAATAGGAGTGATGATCAGCATGTGATCGGGATAGAGCGCCACTTTCAGGAACGCGCCCGTCTCACCCAATGTGAACCTGACGGCGCCCGTCCACGCATACGGGCTCGAGCCCGAAACGACCTTCACCCGTGCCTCAGCGGTGATAGGTACGGGCTGGTTGTCATCCCATCCAAGATACTTGTAGTATCCCATGTTCGCGCTGGAGGACTCGTCCAGGATGCGAAGCGCGCCGTCCTGGACCGATGCCATCGATGCGTCTTCATCTTTCCACTCCAACCAGACGTTTGTTCCCAGAGAAGGATCGGTCGGAAGCGGACATCCTGCCACGCGGCTGCGCCTGCGAGGATATCTCGTCCGGAAGGCCCGACTACCGTCGGCCTATCGAGTCCTCCTCCGCCCCCTGATCCCGTCCGCGCTCCCAAGTGTTGTCTGGGGGAACTCCCAAATCCGATTAGGGAGCTCCCTTTTTTCGTTGGGGAACTCCCTTTTTTCGTTAGGGAAGTCCCCAATTCAACCAGGGAACTCGCGAATCCTGTTTGGGAGCCCCCGATTCCCCGGAGATACCGACCTCTTCGCTCGTGGGCCGTACCACCCCTCAGTGAACTACGGATCCATCTCTCCACCCAACACTACTGCCGCACCTCTATGTCCCTCACAGCTACGAAAACAACCACCCGAGACATGCCGCCCAAAGACCGAATCGCCGACCAGCCGTGGGGTGGGGCGCCTGCGATCCCATCTCAGCCGGCGGAGGCCGACTTTGTGCCCTCGGTAGGCGCGAGTCTATCCGCGCGTGAGGACGCTCGGCCGGTGGTCCGCCCGGCGTGGGTGTCCGCGGTTGAAATCGCGCCTGCGGACCGCGCGAGCTGTCCCTTCAGACACCAGGGGAGCTCGGGCAATCGTGCCGTGGTGTCATCCTGAGCATGTTTCCGCAGGGTCGGCCCGGTTGTCTCGGGGAAAGCCCCGCCAGTCCTGTCAGGGCTCACGGTCGTTATTCCCCGGGACATGGAACCCGCTAGTCCTGAGTAGCGAAGCGTATCGAAGGACGGCCAGGTCTAGTCATGGTGGACGGCGCGAGGTCTCCCAGTAGCGACAGGGACGATGATCAGCGGCAGGAGCCGTCGATCATCGAGTGGAACCCGGCCGCCGCGCTCCAAACAAAAGCCCCGGCCTCCGTCTCCCCAGGGAGGGGACGGATGCCGGGGCCCGCTCTATCCCAGACCGGTCGCGCGTCCTACGGTGTTCTCAACATCACCGTGTTCGACCACGCTGACGTGCCGCCCGCGCTGGTGGCCGCGACGCGGTAGTAGTAGGTCGTCCGCCGAGACACGGGCTGCCGGTACGTCGTCGTGTTCGCTCCGACGGTGTACTGATTCGCACCGGTGAACGATGCGTTGGTCGCGCGCTGGATTATGAACCCGGTCTCGTTTGCCGAGTTGTCGATCCAGCGAAGCGTGATACTCGTGCTGTTCCCGGTGCTGCTGATGGTTCCCGTCAGGTTCGACGGCGCTGTCGGCGCAGTCGTCACGTTCGCGGTAGCCTCGTTCGAGAACGCGGACGGTTCTCCCACGCTCGCCGTGGCTCTCACCCTGTACGTGTACGAGTTGCCGACCGCGACGTTTGTGTCGTCGTAGGTAACCGTACCAGTGCCGGTCCTCGGTCCGACCGTGGTGAGCGTCGCAAACGCACCGCCGTTGTCCGACCGCTGGATCTCGAACCCGGTTTCGTTGGTCGCGTTGTCACTCCACGACAGGCGGACCATCGGCCCCGACATCGGTGTCGCCGTCAGGTTGCTCGGCGCATTCGGCGGAGGATTCCCTGCGCGCACCGTCACGATGTTCGAGTTCCTGGAGCCGGCTGCGTTGAACGATACGACGCGGTAGCGATAGTACTGGCCGGGTGTGATCGACCTATCGACGTAGGTCGTGTGGTTCGCAAGGGCGGTCCCGACAGGCACGAAGTCCGTGCCGGACTGCCCGGTAGCGCGCTCGATCCGGAATCCGATCTCGTTCGCCGGATTGCCCAGGGTCGTTGCCGGCGACCATGAGGCATAGTCGAACGGTGTGGTATCCGTCCAGTTGATCGTGCACTCCGTCTGCGTCCCGATGGCGCTGGTGATGTCGAACTGCGCGGGCCGCTCGCTCGGAACCTTGAACACGATCGGTCGCATCATATCGTTCTCCTCGTGGCCGAGCAGATGGCAGTGCCAGACGTATTCCCAACCGAAGTTGGTCATGACGTTGGTGATCTGCGCAACCGACGGCACTCCTATGGGCGGTGGTATCGGCTGGAAGTGCCCGGGCTCGTTCGGCGGCATCGACGGATCGAGGAGCCGCACGCTGTCGGGGAGCCCGAACGGCAGCTTCATGTTCGACACCTTCGGCCGCAGGGCCAGGATGATATCCTCGAACGGATTCGTCCTGATCGTCTCCTTCCAGCCCATCTCCTCGGCATACGGCGGACTCACCGTGTTCGTCCAGTCAACGCGGTTGACCACCTGCACGTCGAAGAGATGGAAGTGGACGGCATGAGAGTCGACGCCTATATGCGTGAGGCGCCAGAGCCTTTCCTCGTCGGGGTTCAGGATCTCGGTCGGCGGGTCGATGTAGAACGACGCGCCGGGGATCGGTCCCGCGCCGACGGTAGGCGTGAACGGGTTGGGTATGGAGCCGAGCACCGCATTCATGCGCCCATACTCCATATCCATTCCCTCGACGATCGTCTTGCCGTCGAGCGGCATATCGCCCTGGAGCATAGCAGCTCCGGCGGCTCCCATGCCTCCGCCGCCGCTGAAGAAGACGTAGGGGGCCTTCGTGTACAGCCCCGGGTTGTCGATGACGATCGATCCCACGGTGCCGAGCGTGACTCTGGCAATCGCCGTGGCGCCCGTGCCTCCGCCGCCCGACAGAGTGACCGTCGGAGACGTCGTGTAGTTCGATCCCAGTTCGGTCATCACCACAGCGGTGACGACGCCGCCGGACACGATCGCCTGCGCCGCGGCGCCCGTGCCTCCGCCGCCGGTGAACGTCACGGTTGGAGGCGACGTGTAGCCGCTGCCGCCGTTCGTCACTATGACGCCCGATACGCCGTTGAGCGTAGCGTGAGCGGTACCCGGGGTGATCACCGTACCGGGGCTGCCGTAGAGCGTCACCCTCGGAGGGGACGTGTAGCCGAAGCCGGGCGCCTCGGTCAGGATCCTCGCGACGGGCTTCTGTCCGCCGGTCACGTTCAGGGTCTCGTCGGCGACCGTGGCGTAGATGCCCGGAGGCACCACATGCGGCTCATGGCTTGCCGCGAAGGCCTGGGGTATGGCGGTATCCAGTCGGTCGAAGTTCCGGGGAGCTTCGATGGTCGTCGGAACTACCCTGATCTGCATGATAGTCCGGGTGTTCGGTCCGAAGCCCGGCGGGATCATCGGCACGCCGCCCTTCACGGTGCGATCGACGGGATCCTTTGTGAAGATGTCGTACCGCGCATCGAACAGAGGTATGGGCGCGGGCGCGTCGTTGTAGAGGATCAGCGTCTTGCCCTCGTAGCCTCTCAGGTCCACGAGCACGTCGGCGCGGACCGCCGGCGGCAGGAAGAGCGACACACTGCTGACGCTTCCGAACGTCGCGCTGGTCCTGTCGTAGTCATAGTCGATCGGCTGAGCGGGTATTCTGGCGACCTGTGACAGGAATCCGGACTCGTTGCCGATCTGGATGATCTCGGGGCCCGAAGTGAGCGGGTCGGGCACGCCGCCGTCTCTGCCGTCCCTGGGCCAGTCCGGGAAGTCCTCGTTGGGGGCTGCCGGGACCATCTTGACTTCCGTGCCCCAGGAGTCTCCGTTGGCATCGACGACCTGGAATCCGAGCGGGTCCGCCTCGTACAACTGCAGGTTGAGCATTCGGTCGTTGCATGCGTTCAGGATACGCAGGCGGACTACCGTCGCCGGTAGTTCCACGTAGGGATACGCCGTGCCGTTCACCACCATCGTGTCGAGGAAGGCCTCCGGGACGTGGCTCGGGCTCGGCAGGGTATCGTTCGTCGGGAACATCGGCGGGAGGATCCAGGGCCCGTAGTCCCACCGGCCCATCGGCCAGAACCCGGTGCCGTCGAAGAGGTTCTCGTTCGGCAGGTATTCATGCGGGAACCACAGGTCTCCCTCGGCGCTCCCCGAGATATGCTTGTTCCAGAGAGGGTCCACCACTGATGTAGCCGAGGTGGGCGTGTAGTCCGACGGGAAGTCCGGATGCGGCACGCCGTCGTTCACGAAGGACTTGTCCTGGATGATCAGAGGGACTCCATAGCGATATGGCAGCTCCCAGTTGGGCAGGAAGCCGCTGTCGATCAGACGTTCCTCGGTCATATCGGTCAGCAGGTATCCCGCGGCCTCACCCACGTAGACGTTCAGGCGGGTGATGCCCCAGGCATGGTCGTGGTAGAACATCAACCGGGCCGACTGTCCGTTGGTCCAGTAGAAGTTCATCGCACCCGGGCCGGGGTCCGGCATATCCGGGACGTTGGTGGTGGCAACGCCCTTGGTATAGATGGTCATATCCTCCCCGGCGGGAGTAATCCATTGATGGGGCGTGCCGTCGCTGATCCACGGGGACAGGCCGCCGTGCAGATGCAGGGTGGCGCGATTCTGGGTGAACATCCCCATCGCAAGACCACCGTCGGGGCTCAAGGAGTGGAACATCCCCGATCCCATGATCGAGGGATCGACCGGGACGAAGAGGTCTCCTCCCATGCCGGTGGGAAGCATGTTCACAAACTTCACGCGCACCGGGCGGTCCCTCTTGGCGATGATGATCGGTCCCAAGTAGTGAGGCTGTCCATCACCACCGTTGAGCTGCACGTAACCTCGCAGCTTCGTACCGCCGGTCGTCATCGGGTCCATCTTGTCGCCGTTGAGCGCGGGGAGGTCCGAGTGCATCTGCTCGCGATACTCAACCAGTGCGATCTCGTAGTAGTCTGATCCCGGGTAGGTCGTCCTGTCCGGTTCGGCGATCGGAATATACTGTCCGAGGTTGTTCTGGTAGGTGGCGGTCAGGCCTGGCAGTGAGTCGACGAACTTCCTCAGGTTCGGGCTGTACGACCAGTTCGGCTTCGTGATATCGACATCCTGATGAAGTCCCTGCGGGGGTTTCGTCTGAGTCGCGAGCGGCACCATCGGCTCTGCCTTGGGCGCCAATTCGGGTCTCAGGTTTCTCAGCATCTGTTGGAGGCGTTCCCTGGCCTCCTGTCGTCGTTGAGGCGTTGGCTTTTGCACCTCTTCACGCGCTGTCTGCTCCTCTGTCTGCGGTTTGGCAAGGCCCAGGCAGGGAATCAGCGATAGTGCAGCCAGCACGAGTGACAACCGGGCGAGAGATCCGTGGCTTTTCATATGTACCTTCTCCTTTCGTTCCGGTCTGCTTCGGTAGTTGCGTGTGTGTGCAGGCACGGCTGAGGTCTGGGCAGAGCAGTGGGGTCCCGCAAGACCTCACGGGGTGTGTACCACCTCGAAGCACATGCCGAAACCAGGAACCGGCGGAGAGCACGGACATAGTTGGGCGAATATTGAGACCGATCAGAATATGAGACTGATGTGCGGTGTGGAGAGGAGACTATGCGCGGGACGGGTCGGATGCGCTATTTGAGAACGTTTCCGACCCACCGGATTCATTGCTAGAGCGTCAACTCCGGCTTGAGGGTCCAGCGATCCTCGCCGCCGATGGTGAGCGGCTTGCCGGTCGCGTCGTTCACCAGTCGGAGCGATCCGCCCGGGGAGCGGGAGAGGGTCCAGCGCTGTTTCGGGTCGGCGCTGTCCCAGGCCTGGATGATGCCGCCGTCCGATGCCTCAAGCGCCAGCCCGCTGTGGACCGCGATGATCCGGTAGCGGTTCTTGCCGAGGTGATAGAACCAGAAGAGTCCGACCGGCGCCTTGCCCGGCTTGCATTCCCCGAGCAGAGCCCCGGGAGCGCCGTGGCTCAGCTTCTCCTCGTTCAGGATGCCGAGATGCCGGCCGCTCGCGCCGCCGATGATGCGGTACGCCCCATCGCGGACCAACCCGCCCGGCACGACCGATACCTTCCCGGACGTCCATTCGCGGACCCTGTCGTAGAGCGCGGACGGGTTCAGCGCGCCGGTCCGATCGTGTACGCGGCGTCCGAGTTCGCAGTGGGCGGTGTCTGAGACGAGCCAGCCGTTCCGCTCGGTGGGATCGTCGTAGGAGCCGATGATGATGTGCTTGGGGTTGCTTTTCCTCGCCAGCGCGAAGTTGTAGTCGAGCCAGGCGATCGATTTCCGCCACATCGAGCCGTCCGCGGGATTCCATCGGACCGCCGGGGTGACGAACATCGAGTCGTCGGACGGGACGACTCCCACCCACGGCTCGAGCTGCCAGCCCCACTTGTTGATGCAGGAGTCCTCGCCGGACGCCCACACGAGGCTGAACTTCGACCGATATTCGGCGTTCGATGTTCGATGTTCGCCTTCCGCCCCCATCTTGAGGTACGACCGATACCAGTCGCGGATCGAGTAGCACACGATCAGCGGCTTCCCCCGGTAGTGGAAGTAGGTCTCGTGGTGGGGCGCATCGGGTCCGGCGAACCGGTCCCAGATGTCCTTCGCGTGGGCCTCGAAGGAGGCGGTGTTCCCGCCGCTGTTCTCGGCGACGCAGAACTTCATGCCCTTCTCGGCGCAGAGCTTCTGGATGAATTGGCAGCGCGAGTCGAGCCAGCCCCATCCGTTCGTGAGGTCGGCGATGACGACGGTGACGCCCGCGGCCTTGATGGCGTCGAGGTGGTCGCTGATCTGGGAGTTGTCACACCAATCGAGCGTCTTCCACTCGCCCTTGACGAGGTTTCTCGTCGCGTCGGGGTTTTTCTCGCTCCACCACGCCTGGTCGCGCCCGTACCAGACCATGATCCACGTGGCGTAGGTCGTGGCATGACAGACCGCCGGGACCAGCATGCCGAACAGATACAGACAGAGCAGCCATCGTCGCATCTCGCTCACCTCCTGCCGATGGGTGCATTATAGCCTGCCCGGGCCGGAAGGGCAATCATGTGGTATAATGTTTTCCTGGAGAAACCATGCGAATCGGTCGCCTGATCCACAGAACCCAGGCCATCCGGCGCATGTTCACACGGGGCATCTCCGCCGACGATGTGCGCGATGTGCTGACATCCGGGGAGGTCATAGAGGACTATCCCGAGGATACGCCGGACCCCGAACGCCGGTCACGGGACTTCAGGGGAAGTGTGCAGTGAAGTGCATTATCTGCAAACAAGGTGAGAAAGAGCCTGGGACTACTACAGTCACTCTCGAACGTGACGGTATGACGCTCGTCATCAAGGGGGTTCCGGCACAGGTATGCGCCAACTGCGGCGAGGCGTATGTTGACGAAGAGACCACGCAGGCGCTCCTGCGCACTGCCGAGCAGCTTGCCGAGTCCGGGACCGAAGTGGAGATCAGGGAGTATGTCGCCGCATAGATCGGCAGCTCCATATGCAGTCTGAGGTTACCGCTGCCGGAGGATGGTTCGCCGTCAGACGGACGTGACCGCTAGCATCCCGGAAAGGAGAGCGAAATGCCTGTCATCACATTCGACGGTGGGAAGATGACGAAGGAGCAGAAGAACGAACTGGTCTGCGGGTTCACCGACGTCGCCGAGAGGGTGACGGGCATCCGCAGAGACGCGTTCGTGGTCATCATCCGCGAGAACGATCCCGAGAACATCGGCTCCGGCGGAGAGCTTCTCTGCGACAAGCTGAAGAAGTAGTCGGCGCTGGTCAGAGCTTCCCCAGACGTTTCTCGATCCAGCGGTGGAAGTTGTGCGGGAACCCGCCCCCGGCGATGTAGAGGCACGGGCACTTGCCCGCCGACGGATCGAACCCCGCCTCCTCCGCAATCCGTACCGCGGGAGAGGCTTCTCCCGCAGTATAGATCCACAGGCGCGTGACCCCCTGGTCCTTCGCCTGGTGGACCGCTTCGGACGTGAACGCGGCGGCGGAGTCGTCCCACGGCGCGGGCGGCAGGAGGACTACCCCGTCCACCGGTCCGGCTTCCGCGAGCGAGCGCGCGACCTCAGCGCCCTTCACCTCCACGCCGTCCGGCTCGACGGCGATGGCACGCTTCCCGGCCTTCTTGAGCGCGGCGATCAACACCGGGCCCTGCGCCCTCCCGCGGGCTTTGACCCCGAAGACCGCATATCGATCCCCCGAGAAGAACTCATCAGATGGTCTCATTGGCATACTCCTCGCGCCGGCTGGATTTCCACGGGCTCATTCTACCGGCAAACCGCCATCGGACACAATACCCGGCCCGCCGGGGTCGGGAGCACGGAGGCGGCGCCAGGTGGTATAATCCACGTGAAGGAACTGGAGGTCAAAGGCTCATGCGCTGTTACGACGTCGCCGTCATCGGAGCCGGATCGGCCGGTATCATGGCCGCCATTACCGCGTCCCGGATGGGCAACCGGGTCGTTCTCGTGGAAAGAAACCCTCAGATCGGCAGGAAGCTGCTCGCAACCGGCAACGGGCGGTGCAACCTCACCAACGCTCGCGTCACCGCCGACCGCTATCACGGCTCGGACAGGGAGTTCATCGAGACCGTCCTCGATGCCTTCGACCACGTTGCCACCATGAGGTTCTTCGAGGCGCTCGGACTTCTGCTCAAGGAAGAGGACAACGGCAGGGTATTCCCGCGTACCAACCAGGCTGCCAGCGTGGTGAAGGTTCTGAGGCTGGAGCTGCGCAGGACCGGCGTTCACGTCATGCTCGATGCTCAGGTGAAGGCCATACGGCGGGCGGCGTCATGGGAGGTCTCCATGCTCGATGGGGCCCGTGTGGCTGCCGAGAGACTGATCGTCGCGACCGGAGGCAGAGCGGCCCATCACTTCGGCTCGACCGGCGACGGGTTGTACTGGGCCGAGAAGCTGGGACATACTCTCACTCCGATTCACGCCGCGCTCGTTCCCATGGAGACGGTGGAGACCTGGCCGAAGGATGCCCAGGGCACGAAGGTCGATGCGGCGGTCAGGGCGACGACCGACGGCCGGACGATCGGAGAGGCCAGTGGCGACGTCCACTTTGCGAGCTATGGTGTCTCCGGTCCGGCGGTCATGGCCCTTGCCCGTGCGGTCGCTCCTCTGCTCGCATCCTCCCGGGTAACTCTGCATATCGACCTGTTCCCGGACATGACCGAGGCGCAACTGCGGGAGATCGTTGCCCGGCATGCCGATAGAACCCTCCAGGATGTCCTCGTGGGACTCGTGCCGAGCGGCCTGATCCCCGTGGTCGCTCGCTTCGCAGGAGGGATGGACGCGGTTCCGAGTGTCTTGAAGAACCTGACTCTCACCGTGTCGCAACTGCGCCGCCTTAAGGAGGCCCAGGTCACGGCAGGTGGGATCACCGCCGACGAGATCGACCCCCGAACGCTGGAATCCAGGCTGCTTCCGGGTCTCCACTTCGCCGGCGAGGTCCTCGACGTGGACGGAGACTCCGGAGGCTTCAACCTCCAGTGGGCGTGGTCGAGCGGATACGTCGCCGGGCTGCTCGGCAAGTGAAGCGGCGCCTGGAGGGATCTGCCTGCAAGAGAGGAATAGGGGTTCTGTTCGCACAACAAAGCAGTGAAACCACCGCCGGAAGGGGAGACAGGTATGCTGTCACGAGAACGAGTCATCGAGACGATTGAGCATCGGAGGCCGGACCGGGTGCCGGTCTACGGATGGGTGCGCGCCAACCTCGAGCCGCAGATCAGAGAGGCGTTCGGCTCGGTCGAGGCGTTCGAGGATCGGTACGAGTTCGACTTCGCCCACCTCTTCGGCGGTCCTTCGACCTACGACTGGCAGATCATCGAGGAGTCCGGCAAGCCTTCGCGAGGCGACATCGAGCCGCCGGACCTGCTCGACGTGACTCCCTCGGACCCCGACGACATGTCCGCCTACCAGGGGGTGATCGACGGCGTCCGTCACCACAAGGAAGAGCGCGGGCGGTTCGTCTACATGCAGACCCCCGGGTTCTTCGAGGCGCTGAACGGCGCATTCGGCATCGAGAACCACCTCGCCTACCTGCTGCTCTATCCCGACGAACTTCACGAGATCTACGCCCGGCAAGCCGAATGGAATATCCGATTCGCGATGAACTGCCTCGATCTCGGCGTGGACATGGTGCACGTCTCCGACGACTGGGGCGCTCAGCACTCGCTGATGTTCAGTCCCGAGATCTGGCGGACGCTGATCTTTCCGTACCACAAACGCGTCGTCGATGCCGTGAAGGCTCGTGGCGCGTACGTCAGTCTGCACACCGACGGCAACAACATGTCGGTGCTCGACGGCATCGTGGAGATCGGGTATGACGTGGTGCATCCGTTCCAGGAGTCGGCGGGGATGGACTTCGGCGTCTACCGGTCGAAGTACATGGACAAGTTTACGGTGATGGGCGGACTCGATGTGCAGACGACGATCGGCTTCGGGAAGCTCGATCACCTGCGCTCCGAGATCGAACGGGTGCTCACCATGTTCAAGGACGGCGGCCTGCTCTTCTGCACGACGCACTTCATCCAGAACCACTGCACCATCGAGGAACTCACGTTCGCCTACGATTTCATCTATGAGTTCGTGAGGTCCTGATGGGACCTATGTGTCCCATCAGTCCCATCGATCAGCAGTCAAACCAGCGAGCCTCAGGAGACCGAGACGTTTCCATCAGGAGTCCTCAGGGTAGAACGAGGGACGCAACGTCCGAGTTCGGAGGAGCCCTGGGATGAACAGACGCGCCCTGCTGATCATGATCGTCCTCTGCCTGATCGCCTGCCTTCCAATCCGCTCGGCGGACCTGCCGGTGGTCGGCATCGCGAACAAGGCTGCCGGCGACCCGATCATGACGACGGCCAGGAATTCGTTCGCGTTCAGGGTATTCGGCCGTGTCGAGTCATCCGGCCTCACGACCGACCGGTTCGTCGTCGATGACGGCTCCGGCAAGGTCAGGGTCGTCGCGCCGGGCCACTTGGCAAACGCCGGCTGCTACGTCTCCGCCACCGGCACGTTGGACCCGAGCACGACACCCCCAACGCTGACCGGCGCCTCGACCGATGTCGTACTGATCGGTTCGTGCATCGCGCCGCCGATCATCTCGGTGAACGACTTCCCCAACTACCGCGTGTTCCAGCGCACCATCGGCGGCGCGTCTAAGAGCATCAGCATCACCGGGACCTGCTCCAATGCGAACTGGAGCCGGATCGATGCCCGCATCGTCCGGCAGAGTGGGGGAGCGCCGGTGGTCGACTGGACGACGATCGACTCGACACCGAGCGCGGGGACGTTCTCCGGGAGCCTCACCGTGCCGCAGGGAGGATGGTACCGCATCGAGGTACGAGCGTGCGACTCACTCGGCCGTGTGGTGAGCGCCGCATCGAGCGCGAACAAGTGGGGGGTCGGCATGATCATCCTCTGCATCGGCCAGTCGAATATGGTCGGCAGGGCCGCGCCTCCGTATACGACCGCCTCCGACCTCGCAGCGCTCTACAGCAACGCCGGGGTGTGGGAGCATCTCGCCGATCCCTGGGACAGGGGCAGTCCAGCGGGCGCGATCGACGGCGATTCGGACGTCGGAGGATCGATGATCCCTGCGCTCGCCAACGCTCTCCTGCAGACGTACAGCTTCCCGATAGCCTTCGTACCGTGCGCCAGGAACGGCTCGCCGCTCTACGTCAGGCCGGGCAACTACGGATGGTCCTACCGCAACCCGTCGAACCACTACGACACATCCACGCTCTACGGCCAATCGATCACCAAGGCGCAGAATGCGGGAGGCGTCGAGTTGATCGTCATGCACCAGGGTGAGCGCGACCTGCTCGACGGACGAAGCGAGGCGCAGTACGAGGCGGATTTCGCCACCATGATCGGGAACTACCGGCAGGACCTCCGGCCGGGCATTCCGATCTTCATCTGCCAGCTCGGCACGGTGGGCCTGGGGAGCGATTCAGGGGTCGTCGGCATCAGGAACGCCCAGCGCGACCTCGACAACGGGACGAACGTTCTGATGGGCGCAACGGCGATGGACCTTGCGCGCTCCGACGAATGGCACTACACCGGACCGTCGTTGAACGTGCTCGGTGGGAGGCTGGCCAACGCGACCAAGTACTACTTCGGCAACTCATCGTACTACCGCGGCCCGTCGATCAGCTCCGCCAGGTTCAGCGACGGCAACCGCAACCAGGTGATCGTGACGCTGAGCCACCGTGGGGGAACCGATATCTCGCCGGCATCGGGGATCACAGGGTTCGAGGTGTTCGACAACGGCTCGCCCGTGGGGATCACGTCCGCCGTGCGCCACTCTTCCAACGCCGTCCGGCTCGCTCTGTCGCACTCGATTTCGTCGAGCCACACCGCGACCCTGCGCTACCTCTACGGTATGACGCCCAACGTATCGGGACTGGTCAGGGACAACTCGCCGCTCGCGCTTCCTCTGGAGAATACCGCTGCGCCGATCACGATAGCCGGACCGTGAGGCAGCCGGGCTATGGGACTGATGGGACATATGGGACGAATGAGAGTGAGGCGTACTATCAGTCGCATTCTGCAGAAGGCGGACGCTCTCCTGCCGGCTCCCCATTGTACCTGAGGATGTTGTGCTCGGGCGGATGGTATTTCCATGCGACCGCTTCGATGATCTCATCGCGCCTCGATGCACGCTCTTCCTCAGGCAGATAGACGACGATATCATCGACATCGTACGGCCCGAAGCGCCAGTGACCGCAGACGGCGCCCTGGAGGTCCCCGTCGATCAGCAGGAACTGGAGCACCTCCAGGCCGGGGAAGCTCTCCTTCAGCCAGGTGATGTCCGCGCGGACCAGCGGGTCGGCCCTGTGCAGCATGAAGACCGAGCGGACAGGGGACTTCTTATCGAGCGCGAGATCCTCCGCGAGCATCCATCCCTCACCAAGCTCATCGATCTCACAGGCGACGATCGTGCCGTCTTCCTCCAGAACCTCGAGCAGGCGCTTGATGTCCCTGAGCGCCCAGCCCGACCAGTCCCTGATCTGTTCGATGCCCGCGAAGACCTGCGACCGCAGGAACCGGACAAGCGCCTCGCATGCGGACGGCTCCCAGAGGTCCGGGCTAATCTCGACATCCGGCCACATCTGCTCGAAGGCGTACCAGGCGCGCTCCCAGTCTCCGGTCGTCTGGTCCTCGTAGACGAGGAATGCCTCCTGGAGGCGGTGCAGCGCCGGCATGATCTCCTTGTTGAGGAGGCCGGTCTCTTCCTTGATCCGGCGCGGGGTCATCGGTCCGGCGCTCCGGAGTGTGTCGAGGATCAGCTTCCGATTGGAGTTGAGGCGCTCCAGTGGGCGCTGGAAGGCATTCCCGTAGAGGGCGAGGTCGTCGGCGAATACGTACCCGATCGTGCCGTTCAGGAACCGGCCCTTGACGATCTCCCGGGAGGCGCGCCGCTCGTCGTTGAGCTTCATGTCGTCGAACGTCGTCCGGTGCACGAGGCTCGGGGCGATGCCGGGCATGGCGAAGTAGATGGTCGGGACCGGCTGGAGTCGGCGGAAGAGGGATGAGTACTCATCCGGCGTAGTCACCGGTCGGGCGAGCCCTTGCCGCTCCATCCGCTCAGCGAGAACCGTTTGTTTGTCGACAGCCATCGTGTCATCCTCCAAGTCGTATGATCAGCAGTTCGTCAGCCGAAACCGCGAATCCTGGTACTGGAGCGCACTGCGGTTTCCACGAACCCGGTATAGGGTATCGACCTGTCTGAAACGGGGACCGGTCCTCCTGACGCGCTCCCCGTGAGATTGGCAGAGACAGTGGCATCCCCGCAGGACTCATTACACAAGGAGAAAGTGAGAAATGTTCACAAAGAGCACTGCTATCCGGACCCTCGTTCTTCTAGCCACCTTGGTACTGATCGGCGGAGCACACGCGCACGACGGCTGGATCCAGACGAACGTGACGAGGTTGCTCGTCGGTGACATGTGCTACATCGACATGCTGTTCGGCAATCACGGCAACACGCACAGGGACTACAAGGTCTGGGGCTCCAAGTGGGACATGACCAAGTCCACCTTCACTCTGCACACGCCCAAGGGAGAAGCGATCGACCTTCGAGATCGCACGATCGATGTCGGCTATAGCGAGATCAAGGTCGTCCAGGGCGTGAGCTTCCGCGATGTGAACGGCTACCTGGTGGCATCCTTCCAGGCCTCTCAGCAGGGGCTGTACATCGCCGACGTTCGGCAGGACACCGTGGTGACCTATGCGCCCGAGCGCTCGATCAAGTGCGCGAAGGCGATGGTCAGAGCATTTGCCTCGACCATAGGCCGGCAGGGTGAGTCGGCCCGACGGTTCAACGCGCCGGTGAACCAAGTGCTCGAGGTCGTCCCGCTGAACGACCCAACGGACCTCACCGTGGGAGACCGGCTGTCGATACAGATTCTCTACAAGGGTAAGCCACTGCCGCATGCCCATGTCTCGGTGATCCCGAGGGGAAAGGAACTGCCTCCCATGGGAACGCCAAATCCTCACGACATCATGACGGACATGCACGGGAAGTTGTCCTACACCTTTGACGAGGCCAACTACCATCTGATCGTCGTGCATCTCGAGACCGACGAAGCCGGAGTCCTGGACGGGGTTCCCTATGAGTTCACCAAGTACACCGGAGACCTGAGTGTCATCGTCAGGCCGAAGATACGCGGTCCGAATCCACCCAGATAGGGGCGCTCCTCATTTCAACGACATGAGCGCCGGATGTCATCTGTCCGGCGCTCTGCTTATGACATCCTTGCACGCCAGGCGTCGTATCCCTGGGCGTTCCATTCCCTGAGCGTCTCGATGCACTCGCCGTTGCAGCCCAGTTCCTCGTTGTACGCATACTCGTTCAGCGTGGAACAGGGCATGTCCTTACACATGCCACAGTGTTCCAGTCCCTTTTCTATCACGCACTTGGCGACATCACACTCGCCCCAGAATATCTTTCCCTGAGCCGCCAGGCACCCGGGGCAGTTCATCTCCTCCCTGCATGTGCAAGTCTTGCAGTCGATTCCGCATCGACTCATGAACTGATCAGCCATGACTGAGCCTCCTGGTTGCATGATGATCTCATTGTAATCCGGGAACCTTGACAGCAGTTTGTCATGGTTCTAGAATGCAACCACAGCTTTGGTTTCGCCACGACTCGACGACGGGAGTCGTCGGGGCGGGAGTCTGTCATGCGCCTCCATCGCCTTATCGCCACATTGCTGCTGCTCGAGTCACGCGGTCAACTGAAGGCTCGCGAGCTTGCCGACGCCTTGGAGGTCTCCGAGCGCACCATCCACCGTGACGTCGAGACGCTCTGCGAGGCGGGCATCCCCATCGAGGCGACCGCCGGGCCGACGGGCGGATTCCGGCTGATGGAGGGGTATACGAGCCACCTGCCGCAGGTCCGCTCCGATGAGGCGGTGGGACTGTTCCTTCGCGGCATCGGGATGGACCGGTTGGAGCAGTCGGAGGCACACATCGACCTCCAGCGCGCGCTCGGACGCCTGGAGTCGCGGCTGCCGGAACGATACCGCCAGGACGTCCGCACTGCTCAGAAGAGGTTCTTCTTCGACCCGACTCCGTGGTGGGAGGGGCTGCCGGTCACCGCTCACCTCGATGTCCTGCGGCAGGGCGTGTGGCATTCGCGGAAGGTTGCATTGGAGTACGAAAACGCCGCTCAGGAGCGGACCATGCGCGTGGTCCGCCCCTACGGGCTGGTGGTCAAAGTAATGCGCTGGTACCTCGTGGCCTACTGCGAGGTTCGCGAGGCTGTTCGTACGTTCAACGTCTCACGCATCCACCGAGCCGAGTTGCTGGAGGACACCTTCGACTGGCCGGATGGCTTCTCCCTCGAGTCCCACTGGAAGGCTCGCACGCACCAGTGGACGACCGAGGTTTCCGAGGGGGAGCATCACGAACGGAGCGACGACGGAGCTGATGCGACCTGATGAGTCTCAGGTAGATCCAAGACAGATTGTCATTCCGGACTCGCAACCAGTCATTACTGCGCAGCAAGCGCAGTTGTCTCGGATAGAAACCCTGCTGGTCCTGTTAGGGCCGGCGGTGGTTGTTCCCCGGAACGTAGAAACCCGCTAGTCCTGAGTAGCGAAGCGTATCGAAGGACGGTCGGGACTACTCAGGGCTGACAGTGCGAGGTCTCCTAGGAGTGACACCCTGGCACGGTTACCTGAGATTCCTTGGGCAGTCGATCTCAGTTCTCGACTCGAACCATCGCTCCTACTACTCCTCGATTGCCGGCGATATCCCATGCGTAGACGTTCACCGAGTACGTGCCGTTCGGCCAGAGCGGCTTGCCGTCCGCACCCTTTGCCGTGGTATCCCAGCACTCCTTCTCGTCCTCCGGCTCGATCTTGCCGTCGCCGTCGGTCTTCGTCACGCGAAGCATCTGATAGCGGGGGAACGAGTCCAGGTTCATGAAAGCCTTCCGCTCCTCCGATGAGAGGTAGAGCGGCTTGGTGCATTTGCTATCACCGACATCGCCGCGGTGATCGAGGACCAGCTTCCGCACGGTGTGCTCTCCATCGCTGATCGAGAGCATCACCACCGGCACGCCGAGGTTGCCCATGTGGCCGGAGTAGGCGGAGTCCGTGATCGATGCCACGATGTCTACCTTGCCCTTCACCATCACCACGCCCTTCTCATCGGCCCTGGCGCCCTCCGACACGAAGCGCAGAGGCAGGAACGACGGCGGCACGGTGTCCTTCCAATCGAAGTAGTAGAGCGGATCGATAATGCCCTGCACCCTTACCGTTCCCCCTGATTCCTTGGCGAACTCGACGTAGCTGAGGTGGAGGTGGTCCGCTTCCCGCACGCCGTCGATCGCGAACTCTATGAGTGAGCCGAGCCGCTGTCCCTTCTGGATGTAATCGCCCTCTTTGAAAGTGAACGTCTTCGGGTCCATGTGCGCGTAGCACCAACCCCTGTTGCCGCCCTTGTCCGGAGTCACGACGAAGTAGTCATGGGTACGGGGATCACTGCTCCATATGGCGGCTACGTATCCCGAATCGACCGCAGTCACCGGCGTTCCGGCACTGTGGATGAAGTCGAGGCCGCAGTGGATATAGTCGTCGGTTGCCTGCTGATAGTTGTTCCAGATGATCTGGGCCTTGTGATTTCCCGGGAACGGCCATGGAAGCGGCTTGGCGACCGGATCCGGTCCGGGCGGAGGCGCCGGCGCTCCGGACGGGGCCAGTTCCTTCGTAGTCACCGCGGCTGCGGGCGGCAGATCGGATCCAGTGTCCGCCGGCCCGGGGTCTGTGATGGGAGTCGTCGGAAGCTCGCCCAGGTAACGCTTGAGCGTATCGAGCACGTACTTGCTGGTCTCCTTGCGCGCCGACTGCTTAAGCGCCTCCATTGCTCTCGGGTTCTCGCGGCATATCCACCCCAGGGCCTCAGCGGCCACTCCTCGCATGACCTCATGATTATCGTTCAGGAGGACCTTGATCACCGCAGACACGCCCGGTTCGTCTCCGATCCGGCAGAGCACGTAGCAGCACTGGAAGCGCTGGTTCACGGTGCGGGACTTGTCCTTCATCGCAGCTATGACCAGAGAGAGCATGAACTCGCGGGCTGCGGCATTGGCTTCCTTCACCTTCCGGGTGAGGGCATAGAGCGCGTCGAGCCGGTCGGTTCCCGGCTCAGGGTTGTCCATCTGCCGCAGATACGTGTCGACAAGCCTGAGTATCTCGGCCGGGACATCCTTGGATGCCGAGAAGCCGGGATTCACCGGAGACGAATCATCCTTGTCTGTCTTGCCGGTAGACACGCGGCCTTTCGTGTCTTCGACCGTCGAAGTACCCATGCCGAGCGCCTGAACGACGGCCTCGGGATCATACTTGTCTGAGAGGAACAGGTCGTCGAAAGTCCAGAGGAAATACGGCACCCCGTTCTCACGAGCAAGACCGTCGATCGCCTTGAGCTTCTCCAGGGAGATCCTTGTCAACTCATCCCAGGTCACTTTGCCCAGGCACGGGCCCATCTTTCCGGCCATGACGGAGCGAACGGCCTTGATGTTCGCTATCTCCTTGCCGGCGTCTGTGTCTTCGCTGATGAGCAGGTAGGGATGCGCCACATCCACCACTTCCGAACATGCCTTCCAGAACGCCGGGACGGGCATGTAGACCACTCCCAGCTTCACTCCGGGCTGTCTTGCCCTCCATGCGGACCTGGCGCCCGCGAGGAAGTGTACGATGAGCCTGTACGGGTTGCTGTTCCAGGATGCCGTACACTCGGGGCACCGGCAGCTATTCTGGGGGTTGTAGATAATGATCTCCCGGAAGCCGGGGCACTTATCGAGGATCTTCTCGCCCCAGGAGAGCCCCCACTTGCGGGCCGGCGCGCTGGAGTAGCAGATCTCAGCGTGGTCCGTGCTCCGCTCGCCGTCCTGGTTCATCAGGGTCGGCACGGTGGGATTGGAGAAGAACCGTGGGCGGTACATGGCGGCGACCGGCACCTTCTGCGCGGCCATCAACCCGAGGAAATTGTTGATCGCGGCGAAGTTGGTCCGGTCCCAGTGATAGGTGATCCACGCCCAGTCTGTCACGACCGGAGAGAACCGCCCCTGCTGCACGAACTTCGCCAGATCCTCGGGCGATACCTGACGGCCTATGCTCGAGGCGAGTATCGCTATCCCGCGCCCGGAAGGCCCTGGTCTGTTAGGTTTGACGGCAGGGAACGGTCGTGACCGCGAGGTATCCTCAGCTTTGGCAATGAGGACGCCCGCATCAGGACTGCATCCGGCTCGTGGGGAGAACACGGTGTAGCGCGGCGCCGACGGCAGACCGTCGGTCTCCGTATCTACCTCCGCGACGAGGCGTGCATCGTCGGGGTTGTCCGGCAATGCCGCGGTGCTGCCGGCCTGCTGATTCGGCGCAGGACCGTCCGGCATACGAGTCGGCGCGCCGTGACGCCGGACAGGATCGTTTGTCCCGGCTTCCACAGCCGGTCGCCGGTCCGAGTCTCGGGGTTGAGGACTATGCGGCGCCAACGCCGTCCGTTCCGCGGGTGGAACCTGCCTCGTACCCCTAACACCGGGAGAGTCGATGAGGTTGCTGACCAGAACGGTGGCTCCAAGTACGATGGCCGCCGTCAGCGCCCCGGCCCACGCCGGAAGTTGTCTGCGGACGCATCGTTCCGCACGTCGCGGGAGGAGGGACATTACGGACTCGCGCATATCTACGTTCTCCACCGGGGCCTTCAGGGTGTCGGACAACCGGTTCTGCAGCGCCAGAAGCGACGCCAGACGCGCTCTGCCTCCGCCGCAGTTCCTGATATGGTCTTCCACGTCTCGTCTCTGCCGTCCGTGGATCTCACCATCCGCGTATGCCGAGAGTTGTACTGCCATGTCGCTACACCTCATCGAGAATCACCGTAAGCCTTTCGTTGAGCATCTTCTTCGCCCGATGCAGTCCCACCCGGATCGTGGTCACCGGTTCCTGAGCGAGTTCGGCAATCTCGGCATAGGAGAGATCCTCCATGTACCGCAGGATCACCACCGTGCGGTAGGCGATGGGGAGTCCGTCAACGGCGCGCCTGATGTCGGCCTGCCGGGCGTTCGCCAGTGTCTCCGCTTCGACAGGGTTATCCGACGGACAGGCCGTGTCAGGGAGGCTGTCCAGATCGTCGTGCGGTACCTCACGCGAGAACTTGCGCAGGCACACGTTGACCGCAATACGGCGCACCCAGGCTCGGAACTTCCCGTCGCCTCTGTAGCTGTTCAGGTTCTGGTAGGCGCGCAGGAAGGTCTCCTGCACGGCATCTTCAGCCTCCTCACGCCTCCCGAGTATCCGGTATGCGAGGCGAAAGACTACCGCCTGGTGATGCCGCATCAGTTCGCTGAAGTCCTCAATATGCCCCTTTCCAACACGTTTGGCCAACTGATCGTCAGTCAGCAATTCCATCTCTCCCCGGGATCTGTAGACCTGCTGCCATTCCAGTAGATACATGCGCGCGAGAACCTTACAGGAACCGGCGTAGAACGGATGCGCAGGTTCATCACTCTGGCTCCCGCCCGAGTTCCCGTCTCTCCCGTCCACCGATCCTTCTACGCCCTGAGCTACAATACGGCGATGCCTATACTATGATCTCTACTATCCCGGGTGGTGGCACAGTCCGTTCTTGTAGTGAGGAATGCTTGATGGACAAGTTGCATAGCCGCAGACTGTCTGCCGAGACTCGCCTGGGCCGAGTCTTGGCGAACAGATCGCAGAATCCGCATTGTGGGAGGAGACTAAGATGAAAAGAGCGATGATTGTTGTCGCGCTCGTGGCGTTGCTCTCTGCATCGGACCTGACGCGGTCAGTCACGAAATGCTCGATCCGGACTGGTACTACGCCGACCACAAGCCTATGGACTTTGCGGAGGCACGCCCGACGATCAGTCTTCCCGGCGGCTGGGTCGTGGTGATGTGGGGAAAGGTCGAGGCCCGGGCCGGAATGAGTTCGGCGAGGCGTATACATCGATCTGCCGCAAGTTCGCCGGTTCGCAGGCGCCGTCAGAGTCTCATCCCTCGCCGGATGACGGTATCGTCCCACGCCGATTGGCATTCCCGCACGCCCGGTCACGCGGAGTTCACCGCGCTGCCTGCCGATCTCTTCAACCGCCACCAGCGCGACGGAGCGGTCGAATTACACGACTCAGCTCTACCTCGGCCAACCGGACGCATGATCAGCCACCGTATAGCCGCATGAGGACGCGGTCTACCGCATCGTAATTTCGCGTCGATTCGGTCTGGTCCGGGAAGTACTCCAACTGCACGATCAGTCGCAGACCGTCCTGAGCCAGTCTGGGCAGCAGTTCCATCCACGGATCGAGCGTCTTCGGCCCGCGGACCTTCACCGCGATGCCCGATCCGCCGAACGCATCTCTGACCGCCTCCGGGTCGTTCGGGTTCGGATCGCTGTCCGTATGGATCGCGCAGTCGATTCCCACTATGCCGGGCATCGCGGCCACATCCGGCATGAGGTGCTGCCAGCGTCCACAGCTATGGATCGCCAGGCCGCCCATCGCATCGGCCAGCTTCCGGTCGTACTTCAGGCAGAACTCCCTGCCTATCTCCGGTGAGACGACGGCGAGGTTGTCGTCGGAAACCGCCATGCCTGCCCAAGTCGGATCGCTCACCATAATGTGTCCCGGGCGCGCGACCGGAGCCTCTCCGATCTCTTCTATCTGTCGCCGCGAGAAGTCGATCACCAGATCGTTGATCCGGCTGAGGAAGCGACGCACGACGTCCGGGTCGGAATAGCAGCCGGTCAGCAGCTCGACGGCATCGAGTATCAGCGTTGCCGTGTCGTTCGCGCTCTGCGTGTCGGTGAGGGCGATCGGGATCCGGTCGCCGGTGCGCTCGCGGAAGTACCTGATGATCTCCAGCACGCGCATCATGACCGGGCTGTCCTCGATCCTGGGCGGATCGATGTCAACGACGTCGCTCAGGGAGTGATATCGGTAGTGGACCGCCGGAGCGTCGTTCTCACGCCAGACGTACTCGCAGCCGAATGCATTTGCATACACGCCCGTCCCGACCCACGGCTCCAGGTACGGCAGCCAGTCGGACTTCACCGAGAGTTGCCGCTTGAAGAAGCTGAGGTTCGACTCCCAGACGGCCTCGACCGAGTTGCAGTTGTGGTAGACGTCGAGGGGGACCGACTGCACGATCAGGTACGGCTGCCTGCCCGAGGCAAATGCCTCCAGCCTGGGCAGGAGCTGCTCGCGCTTTTCGTAGTAGAGGTCGATGGTACGTCTGTCCATGGGACTCACGGCGAGAGATGTGTTCTCCCTATGGTTATCCGGAGGAGCGGCTCTGCCCTCTTTGTCTGGAGCCGATCAGGCGGATGGGGACCGGGCCAGAGTTCCGGGGCCCCACACAATGGTCACGACCACAGCCGTGATCGCAGTGAGGATGAAGGTGATAGAGGGATCGTAGTACGAAGCATCGCCCGGCAGCAGGACAAGGAAGCTAATGTTGTACGTGGCATGGAGCAGGCTCGCGGCGAACACGCTTCTGCCCGCGTTATTGTAGATCCAGACGATCAGCACGCGGTTTGCGACCGTCGAGGCGATCTGCCAGGCCACCCACGGGGGGGTGTTGGCGTCAGGAGCCTGGAAGTAGGGTAGCGCGTGCCAGATTCCCCACACTGCGCCAAGGATGATGCCCGCCCACAGCGCGTTCGTCCGTTCCTGCAGCGGCTCAGTGGCATGTCCTGACCATCCGATCTCCTCGCATACCGCCGCGATGAGGAAGACGAGCGAAGATGCGGCCACCACGAGGACCGGGAATCGGAGACCGGGGACAGGGACGTCCATGAGCCTGAGCAGTCCGTACTCCGTCAGCATGAACACGGGCTGCAGGAGCAGGGCGGGCAGATACCAGGTCTTGTTCCTGATCCTTCCGTAGTCGACGGCCCGTCCGAGCAACTGCCTCACGCCATCCCAGCCGCTTGATCGGTAAACGAGGATCGATGCCGCGATCATCGGGCAGACGAACATGAACGCGCTCAGGGGGAGATTGGCCGGCAGAGCGGATGGAATCATCCCGATCAACCAGAACGGGATGGACAGGACGAAGACCAGCAGGACATATGCCGCAAGAGACTTGTCTGCTGACGGCCTTGTGTTCATGCTCACGATGTCCTGATACCCAAAACAGGCGTGCCCTGCTGACTCTACATTCCCGCGGCCGCCACGGTCAGACACACGAGCGAGTCTAGGTCACGACCTGCTGATGATGGGCATGCTCGTACTCCAGCTCGGCCTGGTACCTGATATAGATCTTCCTCACCAAGAGCGGTGCCAGCACTCCCGCAAGCACAACCGACGCCAGAGCCGCATAGATGAGATGAGCTACGAAGGTCTTCCGGCCCTGTCCATCAATGCGTTCATGTACCGGGAGCGCGGTGTCTTGATCGCATATCCGCTCTGCGGCAGGTGTGCAGAGAAGCTCGTGGCGCAACGGCCGACAGAGCCGACGAGCATGCACAAGGACATCGAGAGGAATCTGGTGGATGCGTACCTGGCTTACCTGGACTCGCTCACGTGAGGAGCCGGATGCCTTGTGCGGCCTGCTCCACCATTCACCCTGGCAGCGCACTACAGGGCCGCGTTCCTCTGTACATCCCAGCCCATCCGCACCGGCGCGCCCGCGGCGCCGCCTGACCGCTGCGGCACATATTCCATCACGATGGTCCCGTAGGACAGTTGAACCGTCTCCACCGGCGCGGCGTTCTCCGAGGGTGCTTCCTGCGCAAACCCGGACACCACTACGTCGGTCAGGGTGAAACGCAGGTACTCATCGCGAGCCTGTCCGGGCCGGCGCACCGTGATATCGACCCTCGGCAATACCTGCCCTCGGAGACTGGCGATTGCGAGGCGAGGCGAGGCCGAATCCACGGGTTTTGTGACAACGAAAGGCGTGACGGTGGCGCGCCCGGCGGATGCGCCGCCGCCCCGGGATGGGCTTGCCGACTGCGCGATGTTGAACGAGTATGAGGCGACTACGATCTCGTCGCGGTGTTGGGCATCCGTGGCGTCTCCCGGAATGCCTTCGACGCGCATGAAGATGTCCGGCGCCGCCTGCGCTGCCGCAGCGAGAATCAGCAAAGTGAGCAGAGGAAATACACGTCTCAGCATGGTCAGTGACTCCTTGTGTTTGATATTCATATCATTAACGCCCGTGGCCGATCCGAAACATCGTTCGTTACACGTTGCGAGATGGGGAAGAGAGACACAAGGAGCTTAGAAGACAGGGGAGGGAGACCTTTTCCCGCAGAGTCACCCAAGGGGATGGAGCCGGAGTTCTCAGGTCCGATGATTTCCCGCGATGCTCTACGGGGTTAGCTTCGGTCCGCTAAGGTAGTCACACGCCGGACGGCATCGATGCCGAGCGAGAGTGCTCCTCCGCTGAGTAGCCAGTCATGTATGATGGACAAGACGATACGCTGCCCGCCACCGGTGCCCCTGCCAACAGCGATGGCCGCGCCCGGTTTTCCTTCGAGAGGTCGATCGTGCCGGTATGCGTACGCGCGTTCGAAGACGGCAGCCGGCTTTGAGGGTATGTTCCGATAGTAGACCGGAGCGGCGATGATGACGGCATCCGTCCAGTACAAGTCGTCGTAGATAGAGGCGATATCGTCATCGATGCAGCACTTGCCTTCCGTCCGGCAACGTTCGCACCCGAGACACGGCTGCATGTCGAGGTTGCCGACTCTGTGCATACGGACTTCCGCCCCTTTACGACGGAACGGCTCAAGAGCCAGTCTCAGCAAGTGCTCACTGTTGCTGCCTTTGCGAGATGATCCGCATATCCCGACGATTCTCATGGATTTACCTTGCCGATTGCCGTGACGAGCCCCACCAGACATTACCGCCTCCCGGATGGCAAAGCATCTTGCCGGTCAGTGTACGCCCTTATGCGGGGGCTTGTCAGACTGCATAGACGGCCAGGCGGCTCTTGCGCTATTGAGGCGGTTGCATCTTGCGGCTTTTCCAGCGCATGAGAACGCAGGCTAGTATATCCACCGATTCCACGCATGATACGACAAAAGCCCCGGGAGACAACATCCCGAGGCTTTTGCAAGGTGGAATCCTTGTGTTCGATTGAGCGGTGGAGGAACCGTGCTCTCCGCCGGATGCGGCGACTCATCACCGCGCCATCAGCGCGAATACACCCCAGCCCAGGTATTCACGCGTGTAAGCGGC
>CAYXOC010000045.1:0-32181 GCA_964466715.1 uncultured bacterium
ATGAACTCGGCGCCGTTGTCGCTCCTTATGTGCTCGGGCGCTCCCCGATCCATGACATGTCTATATCGAGTGCCTGCTGCGCCACGATCTTCTTCAGCCTCCCGTTCTCTTCCTCAAGAGCCCTCAGCCGCTTTGCCTCCGAGATGTTCATCCCGCCGTACTTCTGTCGCCACCGGTAGAACGACCACTCGCTCACTCCGTGCTTCCTGCATACTTCGGCGACCGTCATCCCGGCCTCCGCTTCCCGCAGAACCTTGATGATCTGCTCCTCGCTGTATCGCTTTCCCTTCAAGTGCGTATCCTCCTTCTTCATTCTACAGGATACTCACACTCCAGGTGCTACTCTTTCCGGGGAGCAGGTCAACGGCCGCTCGCACGGTGTGCTCGCCCGCTCAGATAGTTTGTCGGCCTTATCAGGTGTCGGGGCTGCCCTATCGGACGGCTTGTCAGTGTCACCGGACGTCGGGGCTGACCACTCAGGCGGCGTGTCGACGTTCCCGGACGGAGGGCAATGGTTCTACAGAACACCTGTGGACTCATCGGAAGCCGTTCCCGCGTTATCGGGAAGCATGTCCACGCGGAGAGACGCCGCCCGATAAGTCTACAGGTCCTCCGTAGACTTATCGCACGGCATTCCCACGCTGTTCCAGGCCGCCTGGGCCTTATTGCACGGCATTCCGGCGCAGGAAAATGCTCCCCGATAGGTCTACAGGCCTCTTGTAGAACGGGCGGGCGGACGATAATGGGGGTTGAGAGTTGAGAGTTGAGAGTTGAGAGTTGAATGTTGAGAGTTGAGCGGGCATCGGAGGAGGATACGTATTGTGGCTGGGGATTATGTTCCACATAGCGAAGTGAAGCTGGTCGATTGGGCGGAGAGGTTCGTCGCCTACCTGGAGGAGCACACCGACGAGGTGCGGCTGCCTCCCGGGGAGTTGGCGGCGGTTCGGCTGGAGGTCGATGAGTTCATCGCCGCGCACCATGCGCACAAGGACGCGCAGAACGCCGCCAGGGCCGCATGCGCGGCGAAGGACGCCGCTCGGAAGCCGCTCGTCGACCATCTCCGCTCGCTCGCCAGGCGCGTGCGGGCATATTCGAACACTTCATCCGGGGTCATGCACGAAGCCGAGGTGGTCATCGGCAAGTCACCGCGCGCTCCGAAGCTGGATGCGTCGGTCGACCGACCGCTTGCGACCATCGACGCCGGGCAGCGGCTGAGGCACGTCATCCGCGTCGTGAACGAGCGCGCGGGGGTGATCCACAAGGCCCGGCCGTCGGACGTGTTCGGCTGCGAGCTGTGGAGGCAGACCGACGACGATCCGGACTCGTGGGAGTTCGTCGATCTGATATACGGGAAGCCGCTCGTGCTCCACTACCGCGCGGAGGACGCCGGCAAGCTGGTGCGCTACCGATTCCGTTGGAGGAACCGCTACAGCGAGACGAGCGCCTGGAGCGCCACTCGGTCGGCGACGGTCGCGGCGTAGGGGACGTCGGGGAGGAGGGACGCGGAGACGCGAGGATATGGGGATGGCGATGTTGGCGCGGATCTGTGATCCCGCGCCCGGTGGCAAACCGGCATCTGTGATGCCGTCCGGCGTGACGGGGATCGCAGATCCCCTGATTGCCGGTGCGGGCGGGATTACAAATCCGCCCGAACAGCTTGGGCCTCGGAGACGCGGAGACACGGCGACGCGGGGACGCGGGGAGGACGGGCGCGAGGTATCCCTGCGGACACCGCCCTACCCTTTCGCGGCCTCTGTGCTCCTCCGCGCGCTTTGCGATCCTACTCTGGCGTCATCATTCCGGCGTAGATATCGACGCGGTCGATGAGGCCGACGAACGGATCGGCATTCGCGTAGCTCCCGACGTGCGAGCCGGTGTCCGCGCCGATCTGCAGTCCCTCGACGGGGTTTGCGAGCAGCCGGCCGACTTCGCCCGCGTCCTCGAACACCGGGACAGGCTTCGCATCGACGGCGATAGCGGCGTGCTTGTCCGTTATGCTGATCATGAAGCGCGACCACTCGTTGATATCGACCGGATAGATCGACTTGAACTCGGAGAGCTTCCCCTCCCTGCGGATCGCGAGGATGATGTGGCTATCCCTCAGGTAGAGCGCGTACCCGTTGCTCTCCCCGCCCTGGGCGAAGAGGATGCCGTTCGGCGACTCGGGCTTCGCGCGGACCGTGACATACCAGTCGATCAGCCCCGGATCGAGCCTGGGCGAGGACGGGACATCGATGAAATCGCCCCTCTCCAGCCTCAGGAGCTTCCTGCCGCCGTCGTCCACGAACTTTCCGCCGCGGATCACGCCGTCGTTCCCCTGGCCTGAGAGGTCGTTGGCGTTCCCCTTGCTGAAGTCGAAGCTGAGCACCGGGCCGATCACCCGCTCCACCTTCTCGCCGACGACGGGAGGCGCGCCGAGCAGGACTCCCTCGGGGTAGCCGGTGACCCTCTTCAGCCGGGCAAGCTCGTCCCTCATCTCCCGGACCTTGCCCGCGTAGATCGGCTTCTGAGCGAGGTTGTGCATCTCGATCGGATCGCCGGCGAGGTTGTAGAGCTCGTCGATGTCGTCCATGTCGGGATAGGTGCAATACTTCCACCGCTCCGTGCGGACGCCGAGCATGAACGGAAGGCCGGCGACCCATCCCTCGCGGAAGTACTCGTAGAGGAACGACTTGTGGCCCGGCTTGCCCTGGAGGACGGGGACCATCGAGCGCCCCTGCATGCCGTCGGGGATCTTCTCGCCCGCGAGTTCGAGTAGAGTCGGCGCGAGGTCGATGTTGAGCGCCATGCCGTGGACCGTGCTCCCGGGCTTCACGAGCTTCGGGTAGCGGACGAGAAGCGGGATGCGGATCGATTCCTCGTAGATCAGGCGCTTATCGCCCAGACCGTGCTCGCCGATGAAATATCCGTTGTCGCCGGCGAAGACGACCACCGTATTGTCGAGCTTGCCTGCCTTCTCCAGGGTGTCGAGCACCCTGCCGACGCTGTCATCGACGGCGAGGATGCTCCGGTAGTAGTCGAGCATCCGCGTGCCGTTCCAGTTGCCCCTGTCGAGCTTGTCCGGGATCGGCTCGCCCTCGCTGTTCGCCCACGGAGTGCGCCTGATGCCGTAGGTGAACGCGCGGCGCATCCACGCGGGCTTGTCGGCGAAGGTATCCCTGAAGCTCGCGGGCTCGGGGATCGACGCGCCGGCGAAGGCGTCCTTGTGCCGTTCGGCGGGAGTGAACGGCTCGTGGACCGCCTTGTGGGAGAGCACCATGCAAAACGGCTTCGCGCGCTTCTTCTTCAGGAACTTGACGGCGTAGTCGGTCAGGATGTCGGTCATGTATCCCCCGGCCTGGAACTCGCGGCCGTTCTCGTTCAGCCTGGGGTCCTCGTAGACTCCCTGCCCCTTGAAGCTGAGCCAGTAGTCGAAGCCCGGCCTGGGATCGGACGTCGGGGCCATGTGCCACTTGCCGATGAACGCGGTCTCGTAGCCGGCCTCCTGCAGGATCCGGGCGAAGGTCGGGCACGAGGGATCGGGGTCCATGCCCTCGTTCGTCACCACGCCGTGCTTGTGGGCATAGCAGCCTGTCATGAAGGAGGCGCGGCTCGGGGAGCAGAACGCGGTGGTGGCGAAGGCGTTCCGGACGTGGGCTCCCTCGCGGGCGATGCGGTCGAGGTTCGGCGTCTTGAGGAACGACGGGCGTCCCATGAACCCCATCGCATCGTAGCGCTGGTCGTCGGTCAGGATGAAGACGATGTTCGGCCGCTCCCCGGCCCCGGGCGCGCTCTCGCTCAGGGAGATCCCGACGGCGAGAGCTCCGGCGGCGGCGATCCCCCGGTTCAGGAACTCACGGCGTGTGATGGCGTTCACGGCATGCTCCTTTCGCGCCCTTCGGGAGGTTTCCGCGTCATTCGCCTTTCACCTCCGCCAGGACCGGCGTCATCGGGAGGAGGGTCTTCACCTCCGACTTGCCGCCGAGGCTCAGGAGATCGACCGCCTTGACGACGGGATCATCCGGGCCGGTCCGCTCGGAGACCGCGTTCCGGCGGGAGACCAGCTTGACGTTCACCGGCCGGCTGAGCAGATCGACGATGTTGACGATCGTGCGGCCGTCGATCTCTCCCGCGAGCCACTCGACGCCCCATACCGGCTCGCCGGTCCGGGCATCGACGACTCGGACCTCGGGCAGCGCATCGGCGGACTCCAGGAGATCCATGAAGAGCGGCCACATCGTCTTCTCGACATCGGCATCGCCGGGGAGCGGGCACTGGTCCCTGACGAACCTCGCCTGCGCCTCATCAAACGCGCGGCCGTAGGGGTCCCGTTGAGGCCCTTCTCCGATGACCACCAGACGCGTGTCCGCGCCGACGCCGACAAGAGCGTCGAACGCGGCCTTCGGGAGATGGGTCACCTCGGGAAGAACGATCAGCCGGTAATCCCTGCCCTTCCCCGCCGCAAGCTGCCTCTCCGAGATGAAATCGACGTTCACGCCGCAGAAGTTGAGGGCGGTGTACGCTCGTCCGAGCGCGTCGGCGTACCTCGGGCTGTGTATCAGCGAGGCCATCGAGAACACCAGGGCGACCGGCGACTTCGCGTTCTGCAGCGCCGTGACCTCGTCCGCGAACCGGTTGAGGTCGAGGCAGGTGCGCCCGACCTGCTCCGCGCATCCCGGGCGGTCCATCACGTTGCCGTAGAACGGGATAGTCGATGCGTAGGCGGGATGATCCTTATCGGTGGTACGCTCCCAGACCCAGATGGTAGTCGCGCCCTGTCCGTGGATCGCCCCCTGCCAGAGGGCGGTGCGGAAATGCTCGCCCGGGAGGTAGTACGTCGAGCCGTCGAGCGTCAGATGGTTCTCCGAGTTGAAGATCGGCTTTCGGCCCATCGAGCGCTGGAGGTCGTACTGCATGTTCTGTCCGTGCCAACCGAGCGCCCATCCTCCGCCGGCGCGGCCCCAGATGATGCAGTCGTTGCCGTTGATCTGCGAGAAGTCGGAGAACCGCTCGGCGTCGATCCCGTGCGCGACGTGGTGGCGGTTGGCGAGCGTCCAGGCCATGACCTTCGCGTGCACGGGAACGTTCGGCGCCATCTCGTGGATGACGTCGGCCATCCACTGGTGCCATCCGGCGAAGCGCTCCTGGTTGAAGATGCAGTAGTCGTAGAACTGAGGCGCGCCGTAGTCGCCGTTGCCGGGGATCGGGACGGAGGCGAAGTCGGCGTAGCTCGTCCCGTAGAGCTCGTTCATCGTCGCCACGTCGCCGTGGACGCGCTCGAGGTATTTCGGCCACATCGCCCTGGTGATCTCGCAGCCCTGACTCCGGTCGAACATCGACTCGTTCGAGAGGCAGAAGCTGTGGAGCGCGGGCTTGTCCTTCAGCATCGGGATGACTGTGCGGAGGAAGCGCTCGATCACCTGCTTGGCCTCGGGCTCATCGACGCAGAAGCCGAGGAATCCGCCGCCGCCCGCGCCGAGCTTCGGATACTTCTCCATCGCCCACTGCGGGAAGTAGTGCGGTGAGAGGAGGACGTTGACCATGATGTTGTGCTTCGCGGCGTTGTCGAGCACTTTGGCGATGTCCTTCGCGGCCTTGAGGGAGACCTCTTCGGCGGTCGGGAAGGTCACGCTTGGACCGACCTCGATCTGGATGATGTTCACGCCGTAGCCGGGGAACCGGGGAATATCCTCGCGCACCTGGAAGAAGTGCCCGTAGCCGCAGAAGAAGACCGGTCCGCGATCCTTCTTGCCCTTGATGTCCTTCCGGTCGGCGATGAAGCTGATGCCGTCGATATCCATCCTGCTCGTCCGGTAGCGGCGGGCGATCGGGGCGACATTCGGGTCGGCGAGGTACGCCCTCATCTCCGCCATCGCGTTGTCGAGCGAGCGGCTGAGATCCTTGACGGCGAAGGCCGCGCGCCGCTCCTCGCCCTTGGCGAGGTCCCTGCGGGTGAGCGGAACGAACTGCTCGACGAGCGTCTTCGTCACCGTCGGATAGTCGAGCGGGATTCCCTTCGCCCGGCATTTGGCATAGAGGACCTTGAAGAGACCGAACTTCTTCTCGACCGCGTCGAGGTCGGCGCTGATCACCTGCATGCTCAGCTTCTCGATCGTGCGGGAGGCGGAGGCGAGCACCTTGCCCTCGCCGTCGAGTACCCGGACTCTGCACTCGAGGTTGCGGACGGCGGCCTTGCCGGTATTCCACTGCCACTCCACCACATCCTGGCCGGGCTTGATCGGCTCGGCTTTCGAGAAGACCTGCTCATCGCCGGTGACCACGCTTGCCTCGATGACGGCGTCCTTCGGGGCGGAGTCGATGGTGACCGCGAGGAGCGCGGTGGCCCCGTCGCCCTGGACCTGCCCCGGGACGATGACCGATCCCTCGAAACCGCCGCCTCTCAATATCGTCCCGACCGGGCGGAGGGAGATGTCGTCGATGGCCAGTTCCTTGCAGATGTTGACGACGTTGATGCCGAGGTTGACGCCGGTCTGGCCCTCACCGGCCCTGAAGCGGGTGGCGACTCGCTTCCAATCGTACGTGCCGGCGGGGATGTCGAGATGGTAGCTCGACCAGTCCGTGAAATGGATGCCGGTGGAGACATCCTCGCCCCGGACCCAGACACTCAGCTCGTACTCGATGCCCGGCATGATCCCGACTCCCTGGTAGAGTCTGGCGTAGACCTCCGGCGCGATGGGGCTCCGGTCGACGAAGACCAGGCACCGCTTGCCCGAGTGAGGGTTGGTCGTGTCGGAACGGAAGCTCGCGTCGGCGCGGGTGTACCATCCCCAGCCGGGAGCGTCGTTGCCGGGGACGACCTCCTCGAAGCCGGCATTGTTGATCGTCGGAACGAGCGCCGCCGCGGCACACGAAGCGGTCAGTGCGATGCAGGCGAGAATCATGGCGGGATAGCGCATTGTTGGCCTCCGGAAGAGCGGTGGGAAAGTGCTGAATAGCGTACCCTACGATACCTGTCCGAAAGCGCGGTTGTCAAGCGCGGAAACACGAATCACACGAATAGGCGAATTGGAGGCAACTGCTTACCGGCTCTGCTTCCCAGGGCGTCGAATATCAGGCCGTTGGTCATCCGACTGCGACACCGGAACACGAATGAACTGCAAGGAGCGGAGACGACGAATCCGTGTATCCCCAGTACTCCACCACTCCAATACTCCAACCCAAATGGCAATGGACAGCGATCGGTGGTAGGTCCGAATATGCATTCCGCCCAGCCGGTTTGCATACCTGCAACCTAGAGCAGGCCCTGCCAGTCCCGCTGGTGCCACCGAGCCGCTGCCCAAACCCATGCAGGCGACGAGCGATATAAACGGAGATACTTGAGATCCCTTACAAGTCGCTCGGTACGCCGAGACAAATCTGATTGTACGTGAGCTATGGATGTAACCGGTTGAAAGGTGGTGCTGAATGGTGGATAGCCACCGTACTCGGCTCGATCGCTGCCCGGAACGATCTACCGATGCTACCCATACGAGAGGTAACGGACCCGCAGCCGCAGTCATGGCGGCGGAGGGGGGGTTACTATGATACACGCCCGATTGAGTATACCCGGAAAGAACTAACTTGTCAACATTGCGTCAAGGTTGCCGTCACTTTTTTTGCGGCTTATTCTCGGAGCCGTCTCCCTTGCGGACAGGCTCCTTGTCCACCGACAGCATGAACTCCTTGTCGGCGGCGATGATCTCCTCGGCGACCTGCCTCATGGTCTTGTTCTGGTTCCTGCTCTTGGCCTGAAGATGCGCATAGGCGTCGGCCTCCGAGAGCCGCAACCGCATGGATATGACATGCTTGGCGCGCTCGACGAGCTTGCGATCCTCGAGCGCGGCGCGAGTGTCCGCCGCTTCCTTGCGCAGTCCGGCGAAGTCCTTGGCGCGCTTGGCGGCGATGGTGATATTCGCCGCGAGCGCCTCCTGCGTCACGGGCTTCAGGAGATAGGTGAAGGCTCCCGCGCGGGTCGAGCCCTCGACGAACTCAGGATCGCTGTACGCCGTGAGCATGATCACTCCAACATCCGACCGGCTCACCAGGTTACGCGTCGTCTCTATGCCGTCTATTCCCGGAAGCTTGACATCGACCACCACGACCTCCGGGTGAGTCTCGTCGAGCAGCGCCAGCGCCTCCTCGCCGCTGCGCGCCATCGCCACCACCTCGTGCCCCGAATCCTCGATCATCGAGCGGATTCCGACTGCGACTATCGGCTCGTCCTCCACGACCATCACACGCAGACCCATTTCGTGATCCTCCCTATCAGAACTCAATGCGAGCGAGAGTTCCTGACTCAGATCGTGTTATCGTGAACTGCCCGTGCAAACCATATTCTACGAGAGATGACACCAGACCCAGACCGGAACTGGTCCTGTTCGACAGCTTGTACCCCGCAGGCAGACCGGACCCGTTGTCCCAGACCTCTATGACCGTATGCGGAGGCTCGACCGAAGTCCTGATGTTGATCTCTCCGTCGTCTCTGCCGGACAGACCGTGCTCTATCGAGTTGCTGATCAGTTCGTTTGCTATCACACCCACGGCAACCGCAGTGTCCGGCGACAGCTTGCAGTTGTCTCCCTGGACCGTAACATCTATCTCCTGACTCCTGCCCGCGGCGGTCACCGATGCGCGGGCGACCTCCATGAGAAGCCGCCTGAGTTGTATGCCCGAGGACGCATACCTGGGCGTCAGCAGGGTGTGTACGGTCGATATGGCGCGCACCTGGCCCAGGCAACGCTCCAGCGCGCGAGTGCCCTGCGCTCCGTCCTGGCAGGAGATGCTGAGCAGGCCGGCGATGGATTGCAGGTTGTTCTTGATCCGGTGCTGCATCTCGCGTCCCAGGGCCTCGAGCTCCAGAGTCCTGGCATGCTCGGCCTCGTAGAGCCGGGCGTTGGCGACGGCAATCGCAAGGTGCTCCGCCACCGCCTGGAGTATGGCAACCTCTCTCTGCCTGAACGCGTTTTCCCGGTGAGACCAGATCTTGAGCAGACCGATGACGGTACCCTTGTACGTCAGTGGAGAGATGGCGCCTGATCCTGTGCTCAGGTCGCGCTCCCTGTGCTCCGTCGGATACTGACCCGCACCACCAGGACCGCTCCACGCTCGGGACTCACGGATATCCCTGAACGCCTCCATCTGTTCGCGGGCCAGCTTCTTGCGGTCGTGGACGATGCAGCCTTCTCCGTGGAAACGGTAGATGTCGGCGTTCTCGTTGGCGTCAAACACGACGAGACAGACCTCGTCCAGCTCGATCAGGTCTCGCAGTCCTGACTGACAGGCGGCGAAGATGCTTCGCGCGTCGAGCCCCGAGTTGATGGACAGCGCCATTCGCTCGAGCATCGCCAGCCGATTGGCCCGATCCGCGAGCTCTCCCTGGAGGACAGCGTTCTCGATCGCGGGCCCCAGGATGCCGGTAGCCAGGTTGAGAAACTCGGTCTGTTCGACCGACAGCGTGTAGCCGGCCGGTATGGGCAGCGCCATGTACGCGTGCTGCTGCCCCTGCATCGACTGCAGCCTCGCCAACACGAAGCTGCGCACGCCTGCGGACAGCAGGGCCGAGCGTATGATCTCGTTCATACGGGTATCGGATGTGAGGTCTCGAACGATCTGGACCTCGCCCGGCTCGGGACACAGTCGGTCCAACTGGTCCATGAACACCTGCGGCGATATTGGGGGATTCTCCGTCCCGATGATGATGTCCGCGATGAACTCACTGCCATCCGAGTTGAGCACGTGTATGCCGCCCATGGGCAGTTGCAGGAAGGCGAGAATCTCATTCAACGCCGCGTGCAGCGCATCGCTGAGCCCGCCCTTCCGAGCGAGGGTCAGCACGATGTTGCTGATCGCTGCGAGCGCCTCGTGGCGCGCCTGCAGTTTCTGCCGCAGTTCCATGATCTCCGTGACGTCCTTGCACGTTCCCACGAGCCGGGCACTGCCGTCGATCCGTATCGGTTGACCGCTGATGACCATGTGCCTCATCGGTCCGTTCGGAGGCACCAGGCGATAGTGGTGATCGGTCACAGGCTCTCCACGAACGACGCGGCCGAACGCTTCCTGGCTGGACTCGATGTCGTCCGGGTGAAGTATCTCCGAAATGTGTATGCCCGGGACATCGCCTGGAAGGGCTCCCAGAGACACCTCGATCACCGGGCTGACATAGGTATGGAACCCCAGCGGATCGATGAGAACCATGAACTCCATGCAGTTCTCGACCATCGCCCTGTAGCCGGCGGGGCTCAGGATATCGACCTGCGGATGCCTGAGGAAGGTCCTGGAAATCCTGCACGTGAGGCCGACGATCCGTCCATCGAGTCTCCTGGGGCTGATCACTACTACATCGCGTTCCGGCTCGGGCTCCCAGAGCACATGGATCTTGCGGTAGGCGTACGTCCCTTCCGGAAGGCGTTCGCCGGAGAGAATGGTTCGGCACGCGTCGCGCACGTCGGCGGGATCGAGGCCGGGGATGGAATCGGGGAGCGGCCTTCCCACGAGGTCATCGAGAGCGGTGGTCTGCACGGCGCGCGAGGGCCCGATGCAACACGACTCGCCGGCCTCGGTGATCTTGAGGTCGGTATCGGCTATCAGGAGTGTCTGGGCTGATACTATCGGCTCCATGGAACCGCTCCATCAAGTGATCAGGCGCTAAGTCAGTATACCACGCCGATGGCGCAGGCGGTCCAGCGCCACCGCAACAACGATTATGCCGCCGGTAATGATCTCCTGGACCCAGTTCGCCAGGCCCATCTGCGAACAGCCTGAACGGATGACGGTCATGATCAGCGCGCCGATCAATGCTCCGAACACCGAGCCTTCTCCGCCCGACAGGCTTCCGCCGCCGATGACGACGGCGGCGATGACGTCGAGCTCGAGGCCGGTCGCGGCGGTCGGGTCGCCGACGGTCAGGCGCGAGAACTGCATCAGCCCCGCGAGTCCGGCAAAGGCGGCGCTCCCGGCGTAGACCATGAGCTTCATCCGCCGGACATCGATGCCCGACAGTCTGGAGGTCTGCTCGCTCGATCCGATAGCGAAGATATGTCGGCCGAAGCGGGTGTATCTGAGCATGACGGCAACCACCACGGCGAGGGCCAGCATGATCCATACGCCGGGCGGAACGATCATCCAGCGCTGATCGGGAGGCAGCGTGGTGAGCAGATCGTTCAGGGACGTCCAGGGCGCATCGACCTTCTGCTCGTGGGCAAGACCCTTGGCGATGCCCCTGACGGCGAGCAGCGTCCCGAGAGTGACTATAAAGGGGACGACCCGCAGTCGGGTGATGATGAACCCGTTGACGAGCCCGCAGAGCAGACCGGTGACGATCCCGGCCGACGCCGCGAGGAGCGGATGTACTCCGCGGGCCAGGAATGTGGCGATCACGACGGTGCTGAGCGCGATGATCGAGCCGACGGAGAGGTCGATCCCACCGGCGATGATGACCATCGTCATGCCGAGCGCGGCGGTGCCGACGACGGCGGTCTGGCGGGCGATCGTCTCCATGTTCCGCACGCCGGTGAAGCTCTCACCCGCGAGGAGCGTGAACAGGCCGTAGACCAGCATGAGGCCGAGCAGCGGCCCGAGCCGGTTGAGCCAACCGATTGCGGACTTCGGATTGCGGATTTCGGATTCCACGCTGGATCGCTCACCGTTCACTGTTCACTGGTCACTGGTCGCCGGTCACTTGCCCCCGAGCCACTCATCGAGGTCGGGATGGAGAAGCTCCTGCATCTCGGGCGTGTCCATGTTCTCCGGAGTCACGAGCGTCGCGCCGGTGTCGATCTGCTTCTCCACCTTCTCACCCTTGAGGTGCTGGACCGTTGTCTTGACCGCCATGTAGCCCATCTGCATCGGGTTCTGGAGTACGAGACCGTCGATATGTCCCTTCTTCATGCCGTCGATGAGCTGCTGGGAGGCGTCGAAGCCGACGAACTTCACCTTGCCCGCGTATCCCCCGTCCTGGAGGGCGCGAAGCATGCCGAAGGTGGTCGATTCGTTCGGACAGAAGATGCCGTCGATACCCAGGGTACCGTCGGGCTTCTTGAAGCGAGCGAGGAGATTCTCGCTTGCCTTGTATGCGCTCTCGGGGGTCACTCCGCCGTACTGGTTCTCACTGGCAACCTTGATCCCCTTGTGCCTGGCGATGGCATCGAGAAAACCCTTCTCGCGCTGCATCGTGCTGTTCGAGCCCTCGTTGTATCGCAACATCATCACGCTGCCCTTGTCGCCCAGGAGCTTAGCCACGTGTTCGCCGGCGAGTCGGCCGCCCTTGTAGTTGTCGGTAGCGACGAAGCTGACGAAGTCGCTCCCCTGGAGGCCGGAGTCGAAGATCACGACCGGGATGCCGCCCCTGGCGGCGTTCGCGACCGGGGCACGGAGCGCCATGTCATCGAGCGGGGCGAGGACGATGCCGGAGACGCCCTTGCTGATGAAGTCCTCCACGACCGCTATCTGGGCGTCGCGGTCGTCTTCCTTGATCGGGCCCTTCCAGATGATGTCACAGTCGAGTTCCTTCGACGCCTTGACAGCGCCCGCGTGGACGGTCTTCCAGAACTCGTGCATGGTGCCCTTGGGGATGACGGCGATGATGATCCGGTCGGACTTGGTCGTGGACTGCTTGCCGCATCCGGCGGCGAGCGCGAGTATCGAGACTATCACCAGCAGCCTAGCGAGGTTTCTCATGCAATACCTCCTGCGGAACGGAGTGATGGAGTGGTGGAGTGGTGGAGCATTGGGGACCCAGCGCGCCATCGTTCCGTTACTCCACCATTCCATTCATGCGTCGGAGGACGGATTCCTTCCGATGTGTGTGCCGCCGATCAGTTTACTTCCGTGAGAAATGATGCTAAACTTGGGTTCGGTGCTCTTCCGCAAGGGAGACGACCTCAGTATCCTGGGAAGAACCGCCGATAATCCTGGTAGAATTGCCGGGATTCCCGGACGGGAGTTGTCGGGGAATCCGGCGCGACACCGTTCGATGCTTTGACGACTCCCGTCTTCGAGGTCGAACGCCAGGGTTCAATGCGAGGGATGATTTGCCGTGTCAGACCAGAATGCTTCCGATAATCTGAAAGAGAGACTCCAGCGGGCGCTCAAGCATAAGGCCGTCCTTGCCGAACGGAGCAAGTTGCTCCAGCAGCAGGTCGAGGACTTCCGCAACCGCGAGGCGTCGATGAACCGCATCGCCTCGGAACTGCTCCAGCGCCAGCGAGAGCTGAACTACATGCTCCACCGTGCGAGTTCCGTCCTCCATCAGATGCAGGATACGAACCTGGCGCTCTCGGCCGAGTTCACGCATCTGGTGAAGGAACTGCCTGCCCCCAAGGACGGCGACACGAGCGGGAAAGCCGGCGACTGGGAGGAGACGATCGCCCGAGTGAACGACCTCTTCCGCCGGACTCACGAACTCGCGGGCGAGATGCAGGACGAGATCTTCCGCTCGACATCGGAATCGCCTCTGCCTGAGGCGGACATAACTCCGTCACCGATCACTGTCACGACCGGTCCGATCCCCGAGCCGAAGATCGAGGCGCCGGCGGTAGAGGTTCCGGCGGTCGAGACATCCGAGCCGGAGCAATCCGAGCCGGCAGTCAAGGATGCGGTCATCGAGGCGCATGTCGACGAACCGATCGTGGAGGCCGAGCTCATGGAGAAGGCTCCCGAGGTGAAAGACGCTCCCGCCCCCGAGCCGGAAATCGTGGAAGTGAAGATCGTCGAGTCCCCGGCCGATACCGAGCCGATCGACGATGACGAGCAGGATGAGTCCGTCGATGAGCTGTTCCGCCGCCTGAATGCGGTCACCGCGGACACGGACGAGTGGCGCGATGACGGACGGGCAGCCGAGCCTGCCCGCAAACCGAGCCTGCTCGCGCGCATCTTCGGCATGGCGGACGAGGAGTAGGAGGAATCTTCCGATCGAAGATCGATCACTCCGACCGCTACCAGGCCCGACGTCGGGATCGGCATCGTCCCTTCGACAGGCTCAGGACAGACATTCACCGATGCGACATCCCTCCTACGTGGCTCTCAATGGATTCACGGAGGCGAAGTCGTAGTAGTGCTCGGAGCATGAGCCGCTCTTGACGAACAGCACGCTGAGCTTCGCATCGGCGCTCCGCCTGATCATCTCCACGACGACCGTGTTCTCGCCCTTGTTGATCCTCACCCCGTGGATGTGCGCGTTCTCGGCGGTCCACCAGTCGGCGTTGTCGCGCCTGCTGATCAGTTCTCCGTTGATCCAGAGCTTGTACGCGTCGGTATGGCCGACGAGCACCCCGAGCGTGCGGTCCTCCGGCGATATCATCCGCCGAACCATGTAGACTGCGCTCGGCCCCTGGAACCCGACGGCGTCGGACATCGACATCAGGTCCTCGTAGAAGCAGACGACCTGCCCCTCCCTCGCCGCATCGCCGGTGGTCTTCCCATCGAGAAGCTCGTCGAGCGTCATGTACTCCCGGTCGGGATCGACGCGGGTGTTGAGGTGGTAGTTGCGCACGTTGTCCGCGTGCTCGTCCTTGCCGCTCCCGCCGGGGATGTGGGCGTAGTAGCTCTCCTGCGATCTCAGCGGCGGCATCTCAATGTTGTTCCGCCAGAACGGACCGAAGACTTCCCATACCGACGCGCCGACGATGCCGAACGTGTACGCCGCGTCGTTCAGACGGACCTCGAAGAGATTCCGCTCGTTCAGCGCCGGGATGTCGGCGGGAACGGAGACCTCGATCTCCCACGCCTCGGTCGCGCCTGGAGCGATGCTCAGCTCAGTGGAGGTCGGTGTCACCCGCCAGCCGTCGGGAAAGCCGAGAGACGCCGTACCCGTGATCGGGCTGTCGGTCGCATTCTCGAATAGCACCTCGATCATGCGAGTGTCCCCTACCCCGATCGCCGGAACGCCCTGGTAGTCGACCGTGATCCGCACGCGCTCCGACGCCGGCAGTTCGATATTCGGCGGCTGAGGGGCATCGGTGATGGCGACATCTCTGTTCACGTGCTCGGCGAAGTGGAGGCCCATAGCGCAGGTATCCTCGGCCAGGTCGAATACGCGGTCGGATCGGCGGGGCGCATCGACCCCGAGGACGAAGCGCTGCTCTGCGAGGTCGTAGGTCCGGGTCAGGTAGTCGGCCCCGTGGATGATGCCGAGGATCGAGCCGGCGGTCGCGCAGGTGCAGTCGGTATCGAAGCCGCAGTTGAGCGCCATCATGGTAGTGTCGAGGAAGTCGCTGCCGAGGTAGAGCGACAGGAGCGTGATCCCCATGTTCTGGTACATGTTCGTGCAGTCGGGATGGCCGTACTTGCGCAGGATCCGGCTTCGGACGTAGCGCCAGTCGGGAGCGCCGGGATCGGTAGCGCTGTCCGGCAGATGCATCCCCCCGACGGCGTTGGTGGAGGCGCGAGCGCACCAGTCGCGGACGTCGCGCACCAGGCCGGCGAACTTCGAGTCGGCCGGGACGACGCTCAGTCCGATCTCGGTCAGCTTGTCGAGGTCGCTCTCGAAGAACGCGGCGGACTCCAGGGCGGCGAGGAACTGCTCGGCGTAGACCGAGTCCCCCGCGTGGTCGAGGACTCCGTCCCTGGCGGCGAGTTCGGCGGCGAGCTGCGGATTACCGGGAGCGATGCAGGCCCATATTTCGGAGCGGATCGGACAGCCCATGCCCTCGACGTAGTAGCGGTTGTTGTACGCGCCGCTCAGAGGCGGATGGATGCCTCGGGCATAGTTCTTCTTGAAGTAGGCGTACTCGCCGGGAGCGTACCTGCACCGGTTGAGGAAGGCGTCGGCAAGGTCGTCGGACGTGAAGCCGATGCCCTTCTCCTCGAGCACCGAGAGCCAGAGCACCTGGAGGTCGAGATCGTCGTTGGGGAGCATCTCCTCGATCAGCTTGGGGTTGTACTCGAAGTCGAACAACTCCTTCGCGCCCTCGTAGGGAGCGCCGATGGTGCCGGCGACGCATTTGCCGATCCAGCAGCCGTATACCTTGTCGAGGTAGGTCATGTAGTCTATCTGAAGCATGAGAGCCTCTCCATGTCATTGATCGCGGTAACAGCTTCAGCCGAGTGGAGCATGATACCCCGGTGTACGTCTAGTTTCGACGGTCAGTGGCTGCAATCATCCCTGTGTGGGGTAGCATCCGTGCGCACCTAGGAAGCCTCACTCACCAGACCTTGGGCTAGACCCGACCGTCCTTCGATACGCTTCGCCACTCAGGACTGACGGGTTCCTGTGTCCAGGGGAACCCACCCGAAACAACTGCGCCTGCTGGGCAGTAACATGCTCAGAATGATCAGGCAGCTTGGATTTAAGGCGGAAAACAAAGTGACAAGTCAGTGCGCATCTGCTACAATAAGCATGCTTCGGAGCATGTGCGACTGGGATCTCGCACGCGGTCGGTTTTCCGAGAGCACGTCTTGGGTGAGAACATACCGACCTGGCAGGTGGTCCATGATGACAACGGGAGATGGTCCGGAGATCGGTTCAGTCCTCGGCGATCAATTCCGGGACAATCCGCGAGAGATACTGGTCGAACTGCTCGGCCTCGCAAACCAACCTCAGGGCATGGACAGGTTGTTGGAGCGGCTCGTCGTCTTCCTGCTGGAACATGCCGGATGCGAGTGCACGGCAATTCGCCTGAGAGATGGGCAGGACTTCCCTTACTACCACCAGCACGGGTTCACCCCGGATTTCATCGAACTGGAGAACAGCCTCTGCGCGCTCGGAGCGAACGGCAACCTCCTCCTGAACGAGAACGGAGATGTCATGCTGGAGTGCATGTGCGGGCACGTCCTGTGCGGACGGTTCGATCCCACGAAGGCGTACTTCACCCCGCGGGGAAGCTTCTGGACCAACAGCACCTCCGATCTGGTGGCCGTGGCGACGGAGGAGGACATCTTGCTGCAGAACCTCCGCGGGCGGTGCGTGGAGCGGTTCGAGTCGGTGGCGCTGATCCCCATGCGCTCGGAGGGCCGGACCTACGGCATGATCCACCTGACCGATACGCGCAAGAACCGCTTTTCCCCCGATCTGATCGCGCTGATGGAGGAGATAAGCAGCATTGCCGCGAACGTCGTCGCTCGCAAACAGGCGGAGGATGCGCTGCGTGAGACCAACAAGAGGCTGAAGCTTCTATCCGACACCGCGAGCGAACTTCTCACGAGTGACAACCCGCAGCAGTGCGTCCGGCATCTGTGCGAACAGGTCATGGACTTCCTGGGCTGCGATCTGTTCTTCAACTTCCTGGCGGAAAGGAGCGGGGACTGCCTGCGCCTGAACGCCTACGCGGGAGTTACGGAAGAGATCGCCAGGAGCATCGAAAGGCTCGACTACGGCGTAGGTGTCTGCGGATGTGTTGCGAGGGACGGCTGCAGGATCGTCGCCGAGAACATTATGGACACACCGGACGAGCGGACGTGGTTGGTCAAGAGCTTCGGTGTTCAGGCATACGCATGTCACCCGCTGTTGTCCCAGGGCGGACGGGTGATCGGCACTCTCTCCTTCGGAGCGCGGTCGAGGACCACCTTCTCCCAGGATGACCTGACGCTCATGAAGACGGTAGCGGACCAGGTGGCCACCGCGATGGGACGCATACGACTGCTGGAAGAGCAGAGGCGGCTCTATGAGAGGGAGCACCACATCGCCGAGACGCTTCAACGAGCGCTGATCCCCCCGGAGGTCCCGGAGACTCTGTACGGATACCGGTTCGCTGTGCGCTACCTCCCTGCGCTCAGGGAGGCGGAAGTCGGCGGGGACTTCTTCGATATCTTCGATCTCGGTGATGAGAAGATCGGCGTCCTGATCGGAGACGTAGTCGGCAAAGGCCTGCCCGCGGCGATTCGAGTGGCGGCCGCGAGGTACACCATCCGCGGATACGCGTACCTCGACCCCAGGCCGGCTAGAGTGTTGACTCTTGCCAATCGCTCTCTCTGCAAGGATCAGCCCGCGGAGACAGGCATGCTCACGGCGTTCTTCGCGGTGATCGATGCCAGGCTGGGCGCGGTAACATACGTCAATGCAGGGCACGAACAGCCGTTGATATCGGACCACCGGGGTATCTGGGAGGAACTGGGAAATCCGGGGCTGCCGCTCGGTATCATGGAGGACGCCGATTACCTGGAGGACAGCCGGCGACTGAACCCCGGGGAACGCATCGTGATGATAACCGACGGCATCACGGAAGCGCGCAAGCCGGGACCCGATCTGTTCGGTGTGCGCCGGGTACGGGAATGCCTGACCCGGAACCTGACTTCATCCATCGAGGACATGGCCGATTGCCTTCTGAACGCCGCTACCGACCATGCAGGCGGCCAGCTCCAGGACGATGCGGCGATAGTCGTGTTCGAGCAGGCTGATAGCTGATCCGGCCACCTCTTGACTACTGCGACTGTTCGGGATATGCTTCAGGTACGAAATGGAGGCGCTGCCTCAACGCGTGACTGCGCTATTCCAACGTCTCCCGAGTGGTGTTTCGCAATGAAGAAATCCCTGCTATCATCCGTGACCTGCCTCTACCTGGCGGCGCTGTCCGCGATTCCCGCCGCTGTTCCCGCAGGGGCACAGCCGCCGCTATGCCCGCACATACTCGACTGGAGCAGCGCGATCCAGACCTGGGCCACGGGTGCGCCGTGGATCAAAGTCCTGTTCGCGAGCCACATACCGACCGCGCAGGCGTGCGGGGCGCAGGTGTTCTACCGACCGTACGACACCTCCATCGGCACCGACGACGGCGATCTGCCAACCAACGTCACGGGCGCGCAGTATGCCGACGCGGTATGGGCGAAGATATCGGGTCTCGCGGTGAAACCGGCCGCCATAGGTTACCGCAACGAATTCCCCTGGTACGGCAACGCCGCCAACCGCCACACGGCATCGCAGTTCCGCCCATTCCGCGACAGGCTCCGCGCGCTCGGGTACACGGGCATGGTCGTGTTCGGATCGTTCGGTGTCGGCTGGCCGAACTCCGAGGTCTGGGATGAGCCGGAGGTCGCCGATGCCGCGAGCTGTGCCGACGCGATCGAGACCCACGAGTACTTCGACTTCGACGTGAACTGCATCTCTCCGTGGCTCACCTTCCGGCACCGGGATATTGCTATCGGCCAGCATCCGGCACTGCTCGGCAACAAGCCGTGGTTCATCGGAGAGTTCGGGTCGGACAGGGTGTGCAACTCATCCGTGGCATGCAGCGACCCTCAGTGCCGCCAGGGATGGCTCGACGGAGGCAAGCTGACCGAGTCGGAGTACGTGACGCAGATGGCGGCGTATCGCGCAGGATGCCATCCGAACGTCGTGGCGGTCTTCGTGTTCGCGCAGGGTTCTCCGTACTGGGCAAACTTCGAGACGATCAATAGCGCCGTAGTCTCCAGCTACATGCGGTCCACGTGGTCGGAATCCGCCGGCACGATCAGCGGCTGGGTCAGGACCACGAGCGGCGCCGGAATCAGCGGGGCGACCGTCTCCACCAGTCCGGGCGGGTACACCACGACCACGGACGCGAACGGCGACTACACGCTGGCAGACGTAAATACCGGGACATATACCGTGACGGCGTCGAAGTACGGATACGCCCCGTCGAGCACCGGCGTGGCGGTCACCGCGGGCAACGTCAGTACCGCGAACTACACGCTGACAGAGCTGGACCTCATTCCCCCGACAATCGCAAACATTACGGCGACACCCGCCTGGGTAGTCCCGAACGGCGCCGTCACGATGACGGCCAACGTGACCGACAACAAGGCGATCACGATCAGCAACATCGCGCTGCTGAAATCGGGAAACCTGCTCACCAACCCCAGTTTCGAGTCCGGCGCGACCGGATGGACGAACGGGAGCAGTCCATCATATACGGCGGATAACGCGTATCCCGCTCCCACCGCGAAGGACGGCGCGCATTGGATCGGCACATCATGCGGCTACGGCGGAGGGACTCAGGCTCCCGAGCTTCGGCAGGTCGTGAATGTGACCCCCATGAACAAGTACTTCCTGTCCGTATGGGTCAACACCGACGGCAGCCCGAACCCCTGCAGCGCGTTCCTGCAGTGGAAGAACGGCACGGTGACCGGCGACGGCCAGTGCACGACGGTTGCCTCCGTGACATCGAACACCAGCGGGTGGAAGCAGTTGTGCGCCGTGGTGACGCCGACGGGCTCGCAGTTGACGGTCGCCCTCAAGCTGAGCTGGGACTGTGGCGGCCTCGGAGGAGGCGGCAACTTCGACATGGCGGAGGTCCGACCCGCCATCGCCCCCAGTTCGTACACCGGCGGGGTCGCCACGTGGAACAACGTGCAGGTCCCGGAGACCTGCGCGTTCCCGATCTACGCAAGGGATACCTCGCTGAACGTGACTCTCGCGATGTCTCCGACCATCACCGTGGCCGAAACGCTCTCCAGGATCTCGGCGGCCAAGGGTTACGCGGACGGGCGCGTAGTGCATCTCACCGACAAGGTTCTCTCGGCGAAGATCGGCTCTGTCTCGTGGATACAGGAGCCCGACCGGAGCTCGGGGATCAGGATCAACGTCGGCGCGAGCGCCGCTCTCGGGACGAAGCTGTCCGTCGCGGGCAAGCTGCTGACCATCGATGGAGAGAGGACTCTCGATGAGGCGGTGGTCCTGGGGACGGGACCGGCGGTAGCCCTCGATCCACTGGGCCTGCGAAACGGCGTGATCGGCGGCGGGAGCCTCAACATCCACACGCCGGGCATCCTCGGTGGGATCGGGACGAACAACATCGGACTGTTGGTGACGACGTTCGGGCGTATCACCTTCGCGGGCAGCGGCTTCTTCTACGTCGATGACGGATCGGCGATCGACGACGGATCGGGACACGCGGGGCTGAAAGTGTTGGCGGAGGGGTTGACGTTCCCCTCGACCGGGTTCGTCAAGATCACGGGTATCAGTTCCTGCGAGAGGAACGCTGAGGACAAGATTGTTCGCGTGCTCAGGGTCAGGACCCAGGAAGATATCGTAACGTTCTAGCCACCGCATTCCATCGCTGACCCTGCGCCATCATCGAGCGATCAGCACGCAGTACTCCGGCGCTATCTTCCCGTCAGCAGGATAAGAAGAGAGGGGAAGCAGCACTGCCGCTTCCCCTCATTCCTCCCACTATGCCCCATAGATCGGTTCATCGGCTACGGCCAGACCTCATCCGCACCTATATCCACCGTTCCGTTGAGGCGGGGCTGCCCATCCACGTCACCGAGCAGGCTTGACAGGCCGGGCGCTTGGTCCCATCCGGCGTTGATGCAGGGTGAACCGGTGAGTATGTGCCAGTCGTAGCCACCGTAGGCAAACAGGGGGTCCTGCCGAATATCGCCGACTCCCGGCTGCAGACCCACATAGTCTCCTCCGTCATGGCCGAATACGCAGTTGTTACGCAGCACCGGCGCACCGCCGTTATCCACATAGATGCCGGAGTAGTTCCAGGAGATGATGTTGTTCGATATGCTTGGCGAAGCGCCGTAACATGCAATGCCGCCGCCGAACAGAGCATCATTGCCCAGGAAAGTGTTATTGGTGATCGTGGGCGAACAGGAGTCGCAGTATATGCCTCCACCGTACGCTCCGGCGTAGTTGTCCTGGAAGACATTGTTGGCGATAACTGCACCGGATGAGTAGCAGAAGATGCCGCCGCCGTCATCCAGGTCTACATAGTTGCCCTGGAACACGTTGCCCATGATCACCGGAGATGTCGAGAAGCTAATGAATATCCCACCCCCCGCTGATGCGAAGTTATACACGAACAGGTTATTCAGAATCTTGGGGGATCCCGCTCTTATGGAGATAGCGCCTCCAGGACCGTAACCCAGCCAGTTCCAGCAGAACGTGTTGCCGATAATGAGCGGAGAGCCCTCGCAGTAGATTCCGGTCCCTTCGGACCAGGGCGGCTTGCTGCCCTGCAGGTCGTTCTCCACGAACCAGTTGTGCGCAATCATCGGCGAGCTATTCCTGCAGTAGAGGCCGCCGCCGTAATACTGACTCCCGTCCGGGGTTCCGGTACCGTGGGTCAGGGTGAACCCGTCGATAACCGTGCTCACGGTAGCGCCCACAGGCGACGTGACCACTGTCCCGGTACCGTTAGCGTCGAGAACTGAGTAGTACTGGTTCAGGTTGCGGAGCTTCCCTGCACCGGCGAACCCACCATACAGCCTTACTCCGTTCTTGAGAGTGATACGCTCAATGTAGTATCCGCCGGCAACCCATACCTCGTCGCCCGGACTGGCCGCATCAATGGCAGCCTGGACGGAATGGTAGGCGTGGTCCCAGTCATGACCCGGGCCATCGTAAGGTGAATTAGCACGGACATAGATCGTCTTATACGGCGCATACGCTCCGGTCCTGCGGTTGTTTCCATGGAAGGTCGGCCACGGGAACTGCGCGTACTGCATAGTGCCGGTATTGCCGGCGACCTCCCAACGGTACACTGCTCCGTCTTCGGCTGAGACCACAATGTCCCACGAGTTGTCACCGTCCATGTTGCCGATTGCAGGGGTAGTACGCACCGGAGCGCCGGCCATCTTGGGCCAACCCGGCAATATCGAACCGTCGTGGTTGAAGGCATATACCTTCCCGTCATAGCAGCCTACGACTACCTCCAGGGAACCGTCGCCGTCGATATCTCCCAGCACGGGAGATGACTGCAGGCGAGACGCATCACACGGAGTCGTTACCCCCGTGTCGGGAACGACCCATCCCGAAGTCGGTGTGCCGGCAGGCGTATAGGCGTACACCTTTCCATCGGTTGCAGCCACAACGATGTCAGGCGTACCGTCGCCATCCAGATCACCGATCGCCGGAGATGCGAGCAGGTGGCAGTTCAGGTTCACGGGCCATCCGGACATGGTCGAACCGTCACCATCAAGTACGGTGATCTTTCCGGCAGGGGCGCTCACGCTGTCCAGCACCAGGACCGCCTCGAGCTTGCTGTCTCCATCGAGATCAGCGAGAGCCGGACTTGCGAATGCCGGGCCTCCGGGCTGCACACCGGGCGAGGACGGCCACCCGGACATCGTACTTCCATCACCGTTCCATGCCATGACGCAACTGACCGTGTCGGCGCCGAGTATCTCTGCGATACCATCGCCATCCATGTCGCCTACGGCGGGAGTAGCAATAACCGGATCGATCAATCCGCCGCTCCAGCCGGATATCGGCGTGCCGTCATGGTTGGCAGCCCAGACGCTCATGTTCTCGGTACCGATGAAGATCTCGGCGAATCCATCGCCATCCGTATCAGCAAGTACCGGAGAGGTGTTCGGATATCCCCATACCTCTCCCTGAGGCCAACCGAGCAGCGACGTGCCGTCGGCGTTGAACGCGTATATCCTGCCGGTACCGACACCCGTTCTTCCATTCACAACGATCTCCGGCTGACCGTCGTTATCCACATCCGCGATTGCGGGAGCATCCCATATTGCGCTGCCGACGTTCTGCGGCCAGCCTGCAAGCTCAGTGCCATCAGCCTTCAGAACGTGGATGCTGCCGTCCGAGGCCCCCACGATTGTCTCATCGTTTCCATCACCGTCGATATCGGCAAGAGCTATGCTGGAGTTGGCCTGAACCCGCGAGAAGGCCACGGTCAAGTCTGCGGAACCGGAGGATCCACCGTAGTATAGATCTCCCGCGAATGAAGCAGACAGGCTCAGCACACCCATATCCTGAGGTGTGTAGTCGAGAGTAGCCACTCCCGCAGAGTCGGTAACGGCAGTACCAACAGGAACTCCGGCTACGCTAAAGCTCACGGTCTTGCCTGCCAACGGTCTGCTGCCGGAATCGAAGGTGAGCGTGGCGGTGAGGCCTGCAGCCTGTCCAAGCACTGCAGATACGTCAGGAACCGACAGGCTTGTGGAAAGCGTCGCCGTCATGCACTTGTAGGCATTCTCTCGCAGGTTGTTGCCTGCGTAGGTAGTCCATGGGAACAGCCAGCAGGGCTGCAACCCCGTGCCGGCGTCGCTCTCCCACTTGATCACCTGGCCGTCAGTGGTTGCCAGGATCACCTCACAGCGACCATCGGCGTCAGTATCGCCGATAGCGGGAGTCACCCTTACCGGAGACGGCGCGGTCTTCGGCCATCCGGCAGCGACGGAACCGTCGTGGTTGAAGGCATGGATCTGATTGCCGAACCACGCTACCACAACCTCCGGATAGCCGTCTCCATCAATATCACCGATCACGGGGGACACTTGCGTGCACGCCCACACGTCGGCCGGCATCTCGCCCACATTCGGCGGCGTCCAGCCCGGAGTGGGTACACCGTTCACGCCGACGGCATGCACGACACCGCCATTCGTGATCAGTACGATATCCAGAACACCGTCCTGGTTCAGATCACCAAGAGCCGGGGATCTGAATATGCAGTCTCCCGCGATCCACGGCCAGTTCGGGAGCACGGCGCCGGTCTCATCTATAATGAACACCGCGCCGTAGTGGGAATCGCATTCGGTGACCGCAATGATCTCAGACTTGCCGTCACTGTCGATATCGGCGAGGGTCGGACCCGCAGGTACCACTCCGAAAGGCGAGTACGTCTGGAAGACAGCGCTGCCGTCTCCGTTGAACGCCGACAGTCTGCCGAATACCTCGAAAACAACCACTTCGGGAACGCTGTCGCCATCTATGTCAGCGGCTGTGACATTATTCCCCATATCCATGCCGACGGAGACCGGCCAGTTCTGCAGGATGGTCCCATCGGCCTCAAAAGCCCAAACGTTGTAGCAATTCGAGCCGACTATGATCTCGAGCCCCCCGTCGTTATCGATGTCCGCCAAGACCGGTGAGGTATGAAAATCGCCGTACTCACCTCCTTGAGGCCATCCCGGCATGACGGCGCCGCTGTGGTCAACTAGCAGCAGCTTTCCCGAACCGGCTTGGCCGACTGTCACGGCTATGTCCAACCGGCTATCGCCATTGAGGTCACCAACAGCGGGAGCCCGGCAGATCATTTTGCCGAGTGACACAGGCCAGCCCGCAGGCTGTGTACCATCGGCTCTGACAACATGGAGCATACCGTCCACTCCGCCGAACACCACCTCATCATCGCCGTCACCATCGAAATCAACGACAGCGGGACTGCAGACCGAGATCACACCCTGCGGCATGAGCTCATACGCTCCGATATCATACCGGGGCGAACCATTGGCGTCACCGTCAATCGGTCGGACCGCACCTTCTATGTCGCTGGTGATCTCAGTCGACGACAAACCGGCATCGACGCACGGCGAACCAACGACCAATCGGTAATTACCGCCCGGGCGGTCAGCAAACAGCGGATCCTCGTAGATATTGCCATAGGCCGTCGATACACCCAAGCAGTCGTATGCGGTGTTGCCATGGAAGCAGTTGTACGCGATGGTCGGTGAGAAGTACACAGCGCATATCCCTGACGATCCAAAGGCGATGATGTTGTTCTCGATGCGTCCCTCCCCGTTGATGTACACTGCACCACCATCAATGGTAGCCGTATTGTCGGTGAACGTATTGTACCGCAGCGTTCCGCCGAAGCAGTAGAAAGCTCCGCCTTGGTCTGCGGAATTGCCTGCAAATACGTTATTGCTGGCTGTCAGAGAGGATTGGGACTGGCAGCAAACGACGCCGCCTCTGGAGCTGCTGTTTCGCAGGAATGTGTTACCGTTGAGAACCGCCGCGACGCACGAGATAGCTCCACCCCATCTCGTACTGGTGTTGTCAGTGATAGTATTGGCTGTGAGGGTGAGCGTTCCGGAATCCGAGTATACCGCGCCGCCGTGGCCCTCTGCGATGGCTGACGAATGGTTGTCGGTGATGACGTTGTTCGTGAGGTTGACGTCCGAGCCTATGCAACAGAGACCTGCGCCGTAGGTATAGCCGCCGGACAGATTGTTCTGAGTGATCACATTATTGGCTATCGTGATCGGGGAGGAGAAGCAGTAGATGCCTCCACCGTACCTCATGTAACCATCCGGAGTAGTGCCTGTGCCGTGACGGATAGTGAAGCCGTCCACAGTCGAGCCCCGGTAGCCGGCATTGACGATCGTGACAACACTGCCGCCTTCCTGACCTGCCGGTGGTGTACCGTCGAGAATGGTCGTGTTTGCGGACCAATCGCGGTCTTCTCTGACGAGATCGTCATTGTCGAATCCGCCGTACAGGAACACATACGGCCGCAGAACGATTCTCTCGTTGTACTTGCCTGCATCCGGGTTCAATGCACGCTCGGCTTCGGTAGCCCCCTCAACCCAGACTTCTCCGCCGCCCAGTGCTGCGACAGCATCTATTCCGGCCTGAACGGTGCGCTTTGCCAGCGCCCAGCTCGAGCCATCGTTCGCATCGTCACCCGTATAGCTCACGCGGACTATCGCCGAACCGGACGGCCATATCTCACCGTACGACTCGTCCGCGCCGATATCGACTACGCCACCCACCGGTTCGACTCTCTCCTGACCATCTATGTCCGGCCAGTTCACGCTCACCACAGAGCCATCGCCACGATTCCGGCACGGAGAGGTGGGCTGTATGTGGAAGTTGCCACATGCGGCATTGGCGAAAATCGGGTCTTCATCCGAGAAGTCCCCGGTTCCGGGAGAGATACCCTGGTAGTCGCGATCACTGTTGCCATACACACAGTTGTTGTTCAAGACTGGTGTGTAGTAGGGCCGCAGCTTCTTGATACCCCACGAGTTCAGGGCAACGATATTGTTGACGAGCGTCGGTGCGCATTCGTCGATCAGTATACCGCCGTTGTTGCCGGCGATGGTATTGTTGAGTATCTGAGCAGCCGATCGGTAGCAGTAGATGCTGCCGTCATCGGATGAGTTCGCACACAGGATGTTATTCGCGATTGTAGGCGACCCGCCGTTGAGGTAGATGCCCGTGAAAGTAGCGGTTATCGTGTTACCGACCATGAAGCAGTCAGCGGTTGCCGAATTACAGTAGATTCCGTATCCACCGATGCCTTTGAGAATGTTATTGCAGATCGTAGCAGAGCCGTTCGGCTGGCATACTATCCCCGCGGATCCCGACTGAATGGTAAAGCCATCCAGCCTGGTTGCGGAGCTTGCGCCATACTGAATGGTCACGCCGGAGTCATATTGCGATGAGGTCAACACTGTGGGATAGGCCTGCCGATCACGCGTATCTCCAACTCCTGCAAAACCGCCGTACAGCGCGACTCCGCTCTTGACTACAAAGTCGCTGCTGTATGTACCGGCTGCAACCCAAATCTCCTGTCCCGGACCGGCGGCTGTCATGGCGCCGCCGATGGTTGCTTTGGCCGTTTCCCAACTGGTGCCGTCGTTGCTGTCGCTGCCTGTCGGCTTGACATACAAGCGCCCGACGTGCAGATAGACATCCACGGCTATCGACATGTTGTTAGTCACATCGGTAAACCGCAGGACTTCGCGGTACAGTCCGGACGGAAGACTGTCGGCACTGGCGTTTACCGATGCCGTCACCACCGCCCTTTCACCGCCTGCCAGGGTCCCACTGCTGGCGGACAGATCAAGCCAGGCCTGATTCCGCATCTTGGCGGCGCCCCAACTGATCGTGGAATGTCCGGGGTTGTAGAGATTGAAACCTTGGGCGGATGGACTGAAAGGCCCACCGACCGGACCCCTTGCACGGAAGGTGCGGTCGGGCGATACCGTCAGGCTGCCGTCCGCTATCTCGATGAAAAACGGTATGTCGGTGCTGCCGCAACCATCGGTCGTGTTGGCCAGATGCAAGAAGCCCGTGTAGGTCGTAGCGGGCATCTGACCCATGTTCGGATGCGGTGACACGCTTACCGTAACGCTCTGACCCGGCGCCAGCGTTCCGAAGGCGGGATCTACCACAAGAGGCAATGGGTCCACAGCCGACCAGTCGAGAGCAGTCTCTCCTGTGTTGGAGACCACCAGCGTGCGCTCAATGGGATTGAACGGACCACCCACAGGAGCTGCGAACTGAAGCGTGTCCTGCGGTGACACGGACATCTGAGAACAGTTGACAGTGAAGGCTTTCAGACACACGTTGGCCTCGGGATACTCGGCGGTCAGATCCGTCCAGAACACACCATCGGCGCTCACGTAACTCTGACCGGGATCCGCCGATGCCGAGTAGGTGGGCGACCCATTGTTCTCGATCGGTATGGGATACACGTAGCCGGGTGTGGTCAGTCTCACCACCACCGAGAACTTGTCGTCCGGCTGCACGGCCACAGACTGGTCGAGTCTGACAGTGTGGTAACCGGCGAACTCGAAAGTGCCGCTCTTGACAGCGACCGGAGTGCCGCCGATCGGTCCGGAGGTCGGATTGAGGTAGACGGAGAGCTCATAGCTGGAGCCCGGTTGGTATGCATAGAAACTCGCCGCAGCCACTCTCTCGGAAGCATTGGCGGTGAAAACGTTCGCAAACCAGGCCGTATCGGAACCTCGCCCGATGCTTGCGGTCCATCCCAGGGGATCATACTGGTAGTTCTGAGCGTAATTGTTCACCGGCTCTGCCTGGAAGCCGGCCAGGCTAGACGCGAAACGGGGAGTGTAGTAGGATACGTAGAAATATCCCCCGTCGCCCCAGTCCGTGCCCCAACTATTTCTGACGATGAACGCACCGTCTCCAGGGCAATCGTAGAGCGGACTGAAGTTCTCTCTGCTGTAGTCATCATCCCAACCGACTATCGTGACGGCATGAAGCGCTCCGAACGGCTGCGGAGCGTAGTAGGCACTGTTCGGGGCATAATAGGCGGCATAATCCCAAGTCATGGATACATAGAGACCGCCGAAGCGCATGACGGCTTCCTTAATGTAATCCACATCCGTCGGACTCTCCTTGGGCGGAAGGATAATCACCTCCTGCACATGCTTCTGCGCTGCAATACCGGTCGGCGAGACGCAGTCGGAGGCGTCATACGGGTCCTGTGCTTCCAGGACGGGCCCGCTCCACCTAGTCAGATATGCGGCCGCCACCAGAAACGATCCACCATCGCAGCATCCCAGACTATAGCCACTGGTGTTCTTGAGGTTGTTCTCCGAGTAGTCCGGCGCCGCACCGATGGCGTGCTGCTCCCAAGGCATCAAGGATGACTCGAGTGAGGCAAACGAAGCAAACGCCCAGCAGCTACCGCAACTGCCCTGATTCCTCACAGGAGTGACGCGGTTCTGCTGACGTAGATCATAGGCCGGAGGGATGCTGTCGGGCTTCGGCATAGAGAGCAGCCTCGTCCCATCCAGCGATCGGTCCGCCGGGCCGTCAACCGGCCGAGCCATCTGGGAGAAATCGATGGGAGTCGGTATCAACCCCAGGCTGTAGTTCTGCTGCCCGGCAGCGGATTGCTCCTGTGGAAGCGACGGGGCACCCTCTGACGTCTGTGAGTTCGACTGTTCCAGAGATCTCTGCTCGATATACCGTTCGAACTCCGGGTTAACAGGGGCCGATTCCCATCGCACATTCTGTTGCGCATAGCACAGAACTGGGATCAGGAGTAGCACAACCGACAGTGAGATGAAGCGCGCTCTTGCCACCAGTTTCATAGTACCGCCTCCTTGCATATCTTGATCTGGGAACTGCGCTGCAAAAGCTGACTATGTTGGCGCGGATGCTGTGGTAGGACGGGAATGCGCCGAGATGCTTATATGGCTAACTGTACATGCTAGCGGGCAGTAAATCAATGACCGATTGGGCAACCGGATGAACTTTTCTGTAAAGTTCCGCGAACATATCGCTACCTGGCCCACCGATCGTCCTAACGCCGACTTACACCGCCGATCTATCCTGACCACCGGCGCACGGTTGACATGTATCGCCCCGGTGCTATATCCTTTGCTTACCGTGATTCCCATACGGAAAAGAGAATGCAAATGCCCGTCCCTGCAATCCATGCCCGTGTAGTCCGATTGGCCCTGCTCGTTCTGTCAGGCCTGCTGATCGCCCTGGTATCAGGCTGCGCAAGGGACGGCCGGCAGGTATCCACGGACGGCGTCATCACCCTCGAGTTCTGGAACGGGTTCACCGGCCCCGACGGCAAGACGATGGAGAAGATCGTCAACCGGTTCAACGCCGAGCACGAGGACGTCCAGGTCCGGATGCAGATCATCCCCTGGGCCACTTACTACGACAAGGTCACCCTCGGGCTCGCGTACGGCGGAGCGCCGGACGTCTTCATCCTCCATACCGACCGCCTGCCCGAGTACGCGGACTCCAGTGCCCTGAGCTGCGTCGACGATCTCATCGCGAACGGCGACCTCGATCCGAAGGACTTCATGGAGCGTCCGTGGGCGGCCTCTCGATGGAAGGATAAGCAGTATGCGATCCCGCTCGACTGTCATCCTCACGGGCTCTACTACAACGTCGAGTTGTTCAAGAAGGCCGGCATCGAGAAGCCGCCGACCAACATGACGGAGTTCATCGAGGCTGCGAGGAAGCTGACCATCGACAAGAACGGCGACGGCAAGCCTGAGCAGTGGGGATTCGCCTACACCTGGCTGCGAACGAACGCCCACACGTTCCTGGCGCAGTACGACTCCGGCTGGATAGCGAAGGATCTGGCGCATTCCGACCTCACGAGCGAGAACTCGAAGAGAGCATTCCAGGCGATGACCGACCTGATATATAAGGAGAAGGTCTGCCCCGCGCCCGAAGGTCAGGACGCGTGGATCGGCTTCCGCACCGGCAAGGTGGCGATGGCGATCGAGGGAATCTATATGCTCTCGAGCGTCGAGGAGCAGGAGGGCCTGAAGTTCGCGGGAGCGCCTTGCCCTCAGTTCGGGCCCGTGCCCGCGGTATGGGGCGGCTCGCACCTCCTTGCGATGCCGGCGGGGATATCGGCCGAGCGTCGCAAGGCTGCCTGGGCGTTCATGAAGTACCTCTCCGACCACTCGCTCGATTGGGCGAAGGGCGGACAGGCTCCGGTGAGGAAGAGCATCCTGGCGACGCCCGAGTTCAAGCGGATGTCGGTCCAGTATGAGTTCAGCAAGAAGCTCCCGTATGTCGTGTATCTCCCGCAGTCGACTGCGATCAACCAGGTGCTGCCGTTCTGCGATGCCTCGGTCGAGGCGATATTGAACAGGATCAAGCCGACGGACGAAGCCCTCTCGGAGGCCGCCCGGCGGATAGACAACGTGCTGGAAAGGCAATGACGTTCGGAGTTTAGAGTTTAGTGTTGAGGGTTGAGTGTTTATGGTTTAGTGTTTGGTGTTGAGGCCGGAGCGTGCGGGAACTCGCTCAACTCTCAACCCCCAACTCGACCCTGAACTCTCAACTCTCAACTCTCAACCATAAACATTCAACCTTCAACCACCATGCGACTCTGGAACAGAAACAAATACGCGGCGATGTTCCTGCTGCCGTACGCTACGCTGTTCACGATCTTCGTCGTGACGCCGGTGCTCTACGGCTTCTTCATCAGCCTGCACAAGTGGTACATCCTTGCGCCGAAGCCGGAGTTCATCGGGCTCGCCAACTATGCAGGCGTGCTGAAGGACGATCTGTTCCGGACTGCGTTCATGCGCACGGCGTACTTCGTGATCATGGTCGTCCCGGTGGGGAATGCGCTCTCCCTGCTGATGGCGGTCGGACTCAACCAGAACTACCGGGGCACAACGCTCTACAAAGTCGCATACTACCTGCCCGTACTGACGTCCGTCTCGGTGACGGCGATCCTCTGGCGATGGCTCTACAGCTCGGACTTCGGGCTGCTGAACTACTATCTCGCGCAGATGGGCGGATTCTTCCACTCATTCGCTCCGAGCGTTTTCAGCGGCAAGTGGGAGATCGGCTGGCTGCGGGATACCGCGACCGCCATGCCCGCGATCGCGCTCCTCTCGGTCTGGTGGGGAGCCGGAGGAAACATGCTGATCTACCTCGCCGGCCTGAAGAACGTGCCGAAGGAACTCCTCGAGGCGGCGGAGATCGACGGCGCGACGTCCTGGCAGAGGTTCTGGAACGTCACGATCCCGCTGATCCGGCCGACGATGCTCTTCTGCCTGGTGATGTCGGTGATCGGCTCGTCGCAGGTCTTCGGGCAGACTTACATACTCACCGGCGGCGGTCCGTATTACTCGACGCTGACCGTCATTCTGTATATGTATCAGCAGGGCTTCGGTCTCTACCAGCTCGGATACGCGGCGGCGGTGGGATATGTGCTCTTCGCCGCGGTGCTGGTATTCACGATCCTGCAGTTCAAGCTGCTGTCGTTCAAGAAGATGTGAGTCAGTGGATTAGTTAGTCAGTTAGTCAGTATGTCAGTATATCAGTTAGTCAGTGGATCAGTTGGTCAGTGG
>CAYXOC010000045.1:32281-37644 GCA_964466715.1 uncultured bacterium
TCAGTTAGTCAGTATGTCAGTATATCAGTTAGTCAGTGGATCAGTTGGTCAGTGGGCCGGCTCGAACTCATAGGCTTACCCACCGGTCTACTGACGCACTGACCAACTGACATACTGACATACTGACTAACTGACCAACCAACGCTACCATGGGAAAACCGAGACGAAAACCGATACCCGTCCGCCACGTGATCGCCCAGGGGATCATGACCCTCGGGGCGGTGATGATGCTCGCGCCGATAGTGTGGATGCTCTCCACATCGCTCAAGCACGAATCCGCCGTCCTGAGCGCGGTTCCCAGGTGGATCCCGGACCCGGTGACCTTCGAGAACTACGTCGGGCTGTTCACGCAGGCGCAGGACTTCCCGGTGGTCCGATGGCTCTTCAACAGCCTGTTCATCTCGTTCGCGCACACCGGACTCGTGCTCCTGATCGCCAGCAGCGCCGCATATGCGTTCGCCCGCCTGGAGTTCAAGGGCCGGGAGTTCGGGTTCATGGTCGTCGTCGCCACGATGATCATCCCGGCGCAGATCACGATGATCCCCGTGTTCCTGATCGTGCAGAAGTTCGGGTGGTTCAACAGCTACTACGGGCTGATCATCCCCGGGCTCGCGGGCGGGTTCGGCGTTTTCCTGCTCCGACAGTTCTTCATGCAGATACCGGTCGAGCTTGAGGAGGCCGCGTTCATGGACGGCGCGACTCCGATCACGATCTACTGGAAGGTGATCCTTCCGCTCGCCAAGCCCGCGCTCGCGGCGCTTGCGATCTTCAGCTTCATCGGCTCATGGAACGACTTCGCCTGGCCGCTGATCATCACAAACGATATCAACCTCCGAACGCTTCCTATCGGCATCATGATCTTCCAGGGCCGATACACCCAGGAGTTCGGCCTCACAATGGCGGCCGCCGCCGTCTGCACGGTCCCGATCATCATCGCCTTCCTGATCTTCCAGAAGCGCATCACCGAAGGCATTGCGATGACGGGATTGAAGGGCTGACCTCCTCTTCCCCCGATACCCGGTAATTATACCGGTTCTTTACTCCAGACATTGACAAGCACACCTACAGGGAGTAGACTCATCCTGGGTGAGGTTGCGAAACTGGGCATCGATTGACCCGCTCCAGCGCGCTCTCCCGCTGTAGTACCCCCGAGTTCCGGCTTTCGAACGGCCCCACCTCGCCTGTTCGAAGGCGACCGTCGGCGCTCGGGACATCAGGTTTACAGGAGTGAGCCCATGAATACACTGCAGGGGAGCGCGTTCCCCCACATGTCCCATAGATGGTCGGCGATGCTGCTGGCGGCGGTGATGCTCTGTGTCCTCGCCACTGGCGCATTCGCTACGAACGCCCTCGGCGTCCCGGACGCGGAGTACGATGCCCTTGTGGCGCTCTACAACGCGACGGACGGCGACAACTGGTACAACCGCGAGAACTGGCTCACGGAGAACACACCGTGGCATGGGGTGATTGTCAGCGCAGGGCACGTGACCGGCATCGACCTCGATTTCAACGGGCTATCGGGGCCGATCCCGTCAGATATCGGCGATCTCGCGAACCTTCAGAATCTGGACCTGAGTTACAACGCTCTGACAGGCGCGATACCGGCGGAGATCGGCAGCCTCTCGAACCTTAAGTTTCTCAATCTCCAGAACAACCAACTCACCGGCCCGATACCGTCGGAAATCGGCGATCTGACCAACCTGATAACCCTCTATGTGGAGGACAATGACCTGAGCGGCGGTGTGCCTGCCTGGCTCGGCGGCCTTTCGAAGCTGCAAGGTCTCGGACTCTCGTGGAACGAGTTCACGGGACAGATACCGCCGGAGATCGGCAACCTGACAGACCTGGGGTATCTCGGTCTCCGCGGCAATTGCCTAACCGGCGCCGTGCCGCCGCAGATCGGGAACCTGACCAATCTGTACGGGCTAGGGCTCGACGACAACATGCTGGAGGGGCCGCTCCCGGAGGAGTTGGGCAACCTCACCAAGCTGAACTGGTGTACTCTCGGTGGTAATCTGTTCGAAGGCGAGATACCCGCATGGATGACGAATCTCACCGGCCTGCTGGCCTACGGTCTCAATCTCGACCACTGCCGGTTCACGTGCTCGGACCCGACGGTGTTGGCGTTCCTGGCTGACAAGGCGCCGAACTGGGCAAATACCCAGACCATCCCGCCGACCGACGTCTCCGTCGTCGCAGGCCCCGGCTCAGCGATCATGTCCTGGACGCCGATTGATTACTGGTACGACTACGGCTACTACGAGGTCGGCGTCTCCTCCACCCCCGGCGGTCCGTACGAGTTCCTGCCGCAAAACCGGACGTCCGACAAGAGCGCCAACGGCCTGACCGTGGCGAGGCTGCCCATCGGGACGCACTACCTTGTCGTCCGCACCGTCACCACGGCAGGATGGCGGAATCAGTCGACCCTGATAAGCCTGCCGTCCGCCGAGGTGAGCGCAGAGGTACTGGAGACCGGCACACCGCTGGGCGTCTCCCAGTCGGAGTACGATGCCCTGGTAGCCCTCTACAATGCGACGAACGGCGACAACTGGTATAACCGCGAGAACTGGCTCACGCCGTACACACCATGGTACGGCGTCACCGTCGAGGACGGTCACGTCGTCGGCATCGACCTCTACAACAACGGCCTGTCCGGGTTCATTCCCCCCGAGATCGGAGACCTAACAAGTCTTCAGTACCTCCGGCTGGGCTGGAACCGGATCGGCGGGCAGATACCGGCCGAGATCGGCAGCCTCGCGAATCTCCTGGACCTGTCGCTGAGCAATAATGAGCTCACCGGGCGGATACCTGCAGAGATCGGCAACCTTGCGAACCTTCAGGAGCTCGACCTGGCATGGAACCAGCTCAGCGACTCGATACCGAGCTCGATCGGGAATCTTTCCAATCTCAGGGGACTCGACCTGAGAGTAAACCAACTAACCGGACGGATACCGCCTGAGATCGGCAACCTCGCGAATCTCCTGGACCTGTCGCTGAGCAATAATGAGCTCACCGGGCGGATACCTGCAGAGATCGGCAACCTGCTGAACCTCCGCGACCTCAGTCTGTATTGGAACGAACTCACCGGCGCCATACCGCCCGAGCTAGGAGGACTCGTCAACCTGGAGAACCTGTCCGTGTTCTGGAACCAGCTCACCGGACCGATACCGGCGGAGATCGGAAACCTCTCGAGACTATACAACCTCGATCTGAACTACAACCGGATCACGGGACCGATGCCGACCGAGATCGGCAACATGTCGAGCTTGAATGTCCTCCAACTGGGGGGGTAACCAACTCAGCGGCTCGATACCGAGCTCGATCGGAAACCTGACGAATCTGACATATCTGTGGCTCGCCTCCAACCAACTCACCGGCGAGATACCCCACTCGATCACCAATCTCACGCGCCTGCAGACGAGATGGGGAGGCGATATCGGGTACAACGGCCTGTACTCCTCCGATCCCGAGGTGATCTCGTTCCTCGAGGACAAGATGCCGGAGTGGGACGACACCCAGACCGTGCAGCCGACGAACGTCTCGGCGCAGATCGTTCAGCCGGGATGCGTGGTGGTCTCGTGGACGCCGATCCCTTACACGGACGACGAGGGATACTACGAGATCGGCGTCGGCGCGACTCCGGGCGGTCCGTACACCTTCTCCGAGTGGAACCGTACCGGCAGCAAGAGATCGTCGTCCACCATGGTCGTCGACTTCCCGGCGGACTCGAGCCTTTACCTCGTCGTGCGGACAGTCACCCTGGCCGGATGGCAGAACCAGTCCACGCTCGTCAGCGAGGTGTCCGCCGAGGCATCCGTCCCGGCCCCCGGTCGAGCAATGAGGATCGGCGAGGCCAAGCGCCTCCAGGACGGCGAAGAGGTGATCATATCCAACTTACGCGCTGGGATGGGCTGGCTGGAGACGGCTGATACCTTCAAGGCATACATCCAGGAGTGGGACCGGTCGGCCGGCATCGCGGTCAGGCTTCCCCTGTCCATTATGCCCGACGAAGACGACGAAGACGAGGACGTTCGTGCGGTGAGCTTGACCGGAGTCATGGCCACGCAGGACGGCGAGAGGTACATCGATGTATCGTCGGTCTACCTCGCATTCGGCGATAAGCCCGATACCGTGCCGCTGGGCATAGGGTGTCTCACCGGCTACAAGGGCCTCGATATCAGCGGCCTCCACATCAAGACCTGGGGCAAGGTGATCGAGGCGCCCGAGTACGAGGCCGGCGTCCACCCGAACTGGTTCCGGCTGAGCGACGCGTCGGGCACGTACAAGGTTGTCTGGCCGCTGGACTACGGCGAGATCGACGACAACAGGATACTCATCCCGGTGGTGGGCACTCCGATGAGGATCCTCGGGATCTGCTCCGGCCTCTCCGGCGAGAAGACGGTCTACTACGACCCCGAGTATGAGGTGGATGCGCTCAACAGCTTCGTGTACGAGTCAGGATGCACGGGTTGGGTAAGCATCGAAGACAGGCACGGGCAGGCGACCGCCATGGCGATATCCGGCCCGGGACTGGACGGATGGCAGCCCCTGCAGATAGAGGAATACGACGACTGGGGCGGGAGATATTGGCGCGGCTCGTGGGATATTCCGAGCCCGCTCCCGGCGGCTCCGGCGGAATACCTGATCCGGATCACCGAGGACGGCCACGACAGCTACTACAAGGCGTGGATCACCAACTTCATGACCGAGATGCCGACCGATCTGCGTCCGGAGGAGTACAGCCACGTCACTGGTCCGCTGACTTTCTCGTGGACGCTCCCCACCACGGGAGGACCCTTCCGCAGCTTCATCGCCTTATACAAGCAGGAGCAGCCGTACTCTAGGTACCTGGTGGGCTACCCGGAGGCGGGCAGCGGCTCGTCGTATACCTACAGCGGGCCGCTCGAGACCGGCCAGTATCTCTGGTGGCTCTGCACCTACGACCGCGATGGAAACGGCTGCATGCCCGGAGGAGGCTACTTCTGGTACGACTCGGGATCGAGTCCCCCTACTCCACCCGGGTTCTGATGCGACGGAGTGAGGAGTGATCGGTAACCAGTGACCAGTGACCAGTGACCAGTAATCAGTAACCAGTAAGAGCCCACACCGGTCACTGGCCACTGGTTACTGGCCACTGGATACTGGCCACTGGTTACTGGATACTGGTTACTGGATACTGGTTACTGGATACTCGATACTGGATGCTCGGTGCTCGATGCTCGATACCGGCCACTGGTCACTGGTCACCGGTCACCGGTCATCGGCTACTGGATACCGGATACTGGTCACTGGATACTGGATACTGGCCACTGGATACCGGATACCGGCCACCGGTCACCGACCGGCTGCGCGGAGGATCGTCG
>CAYXOC010000045.1:37744-39435 GCA_964466715.1 uncultured bacterium
ACTGGATACCGGATACCGGCCACCGGTCACCGACCGGCTGCGCGGAGGATCGTCGGATTGGATAGATGAGCAAATGGATCTGGGCATTCATCCTGGCGGTTCAGGCGCATTTCGCCGCCTCCTACCTCGTGCCGCTCTGGGAGCGGGATCAACGCGGACTGTTGCCGTGGGTCTGGCCCTGGGGAGTAGGTGACAGAGGACTCCTCGGCGAGATGACTGTCAACCAGGTGCCCCTGGCGGGACTCTTCATCGCCATGACGGCGACGGTTCTGTTTGCGCTCGCGATTCTCTCCGCGCTCGGCTGGTGGGTCCCTCGTGACTGGTGGCGTCAGCTCGCCATCGCCGGTTCGGCGCTGGAACTGGTCCTGATGGTCGGGTTCCTCGGCCCGACCAAGCTGCTCCCGATCGTATGGAATCTCGCGGTGCTGATCGTGCTCTGGAAGACCTGGGGAACGCTCAGACTCAGATAGACCGTCGGCGGACTCCTCTCCGCGTCTCCGTGTCCCTCCATTCCCCACTCCGCACTCTACACTCCACACTCTACACTCGACACTCCCTCCGGCGTAGCTTCCTGTCCAGGATTGCGGGGTAGCAGACCATCTGTTCTGGTCTGGAGGGATTTCATAGGGCCCTGTCGAATGTGAATTGGGCTGTTTTTAGACCTCATGGAGTAGATGATGCCGAGTGGTGCCAGCAAGAATCGGATACTGACCGCTGTCGATCTCTTCGCCGGAGCTGGCGGGTTCACCATTGCCGCACAGCAGTCGGGAATCAGGGTGTTGGCAGCAGTGGAGATCGACAAACATGCGTGCGCCACCTACAAGGCAAACCTGATCGTGGGCAAAGAGAATCCACCTGTGCTGATAGAACAGGATATCAATAGTATTCAACCAGCATACCTCATGAAGCAGGCGAACCTCCGTGTGCAGCAGTGTGATATCCTGATGGGCGGTCCGCCGTGCCAGGGCTATTCTACGCACCGGATCAACAGCACGGGAGTTGGTGATCCCAGAAATGAACTGCTTATAAGGTACTTCGATTTCGTAAAGGCGCTCAAGCCAAAGGCATTCGTAGTCGAGAACGTCTCCGGGCTCCTGTGGCCACGCCATGCCGACTATCTGAAGAGGTTCTTCAGACTAGCCAGAGAAGCGGGCTACGACGTGCGCGATCCCACTCTTCTCAACGCGCGAGACTATGGGGTGCCGCAGAACCGTAGAAGGGTGTTTATCATCGGTTTCCGGAATGATCTCAAGGTAGAGTTGGCATGGCCGCCCGAACGCACACATTTCGCGCCTGCCTCTGAGGAAGTCAGAAACGGTAGTCGTCCCGCTTGGATTACGGCAGGAGAGGTATTCAAGACGGATCTGAGGGAGGATGATCCCAATGCCATCCATATGAACCACTCCCCGGAACTCGTCAGGGTGTTTGAGAGCACACCTAAGGATGGTGGCAGTCGAGCACAATCGAATAGGACTCTACGCTGCCACAAGGATCACGATGGCCACAAGGATGTCTATGGCAGAATCGATCCTTCAAAGCCCGGCCCGACAATGACTACCGCATGCGTCAATCCATCTAAGGGACGGTTCCTCCATCCCACGGAGAACCACGGCATCTGTGTCCGGCACGCAGCTAGGTTTCAGACATTCCCGGAGAACTTCGAGTTCGAGGGCGGATTGATGGCATCAGCA
>CAYXOC010000046.1:0-38922 GCA_964466715.1 uncultured bacterium
ATCGCGGCTGGGAAGCCGCTCCTACAATGGGTGGTTTCGCGGCTGGAAGCCGCTCCTGCGGCAGGTCAGTGATACTTCGACTCCATATCCGCGAGCCACTGGTCGACGAGCGCGCCCTCGTTGATGCGGGTGATCTTGCTCTCCTGCACGACGCGCTTGAACTCCTTCACGAGGGCGGGCGCCTTGGCGGTGTCGAACCCGTATGCCTCGGGATAGGTTAGCTGCAGATACCACAGCGGCAGGAAGAGCCGGTCCACGCGCTGAGCCTGCGCGGCGGTAAGCTTCCTCGACCGGGCTTTCTCGAGGATCTTCAGGCCGTCCAGGAGCCAGGTGTCGGCAAAGGTCGTCTTCGGGTCCCACGCGCCGAACGCATGCCGGTCCTCCTTCGCCGCCCTGTCGAGCAGCATGACGTACCGCAGCACGTCGCCGGCCGCCGCTCCGTAGTAGCCGTTGCAGAACTCGCGCTTGATGACGCCGGGATCGCGGTCGGGATCCCACATCAACTGAGCGGCGAGGTACTGACGAAGCTCGGCGAGGTCGCCGCCGGGGCTCTGGTAGTCGCACTGGACCATCAGCCCGCGGACGTTATGCCCGGCGTAGTAGCGGATGTCCTTGACCAGGCCGTCGAGGTTTTGGTTCGGCGCGATGTAGTGCGCGAAGTTGGCCGCATAGTGCCAAATGAAGATGTTCTCGGTCACCTTGCTCCACTCGCTGAGGTAGGTCGCAAGGTTCGCGCCGAGCCCGCACTGCTCGAAGCCGTGGAAGTAGCATCCGGCGTGGCAGAGACGGATGATGACGTTCTTGCGCGGTTTGGTGATAGCGGGCGGCTTGGTCGAGTAGGCGTAGGCGAGGGTCTCGATCCACTTGTCGGGATACTCCTTCGCCACCTCGTCGGCGATGGCGTTGACGAACCGGAGGATCGGCCCGTGCTGCGAGCCCTCCTCGTTGACTATCGCCATGCACTTCTCGCACTCGCAGGGGCCGTTGCCATCGTTCTGGGAGACGTCGAAGATCGGGACCTCGGGGTTCTCCTCGATCCATCTCATCACCTCCTCGGTCGCGATCCGGAGGACGTCAGGGTTCGTGAGGCAGAGCTGGCCGTGGACCGTCAGGTTCGTGCGCTTGCCCCCGACGAGACTGAAGTACTCCGGATGCTCGGCGAAGTACTTCTCCGGAGGCACGAGCCTAGAGAAGCTGTGGACGTAGGGCTCGATCCGTATCTTGCCGCCGACCTCCGCATCGCACTTCGACCAGGGACCGTTCAGCCGCTGGCGGGTTGCGATTGCCTTCGGGAAGCTGTCCCAATAGAGCGTCTCGCGGTACATGAACGGCGGCGAGTAGGCATAGTCGATCTCCGGCAGATCGAGCCGGTCGCGCTTCGGGATGATCGTGCAGTCGTGCGCGAGGAACCTGACTCCGAGGAACCGCTCGAGCAGGACGTATATGCTGTAGAGCTGGCCCCGATCGTTCTGCCCACGGAGGATGACGTCATCGCCGACGGTCCTGATGAGCACGCCGTCCTCGCGGAGTCCGGCGATCGACTTCTCGATCTCGGGGGTGCTGCTCCGTCTGCACGAGCCGAGGACGAAGCCGTGCTTCCCCGCCGCCTGCTTCTCGGCGATGATCTCCGGCCTGGCGCCGGTTGCTTTGGCGATGAAGTGTTGGAGTTCCTTCGCCGCGTACGAGACGACCGGGCTCGGCTCGTCGGGGATGATGATCACGGTATCACGTCCGATCTGCGCTCCCGACGCCGATGCGGACAGAATCAGCGCAGAGAGGATTGCCGTCAGTAGTGTTTTCATGCGGACCGCCCTCCTATATGGTGTAGGTTCGTCCTGAGGGCCGGGATGCCCTTCGGCCTCAGGACGAACACGTGGGGCACAACCGCGCCATCGATCGCAGGCGGCTCCGCCGCCGACCGGAGTTGACGGCAGAGCCGTCAGGAATCATGCATGCGAGGCACAAAGGCACGGCCGCTACATGCCGAGTAGGAGTACGAACAGGATGCACGAGCATGGGGTGGTCTGGTCTACGCGGCATTTACGTGCTATAATACCTCGTCACGGAATCGTAAGGAGGATTTGCGCTCGCTATGAGTCACAAGAGAGAGGTCCTGAAGCAACTGATTGATATGTCCCACTGGCTCGGTGAGGAGCACCGCGGGCTGGTGATACTCGGCGAGGGCAATACCTCCGCCAAGATCGACGACGATACGTTCTTCGTCAAGGCGAGCGGCACCCAACTCGGCACGATCGAGCCCGCGGGACTCGTCGAGGTCTACTCGGCGAAGGTCCTGTCGATGCTCGACGGCCCGGAGCTCTCCGATGATGAGATCAAGGCCAACCTCCGGGCGGCGATGGTAGACCCGAACGGCAAGCTCCTGCCCTCGATCGAGACGGTCTTCCATGCCTACCTGCTGAGCATCCCTGGCGTGAATTTCGTCGGGCATACACATCCGATTTCGGTGAACCGCATCCTCTGCTCACAGGGCTGGTACGACTGCACTCAGGGCCGGCTCTTCCCGGATGAGATCGTCTGCTGCGGGATCGCCCCGGCGCATGTGGAGTACGTCGATCCGGGAGTGACCCTCGCCCGGCGGATCAAGGAGGTCGTGACCGACTACATCAGGGAGCGCGACGAGCGCCCGAAAGCCATCCTGATGCAGAACCACGGCCTGATCGTGCTGGGAGCGACCGCGAAGGAAGTGCAGAGCGTGACGGCCATGTGGGACAAGACCGCGAAGGTGCTGGCGGGGACATACCAGTTCGGCGGACCGAACTACATGAGTGAGGCGCAGGTGAACCGCATCCACACGCGACCCGATGAGGCGCAGAGAAAGAAGCTGATCGAGAACCTTTGACATAGGTCCTATGAGCCCCATGGGACCGAGCACACGAGTACGAGTAGGAGCCACGAGTATGAGCAACGAGAAGCTGCCTGACAAGATACTGACCTGGCCGCTCTATGGAGCAGGGCTGGAGAACTTCGGCAAAGACAAGAAGCCTGTCGAGGCGCCGATGCCCCAGTACGGGCCGGATGAACTCCTGGTTCGCGTCGATGCCGTGAGCATCTGCTACAGCGACATCAAGGTCATCAACCAGGGCAACCAGCATCCCCGGATCACCGGGCGCGACCTCACGAAGGACCCGGTCACCCTCGGCCACGAGGCGGCGGTCACCGTCGTCGGCGTCGGTGAGAAGGTGGCGGATCGGTTCAAGATCGGCCAGCGGTTCACCGTGCAGGCCGACGTCTTCGTGAACGGCGTGAGCATGGCGTTCGGATACGTGCTCCCCGGCGCGCAGACGCAGTACCAGGTGATCGGCAAGGAAATGCTCGACGGCGATGAGGGCTGTTACCTGCTCCCGATGGCGGACTCCACCGGATACGCCGAGGCCGCGCTCGCCGAGCCGTGGGCCTGCGTCGTGGCGTCTTACAAGATCACCCGCCGGAAATCGATCAAGCCGGGCGGGAAGCTCTGGATCATCTGCGCCACCATGGACGACGGCGACTATGCCCTCGACCTCGATGTAGATCCCGAGGTCGTCGTTGCCACCGAGCTCGACTGGCCGATGATGGACCAGCTCAAATTCTGGGCCGAGGCCGGACGGTTCAAGCTCAAGCAGACCGCCGAGTTCGAGTCGATCGACTTCGACGCGTTCGCCCAGAAGTACGGCAGCTTCGATGACATCATCGTCCTCGGCGCGAACCCGGACGTGATCGAGAAGGCGGCGACCTTCCTCGGCAAGCACGGCATCATGAACATCGTTTCCGAGGAGCCGCTCACCCGGCCGATCAAGATCGACGTCGGCAAGGTCCACTACTGGAACCACTCCTACATCGGCACCATGAGCCGCCACATCGGCTCCGCGTACGAGCCGGTCCGCATGCCGAGCGAACTGAAGCCGGGCGGGACCGCATGGTTCGTCGGCACCGGCGGCCCGATGGGTCAGATGCATCTCCCGAGGGCGCTCGAGCTCGAAAACGGCCCGAAGAAGGTGCTCGCCACCGATATCGATACGAACCGCCTGAACAGCCTCCGGGAGCGGTTCAACCCGATCGCCCGGCGGCGGGGCATCGAGCTGCTGATCGTCAATCCGAACGAGATGACCCCCGAGGCGTTCGACAAGCTCCTCGACGAGTTCACCGGCGGCAACTGCTTCGACGACATCGTGATGCTTGCCCCGGTGCCGAAGCTGATCGAGCAGGCGGTCCCGTACCTCGCCGATGAGGGCCTGATGAACATATTCGCAGGCGTCCCGATCGGCACGATCGTGGATCTCGACATCAGCGGCGTCTACATGAGCAACGTTCGATTCGTGGGGAGCAGCGGTTCGAGAGTGAGCGATATGCTCGACACGCTGCATGCCGCCGAGTCGGGCCAGCTCTCGACGAACACCTCCGTGGCCGCTATCGGCGGAATCGAGGCGTCGTGGGACGGCATGAAGGCCGCAAAAGAGGGAACGTTCCCCGGCAAGGTCGTGATCTATCCGCAGATCAGAGACCTTCCGCTCACTGCGGTGCCCGATCTGAAGGACAAGCTGCCGACGGTCTACGCGAAACTGACCGACGGGATGTTCTGGAACCGCGAAGCGGAAGCGGAATTGCTGAGAGTCAAGGTGTGAGAAAGGTTGCGGGTTTTAGGTTATGGGTTGTGTGGAACCCCGGAACCGCTAACCTACAACCCCAGACCCATAACCCATAACCTATGGAGAGAAGTATGAGCGGATGTGAGCAGTTGACAGCACGGAGCGCCATCGTAACAGGAGCCGGACAGGGGCTTGGCGAAGCGATCGCCCGGCGTCTGGCCGCGGAGGGATGCGACGTCGTCCTGGGCGATATCAACTTCGAGAACGCGCAGAAGGTGGCGGAGGACATCGTCAAGACCACCGGACGGAAGGCGGTCGGCTTCAAAGTCGATGTGACCAACGACGAGCAGGTCGCCGAGATGGTGCAGACCGCCGTTCGGGAGTTCGGTAAGCTCGACATTATGGTGTCGAACGCCGGCATCCTGAAGGCCGAAGAGACAACCGCCTTTTCCACCGCCGACTGGCGTAAGGTCATCGAAGTCAACCTGGTCGGCTACTTCATCTGCGCGCGTGAGGCGGCGAAGGTGATGGTCGGGCAGAAGAGCGGCAACATCATCCAGATCAACTCGAAATCCGGCAAGAAGGGCAGCTTCAAGAACTCCGCCTACGCCGCGAGCAAGTTCGGCGGGATCGGCCTGACCCAGAGCCTCGCGCTCGAGATGGCGCCGCACGGCGTCCGGGTGAACGCGATCTGCCCGGGAAACCTCCTCGAGGGCACGCTCTGGCAGAACAGCCTCTTCGAGCAGTACGCCCGTACCCAGGGGCTCACCGTCGAGCAGGTGAAGGAGAAGTACCTCGGTCAGGTTCCGCTCGGCCGCGGATGCACCTACGACGACGTGACGAACGTGGTGGTCTTCCTGGCGTCCGACCAGTCGAGCTACATGACCGGCCAAGCGATCAATGTCACGGGTGGACAGGAGATGCGGTAGGATGAGTGATCGGTGATCAGCGACCAGTGAACGGTGAGCGGTGTCGGCGGTTGGTGCTCTTTGCAGGAGGCTGCGGCGATGATGTCTTTCAGGAATGACCGGCTCGTGCGCGAGCCTATCCCCATGTCTATTGTTAAGCTTGTCGGCCGAGTGGAGGAGTACAAAGGCAAACAGCAGCTCTACTACCAGCAGTCGCCGCAGATTCTGGAGTCCTTGAGGAAGGTCGCGATCATCCAGAGCACCGAGTCCTCGAACCGCATCGAAGGCATAGAGATACCGCATCGACAGCTCAGGGCGATAGTAGAGGATAGAGTCGCGCCCTCCAACAGATCGCAGGGCGGAGTCGCCGGCTATCGTGACGTGCTGGCCACCATACATGCTTCGCACTTGCACATTCCGGTAACCCCGAATACGATCCTTCAACTACATCGCGACCTCTATCGATATGCGGCTGCTGAGGGTGGACGATGGAAGACGGCTGATAACCGGATCGACTGGATCATGCCGGACGGTACCCATGTCCTGCGTTTTAGCCCTCTCTCCGCAGTACAGACGCCTCATGCTATGGATGAGTTGTGCGCTGCGCTGCGGCGACATACGGATACGGAGGATGCTAACCGGCTGCTGCTGATTGCTACGTTCGCCCTCGATTTCCTCTGCATACACCCATTCCTGGACGGCAACGGCCGGATGGCCAGGCTACTGACCTTGCTTCTGCTCTACCAATCAGGCTACGAAGTCGGCAGGTTCGTAAGTATCGAGAGGGTAATCGAAGACTCCAGAGATTCCTACTATGATGCACTCTACGAATCATCACAGGGATGGCGCGAAGGAATACACAGCTTGATGCCGTGGTGGGAATACTTCCTGGGCGTCATGTTGGCGGCATATGATGAGTTCGAAAGCCGGGTGGGAATGGTAACGGCAGGCAGAGGCGCAAAATCGTCCCTGGTCCGGCAGATGGTTGAGAGAACCATCGGTGATTTCTCCATGTCCGAACTGCTAAGGCTCTGTCCTGGGGTCAGCAGGCCGCTCGTACGGCAGGTACTCAAGCAGATGCGCGAGGAGGGGCTGGTCGAGTGCATGGGTCTGGGCGTCAGCGCGCGATGGCGGAAGACTACGCCTCAGTAGCTTGAATGTGATATTCCGGCGTGTCAAGTATCACATTCGGGCCGGCTGGTATCACATTTCGTCTCGCACGCTACCGGGCACCGACATGCTGTCTGCGGACGCGAAGTGTGACGCGGACCGGGAGGCGGCTCCGGCCGCCGATTGTGTATGTGGAGACAAGGACGGTGGTTTGCTGATGAGTAGTCCTGGCAGAGATTAGCTGGTGGGTGTGCCCGTTCTCCTGGCGCTGCTTATCCTGGGATTTCTTGTCGTCCCGTTCTCTCGTCCGCGCGTATCGCCGCCCCACGCCAACTGTCCAAACAACCTCAAGCAACTCGGGCTGGCGGTCAGCTCGTATCAAGCTGATCACAACGGCAAGCTCCCCGACCCCGACAATTGGCCGCAGCATACCCTGGAGTATGTGAGATCCCAGGGCATCTACAGGTGCCCCAGTACAGCGGGAAGACGGATGCGGGAGTACCCGATTAGGCAGGGAGACTGGACAGGATCGATGGCGGTCACGTACGCGATGAACGAATGACTGAAGGGGCTCTCATTGGACGACGTGAGGAAGCCGGAGGAGACGGTGCTGATGTTCGAGTCGACCGGTGAGAGGCTGTGCGGCGGGCCGGAATTGCTGCCGAAGGAGACTCGGCACGAGGAGAGGCGATACATACTATGTAATCCGCCGCCCGTTCATCAACGTGCTCTTCGCCGATGGCGAGGTGAACAGGATTCCGCTCGACGAAGCGCCGGGCCTGAAGTGGGGCCCCAAGTAGGAGGCGACTCAATGGGTAATGGGCGACAAGCCGCCATATCGGTCGCACGAGTGGTCTCGGCGGCGTTGCTGGCAATGGTGATCGTGGGGCCGGCGCCATATGGCTACCTGATGTGGGTCTTCGGGACATACGAATCGCTCTTTCTGATGGTCCTGTACCTCGCGCTGTGCGGCCTGGTTGCCGGCATCTTTGCCGGGAGGAGTCTGGCAGCGAAGTCGGGGGGCCTCTGCGTGCTCTGGGCGAATCACGGTCTGCTGCTGGAGATGCCTGCGGGGTTTCGCGGAGCATCAGTGGACGGCCTGTGGGTGGAGCTGCTTGCAATGACCGCTATCGCACTCGGATTCCTCGGACTCTGCATGGTGGTATCCGGCTTGTGCGCCAAGTGGGCGTCGAAGAAGCTTAGCATCGATCATCGAGGCGGATACGGGGCCGCCTGGATAGCCGTGAGCCTGGTCGGAGTATGCCTCTTCGCCTACGCATACGCACAGGGGATGGAGACGGCGACGCGAGCGCTCAAGCCGGAGGCCGAACGAGTAGCCTTGAAGGCCCACGGGCCTCACATAGACACGCGCGTCACAAGCATCTTTCCGACGGTAACCGTCGAACCCTGCGAGGTAGAGCCAGGTGAACTCTCGTTCGGCTTCGCTTCTTACATGTACTATACCGATCCCACGGCAGGCTAAGAGCGCTCGATGATTAGCGAACAGGGTATGGGGGTGTGGGAGTACGGGCGTATGGGGCGTCACTGCACACCCACACTCCCATACTCCGACACCCCCACACGCTCCAAAGACTACGCCGCCTGCGCGAGCCTGTGCATCTCCTGGATGTCCTGAGGCGTGAGGAGTTGGACCTGCGCGATGCGGGCCTGGCTTCGCAGGTCGGGCGGGAGCATTTCCCGCGCCTGCCCGTCGCTGTCCGCGAGCACCACGAGCCACCCCGACGGCTCGCCGTCCATCTCGCCCCAGTAGGTCATGCAGAGCAGATCGACATTGTGCTCCATCATCCGGTCCATGATGTCGAGCTGCTGATCCGGCGGATAGGGTATCTGAATCAGAAACCGTGACACGGCGCACCTCCTTGTCAGGATCCCGAAGGCTCCATGCTGCCCGGGTTCTTCGCCTCGGGATCGACTCCGTGCTCGATCTCCGGGACGATGTTCTCGACCTGAGTCACCTGGATCTGATTCCGGATGGTGTCCGGAACCATGTCCCTGGCCTGCTGCTCGCTGTCGGCCTCAACTACCGCCCAGCCGTCATGCCGGCCGGTCATGCATCCCCAGTATACATCGCCCAGAAACTCCTGAGCGTCCGGATCGATATCTCGTAATGCATCCACACAGTCACTCGGGCTATGGGATAACTCGATCATGTACTGTGGCATGGGTGTCCTCCTTCGTGCTGGTGTGGTTGTGATGTACCCGTTTGCGTGGCGCGTGAATCGAGAGCAGCCGCCGATGAATGCAGATAGACGCGGGTGGGAGGAGAACGGGTATGGGAGTGTCGGTGTTTCGGGATCGCCATACCACTCGGACCCCGAAACACCGAATCGCAGACTCAGTGCGAGTGAGCGCCTTCAGGCTCCGTCTCGTCGGCGTGTGCGGACTGACCGACTGCGTCGGCGTGGATGCGCTCGACGTAGTGGATGAACTCGACGTACGACTCTACGTACTTCCGCCCGGCCTCAACGCTGTCGTCGGCATGCTTCTTCGCTTCGACGGTTCGGGCATGCCGCGTCCGGATCCCCTCTGCAACATCCTTGGTGATGACCTCAACCAGGTGGTCGGCGTCGCCCGACACGAGAGATCGGTCTGCAGCCGCGATGCCCGGCTCCACCTCACCTCCGGCGGGCTTCAATCCCGTGTACGGGGCGCCCTCTCCGGCTCGATGCACTCTGACCAGAGTCTCGAAGAAGTACGTGTCGGCAAGGTCTCGCGCTTCCGGCCCTTTGTCGCGGACCGCAAGGGCCTTCCGGAACGCGGCCTTGATCTCGGCTTCATCATCGGGCTGAACCCACTTCAGGACCGGGGTCACGTCGCCCTTCGCAAGGGCGAGCTTGGCATCAGTCACGACAGGACCGTCGAGCGTGTCGCAGTGCGCCCCGGCGATGCTGTGTACGATCACGGAGCCGATGGCAGCTATCACGACGAATGCAGTCAGGCAGAGCAGTCTGGTCCTCTTCTTCACTTGTGGCCTCCTGGTTTCCGGGTCGGTAAACAAGTATTCCTGTACCTGTTTGCCGAATATGTACCCCCGTTACCGATGAGCCAAACATGCAAACATCGGAATCCTGCACGGTTTTACGGGATTCGGGCGGATGCTTCGGAAGTAGAGTTCGCGGTTTGTGCGAACGGCGCTGCCGAAGCCCCTCGGGTATGCCTTGTTGGGAACGCTCGCCGTCGCGTTCCGCTCTGGTGGATACCCACAACCAACGGAACGGGACAGCGTCCGTTCCCTACGCGGGTGCGCCGTACGATCCATGGAATCGATGTTCACAAATAGGGCCTCTCGGGCGTCAAACTTCAAGCTCGTCTGTAGCGTCTAATAGTAGTGAGCATGCGGCTCGTTGCCACTCCCTCGGAAACCGGGCGAATTCGGCGCGCGCAAGTAATCGTAAACGTTTACATGAAGGTCTTGACTAATCCGACCTAGCGCAGGTATAATGAGCGAGAATGTAAAATCTTGACACGCGGAGGTCTGTTTCGTGAAAGTTTTTGTCTCTGTAGACCTGGAAGGCATCAGCGGAGTAGTGAACTGGGAACAGACCTCGCCGGGCAATTCGGAGTACGAGACGGCGCGCGCCTTGATGTGCGGAGAGGCCAAGGCCGCCATCGAGGGACTCTTCGACGGCGGCGCAACCGAGGTGGTCGTCAACGACTCTCACGGCGGTGGGCGCAACCTGAAGATCGCGGACCTCGATCCCCGGATTCGCCTGATCTCCGGCGGCGGATCGCCGCTCTCCATGATGCACGGGATAGACGAGTCGTTTGATGCCGTGGCGCTCATCGGCTACCACGCCAGCGCTGCGACCTCCGCCACCTTGAGCCACACCTACACCGGCAAGGTCTGGGCGGCGAAGCTCAACTCCCGGCTGGTGGGCGAGATCTCGATCAACGCGGCGGTCGCGGGCTACTTCGGCGTGCCGGTAGCGATGGTCACCGGCGACTCGGTTGCCTGCCGGGAGGCGCTGTCGAACCTCGGCGCGGTCGAGACCGTGGCGGTCAAGGAGCCGATTACCAGGTTCTCCGCGAACTGCCTGCATCCCGTCGTCGCGCGCGAGAAGATCAAGATGGCCGCGGCCGGCGTGCTGGAGCGGCTGCACGAGTTCGAGCCGTTCACGCTCGAACCGCCGATCGAGGTCGAACTGACATTCAACCACTCCGGGCTCGCAGATGCTGCAGCGATCATGCCTGGGACAAAGAGGGTGGACGCCACCACTGTCGGCTATACCTCCGACGACTACATGGAGGTATTCCGCGCGTTTCTTACCATGACGAGACTTGCGCAGGATTGATGGTGGCTTTCTGGAGAGGTAGGGAATTTGGATATTAGAGAGAAAATCGGCCAGATGCTGATGTTCGGCTGGCAGGGACAGACCGAACAGGATAATCTGGGCATCTGCACCCACAACAAGATCCTGGTTGACGATTTCAAGGTAGGCGGCATCATAGTCATGGGACGGAATGTCCAGACCCCCGAGCAGATCGCTTCGACACTCAACGAACTGCAGGGGCGCTCCGAAGTACCGCTCTTCGTCTCGGCGGACCAGGAAGGCGGCCTCATCACACGGATGCGCCATCCCTTCACGACTTTCCCGGGCAACATGGCGATCGGAGCAACTCGTTCCACCGAGTACGCGCGTGAATCGGCAAAAGCGATAGCGAGCGAGCTGACCGCGGTGGGCGTCAATATGAACTTCGCGCCGTGCGTGGACGTCAACATCAACCCGCAAAACCCGATCATCGGCATCAGATCGTTCGGCGAGTCACCGGAATTGGTGGCCGAGCTCGGGATCGCAGCCATCGACGGATACCAGTCGAGCGGCGTGCTGGCGTGCGTCAAGCATTTCCCGGGTCACGGAGACACCTCTACCGACACGCATCTCGCGCTCCCGAGCATCCCTTACCCTCGCAAGCGCCTGAACGATGTGGAGCTGAAGCCGTTCCAGGCGGCGATCGATTTCGGCGTGGCGATGGTGATGACCTCGCACATCTGCTTCACCGCGCTCGACAAGGAACTCCCTGCCACTCTCTCCGGAAAGGTGTTGACCAATCTCCTGCGGAAGCGGATGGCCTTCGAAGGGCTGATCGTGACCGACTGCATGGAGATGAAGGCCATCGCGGACAACTTCGGCGCGGTGGAGGCCGCGATCCTTGCGGTGAAGGCCGGCGCCGACATCCTGCTGGCATGCCACACTCTCGAAGTCCAGGCGCAGATTCGGACCGCGCTGGTGAAGGCGGTCGAGACCGGTGAGATACCGGAGAAGCGGATCGACCAGTCGGTTCAGCGGATTCTCGCCGCCAAAGAGCGGTTCCGGCTGGAGAAGAGGCGCTTCGCCAACTTGAAGTCGATCAGACAGGCGGTCGGCTGCGACACCAACAAGGGCCTGGAGCGAGAGATAGCCGAGAGATCCGTCACCGTTCTCAAGAACGAGGAGTCCGTACTCCCGCTCAAGCTCGTCAATACCGATCAGATCCTGGTTACGGGCCTCCACCCCGCTACGGAGCAGTTTGCCAGCGCGCTGAGGAAGTATCACCCGAACACCAGGTTGGTGCGGATCAGCAACGAGCCGACCGAGAAGGAACTCGCGCAGGTCAAGAGCCTGATGGAGCAGTCGAAGGTAGTTGTGCTGACGACATGCCAGTCGGAGCCGTGGACGCGCAATCTGGTCAAGGAGCAGCCGAAGTGCAAGGAATCGAACGGCAGTCCCGCGGTGGTCGTCGCCGCGAGGGAGCCGTATGACTTGAGGCACTATCCCGATGCGAAGGCAGGACTTGCGACCTACGGCTATCCGGATGCAACGATCCAGGCGGCCGCGGACCTGATCTTCGGCAAGATCAGACCGCTCGGCAAGCTTCCGGTGTCGATCCCGGGGTACGCGGAGTTCGGCTCGGGGCTCGAGGAGCTGTAGCCATCGCTGGGCATGTGAGGCCCGGGAATAGTACGCAAGGCGTGAAAAAAAAGGGGGACCGCACTCCGCGGCCCCCCTTCGTGTTTGAGGCGTTGTTACGGCTTATACCACCTGATGGCGTCGGCTATGACTACCGAGCCGGTGGTCGTCCAGCAGGAGAGCTTGACCTGGTTGCTGCCGGCAAGCATGCTCTGGGTGGTAAGGGAGTTCCACCTGCCACCGTTGATCTGCTGATTGACGTGGACCGTCTGCGTACCGCCGTTGTAGTAGACGATGTACGGAGCGGTGAGAGACCGGTTCGTGCCCTGAGGCCACCATGCGTAGACCTGGTAGCTGCCGGCGCTCGGCAGATTGACTGCCCAGGTCGCCGTATCGCTGATGGCCTGCGTGCTGCGGAACCGATAGTCGCTGCCATATTTGTCCGGGGACATCGTGCCGGTCTGCCAGTTTGCAGAAGCGGTGAACCCAGGCTGGGCGTTGTCGAGGATGACTTCTACCGGCTGACTGGCGGAGCTAACGTTGATGGTCTGCGAGCAGGTAGCGCCGAACCACGTGACGCCCTCGCGGACCATGCGCCAGTCGGTGGTGTAGCTGCCCGGAGTGCTCGGAGCGGTCAGGTTGAAGGTGAAAGTGACCGTGCCGCCGGGCTCGACCTCGCTGGAAAGCAGGTGCCTGGTGGTGCCGGTGAACGGATCGCTGTCACCGACGGCGCCGAGCTTGTAACCCCTGGCGCTGTTCCAGAGCACGCCTCTGTTCCTCATGGTAATGCTGACCGACTTGGTCTCTCCGCAGGTCATGGTGCTCGGGATGGTGTGGCTGACTACCTCGGAGGAGTAGAAGCCCCAGGCAGGGGTGGTCCCGAAGTAGGAGCAGATGCCGTTGTAGATGCCATACATGGAGACCGACTTGAACCAGTTGTCGCGCAGGTAGGCGGCGTCCTTCTCGCATGTATCGTGGAAGGCAAGCTCGATCAGGATGGCGGCTCTGTCCGGGATGCGAATCTCGCCGTATGCGCCGTTCGAGTTCGCCTTGCCGCGGTTGGTCCAGCCGGAATCATAGTAGCTCCGGATGTGGTTGATCAGCGAATCGTGTACCGCATTAGCGAGATTCTGGCTGACCGTACACCAGGAAGCATGCTCCGAGCTGCAGTCATAGTAGGTGATCGTGCCGGTCGGGCAGCCTGCGCCGTAGCAGTCACCCGAGAGGCCGTTCGTGTGCAGCGAGATGTAGATGTTTGTGTTGTTGTAGTCCGACGCAAGGGGCCTGGCCCGGATGTCGTCGTTGACCTCGCTGGAGCCGCTGCCGAGCGTGCAGCCCGTCGAGCTGCCGTACACTGAGCAGGGATAGCCCTGGTTCTGCAGCCAGTAGCTGGACGCCATCTCCCACCACGGATGACCGCTGGAATGGTTACCCTGACTGAAGTTGGTGCAGCGGACCATCTGGACGGTCGCCCCGTCAGCGAGGAGATGCTTCTCGAGATAGCGCATCATCTGGAGATTGTGCATGTCCTCCTGGTTCAGAGGGGCGCAGTAGACAGGGCGCTGGGTATACCAGCCGCTGCCGTTCCAGAACCAGCCGTGTCCGGGCGAGAGCGTGATGCTTCGGCCGCTGAGACCCGCTGCGCTGACGACGAATGCGCCGGTCTTCTCGGCCCGCGGAGTGACCGCGGGGGTCGGAGGCAGGAAGTCGGCGATCGGGACGCCGTTCACGTAGATGGCCAGGTCGATCTCGATCCCGTAGTACCAGAGAGTGTACTTCACCTGGTCGTAGATCGCCTGGAGCTTCGCCTCGTCGAGTCCGCCTGCGGTGAGCCTCGAGGAGAAGTTCACGATGGCGGTGTTGTCCTCGACCGCGAAGTCGACGACAGTGGTGCCTCTCGGCACCGCGGAGGTGAGACCCATGGCGGCAAGCGTCCGCATGGGGCCTCCGGCGAGAGCGTTGAGCGCCGATGTGACGTCAGTCGCCTGGGGGATATCGAGGACGACTGCCTTCCCGTAGGCGTCCAGATAGACGACGGGCCCGGCGCAGGCTGCTGCTGCCAGAAGCAGCGCGCAGCCCAGGAGCAGAATGAATCGCGTGCCTTTCACTTACATCCCTCCCAAGATATGTGGTCGCTCGACGGCTTGGGGATGATCGCTGGTGGCCTTTGGATTCATCGGATGCAACCCGAATTGTTGTAGAAAACGATCTACTTTGAGCTTCTTGAGCGACGCCTGCTTCGATTCTATACCGCCAACTGCAGGGTGTCAACAGGTTTTTTGCGAGGTTAGACAGTAATCTTTGGGCAGAAGCTCGACCGTAGGCAGCGCTGATCGGCGGGTCGCAGGAAGGAATGCGCCGGAACAGTATCAAATAAGAGAGTAATTGCTTGTCCGGGGCGTGTAAGGAGTCATTCGGAGGTGCCGGCGTGCGTCTACTCGTGATCCTGATGATACTGGCTGTCGTGGCCTGCAAGGCCGATGCGGCGAAGTTCGGAATCGCTGCCGACGGGAAGTCCGACTACGTGATCGTCATCCCGCCGAAGCCGTCTCCCGCCGAGGAGTTGGCGGCGGAGGAGTTGTCGGAGTACCTGGAGCGGATGTCCGGCGCCAGGCTCGCGGTATCGAGATCGTCGAGGCTGCCGAAACGCGCCATCGTGGTGGCGAGCAGTGAGTCGCTGGGCAAGTGGGAATCGCTGCTGCCTGATGAGAAGCCGACGGGTGATGATTTCACCATCGCTCCGTCGGACGAGCGCCTGCTCATCGTGGGCGGCAGAGGAAGGTCCACGCTGTACGCCGCTTATCACTTCCTGCACCAACTCGGATGCCGGTGGCTCGCACCGAAGTTCGATCACTACAAGGGCACATCGGAGATTGTGCCGTCGAAGCGCGCGATCGAATACTACGCGCTCGGCGCCTACAAGCATTCCTCCAGGTGCGCGATCAGGAAGCTCTACGTCGAGGAGGGCCGTTCCCACAATACCGAGAACCTCGTGCAGATGGCCGAATGGATGCCGAAGGCGCGGTACAACATGCTCGTCATCCCGCTCAACTACCAGGGCGGCGACCGGGTCAAGTGGGACAACTGGCGCGAGCAGGTCGGTCCGGAGCTTCAGAGGCGCGACATCACCATCGAGGTCGGCGGCCACGGGTATCAGAACTTCCTGAACGCCGATATGGAGAACGGCAAGCTCTTCGAGAAGCATCCGGAGTGGTTCGGGATGAACGACAAGGGCGAGCGGCTGAAGGCACGCGGGCGGGTGTTCTGCACGTCGAACCCGGAGGCGGTCGAGTATCTGACAACCAACTTCGTGAACTATCTGAAGGACCGCCCGGAGATCCAGGTGTTCGCGCTCTGGCCGCCGGACGGAGCCTCGTGGTGCGAGTGCGATAAGTGCGAGGCGCTCGGGTCTCCCCCCGATCGGCAGGCGATCCTGCTCTCCCACGTGAAGGCCGAGGTAGCGAAGGTCCGGCCGGACGTGCGCTTGGAGACGATCGCCTACCACAAGACGATCGCGCCGCCGGAGTCCGCGTCGATGGACAAAAGCACGCTGATCGATATCTGCCCGATCTCCCAGTGCTTCGAGTACCAGATCTACGACGACCGCTCGGACGTGAACGCCGGGTACGTGAGCAACATCAGGGCCTGGCTGAAGGCGTTCGAGGGCGACGTCAGCATCTACTCATACTACCGCAAGTACGCATGGAAGTCGCTGCCGGTGGTCTTCCCGCCATACATCCAAAAGGACATGGTCTTCTACTGCGGCGAGGGAGTGCGAGGCATATCGTCCTACGCCGAGCCGGGCGACTGGTTCACATACGAACTAAACCACTACTGCCTCTCCAGACTGGCGGAGGACCCGAGGCTGGACGTGAACGCGCTGATCGCAGAGTTCTGCGAGGCGCGGTACGGAGCGTCGGGCGGAGTGATCGCGTCGGTGCTGCTCGACCTCGGCAACATCGCACGCAAGTACTGCAGCATCCCGGGAACCTCGCTGAAGTCCGCCGGTGAGATCGCCGAGCAGCGGGCGAAGGTGGACAAGCTCGCCGAGACGGTCAAGGCTGAGGCAGCGAAGTCGAAGGACGCGGGGATAGAGTTCAACCTAAACCGCCTGCTCCTGATGATCGAGTACGCGCAGAGGGATCTCGCCATCCAGCACCTCCGGGCGCCGGAGGCTCCGACCGACGAGATCAGGTCGCAGGTCGAGAGTCTCTCCGCGTTCCTCAAGGAACACGAGGACGACGGCGTGTTCGTCTTCCACAGCCGGACGGAAGCGCCTCGACTCGCACAGAGCTATGGCCTGAAGGACTAGAGCGTATTTCAACGGTGTTGTAGGAGCGGCTTCCCAGCCGCGAATGCCCACGTAGCGCCACGAATTCGGGGATCGGGAGAATGAGGGAACGGGCACATCGCTGCTGCAGTCCGCAGTCTGCAGTCTGCCGTCTGCCAGGACGAACGCATCTGGCCTATGTAGGAGGGATTTTGCGATCCCATAGGATCGCTAATCCCGACGTCGGAGTTAGCGGACACAAACCGTCCGCAAAACTCCTCCTACAGGTTGGTGAGGTACCGTCGGGCTTGCCGATCTCCGATCGGAAGACTCCACCTACGTGGGCAATGATGGGTAGACAAGATGCGTTCGCCCTGGGCCGTCTGCACTCTCCCCTTTACATCCCCGCCATTCTCCCCTATGATACTCCTTGACCATGAGCGTGCCTGTAGCCCAACAAGATAAGCCGCACGTCCCCGGAGTTGCCAACATCTCCCATGTGAAGAGCAGAGGCGTCACTCTGCGCGCGATGGTACTGGCGCTCGTCCTCGCGGTCATCAACGACTACTGGCTCGTGCAGTTGGAGGTCGTGCGGATATCCTACCCGACCTATGCCTCGCCGTTCTACAACTGCGTGTTCACCCTCCTGGTGCTCACGGTCGCCAACCTCGCCGTCCGAGGCAGATGGCCCGGCCTTGCGCTCAGCCGGATCGAGCTGATCACGATCTACGCCATGCTCTCGATCACGAGCGCCGTCTGTTCGCACCTGATGCTGATGCCGCTCGTATCGTCGATGGGCTACGCGTACTTCTTCAAGACCCCGGAGAACGGATGGGACAAGCTCTTTATCGACCGCCTGCCCGAATGGCTGCTGGTGAGCGATATGGAGAGCCTGAAGCGCTTCTACTACGGCAACTCGACGCTCTACGACCCGGCCAACTTCATGCCGTGGATCGGGCCGATCGTCGCGTGGTCGATCTTCACGGCGATCGTACTCTTCACCATGCTGTGCATCAACAGCATCCTCCGCAAGCAGTGGGTCGAATCGGAGAGGCTGACGTTCCCGATCATCATCCTCCCGCTGGAGATGACCGAGGAGTCCGGCGCGCTGTTCAGAAGCCGCCTGATGTGGCTCGGGTTCGCCATATCCGGCACGCTGACCATGATCGCCGCCCTGAACTACCTCTATCCCTCGATACCCTGCATCAGGATCATCCGGCAGAACGTCGGGCAGTACGTCGTCACCCCGCCGTGGAACGCGATGGGCGCAATCATCGTCGGCTTCTACTTCTGGGCGATAGGGATCGCGTTCCTCATGCCGCTCGAACTCTCGTTCTCCTGCTGGTTCTTCTACTGGATTACCAAGTTCGAGCTCGTGGCGAGCAGGGCAATGGGCCTGCACGAACTCCAGGTCGTCGGCGGAGGGTTCGACAGGACCTACCCGTTCCTGCACTCGCAGGCATACGGAGCGTACATCGGCTTCTTCGTGATGAGCATGTGGGCAGGGAGGCACTACCTCAGGCGCGTCTTCCGAACGGCGTTTCTCGGCACGAAGGAGGAAGACGAGTCGCGCGAGGCCATAAAGTACCGGACCGCGATCCTCGGGGCCGTCGGCGGCACGCTCTTTCTCTGCGCGTTCGCTCTGAAGATGGGGATGTCGATCTGGGTGGTATCGCTCTTCTTCGTGCTCTACTTCATCCTGGCGGTCGTGGTGAGCCGCATCAGGGCCGAACTCGGATTCCCGGTGGCCGACATGTACCCGATGGGCCCGCAATACCTGATGACGACCGCGTCCGGCACGCAGAACATCGACGCGCAGAACCTGGTCGGGTTCTCGATGTTCACCTGGTTCAACAAGAGCTACGGCAGCCATCCCGCGCCGCACCAGGCGGAGTCGTTCAAGCTCTCGGAGCGCACGGGAGCGACCGCCCGCCGGATGTTTGTCGCCCTGATGATCGCCGGCGTCCTTGCGATGCCGCTCGGGTTCTGGATGCTGCTCCAGATGTACTACAACAACGGCGCCGCGACCGCCAACGTCGAGCTGTATGCGCTGAAGCACGGGCAGGAAACGTGGAACCAGCTCACTGGATGGCTCAAGCAGCCTCAGCCTCCGAACAAGCTGGGGATGGGGTTCGTCGGCGTGGGGTTCATCATCTCGATGGCGCTCGGATGGCTGCGTCTGCGATTCATCTCGTTCCCGCTCCATCCGCTGGCATACGCGCTCGCCCCGTGCTGGGGAGTCGCGCAGATATGGATGCCGATCTTCATCGGGAGCACGGCAAAGTTCCTCGTCCTGCGGTTCGGCGGACTGCGCATCTACCGCCAGGCGCTGCCGTTCGTCTTCGGGCTGATCCTCGGCGAGCTGACCGTCGGGAGCATCTGGACGATCATCGGCGTGGTGCTCGGCATCCCGACCTACGACTTCTGGCCGGGCAAGGTCGGCTGATCCGGGCGCGACGGCTCGTAGTCGCATGCCGAGGGCGCGCGGGCTCCGTCATTTGACCGACGGGCGGCTGATCCTGTAGAATAGCCTCTCGGAGCAACAGAGTACAACACTCCAACACTCCGGCACTCCAACACTCCATAGGTTAGCTATGTTCAAGATTTGTGTATGCATCAAGCAGGTCCCGGCGACGACTGAAGTCAAGATCAACCCGGAGACCAATACCCTCGTTCGCGAGGGAGTCGAATCGCAGGTCAACCCCTTCGACCTCTATGCCCTGGAGGAGGCCGTCCGCGTGAAGGAGCGGCTCCAGGCCGACGGTCACGAAGCAAGCGTCACCGCCATCACGATGGGCCCGCCCCAGGCGGAGGCCGCTCTCCGCGACGCGATCGGTCTCGGCGCGGACGAGGCGATCCTGCTCTCCGACCGGGCGTTCGCGGGCGCGGACACCTGGGCGACGTCGTACGCGCTCTCGCAGGCGCTCCGAAAGCTGGAGCCGAACCTCGTCTTCTGCGGCATGCAGGCGATCGACGGCGACACGGGCCAGGTCGGACCGGGCATCGCGGTCCATCTGGACTACGCCCAGGCGACCTATGTGGCGAAGATCGAGGAACTCGACGCTAAGAAGATGACCGTCAGGCGGCTCGTCGAGCAGGGCTACGAGGTCTGCTCCGTGAAGCTTCCGGCGGTCCTGACCGTCGTCAAGGAGATCAACGAGCCGAGGACACCCTCCCTGCGCGGCAAGATGAACGCCAAGAAGGCGCAGATCCCGGTCTGGACGGCGGCCGACATCGAGGCCCCGGCGGAGAAGCTCGGCCTGCAGGGATCGCCGACTCAGGTCGTGAAGGTATTCAGCCCGCCTCACCGCGAGGGCGGCGAGAAGTGGGAAGGCGAGCCGGCGGAATTGGCCGACAAGCTCGCAGGGCTGTTGAAAGAGTTGGAGATAGTCTAGATGTCAATCCGAGTCATACAGGATAAGTGCAACGGTTGCGGCCTCTGCGTGAAGTCGTGCCCGCAGGGAGCGATCGAAGTAAGCAACAAGATGGCGATCATCGACCTCGAGCTGTGCAACTACTGCAGTTCGTGCGTGAGTACCTGCCGGTTCAAGGCGATCGCCATCGAGATCGACAAGCAGCCCACGGAAGACCTGAGCCAATACAAGGACGTCTGGGTCTTCGGCGAGCAGTTCAAGGGCGAGATCGCCCCGGTGGTCTTCGAGTTGATCGGCGCGGGCCGACAGCTTGCGGACGATCGCGGCTCCGACCTGTGCGTCGTGGTGCTCGGCAACAACCTCGACAAGGCCGCCGCCGAACTCGCGGAGTACCCGGTGGACAAGGTCTATCTCTACGAAGCGCCCGAACTCGCGGACTACGACGGCGAGCGGTACTCCCGCGTGCTGGCGGACCTCGTGCGCCAGATGAAGCCGGAGATCATGCTGGCCGGCGCGACGACTCAGGGGCGCTCGTTCATGTCGCAGGTTGCGATCCGGCTCTACACGGGCCTCACCGCCGACTGCACCGGTCTGGCGATCGGCTCCGACGACGGGCTGCTCTACCAGACGCGCCCTGCGTTCGGCGGAAACGTCATGGCGACGATCCTCTGCCCGTACACCCGCCCGCAGATGGCGACCGTCCGGCACAAGGTCTTCCCGATGAGCCCGAAGCGAGAGAACGGCTCCCGCGCGGAGATCGTCAAGCTGAACGCCAAGCCTCAGCTCTTCGGTTCGCGCAGCCAGATCCTCGACTTCATCGAGCAGGTCGAGTGCGCGGTGAACATCGTCGAGGCGGACATCATCGTCTCCGGCGGCCGGGGGATTCAGGACCCGTCGAATTTCGCGCTGCTCCACGAGCTTGCGAACGAGCTCGGAGCGGCGGTCGGGGCGAGCCGCGCGGCGGTCGATGCGGGATGGATTCCGTACTGCCATCAGGTCGGCCAGACCGGCAAGACGGTGTGCCCGAAGCTCTACATCGCCTGCGGGATCAGCGGGGCGGTCCAGCACCTGGCGGGGATGTCGTCGTCGGACACGATCATCGCGATCAACAAGGACCCGAACGCGCCGATCTTCCAGGTGGCGAACTTCGGGTTCGTGGGCGACTGCCTGGAGATCGTGCCGATGCTCACGAAGCGCATCCGTGCGATGAGAGGACAGGCGGTAAACGCATAGGTCACACAGGTCCCATGGGTCGTATAGGACGTATAGGACTCATGGGACCTTTGCTCTAGAATATGAAGGTCCGGTAGGTGCTCACTCCCAGCGCCCAGCCGATGATCGACCAGACCGAGGCGATCACGTAGTCCCCGAGTATCAGCCCCATGAAGAACGGGAGCGCCATCCGGTAGCCCTTCACTCCCCCGTAGCGCACGATCCAGAACTTGACGAACCACCCCACGAAGAGCGCGCTCCAGAAATACTCCAGCGCGTAGGAGTTCGCCAGCGCGTAGCCTATCGGGTGGAACGACCACCATACCAGCTTCGACTTCGCAAACGCCAGGAGCAAAGTGATCGCCGCCCCGAGCCCGCTGAACCCGAGCGCGGTCCAGTCGGTCGATTGCGGAGTATCCGCCCACGTTCGGAGCCTCGAGAACGCCTCCCACCCGATGCCGGTCGAGTACGACATGATCTTGCCGGTCGCCTCGCCGCTGCGGTAGAAGACGGTGAGCAGCGCCCAGAGCGACGCCACCGTGCCGACGACGGTCGCCAGCAGGATCGCCGCGAGGAGCCGCTTCGACTCCATCCGCGACTCCTGTCCGATCTTCATCGCCTCAAGCTGGTGCGGCATCGGGTGCGAGCGGTATCCCCGGTTGAACCAGAACATGTAGGAGAGCAGCGTCAGGTTCTGCGCGCCGAGCGCCTGCGTGCCGAAGATCTGGACCATGAACTTCTCCGGGTTGACCCAGTTCAGCTCGTGGGCGGGCGGTCCGAGTTCGGCGCGCACGCGGGTGATTCCGACGGAGAGGATGAAGTAGAAGCCGAAGTAGACGAACGGCAGCCAGAGCGCCATCCCCGCGAACGAGCACATCGCCACCAGCAGCGCGAGCCCGAGCCCGATGCCGATGACCGCCGTGCGGTAGGTCATCCCCGCATCCGGGTCGGAGTCCCCTCCCCCACGGCTGAGCGCCTCACGGAAGACGGCCGCGAAGTGCTTGCGGGAGAACCAGATCAGCGCGATCGAGAGGCCGATCCACGCGCCCGTCCCCTGCTCGCCGACGCACGGAATGCGCGCGATGCTCGGCGGCACTCCCGGATCGCGGAGGCCCCACGAGACGCAGCCGACGTCGATCAGCTTGCGGACGACGTAGAAGAACCAGCACGAGAACGAGAGATCGAGCGGCAGGAAGAACGCAATGCCGATGGCGAACGGGAAGAACCCGACCGGCAGCCACCCGAGACCGGTCCACGGGCTGGTCACGAAGTAAGGCCCCATGTTCTGCAGCTTCAGGTGCATCGTCGGGATCGAGGGATAGAAGTAGTTCAGGCTGTTGATGCTCTGGATCACCACCGGTATCGCGAAGCCCAGCCACATGATGCGGTTGCGGAAGAACCCCTTCTCGCTGCCGGTGATCGCCATCGGGATCTGGACGATGGGATATGTCAGGCGCTCGCGCTCGGTCCACTGCTTGCGGACGAGCACGTTCAGGCAGAGCATCACGAAGGTCAGGACGAGCACGAAACCGATCCAGAAGATCAGCGGGAGCAGCCACGCCTGGAGGTTCTCCGGCGAGAGGAAGCTCGAGTTCCCGATGTAGTACCCCTTGAGCGCATCGCGGTCGTGCGGGGCCATCCACTTCGGCACGTACCGCCAGAAGCGGTCGAATCCGTTGGTCGGATCGTTGAACCAGAAGAGGTATCCCAGCACGGGGGGCAGGTTCTCGAGCGAGTCCCGCCCCATGATCGCGGAGGCGATGCTGAGCATGATGTAGACCGTCATTAACTCGGCCTGAGTGAGCGCGATCCCCGGGAACCGCATCCTGACCAGGGCGTTCAGGGTCGTGAGCAGCAACACGAGGAAGATCACGTGGAAGAAGAGACTGACGCACGTGGTGTCGAGGGAGTTCCACTGGACCTCCATGACGGCCATCCAGTAGCAGTTGAGCGGGATCAGCAGCAGGCCGAGGGCGATTGCCCGCGTGCTTACTACGTGCCGGCGCTTGGGTTTCTGCTCATCGATCGCGTAGACAGGCTTTGTCTCGGTGGTGCTCAATGCCGGGTGCTCCCTCTACGCGGTAGTGTTCGATGGAGACGGCGCGTGTACCTCCGAGCAATCCGTGCGCGAGGAGTTCTCCGGGCGGTCCGTGCCCGGTAACTCCGATGTCGGGATTAGCGTCGTCCCTTCGACAGGCTAAGGGCAGGCATTCACCGACGCGGAATGCCTCCTACGGCTCGGGGGAGGCCAACGGTTCCGCGGCGACGGGCTCCGTGTGCCACTGGCGCACGAGCATGGGGAAGGCCACGGCGCCCGCGAGAGCCACCAGCCCGACGAACAGAAAGACCGAGGGGAGCCCATACGCTCCGCCGATCCGTGTGGCGGCGAGCGGCGCGATCAGCGTTCCCACCATCGTCGCAGACTGGTGCATCCCGTACGCCCGGCCGCGGAACTCCTCGTGGACCTTGGCGACGATCAGCGCGCTGGTGGAGGGCCAGATGGCCGCCATGAAGATCCCCGAAACGAAGAACACCGCCGCGAACACCCAGATGTTGTGCACGAACGCGAGCACTATGGCCGTCACCGCCGCCCCCACCAGGCCGATGTGAATCCCCCTGTCGTAGCCCGACCGCTGGCCGAACCGGGTCCACCGGTGGGCGGTGAGCATCAGCGCAGCCGGCGGGAGCGAGAACACCAGGCCGGAGAGCCAGACCGGAGTGCTCGCGCCGTTGATCCTCGAGAGATGGAGCGCCAGGATCGGGCTGATCGACGCGTTGTAGATGCCGAAGACCATGACTGTGATCATGATCGTAGCGAGCACCTTCGACCGGACGGAGATCGCGAAATCCTGAAGCAGGCTCGTCTGCTGGGTGATCTCCGGCTTGTTCGGCTCCCTGACGAGCAGCGCAACCAGCAGGGTCGAGGTGAGGACCGCCGTACCGGAGACCCACATCGTGCCCTCGTAGCCGAAGACGCCCGCCATCAGTCCGCCGATCGCCGGTCCGAGGATCTGTCCGGCGGCTGAGCAGGTCTGCGCGGTGGCAAGGTACTTCGGGGCCTCGTCCTGCGGGGTGTTCGTGGCGATCAGCGCCATCGACATCGGCACGAACCCGGTCAGCGCGCCGTTCAGGAACCGGAGGACCGTGAGCTGGAACGGGTTCCGGCAGAAGGTCATCGCGTAGTAGATCAGGCCGAGGCAGATGCCGGCGCGGATCGCCATCGGCTTGCGGCCGTACTTGTCGCCCATTTTGCCCCAGAAGGGCATGGTGAAGATGCTTGCGACCGATTGGAATGCGAAGACGATCCCGACCCAGGTGAGGAGGCTCTGCTTGCTGACGCCCATCTCCTCCATGAAGAGGGGGAGAAATGGGACTACTTGGTTCCAACTGACCGCGGTGAGAAAGATCGTGGTCGATAGTATGTAAAGGTTGCGACGGTAATACGGCATTGTGAGTGAAATCCCCTGGGTACATATAGTGTATCATGATCGTCAATGCCGCAGGAAGTGGGCACGGTCTACACCTCAGGTTGACAGACATCCGCCTGAGTGCTAGACTTTTGACACTCAGAACGACCGGCAGGCCGGGGAAATACCGACGATGTGGCCTGCGGAATGGTATCGAAAGGAGTAGGACTCGCCGATGCGAATAACCGTCAAGGGAAAGAACATAGAGGTGACCGATGCCCTGCAGCGGTACGCCGAGAAGAAGGTGGAGAAGCTCGGCAGATACTTTGAGAACATCAAGAGCGCGGTCGTGACTCAGAGCACGCAGCGCAACTGGCATATCGTGGAAGTGAGCCTTGAGGCCGACGGCATGATACTCCGCGGCGAGGAGCGGTCGGACAATATGTACGCGTCGATCGACGCGGTCGTCGAGAAGCTCGAGAAGCAGATCAAGCGCTTCAAAGGCAAGCTGATCGACCGAGTGCACGAGGAAACGCCGGAGGAGACCATCCCGGTCGGAGGCGCCGAGGAGGAGGAAATGCCCACTATCGTGCGCACGAAACGGTTCCCGATCAAGCCGATGACTCCGGAAGAAGCCACTCTCGAGATGGAGATGCTCAACCACGACTTCTACGTGTTCCGCAACGGCGACACGGACATGATCAACGTCGTCTATAAGCGTCATGACGGCAACTACGGCCTGCTTGAGCCGGAGGTATAGCTCATAGTCGTAGGAGCGGCTTCCCAGCCGCGATATCGCGGCTGGGAAGCCGCTCCTACAAACGGAACTACGTTCGGGCTGGAGTCGTACTCCAGCCCGCGTCACTACTGGGGAGTCGAACTCCCTCCTGAACGGTTGCAGTGAAACAGCATCGGAGGGTCGCCTGTGCCTGATGTAATATGCCTTGGTGAAGCGCTGATCGATTTCATCCCGTTCGAGTCCGGATGCTCGCTCGAAGAGGTGACCGCCTTCCGGAAGGCTCCGGGCGGAGCGCCGGCCAACGTCGCCGCGGGGCTCTCGAAGCTAGGCAACCCGAGCGCGTTCCTGGGCAAGGTCGGCGACGACCCGTTCGGGCACTTCCTGGCGAACACGTTCGAGCGGAACGGCGTCGATGTCAGCCACATGCTCTTCGACAGGAGCGCACTCACGGGGCTTGCGTTCGTGTCGCTCAGCGCGGCGGGCGTGCCGGAGTTCATGTTCTACCGCAACCCGAGCGCCGATATGCTCCTCCGCCCGGATGAGATCAGGCCGGAGTTCATCCGGTCCGCGCGGGCGTTCCACTACGGCTCGATCACCCTGATCAGCGAACCGAGCAAGAGCGCGACCGAGACGGCGGCGAACCTGGCACGTGAGGCCGGGCTGTTGATATCCTACGATCCGAACCTGAGGAAACCGCTCTGGCCGAGCCTCGATCATGCGAGGGAGCAGATGCTCGCCGCGATGGCCTGGCCGCAGTTCGTGAAGATGAGCGAGGAGGAACTCGAGTTCCTGTCCGGCGCGGCTGACCTCGCGGAGGGATCGGGCCGGCTTATGGAGGCCTACCCCAACATCCGGCTGATGGCGGTCACCTGCGGGGCGGATGGATGCTATTTCCGCAGCGCGCGGGCCGAGGGACGCATACCGTCGTTCCGCGTGGAGGTGGTGGACACCACCGGCGCGGGCGATGGGTTCGTCGCGGGCACGCTCTCGGGCCTGCTCGGCAGGATCAGCCGGCCGGAGGAGATATCGGACCTCGGCGCGGACGACCTGAGGGAGGTCTTCCGCTTCGCCAACGCGGTGGCCGCGCTCACGACGACGAAACCCGGAGCGATCACGGCCATCCCCGGCCGGGAGGATGTCGAGGGGCTGCTCCAGGCCTGAACCCTCGAGGATCCGGCGGTTGAGACCACGGCAACGAGCACACGAAGCGGCCCTTCGGACACCCGGAATGTAGGGAACGGCACCTGCGACTACCGCCCGAGCATGTAGATATGCACCGCGTAGGGCTCGAAGGTATCGGTGAACGCGTTGTCCTTCGCCGGCAGCGTGCGGTTCTCGCCGTGGACCTCGACCCTCGCGCCGGTGACACCCGGCCCGGCGAAGCTCATCCCGATCCTCTTCTTCGCCCGGTTCACCGCGATCATGACGACCTCGCCATCGACATCCTTGACGATAAAGTCCACGGGGGCGTCGGCGGGCGTCTTGTCGATCAGGCCGTCGACCGTCCGAGCCGTGAGGACCGGGTTCAGGTCGCGCATCTCCCGGATCAACTGCTTGACGTACTCCCAATCGCCCTCCTCGGGGTTGTTCAGTATCCCCGAGGGCTTCTTGTAGTAGTCGGGTTGGCCGGAACCGGTGTAGAATGCGACTCCCTTCGCGCCGTGGACGATCGGCATGTAGCACATCTGGCGGTACTCGGCGCGGGTCGGATACCGGCCGTCGATGCGCGGCTGCTTGTAGCACTGGATGGCGATCCAGAGCGGCTTCTGGCCGGTGTACTGCGTGAGCCAGGTCGGCGGAGTGAAGGTCAGATCCTTCTTCGCCGACGCGGGCGCCTCCGGGTTCGGCTCCATGGGGATGGGATAGTACCACCAGATGCCGACGTCCATCATGCTCTCGGGGAAGAAGAAGCTCCGGTCCTTCATGAGGTTGGTGATCACGTCACGGGTGTCGCCGAGGACGAAGGGATGGTTCGGATCCATCTCCTTGACGATCCGGTAGACGCCGGCGATGTTCTTCAGCGGGCCCTCGCCCCTGGCGACGCGCTCCTCTGAGCCCCAGAATCCGAGGCCGGGATGATTGCGGAAGGTCTCGATCCTGCGCCGAACCTGCTCCCACTTGCCCTGCTCGATCGCCTTCCTGGGCAGCTCCACCATCATCCGCAGTCCGGCCTCCGCGCTGCGGTCGAGCAGGTCCTTGAGGCGGACGTCGTTCGGGTTGATCGGGCTGTCGGCATCCCCCGTCACGATCTGATAGCTATGGTTGAAGGAGAACCCGGCCTCACTCATCTCGGGGAACCTCCCCGCGCTGTAGAGTCCGAGCGGGAACTCGGGCTTGCCGTTGACGATCGGGTAGCCGTCAGCGCACATGATCACCTGGGAGGCGCTCCTCGGCCGGACATGTACGTCGGCCTGTCCGCCGCCGACCTCCACGCCGTCGGCGTCGAGCAGCTTGACGGCAGCGAGGAAGTCGCCCTCCGAGCCCACCGGAACCTTGAACACATGTCCGACGAAGCCGCCTCGCGACGCATCGACGGAAGCCGCATCGAGCTCATTCCCGGTGGAATCGGTGACTCGGACCACCAGCTTCGCGCCGTGCAGCCGGTCGGGATGGAGATTGATCTGAACGTCCACGCGGGTCGAGCCATCGCCTTCGCCGACCACGTGGTAGCATGGGCACGCGGGATATACGGTCAACGGGGCCGCGACATTGAAGCTGCCGGCGATCTTCCGCTCCGTCGCGCCGGATACGTTGAGCAGATCCAGCGTATAGTCGTGCTTTCCGACCGCCTTCAGGTCGATCTCGAGCGGAATCCGACTCTCCGATCCGGCGGCGACGGACACGGGCATATCGGAGGTCTGCTTGCCCAAGGTGAGTATGAGTGAGCCGGAGAAGGGCTTGTCGCCACGGTTAACGATAACGGCGGCTATGGCCTGCTTGCCGACATGCGGCTTCGGCGCGTCGGCGAGGGTCATGGAGATCGGGTTGATGGTGACGGCTGAGACGCTGTCGAACCATACCGTGCCGACCGCGCGGTTGAAGTGGAGGAATATCTCGCCGGTCACCGCATCCGCCGGAACGTCGGCGACCCCGGTGAGATGAGTCCACTCGTCGGAGAGGGGCTTCGCGGGATAGACGAAGTTCCGATCGAAGACCTTGCCGTCCTGATCCCGGAAGCTCAGCGCAAGACCGATGCACTCCTTCCCGCCCTGCAGGTTCCGCCCGCGCACGAAGGCCTCGAACCTGATGTCGTCGTAGGGAGTCACCGCAAACGGAGCGCTCACGACGGTGAACTTCGACGGGGCTTCCGCGGAGAGCCGGGCCGCGGCGGCTCCCCCGTGGGCGACGGAGGTATCCACCATCACGTCGGGCTGCCCTTCCTCGGTCTTGTAGACCCACCATCCTCCGGTCGGGAGGCCGTTCGCCCCGATCCCGTCATCGAAGCCTGGGTTCGTGAGCAGGTTGCCCTGCGCCCCCGACGCGGAGACAACCAAGGCCAGCGCCAGCAGACGCAGAATCGACACAGCGCTTCTCACCAAAGCTCACCCTCCATCCCCGCCAATGCTGTCGGTTCAGCGCCGACGTGGTATCATCTTCGGCGCATCCGTCCGAGATACCTTGGTATCGCCGTGGCGATAACAGGACCGACTCTGCCGAGAGACTGACCGCCGATCCGTCATCACATCGGCTACCTGGTAATTGTAGCTGATTTGTTGCAGGTTGCTTGACCACATGCAAACCTACCCGTATAACTGCCGGTGGGTGCCAGCTTGGTATCCAACTTACCTGTCTCCACGGCACGGCACAGATGCTCCGTGTCTGCGCGTGGTCATCCAAACGCTAGGAGAATGAACCCATGAAGTTGCCTGCTCTTCTGCCTCGCCGTCCTCGTTCTGATGCTCCAACTGGCCGCGGTATCCGGCGCGGACTACGCAGTCATCAGCACTGCCGACATGGGCGAGGGATCACTGCGGGAAGCGATCACCTACGCGAACGCCAATCCCGGCACGCGCATCGTCTTCAACATCCCGACCACCGACTCCGGCTTTGCGGACGGCGTCTTCACGATCCAACCGACTTCCACGCTGCCGGAGATCAGCGCGAACGGCGCCGTGATTGACGGCGCGACCCAGACCGCATTCAGCGGCGACACGAACACCGCCGGCCCGGAGATCGTCCTGAGCGGCTCGCTTGCGGGAGAGGGCACATGCGGCTTCGTGATCCGAGCAGCCAACTGCGCGGTGAAGAACCTGGTCATCAACGGCTTCAACAGAGTCGGCATCTACATCACCGACCCCACGGCTGCCGGCAACCTCATCCAGGGCAACTACATCGGCACGGATGCATCCGGTACCGGAGCCATCCCCAACGGCAGGCACGGCATGGAGATAGGGAACCGCGCCAGCAACAACACGATCGGCGGTATGAGTGCGTCCGACAAGAACATCATCTCCGGCAATGTCAGCGCCGGGATCTACCTTGCCAACGCCCGAACGAGCGGGAACGTGATGCTTGGCAACTTCATAGGCACCAATGCGACAGGCACGACACGGGTTGCAAACCAGTCGAACGGAATTGCGCTGTATAGCGGAGCATCCGGCAATACGATCGGCGGCGCATCCGCGAGCGCGCGGAACATCATCTCGGGGAACAGCCATCACGGCATTAGCATTGAGGAGGCCTCTACCACCGAGAACGTCGTGCAGGGCAACTATGTCGGCACGGACGTATCAGGTGCTTTCGCCATCCGGAACGGCGGCTACGGCATCTGGATGGCCGGCGCATGCTCCAATACCATCGGCGGAACTGCTCCCGGCGCCGAGAGCGACCCGTCCGGTCACGGCGAGGGGGAGAGATACCTGCAGTCGCAGAACGTCACCACGAACGGTTCCGGGAACGCCGGCTTCGCTGTCGAACTGACAGGCCTGCAGGCCGGGGAGATTGTGACTGCCACGGCCACCGACCAGTCGGGGAACACATCGGAGTTCTCCGGAGTAGGGGACACGCCCATTGCTGTGGGAGATGCCAAGTCCCTTGGAGAGGGCTCGCAACTCGCAACCACGGGCATAGTGACCTACATAGTCAGCACCTCCGGCCTGTACATCGAAGCTGAGGACCGGTCGAGCGGAATCATGGTATATCAGGCCAACCACGGGCAGGCGCTGGGCAGCGAGGTGGCGGTCGTCGGCTCCACGTCCACCAGCGCCACGCTGGAGAAGTACATCATCGCCGGCAACATCGTGCCGCTGGGTGCCGGGAGCGTCGATCCGATCATGCTGCCGACGCGAGCCGTGGGCGGTGGAGACTGGCGCTATGACCCGCTGACCAAGACCGGACAGAAGGGCATCAAGGATGCGGCCGGCCTGAACAACATCGGCCTGCTGGTCACCGTGATAGGAGAGGTCACCTTCAAGGACAGCACCTTCTTCTACGTCGATGACGGTTCGGGCGCGCAGGACAACTCCGTCTACAGAGGTGTGAAGGTCCTCGGGACTATCCCGGCGGGCGCGGACCCGGTGGGCAAGCACGTGAAGGTAACCGACATCAGTTCGTGCTTCAAGGCGGCGTCTCCCGGCACGGATCTCTACAGGCAGATCCGCGCGAAGGAGGTCGTCCTGCTGGACTGACGCATGGAACGGCGTCGTGTTTGAGAGTGCGAGCCCCGCTGGAAGACTTTCGGCGGGGCTCGCCGTTTCGCCGCATCTGACGGCGAGGCAGGCCGATCTCCTTCCACACTTTGACTTCCCGGCCGCTTTGGCGGTATACTAGTCTTCGTGTGTGGCCTGTGCGAGTGGAGCGCAGGCCGGCTGAGGAGACGGTGTAATCGCCGGCGAACTGCCGGGGGATCGCAGCTGTCCCGGAAACCGAATACATAGCAAGGAGAGATCGCATGATCGTAACCACCAAGGAACTGTTTGCACAGGCATACGGCAAGTACGCCCTGGGCGCTTACAACATCAACAACGCCGAGCAGACCATGGGCCTATTCCGCGGTAACATGGATTCCAAGGCGCCGTTCATCATCCAGATATCCAAGGGCGCTCGCTCGTACACCAACAAACTGATGCTCGAGGGCATGATCCGCGCGGCAGACCAGATCTTCCCGGATGCCATCTTCGCAGTCCATCTGGACCATGGCGACGAGCAGACCTGCTACGACTGCATCGAGTCCGGCTTCTACAGCTCCGTCATGATCGACGCGAGCCACGAACCGTTCGAAGAGAACATCGCCATCACCAAAAGAGTCGTTGACGCCGCCCACGCGAAGGGCATCAGCGTCGAGGCAGAGCTTGGCCAGCTCGGCGGCGTAGAGGAAGACATCGCCGTTGACGAAGCCTCCGCCCACCTGACCGACCCGAAGCAGGCCGCCGAGTTCATCGAGCGGACCGGCTGCGACAGCCTTGCCTGCGCAATCGGCACGAGCCACGGCGCGTTCAAGTTCTCGGGCAGCCAGGGCCTCCACTTCGAAGTCGTGAAGGCTATCCAGGAACTCGTACCGGGCTTCCCGCTGGTCCTCCACGGCTCGTCCTCGGTCCCGCAGGATGAGGTTGAGCGAATCAACGCGGCCGGCGGCGCGCTGAAGGGCGCCAAGGGCGTGGATCCCACGCAGTACCTCCCTGCGGCCAAGCTGGGCGTCTGCAAGATCAACATCGACACCGATGGTCGCCTGGTCTGGACCCGCGTACACCGCGAGTTCTTCCGCGACAAGCCGGAAGTCTTCGATTTCCGCCCGATCGGCAAGGTCTTCATGGACGAGTACGCGAAGTTCATCGCCAGCCGCAACGAACTGCTCGGCTCCGCCGGACAGCTCGACGCGGTGCGCGCTGCACTGGCCAAGTAACTCGGCAAGACATGCAAGGGGCGGGGTATCACCTCGCCCCTTTTTCGTCTGTGGGATGGCGATCAGGGTCGGGCTGTTTCGCCGCACGGAACGGCCGCTGTGGCGTTCCCTGCGGGCAATAGCCGCAATGTACCGATGGAACACTGACCCCCGATTCTCGTCTAACGAAATGTAACCTCATCAGGTGGGACCGTGATAGCAACCGTAACGCTCAACCCGGCGCTGGACAAGACCATCTACATCGATCGTCTTCTCCCGAACGATACGAACCGAATAACGAAGATCGAGATAGACGCGGGCGGCAAGGGGCTCAATGCCTCCCGCGTACTGAAGCAGCTCGGCACCGAGACCATCGCCCTCGGATTCCTCGGCGGGCGCACCGGCCGGCAGATCGAGAACGAACTGAAGCACGAGGGAGTGCCGACGGACTTCACCTGGATCGCCGGCGAGACTCGGACCAACATCTCCGTCCAGGAGATGTCCGGCTCGCCGCCGACGATGCTGAACGAGCCGGGGCCGACGATCTCGGCGGACGAGCTCGCGCAGCTCAGGCGGAAGGTCTGCGAGGCGGCATCGAAGTCGGAGTTCGTCCTCTTCGGCGGGAGCCCGGCGCCCGGAGTGCCGAAGGATATCTACTGCGACCTCGGCAACACGGCGAGGACCTGCGGGGCCAGGATCATACTCGACAGCGACGGGGAGCCGATGGTCCGCGGCATGGAATGCCGGCCCTTCATGATCAAGCCGAACCGGGATGAAGTACGACGGCTCGTGGGTATAGACATCAAGGGCCAGGATGATGTGGTAGAAGCGCTGGGTATGCTCCACGACAAGGGGATCGAGTTCGTGGTCATCTCGATGGGCGCCAAGGGAGCCATCGCCGGGAACGATGAGGGTATCTGGTACGCGGTTCCTCCCGAGGTGACGCCGGTCAGCACGATCGGCTCGGGCGACTCGATGGTCGCGGGGATCGCGCATATCCTCTGCCAGGGCGGAGACCTCGGCGAGGCGCTCCGATGGGGCTCGGCGGCAGGGGCTGCGACAGCCATGACCGACGGCACGGAGATCTGCAACCAGCGGCAGGTGCTCGATCTGCTGGACAAGGTAGAAGTCAGACGCGTCTGACTCGTCGGACCGACCGGACACTTGTAACTAGGACTATTCGTGGACGCAAAAGAACTCAGGCGACTCGTGATCAAGGAATTCGGCAAGGGGCTCGAACACGCCACGCCGGCGAACGTGCGCGACTTCCTCGATCGTATGCAGTTGGACGTCATCAGCCCCGGCGCCAGGGGCCGGATCATCCTCGAGGAGAAGGCATCCTCCTACGAGGAGATCATCAAGGACTTCTTCGTCAGAGTGCTGGAACTGCCGAAGGATGAGGCGATCATCCTGCTCTGGCTCCTCGCATTCGACCTCAGTTTTTCCGCCATCGAACTTCAGCATGAGGACAAGCTTATGTCGCTCTTCAGGGAGTTCGAGGAGAGCTAGACGCAATCACGTACCGCAATCCGTAGGGGCGATCTCTCTTCGGTGACCCATTCGTTGTAGGAGCAGCTTCCAGTTGCGATCCAGCCATGTAGGAGCAGCTTCTAGCTGCGATCGCGGCTGGGAAGCCGCTCCTACGATGCGTCGGTTCATCGCGGCTGGAAGCCGCTCCTACGACCGTGGTCGCGGGAGGGCGTTGAAGGCCTCCCCTGCGGCTCCGCTCCCCACTATTGCGTCGACCGCCGCGCGCCGACTATTATGGGTATAGAAGCTCGGTCTGACTGACCGGATCGACCGGACTGAACTTTCCCGGCGCACGCGCGTCTGTATCAATGACTCTTGAATCCGTGCCGAGAGGATGTGGCCTGCTTGATTAGTGCAGATGCCATCTTGGTGCTGCGATGTCAGGAAGGCGATTGTGAAGCCTTCGATGAGATCGTAGCGCGATACAAGGATGGGATCTACAACTACATCAGCCGGATGATCTCGAACCGGGATGAGGTCGAGGACCTTGCCCAGGAGGTTTTCGTTCGCGCCTATGCCGGCCTCAAGTCGTTCCGCCAGGACTCGAACCTGCGCACCTGGCTCTACCGGATTGCGAACAACCTGTGCATCGACCGATATCGCCGGGCGGGAGTCGAGAGGAGACTGGTCACTCCGCTCGAGCGCGAGCACGAGGGTGAAGAGGGCGCGCGAGAGATCGACCTGCCGGACCGGACTTACGATCCGCTGGTGGTCTGCGAGCGGACCGAGCTTCAGGCGCAGGTACAGAAGGCGCTGTCGAGACTGCCCGACAAGCTGCGGACCACGATACTCCTCTACGACATGGAAGGGCTGTCGTACGAAGAGATCGCGGAGACGCTCGACGTGCCGATCGGGACGGTCAAGTCCCGGCTGTTCAACGCGCGCATGCAATTGAGAAACTGGCTGAAGGCGTATGTTGAGGCGTGAGGCGTGAGGAGTGAGGAGTGAAAAAGTGAAGAGTGAGGAGTGGGGGGTGTGGAAACCGTCAGCACTGAGTAGCCCTGACCGTCCTTCGATACGCTTCGCTACTCAGGACTAGCGGTTCCTATGTCCCGGGAAACCCACACTGTAAAGGGCTTACTAGTCCTGGACTCCGAGTTCACTGACTAGCGGGGTTCCATGTCCCGGGAAACCCACCCCGCCAGCCCTGAGTAGTCCTGAGCTCCGAGCTAACGCAGTGCGAGGAGTTCAGGACGTATCGAAGGGCGGACTGGCTCCGCCAAACCTTGGGCTAGACCCGACCGTCCTTCGATACGCTTCGCTACTCAGGACTGGGCGGTTTTCACTCATCACTCATCACCCCTCAGAACCGAGGTGCGGACATGAACTGCAATCAGTTTGCCAAGTACATAACCGATTACGTGGACGGGACGCTCGACAGGGGTGTGGCAGGTGAGATGGATATGCACATGAACCTCTGCCACGACTGCAAGTCGCTCGTCACGGAGCTCGAGAATACATCGTCACTGATCCGGTCGCTCGACCGGCTGACCGCGCCGGAGGGGTTCGAGCATCGGCTGAAGGAGCGGATCGCTTCCGCCCCCGCTCACGCGCCGAGGGTCACTTTGTGGCGGAGACTGACCGGCGGGACCTCCCGCAGGCCGCTCGTCCTGCGCCCGGTGTTCGCCGCGTTCACGGTCTGCCTGATCCTGATCGGCTCGATGCTGCTGGTCCAGAAGACGTGGTTTGCCCAGCCGGAGACCGACTGGGAGTACATCGAGAAGTGCCAGGAGGGGCACGCGATCTTCGCGTCCGCGAACCCTCTGGCCGACGATTCGGCGATCATCCTGAAGGAGCGGGCGCGCGACCTGGGCGGAGAACTCTGATGAGCGCGGAGTGTAGAGTATAGAGCGTGGAGTGAGTGCTCGACTATGAAGCTGCGAACTGCACATATCCTGATTACGGGCCTGGTGATCTGCCTGACAGCGGCGGTCGGGACGGCATATGCCGCCATCGACGCCGTGACTATCCTGCGCAACATGCTGGATGCCGAGGGCAAGGCATCGTTTACGGCATACCAGGTGACGACCATCTCTAAGGGGCCGTCGGTCACGTCGGAGCAGATCGTCTACCGCCGGGGATTCAGCGGAATGCGCATGGAGTACGTATCGCCGGCGGGGCTCAAGGGCGAGGTCATGGCGGACGACGGCAAGGTGGGCGCGCATCTGATCCCCAGGCGGAAAGTGCTGCGGCTCGTCCCGTCGAGGCTCGCGGTGCTTCGTCAGCGGACCGAGCAGGCTGAGCAGTCGGTCGCCAGGAAGCAACTCCGCGTCGATCTGGTCGGCAAGGACAGGATCGCGGGCCAGGCCGCCTACGTGCTGGTGGTCAAACCGCGTCGAGCCGACCAGGGCCCGACACGCAAGTTTTGGATCGACACCGACAAGTGGGTCAAGCTCAAGACGGAGGACATCGCGCCGAACGGCACGGTCGTCTCGACCTCCTACTACACCAGGATCCAGTACCTGAACGACATACCCGACAGCAAGTTTCGGATCGATGCGCCGGACGGTTATCGAGTCGAGCGCGACCAGGGTCCCAGAGGGCTCCTGCCGCTGGACAAGGCGCGAAAGATGGTCCGCTTCAAGATCGTTGAGCCGGACTACATCCCTCCCGGATTCAGGCTGGTGGGCGCCGCCGTGGAGCCGTTCCGCGGGAGTCATATCATCGGACTGCGCTACACCAATAATGTAAGCTCGTTCTCGCTCTTCCAGACCCCTGAGAAATCGCTCAATCCGAGATTCATGGAACGCCTGAACGAAGGTCCGGTGCGTCCCGGCAGGGGCGTCTACTCCTGGAAGAGAGGACCGCTGAACCTGACGCTGGTGGGCGGTCTGCCGTCGGATCAGATCAAGCGGATCGCGGACTCGATCAAGTAGGGCGTCATTCCCTTAGTCGCGCTGTTCGCCTCGCCTGCACAAGCGCCGGACCCGCGAGCGCCCTCGGGCCCGGCCTTCGATATCTTACCCGATTCCCTCTTTTTCGTTGACAAGCTCAGCGTACTGTGTTATATCATGACTAATGGGAGCACGCTAGGCCCATGCCGCTCTGTACAGGGAGGACCGGATGATAAACATCGATGACATCCTCGACCGAACAGTGACTTTGGGCGGATCCGACATCCACATGGTTGTCGGCGAACCCCCTACCCTACGCTTGCACGGCCGCCTTCACCGCCTCGAAGAGTTCGGCGTGCTCGACGCCGAGACCACCGAAGACCTCATGCACCAGATCGCCAAACCCAGATCTCTCGCCGAGGTCGAAGAGGTGCAGGGCGCAGACTTCGGCTACACGTTCGGCGACCGCGCCCGATTCAGGTGTGCCGTCTTCATGCAGAAGGGTACCGTGGCGATCAACATGCGCCTTATCCCTTTCACGCTGATGAGCTTCGAGGATATCGGGCTCGACAAGCGCCTGCAGAGACTGCTCTATGCGCCCAGAGGCCTGGTACTGGTAACCGGTCCGACAGGTAGTGGTAAGACGACGACGCTCGCTACGATGATCGACTACATCAACGAGCACCGCGACTGCCACATCATCACCATCGAGGACCCGATCGAGTACTACCACTCCGCCAAGAAGTCAATCATCTCCCAGCGCGAGGTCGGAAACGATGTCCCGAGCTTCGCTACGGGAGTCATCAAGGCTCTCCGCCAGGACCCGGACGTCATCCTGGTCGGTGAGATGCGAGACCTGGCGACTATCTCCGCGGCGGTAACGGCGGCTGAGACCGGCCACCTTGTTTTCTCGACGCTGCACACCACCGGCGCCGCGAGGACCGTCGACCGAATCGTAGACGTCTTCCCGTTCGACCAGCAGGAGCAGATCAGGACCCAGCTCAGCGGCAACCTGATCGCCGTCATCTCCCAGCTCCTGCTGCCGAAGAAGGGCGGCTCCGGCCGAGTCGCCGTCTTCGAAGTCATGCTCTCCACGCCGGCGATCTCGCACATGATCCGCGAGAAGAAGACTCACTCGATCGTCTCGGCGATCCAGACCGGGCAGCAGCTCGGAATGAAGACGCTCGATGCCTCGCTCTTCGAAGCGTACCAACAGGGGAAACTCGAGCGAAGTGAGATGCTCCGCGCGGCGGACAAGCCGGAGGAGATCCTGGAGAAGCTCGGAGAGAGAGTCGTCGGGCGCGACGTCCAGGCGGCCATCGAGAACGACTCGCAGAACCGGACCGCGCTTCAGTAGTCGCTCCGGCCCGAGTATCCAAGCAAACAGGAAACCCCTTCGGCCCACGCCGGAGGGGTTTTTCTTCGCTTCTTTCTATTTTCGACTCCCCGCTGTCCCCTACCCCATGCCGTTCTCGGCGACATCCTCCAGGGCGGTGCGGTCGGGGATGCGGATGATGCGGCCCTCCGGTGCGATGAGGCCCATAGCTTCCAGCCGGTTGAGCAGCCGGGAGAGCGTCTCGCTGCTGATGCCGATGTGCGCCGCCAGGGTCTGCTTCGGGACGGTGAGGATAACCTCCGTCACCCCCTCCGATTCCCTGGCGCGGCTGAGCAGGTACTGTGCGAGTCGCGCGGAGGCGTCCCTCAGGGTCAGGTTCTCCAGCTTGTTCACGAGCCGATGAGTCCACGCCGCCAGCGAGCCGAGGATCTCGAAGCAGAGGCTTGGTGAGCGCTCGAGCAGTTCCATCAGCGGCTGCCGCCGGACGAACACGGTGAGCGAATCCTTGACCGCGCCGGCGTAGGCGGGATATCCCATCCCGAGGAACATCGCCACCTCGCCGAACGTGTCTCCCGACTCAGCCACGTGAAGGATGTGCTCCCGTCCGTCCGGGCCGATCTTGTAGACCTTGACCGCACCGGATACCACGATGTACATACCGTCGCAGGGGTTTCCCTCGGCGAAGATCAGATCGCCCTTGCGGTAGGACTGAAACTTCGACATGCGCGCGACCCTGGCGACCAGTTCGTCGGACGCGTCGCTGAAAAAGCCCGATTCCCTCAAGGCGGTGGCGATGTCTATGCGCATCAGCGATCGTACTCCTCCTGCATCCTACTCGTAATCGTACTCGCGCATCCCGGGCGGACCGTTGATATCCCGAGACTCGT
>CAYXOC010000047.1:0-37780 GCA_964466715.1 uncultured bacterium
AAAGAATTCGCAGACATGGAAATCCTTTCCGCATGTCTGCGGAAGGAATCCGAGAACATGGAAATTCCTTCCCCACGTCTGGGGAAGCGATCCAAGAGCATGGGAACCCTTTTCCCACGTCTGGGAAATCGATCCGAGAGCATGGGAACCCTTTTCCCACGTCTGGGGAAGCAATCCAAGAGCATGGGAATCCCTTCCCCACGTCCGAGGAAGGAATCCGGACTCTTCCCGGAAGCTTCCGAGTTGCTCCCGACGCCTCCGGATTCTTCCTGACGCACCCCAGGGCCCTCTCAGAGCGATTGACAGAACGCCTGCGGGAGTGTAACCTGTCAGTACCCGAAGCATCAGGAGGAACGGCCATGTCCCTGCGCGTGCTATTCCTTATATTATTGATTCCGACGCTCGCCGTATGCCCCGCCCTCTGCCAGGACGAGCAGGAGCCGAGCAACGCATCCGCCGAGGGCGCGACCACCGGCTGCGTGATCCCAAACGTCCCCGGCTTGAAGTGGGCCGACGGGATGTGTACGTTCATTGGATCGCTGAACGCATGCCTGAACTTCATCGGCGAGAAGACGACGTATCAGTATCTCATGGGCGTCTCCGGCGTGGCTTTCGCCACGCGCTTCTTCCGCGACTGGTCCGAGTCGTCCGCGGACGCGGCGCTCAATGACGATCACCCCAAAGCCGCGATGGAGGCGGTCGGATACTCCTACACATGGGCCACCTCCGGGCAGCCTGGACCCATCATCGAATCGATCGATCGAGGAGCGCCGGCTGTCGGCGCGAACCTGTCGGGACACGGCGACTGGGGCATCATAGCCGGGTACGAGCGCTCCGGCGAGACCTGGCTGACGCGCACGTACTACGACAGGTCCTCCGCGCACTCCATAGCGGACAAGACGCCCTACGCCGTGCTCGTCATCGGCAGGAAGGGCAAGGTCCCGACGACCGCCGAGAACGTGCGGAAGTCGATCAAGCTGGCGGTCGAGTTCGGCAAGGGCGAGCGAAAGCTCGACGCCAAGTATGCGGTCGGTTTCGAGGCATACACGGCATGGATCGACGCCCTCCGGTCGAAGCGATGCCAGGAATTGACAGGCAAGGAATTGGAGAAGGTGGCCTACATCAACGCCTGGCTCTACAACTCCCTGATCGACGCTCGCCACGCGGGTGTGGCTCATCTCTCCTGGGCGGCGAAGACACTGCAGGGCGAGGCGCGGGCTCACTGCGAGCGGGCGGCGGCGCTCTATCAGGAGCAGATCGACATCCTGAGCGGCGCGAGGAGCTACGTCCGCTACCCGCAGACGATCAAGGACGGCCCGAAGTGGTCGGCGGAGATGCGCGCCTATCAGATCGAGGCGCTCAGGCAGGCGCTCGAGAAGGACAAGGCGGCGGTGGCATCGCTCGAGAAGGTCCTCGCAGACGATGCGGAGGAAGAGTGATCGTCCAAGGCATCCTGCTGAGCGCCGGGATTGCCTCCTATCTCTCACCGGGCGTGTCCGGGTACTTCGGCAGGTTCGTAGCGTCGGTGGTGGACCGTATGTTCGAGTTCAGCGTATCCGTCCTGGAATCCAGGGCGGACGAAGCAAAGCAAGTCATCCAACAAGCACTGGAAGCGGGGGAACATGGTTTTTCTGAAAACGATTAGCATCGGTATCGCCGTGATCACTATCATCGCAGCAAACGCAGGCGCGCAGCCTGCCGGAAAGCAGAGCAGATCGCTCACCACCGACGCGGAGGTCGCGCAGATCCGCGAGAACATCGCGAAGTACCCCAAGGCGAAGGAGATCGCCGACAAGATCATCGCCGCCGCCGACGAGTGGCTCAAATACTCCGATCAGTACCTCTGGGACTTCATCCCCACGCCCGAGGTGCCGCGCGCGTTCAACTCCTCCTTCGAGGGCTGCCCGGTCCACGGCATGGAATACTTCAAGCACGGCAACTACTCGTGGATCATGGACCCCTTCAACAATCCCTGGAAGATCAAGTGCCCGGTCGGCGGCGAGGAGTATCCATCGAACGACTTCCTCGCCTTCTACAAGTCGGGCATGAAGGACCGGAGCCTCCTCACCGGCGACTACGCGGACGACGGCTGGGGCTGGCGCAAGGAGGGGGCGGAGAAGAAGCACTGGTTCGTCGCCTACTACTGTCACTGGCTCTGGTCGAACTATATCCTCCCGGGCGTGGAGAACCTCTCGCTCGCGTATCTGTACACCGGCGACGAGAAGTACGCGCGGAAGGCGATCGTGATGCTCGACCGGATCGCCGAGATGTACCCCGCGATGGACCACAACAAGCAGAGCCGGTACGCGCAGGAGTTCGCGCCGAACTATCGGGGCAAGATCGTGAACATGATCTGGGAGACAGGAACCATGACCCGTCTCACCGGCGCTTACGACAACATCTTCGACGCGCTGGCGAAGGACGGCGTCTGGGCGGGGGAGGATTCCCCGCTCGTCGGCAAGTCATACGCCGACATCAGGGCCAACATAGAGGAGAACCTGCTCCGAGAGGGCGTGCGGTGCATCTACGGCGGAGATATCCGGGGCAATTACGGAATGCACCAGCGGGCGCTCCTCCGGCTGGCAATCGTCCTGCAGGATGAGGAGATCAGTGAGCGCGCGATCGACTACGTCCTGAACAACACGGAGGGCATCGCGGGGGTCGAGGGATTCGACTACGCGCTCGACAACTTCATCTTCCGCGAGGGCATCTCCTTCGAGGTCGCGCCGAACTATTGCCTGGGATGGTGCGCGAACCTCGCCACTGTTGCCGAACTGCTCGACAAGCTGGGGGTGGATGTCTACTCGCGCGCGAAGTTCAAGCGCATGTACACCGCGTACTTCGATATCCAGATGCTCGGGATCAACACCCCCGCGATCGGCGACTCAGGCACGATGAACCTCGGCGTGTCGAACCCATCGAACTACATGGCGCGTCTCGGCCTCGACGGATTCGGCGATCCGGTCTTCGCCAGGTTCCTGCTGGACAGAGGCGTGTTCGGCGAGAGATCGTTCAGCAGCAGCGTCGATCTGAGATTCCCGCCGCTCGACGAGGCCGATCTGCGACGAAAGGCCGTCGGCGCGGAGAAGCAGTTCGCCGGGACGCGCAACCTCGGCGGGTACGGCATGGGATTCCTCGAGCACGGCAGAGGGAAGGACGGCGTGGGGCTTGCGATCTATTACGGCCCCGCGGAGGCCGGTCACGCGCACTACGACCGCCTTGCGTTCGAGCTGGTCGGCTACGGGAAGAAGCTGATCCCCGACTTCGGCTATCCGCAGTTCGCCGCCGAGCACAAGGACCGCCCGGCCTGGGAGACGCATACCCTCAGTCACACCACGGTCTCCGTCGACGGATCGCGGCAGTCCACCAAGCGCAGGGGCGTCCTCAACTTCTTCGCGGAGTCGCCCGACGTGCAGGTGATCGATGTCAGCGCGCCCAATGCGTATGCCGGCGCCCGCGAGTATCGGCGCATGATGATGCTGATCGGCGGCGAGTCGGAATCGCCCTACGTCGTCGATCTCTTCCGCGTCGAAGGCGGGAAGAGCCACGATTACAGCCTCCACGGGTTCGACGGCGAGTTCTCCACGAGCGGGATCGGTCTCTCCGAGACGCAGACCGAGGGAACGCTGGCCGGTGAGGACGTGCCGTACAGCTATCTCTACGACGACCCGGAGCTCGAAAAGCCCGGAAAGACTCGATCGTTCCATAGCTACGTCGGGGCCAGCCTCTCCTATCTCTACAACGTCAGGCGAGGGCGGCCGACCGGCGCGTGGAGCGCGACCTGGACCGGCGCCGACTCCGGCATCCACGCCATGTTCCCGCGCCAGACCGTGAACGAAGCGGTCATCGCCGACGGCAGGCCGCCCAGGAAGCCGGGACATCCCGAGAGCGTGGAGTTCGTGCTCCTCCGCAACTCTGGCGAGGACCTGTCCGACAGCTTCGTCTCGGTCCTCCAGCCGTTCCGGGTCAGGGACGGCAGGGGCGACGATCCGCTCGCCGTCCGAACGCTCGAGACCGACGCGGAGTCCGGGGGAGTCCTCATCGAGATCAAGGGGCCTCAGGGTATCGACTACGTCTGGGCCGGCGGCAACGCATCGAGCAAGGTCGAGGCGGCCGGGATCACCGTCGCCGGGCGGTGCGCCGTCATCCGGCTGGATGCGAAGGGCGCGCTGAAGTCCGTGTTCCTCGGCGACGGGACGCATATCAAGCAGGGAATGCTCTCGGTCGAGGCAGCGGAAGGGTTCGTCGGCGCCGTCGAGTCGGTCGATGTGGAGCGCAACGAGATCACCGTCTCCGGCGGGGAGGCATCCGATCTCGTCGGACGGACCGCCGTCTTCCGGCCGGGGCCGAGCGCCTGCAACTACCGGATCGAGAGCGCCAGGGAGAAGGACGGCAAGCTGGTACTCTCGCTGGGCGACGACACCATTAGGACGGGCAAGATAGAGATCACCGGCCTCGACGACAACGGCAAGTTCGTCACCACCAACAACATCCTCTACTTCGCCGGCGGGGGCCTCTACGAACATGCGTGGCTTGCAAATGAGGAGCACTCGGCGTGGCGCAGGCTGGTCGATGCCGAGAAGGGCGTCGTCCGGCTCTCGGGCATGTCGGACCTCAAGGCGGAGTTCGCCGACACCGACGGCGACGGTCGGATCACCGCGTATATCTACGACATCGGCCCCGGTGAGAAGATCACGGTCCCGGCGGTCACATGGGTCGGCCGCGACTCCGCCGGCAGGTGGACGGTCCGGGCCGGCTCCGGCGCGCGCGCCGTTCTCCCCGACGGGAAGGAACTCGTGAGGTAACCCACATGCGCATTCATCTACTGCTTTCTTCGCTCATGCTGCTCGGGCTCGCCGTCCAATCGGTCGGCGACACGATTCAACATCCACGGCTCTTCTTCACGGCGAACGACCTGCCGAGGATCCGCGAGTTCGGCTTCACGGCGGAGGAGATGCTGAGCGAGACGGAGGTAACCATCAAGTACTTCGGCGGCAAGGAGGTCACGTTCCCGCTGCCTCCCCGGCAGCCGGGGAAGATCGAGGAGCCGCCCGGATTCGACTACGAGAAGTTCGGCCACTATCCCTACTGGACGATGATGGCGCGGACGTTCCAGCGCCGGATGCAGCCTCTCGCACTGGCGTATGCCTCGACCGGCAAGAAGGAGTACGCGCGCCGGGCGGTCGACTATGCCCTCTCTCTGGCGAAGTGGCGCGAGTGGACCGACCTCGACTACGGCAAGAAGACGTGCCTCGACACCTGCCACATCACGTTCGGAGTGGCGACGGTATACGACATCTGCTACGACTTCATGACCCCGGAGGAGCGAACGACGGTCCGCGAGGCGATGGTCGATCTCGGCCTCGAGCCGATGTTCAGGGACATGGAGCCGACGAGCGAGCACAACATGCAGATGCTCCGCGCATCGGCGCTCGGCGCGGGCGCCCTCGTCCTCCTCGGCGAGAACGACAAGGCGCAGACGTATCTCGACTCGGCGAAGGCTTACTTCAAGTGGTTCCTCGACAGCCGCGCGACGTCGCAGACCATCGAGAGCATGGGGTATCTCTCCTACGGCCTCGACAACTGCGTCGTATTCGCGGACCAGCTCCACCGAGCCACAGGGGACTCCTCGCTGGTGGCCCATCCATACCTCGACCAGGTGATCAGGATGGCGATCTACTTCCAGGACCCGAAGGCATCCGGGCAGGCGAGTTTCGGGGACTGCGGGATCGCCAACTACTTCGGCAACATCGCCAAGACCCTCAACAACTCGCTCGACCACGGTCCCTCGGGCTGGTATCTCCGGAAGTCGAAGCTCAGCTTCGACGCGGGTTGGTCCGGCGCGATCTACGGGAAGCCGATCGGCAAGGAGGAGCCGCCCGACGCCTGGCCGACATCCGCCGTCTTCCGACCGATCGACTGGGTCGCCCTCCGTTCCGGCTGGAGGGAGGAGGACACGCTCTTCGCCTTCGTCAGCGGGAACTCGAAGATGGGGCACAATCACCGCGACCAGAACAGCTTCATCCTCAACCACGCGGGCGAGTGGCTCCTCACCGATCCGGGCTACAAGAGCTACGAGGGCGGGGCGAAGTCGTTCTTCAGCACGAACACCGTCGGCCACAACAGCCTGCTGGTCGACGGCGAGGGGCAGGACAAGCTCGGCGGCGGGAAGGTGACCGAGTTCTTCACATCGGGCGTCTTCGACTACACGGTCGGCGATGCCTCAGGCTCGTACGATCCCGCCAAGCTCTCGAAGTTCGTCCGCCGGGTCGCCTACGTCAAGCCCGACTACTTCCTCATCCTCGACGAGGTCGCATCCGAGGGCACGCCGAGGAACTTCGAGATCCTGCTGCATGGGAACTCAACCGCCAAGTATCTGTTCCCGGAGATGCACCTCAAGAACGTCGATCCTCAGCCAACGGACGAAGTCACAATCGCAGGGAAGAAGGCATCCGTCAACGCCAGAGTCCTCCTTCCCCAGCGGCATCGGATGAAGCTGACCGAGTACGAAGGCGCCGAGTCCTACGGCCCGTACATCTCGATCTCGCCCGAGGAGAAGACGGCTCAGACGCAGTTCCTCACCGCCCTCTTCCCGCTCTCTCCGGGAGAGAAAGCCGAACACCGCCTCTCTCCCCGGACGGGTGACGGCGCGCTTGCCGTCGAGGTCAGCGGGGACAGCGCCGCCGATCTCGTGGGCTTCAGGACCGGAGGCGGGAAGGTGAGCGCGGGATGGGCCACGTTCATCGGCGAGAGCTGCTTCTTGCGCCGGAAGGAGACGCTGAACATCGTTCAGTTCGCCCTCACCGACGGCCTGCTTCTCGAGTTCATCGGGGGGAAACAGCCGTCCTCTCCAAGGGCGACTCTCTTCATGTCCACCGTCCCGGCGAGCATCGGGCTTGCGTATGGCGAGGAGACCACGGCGGACATCTCCCTGGCTGAGACCGGAGACGTCCGCATCAGAGTCCCCCGAAAGCCGGTGAAGGTCACTGTCGATGGCAAGCGCGCGGCGGCAAGATACGAGGAGGACGGGCAGTTCATCGTCCTGAGTCTTCGGCCGGGGGACCACAAAGTTGCCGTAAGGTAGTTCCGCCCCGGCGTCCATTGACCGCTACGCCCTCAGCATCGGGAGCGATGTCCCACCGCGGCGGATCACCATCACCGACGCGTCCGGGCCTTTGATGCCGAGCGCGAGGTCGAGCGCCTCCCGGGGCGTGGATGCGTGCATGAACCCGAGGCGCTCCTTGTGATCGGGCGGAATGCCCGGCGAGACGAGGATGCCCATCCCGTTGTCGCGGATCACGCGCCCCACCCTCACGAGGTGCGCCGCCACGATCTTGTCGCGTATCGAGCCGTTCTCGACGAGGGATATCGTCTCCCGCGATGGACGGTATCCCTCCCGGAGGATGAGGCCGTGAGTCTGCGAGACCCCCTCAGGGCACGGGCTGACGAGAATTGCGATCCCATCCTTCTTGACCGCCAGCTCGCCCGCGTAGAGCGCCTTCGCCCCCTGCCAGAGCTCGATGTCCATCGGGTAGGAGTCGATGATGAGGATGTCCGCCGGTTCCGGGATCTCGAAGCCGTAGACCAGGCTCGAGAGCGCCGCTCCCGCCCGGTGAGCCGCCACGGGATCGCCGACGAAGACGTCGATCACGTTCCCGTCGGCGTCGCAGACGGCGTTGGCGATCCCTGAGAGCCGCGCGCTCGCCGCCACCTGCTCGATGCCCAGACGGATCGGGTTGTCCGCGACGCCGAGGATCTCGCTGCCGGGATAGAGGGCGCTCCGCCAGTGGGTCTCGGCGGTCGTCTCAGCGCCGCAGATTCCGGGCTGGATGATCTTGCCTCCGCCACTGAAACCTGCGATCCGGTGCGGGACGATCTGGCCGATCCCGAAGATGTACTCGTTCTCGTCCACCAGGCTGTTGACCCTGATCGGAATGCCGCTCTCGGTCTCTCCGTAGTCTGCAAGCCGATCCTCGTCCCGCCAATCGTGGTTCACCACCTCGTAGAGCCGAGGGATATCCGGGCCGAACTTCGCCAGCATCTCCGCATCGGTCATCGGTCGATGGGTGCCCAGCGCCACCAGGATCGTGATGTTCTCGTGCGGAATCCCGGCGGCCTCCAGCTCGCCCAGGAGGACGCGCAGAATGCCCCGGACCGGCGTGTTCCGGGTGTAGTCGTCGGTGAGGATGAGCGCGGACTCGGCTCCGGCGGCGGCCTCGTGGACCGCTGGATACCCGATCGGATCGGCGAATGCGCGGAGGATGGTCTCCGCCTCCGATGCGGCGGGCTCGATCGTCGGCGCCTCGTAGACGCCGATCAGATTGCCGTCGGGGACCTCGAACGGCGGTATGTCGGTGTAGTACGGAAAGTCTATGCGCATGGCGTGTCGGTCATCCCATGCCGACTACGAATTGCGCGCATCACACGCAACTCGCTAGATACGAATGACCTCGATCTTCGACGGATCGTTCGTCCCGGCTCCGCGCTCCGCGGCCGACGCGAGCGTCTTCTCCACCTTATGCGCGACGGACGATATGCCGACTTCCTTGCGCCGTTCCTCGATTATCCGGTATGCCTGCAGATCGATCGCCACCGGGTCCGTGCCGACCATCAACGAGTGGTACTCCCACTGCGCCGAGGGATTCCTGCGCGGCCCGTCGTCGGCCTGGGGCTTCAGAACGTCGGCCACGATCAGCCGAGTCTTGTCCTTGATCTGCGGGATGGCGTTAAGATCGGCGAGATAGGGATGGCAGTCGTTGCCGTGGTGCGCTCCCGCATTGTTGATCGACCCGTAATGGTTCTTCAGGCAGCACGAGATCCCGGCTCCTCCGTGGTGCTTCACGATCGGCATGTTGATCAGGGCCGTGATGCGATCGAACACCTTCGAGACCTTGCCGTTGAAGGAGCCCAGCCGGACCTCCTTGCCCCAATCGCCGTCGTCGGAATAGTAGATGACTCCCGGCCCCGTCTTGTTCGGCGTGAAGCCGCACTTCTCCAGGTCCTTCGCCGCGCGGTCCCAGACGATGATGTTCTCGGGCTTCACGCCCGCGGACTTCAGTCCGGCGATAACCGCGTTGACGAACTCCGGCCGTGTCGAGACCGTGGGGCCGAAGAGACCGTTGATCTTGATGCCGACTACGTCATCGGGCTTGAAGAGCGACTTCCAGGACCCGGCGGAGGTGCTCTTCGACGTCAGGCGCATCATGGCGCGCCCGAGCATCTGCTCGATCACCTTCTGATCGACCTCGTCGCCCTTGAGCATCGAGGCGTTCCGCGCGATGACGATCCTGGTCTTCGCCGATGCCTTGGGAGTGGTCTCGGCGGCCTCGACCAATCCGGGCAGCCCGGCGATCACTGTGCCGCCGATCGCGGCCTGCTTCAGAAACTCTCTGCGTGTCGTCTTCGTCAATTTCGTGCTTCTCCTTACGGGAAATGGGACCTATGGGGCCAATCTGCGACGCGCCCGTGCCACACGAAAGGCCCGGCGTCCGTGCGATCCGGTCGCAGCGAACTCGGCGACCAGCATCGCGGATGGGAATCCGCTCCTACAACCTGTCGTCGATCGTTCGGCGCTCAGCTTCCACGGCCTCGAACCAATTGTCGAGCTCACGCTGCATCTTCGACAGCATCTCGGGGCGCCGGTGCGAGAGGTCCTCCGTCTCGCAGGGATCGGCCTCGAGGTTGAAGAGCATCGGCGCGGGCGGATCGGGGATCGTCCGCTCGGGCTCCGGGTCCCGGTCGATATCGGGCTGCTTCTCCGGCTCGTACTTGAGCCGGTGGTCGGTTGCAAGATCCTCCGGGGCGACGTACATCGCCTCCGGGATGGCGGGGCGCACGAGCTTCCACGCGCCGCTCCGCATCGCGGCGTTGCAGCTTCCGACCGGTGTGTACCGGTTCCACTGCCAGAAGAACGTGCGGTCCTGCGACGGCGTCTCATCCCTGAGCGCCCCGAGGACGTTCGCGCCGTCGAGCGGTCGATCCGACGTCAGCTCGATCCCGCACGCCGCCGCCAAAGTCGGGAGCCAGTCGGTAAAATGGATGAGCGCGGTCGATCTGCGCCCGCCATCGAGACCTGCGGGCCAGCGGATGATCGCGGGCACCCGGATTCCTCCCTCGTACACCAGGCACTGCTGCCCGTTGAAGCAGGCGTTGTACCGCGCGGTGCAATTGTCGCCCTCGCCGTTCATCTGCGGGCCGTTGTCGCTGGCGAAGATCACTATGGTGTTTTGATCGAGCCCCTGCTTCCGCAGTTCGTCGAGTATCGCGCCGACGCCCTTGTCCATCCGGCGGTTCATGGCATATATCGTCCGGACGGCTGACGTCAGTCCGGGTTGATCCTGGAACGGCCCAAGCTCTCCTTCGGGAACCTGGAATGGGAAGTGCGGTGCGTTGAACGTGACGTGCAGCAGGAACGGCTCGTTCCGGTGCCGCCGGATGAAGCCTACAGCCTCCTCGGTGAGCACATCCGTCAGGTAGCGTCCGTCGGCCTTGGCGAAGTTTCCGTTGCGGTCGAGCCTCCACTGCCAATAGTCGCTCCATCCGCCTCTGAACCCCGCGAACTCGTCGAAGCCCCGTGAGTTGGGATGATACCGCGGATCGAGCGCCCCGAGATGCCACTTCCCGAAAAGGCCGGTGGCATATCCCGCCTGCTTGAAGTGCGCGCCGAGCGTTACCTCTCGCAGAGCGAGACGGTCGAGACCGCGCCCCTCGAACGTATCGATCGCGCCGGTCCGGTGCGGGTAACGCCCGGTCATGAGCGCCGCCCGCGCGGGGGCGCACACCGGCGACCCGGAGTAGTGCTGCGTGAGGCAGATGCCCTCCTCGGCGAGGCGGTCGAGGTTCGGGGTCTCTACGATGTCGTTGCCGAACGCCCTGATGTCGCCGTATCCCATGTCGTCTGCGAGGATGAGTACTACGTTTGGTTTCATGCGCTGCCATCCCTATGGGTGATCGTCTTGGGGGAGAGGTGGACTCCATCTCCAGGATTATCCGTGATCCTCTCCACCGTGCCGTCGCGGATGCCGATCCGCTCCGAGGTGGGAGGTGGTTCATAGCATTAGAGTTCGATGCTGAAGGGTGGTAGTTCCTTCGCGGTCACATCCTGCGAGACGGTAGTGAACGCCCGCGGTGGCGCTCCGCCTCCGAGGACAGAGATCGTCAGAGGATCGGGCAGAGGGAGTTGATGCCTCGACGACTCCTGCCGTCGAGGCATCGGGGAAAAATCACGCCGCGCGGTCGTGGACATCGATATCCTCGCGAACCACTATGTCGTTGATGACCTCGTTCACTCCGTCGACGCGCCAGGCGATCTGCTCGGCCCTGCTCTTCGCCGACTCGGTATCCTGCACTCCGGTCAGGCGCACGGCCCCATTCGCCGTATCCACGTTCACCATCGACGCGTTCACGCGGCCGTCCGACTCCAGATCGCCGGTGATGTGGTCGCGCAGTATCGTGTCCGCGACGTCGTTCCTCTCGCCGCCCATCAGTTCCTGACCGTCCTCGATCTCGCTGAGCACCTGAATGTCGTTCCTGATATCGATCCCGCCGTAGCGGCGGGCGATGTCTTCCGCGAGGTTCTTCTGACTCCTGTCCTGCACGTAGCCTCGCAGGAACACGATCCCATTCACGGTCTCCACGTTTATGTCCAACCCGCCGATATGCGAGTTGGCGATGAGCGCGAGCTTGATCGACGCGGAGGTCTCCACGTCCTTGAGTTTGCTCATGGGTCTCCTCCATAGGTGAAATCCACCTTGAGTGTACCCACGACCTCGAGACCTGCGGAATCATCCGAGATCATCGTCGGATTCCCCGTCATCCTGCTCGATCTCGTCGAGCAGTTCGTCGAAGTCGCCGCCGAGATCGTCCTTCATTTCCCGTCCCATGCGCCTCATCCACGCGCCGAACTCCTTCGGGTCGTCCGGGTCGCCGATGCCGGCGGGGTCGGCGAGCGAGTCGATCAGATCGTCCTCCGACCGCACGCGGGAGAAGCGCGAGACGAGGCGGGAGATGGACGCGCTCCGGCACGATGGACATCTCTCCTCATGGGGGACGGCCACGACTCCGAGCAGGAGGGTGAACCGGCTGCCGCAGTCCGCGCATTTGTAGTCGAATATCGGCATGTCAGTGGTCCTCCAGAGTTGCGTTCCGGTAGATCATACCCAGTCCGAGGGCTGTGTCACTACTCAGGCGGCGATACGGCTGATGAAGGCCCACGCCTTCCCTCGGATCCGGGTGAGAATGAGAATCAGCTCGCGGCTGCCTGTGAGCTTCATGCGCCGCTCGACCTCTTCCGGCTCGAAGGGAACACCCCGCTTCTTCACGATGATCTTGCCGGCGTCGAGTTCGCGGAGCCGGCGGTTCACCGCCTTCGGATTGTAGGGCATGCTGTCGAGGATCTCGTAGGCGTCACCGAACGGGCCGGCTGCGACCTCATCCGCGGAGAGGTAGGCGATCTGCTCATCGAGCTTCCACGCGCCGATCCGGTGGGCGTACTGCTCGATGAGGTGCGCCCGCACGACGCAGGCATCGGGCTCGACGAGGAATCGGCCGGGCTCACGGACCGGGATGGGATCGACGGGCGTCTGCGCGATGCTTGCCCCGGCCGGGAGCACTGTGGCCCTCCTCCCATCGGACTTCAGGCCGCCGAACCACGCGACGGCTTCCTTGCACTCACCGCCCTCGGAGATGAACTCGATCTCGGCGCCCAACCCATCCAACTCCTCGTCGGGCGTCGCAGGCGATAGTTTGATCGCGCAGTCGGGCGTCTCGCGGACGAGGCGCTCGATGAAATCGAGGGAGGGGCTCAGGTCGGCGAGGTGGCGGAGGCGTCGGCCTCCCTCGCGCCTTGACGGGTCGAGGAAGGCGGCGTCGGCGTCGAGCGGGATCTCGGTCACATCGGCGAGGACGAACTCCACGCGGTCGGAGAGGCCGTAGACCTCCACGTTGCGCTCGGCCATCGCCAGGCGGACGGGATCGCGATCGACGGCAGTCACCGGCCCCCTCGGAGCCAGCGCGATCGTGTCGCCGCCGATCCCGCATCCGAGGTCGAGCACACGGATGTCCTCGGGGAAGCGTCCGGCGCGATAGCGGGAGATGGCCTCGCTCGACGACTGCTCCAGAGCTTCGCGGACGAAAAACATCTCGTCGGCGCGGGCGAACTTGCGCGCGGCTCTATGGCGGAGGTCGAGCAGTTCGAGCGCGGCGGACGCGTACTCGGCGGGGTAACGCTTGCGAAGCGTGGTCAGGCGCGCGAGCAAGTCACCGGTGAGCGACTTCGCCTCATCGAGGAGCGCATCCCCCTCGGGGCTGAGCAGGAACTCGGTTGTGGCAAGATCGATCGGCATGCTACCGACACCCGATGACCGGGACGCCGACCTCCGCTAGCAGGCGGCTGAGTCTATGCACCGGGAGGCCGACCACGTTGAAGTAGTCGCCGACGATGCCCTCGATGAGCACGCTCGCGCGCTCCTGGATGCCGTATGCGCCCGCCTTGTCGAGCGGCTCGCCGGTCGCGACGTAGGCGTCGATCATGGCATCGGACAACTCACAGAACCGCACCTCCGTCCGCACGAAGTCGCGCGCGGCGCCGACCGTCTTTCCCCTGGAGCGCCGAACGACGCACACGCCGGTGTAGACGTAGTGCGAGCGGCCCGATAGAGAACGGAGCATCCGACGAGCGTGCTCCTCGTCGGCAGGTTTGCCGAGAACCTCCTCGTCGACCACGACGATGGTATCCGCTCCGATGACCACACCCTCGTCGACGCGGACGGCGATATCCTCGGCCTTGGCGGTAGCGGAGTCGATCACGTGCTTGTCCGGCGGCCAGAGGTCGAGCGTCGTCTCGTCGAAGCTGCTCGGGATCACGCGGAACGGGAGTCCGATGAGCTGCAGGAGTTCCTGGCGGCGTGGAGAGGCCGAAGCGAGAATCAGTTCGGGAGTGTGAGCGTTCGTCATGCGATGATATCCACCGGCGAGCCGCAGAAGGCGCATTTCCCATCGGTGAGGTTCATCTCGGTGATCGAGAAGCCCACTCGGCGGATCACCGGACGCGAGCACCCCGGGCAGACCGTGTCCTCGGCGGAGGGTATGTGCATGTTGCCCACGTAGACATGCCGCAGCTTCGTCCTGGCGATCTCGCGGGCGGAGAGCAGCGTCTCCGGCGGGGTCGGAGGCGCGGTCATCCGGTACTCGGGCCGATATCTGGTGATGTGGAGCGCGATCGTCGGGTCGAGGGCCGCGATCCAGTCGACGAGCGCCTCGATCTGCTCGGGCCGGTCGTTGTGGCCGGGGATGAGCAGGTTGGTCACCTCGACGTGGACTCCCATCTCGCGCGCGATCTCTACGCTCCGCAGCACCGGCGCGAGCTTTCCCTTGCAGATGTCCGCGTAGAATCCCTCGTCCATCGCCTTGATATCGACGTTCATCGCGTCTATGGTGGGCAGAAGCTCCCTCAGCGGGTGCTCGTTGATCTCGCCGTTTGTGACGAGGACGTTCTTCATGCCGGCCGCTCTGACGAGCGGGGTGGTATCCATGAGGTATTCGAACCAGACGAGCGGCTCGTTGTACGTGAACGCGATGCCGATGTTCCCCGGGACATTGGCGGCCATCTCGACCGCCGACTGGGGAGAGACGTAGCGCGTCCCGGCGGAGGACTGGGATATCCGCCAGTTCTGGCAGAACTCGCAGGAGAGGTTGCATCCGAGCGAGCCGAGCGACAGGATGCTCATGCCGGGATGGAAGTGGAAGAGCGGCTTCTTCTCGATCGGATCGACGTGGATCGACGAGCACGCGCCGTAGGTGGTGAGGATCAGCCTGCCGTCTACGTTCATGCGCGCGCGGCATCCTCCGGCCTTCCCCGGAGCGATCGAGCACCCCCGCGGGCAGAGCATACACTTCGCCGAGCCGCCATCGATCTCGTAGTGGCGGCACTCCATCTGAGCGTATTCGGCTGTCTGCGGATCGTGTCTACTCATATCATGGTACCGGAACGAGACAGCGCCCGTTCCCCACGGTAGCCGGCTCTGCTACCTACTTTCCCCCATGACGGCGGACCTCAAACCGGTAAAGAGTCACCGGCTCGCCGTCCCAGATACCGGCCTTGCGCATGGCGATCATCACCTGGTCCTCCACCGTATCGACACCCTCGAGGTCCGGGAGCAGGAGTCCGCGCTTGTAGCCGCTCTCGACGATCACGCCGTATCTCTTCGGGTCAAGGTCGGCGATGCTCTCGATCCGCTGGGGTGCGCTCAGGACATCGACGGTGTACTCCAGGTCATCGAGTTCCTCCTCATCCACCGGCTCGAACCGGGGATCGCGGGTGGAGGCGCTGATCGCGTTCTCGATGATCTCGGCGGCGAGGTTCGGCTGGGTCGGTTCGATTGTGCCGATGCAGCCTCGGAGTTGGCCGTGCTTCTTCAGGCAGACGAACGCCCCGGCCCTCATCTCGAGTTCGGGAGGCATCGGCAGGGGAACGCTCGTCACTCTGCCGAAGCGGATATACTCCTCGATGGTCTCCCTGGCGAGACTCACCAGCGGATCGCCCTCAGTTCCTTTGACCATACTACCCCTCCGTAGGGTTCCGATCAGTTTTCCTGACGAACCTGTGTTCTTTCCCCTGCATGAGACGAGCTATGTTCGAGCGGTGCTTGATAATGACGTAGGCGGCAACGAAGATACCGAACAGTCGGTATTCCATGGGGTTGCCGGCTATCCACATCATGACCGGCATGCTCGCACACCCGATCATCGACGCCACGGACACGTACCGTGTGACGGCAAACAGGACGACCCATATCCCGAAGGCCGCGGCCGCGAGGACCGGAGCGAGACCGATCCCGACACCGAGGCTCGTCGCAACCCCCTTGCCTCCCTTGAACTTCAGGAACGGCGAGAGAGTGTGGCCCACGATGGCTGCCACCCCGGCGGCTACTGCCAGCCAGGCGGTCTCCGGGGCGAGGTGCCTGGCGACCAGCACAGGTATCAGCCCCTTCAAAACGTCGGCGGCGAACACGGTGATGCCCGGGCCGGGGCCGAGCGTGCGATACACGTTCGTGGCCCCGATGTTGCCGCTGCCGAACTCGCGGATATCAACTCCGCGCACGACCTTGCCGACGATCACGCCGAACGGAATGGAGCCGAGAAAGTAGCTGAGTATGAGAAGTATGGTGTAGAGCATGGCGACTAGTGATCAGTAAACAGTGGCCAGTGACCGGTGACCAGTATCGACAGTACGAAGGTGCGGGAGTGAGATCCCGTGCTACGTTTTCTCCGCTTTGCGGGCGAAGATGCGGATCGGCGTGCCTTCGTACGGATGGGTCTTGCGGATCTGGTTCTCGAGATAGCGCCGATACGAGAAATGCATCATCCCCGGGTCGTTCACGAACAGGATGATCGTCGGAGGTTTTACCGCCGGCATCGTGACATAGTAGACCTTGAGTTGCCTGCCCTTGTGAGTCAGCGGGTGGCTGTCTACCGCATCGTGGATCAACCGGTTGATCTCGCCGGTCGAGAGCCGCATCGCATGGCTCTGCGCCGCCAGGATCGCGGAATCGACCGCATCACGGACCCCGAGGCCCTCCTTGGCCGATGCGAAGACTATCGGCGCGTAGGGCATGAAGACCATCTCGTCGCGGACCTTGGCGGCGAACTCCTTCATGCTCGCTCCCTGCTCCTTCGCGAGGTCCCACTTGTTGACCACGATGACCGCCGCCTTGCCCGCCTCATGAGCGTAGCCCCCTACCCGCTTATCGCCGTCGGTGACTCCCTCATCCGCGTCTATCAGCAGCAGAGCGACATCCGCGCGCTCGATCGCACGCACCGCGCGCAATACGGAGTAGTATTCTATCGAACGCTGGATCTTTCCTGCCCGCCGGATGCCGGCGGTGTCTATCAGCACGATCGGCTGCCCATCATGCTCGAACAGCGTATCGACGGTATCGCGCGTCGTGCCGGGGATGTTGCTGACGATCGAGCGCTCCTCCTGGAGGATGGCATTCAGCATCGAGGACTTGCCGACGTTCGGACGACCGATGATGGCGATGCGGATCGCTTCCTCGGGGATCGCCTCCTCGTCCTCCGGCGACGGCAGGTTCTCGACCACTTTGTCGAGCAGATCGGCGACCCCATGGCCCTGGATCGAGGAGATGGGGAACACCTCGCCGAGCCCGAGGGAGTAGAACTCCATCGCATCGCGCTCCTGCTTCTCGTTGTCGGCCTTGTTGGCCGCAAGGAGCACGGGCTTCTTCGAGCGCCGAAGGATATCGGCGACCTCCATATCGGCCGGAGTCATTCCGTCGCGGACGTCTACCACAAAGATGATGACGTCGGCCTCCTCCATCGCAATGTCGGCCTGCTTGCGGACCTGAGAGATGAGAGGATCGATGTCGTTCAGGATCATGCCGCCGGTGTCGACTAGCACGAACTCGCGCCCGATCCACTCGGCCTCGGCATAGAGGCGGTCGCGCGTGATGCCGGGGGTATCCTCGACGATCGCGATCTTCTTCCCGACCAGGCGGTTGAAGAGGGTTGACTTACCTACGTTCGGCCGGCCGACGATGGCCACCACGGAATCAGGCATCGGATTCACTCCCTGACTTATCTTCCCGCGCTCGCGGCGCAGGAAACGGACTCACGCCTTGTGATGTACTCCCAGACTGCGATCGGAGACGCCTCGACCGCAGTGACCTTCGCTCCGGTCGCTGAGCGTACGTCATCGAGCGATATGTCATCGAGGAAACGACAATCATCGTTCAGCGCAACCGACGGGATCAGGACCTCCTCGTCCTGCCGGACATCAGCCAGGGCGCGGATGACGTCCACACCTGCCATCAGCCCGGCGACGGTGACCGTCTCGCCGAGGAAATCGTTCACGACCTCGCGGACGCGGGCGTCTACGCCCGGATGCGTACTCAACCATGCCGCGAACTCATCGAGCATCGGCCTGGCGAGCGCGCCCGTGACGAGCACGTACTTGCCGGACTTCGGCGCTCGACCGTTCCTTCGGCGCAGGCGAGCCAGCTCGTCGAGGAAGATCCGCGACACGCCGATGCCGTCCTCGAGCTGCGGATAGCCCTCGTAGGCGGCCGCCGACGGAATCGGTTCGCCGGCGCGCAGGTAGAACTCGTCCGATGGGAAGATCAGTCGGGTGCCGAACCGCGCCTTGAACTCCCTCTGCTTACGCAGGCAGAGATCGATCACCTCGCAGCAAAGCTCAGCATCCGCCGGCCTCAGCGGATAGAGGTTCTCGCGATGCTTCGTCAGACCGACCGGCACGACTGCGATCGACTCGGTCGCCGGATAGAGCCCGGCCAGATCGTCGATCGTCCGCTCCAGGCGATCGCCGTCGTTCACGCCGGGGCAGAGAACGATCTGCGTATGGAAGCTGATACGCGACTCGGCCAGACGGTTGAGCTGATCCATGATCCGGGCGGCTTTGGGCTGTCTGAGCATCGTCGCCCGTAGCTCGGGGTCAGTGGCGTGCACCGACACGTAGAGCGGCGTCATCTTCTGCGAGCAGATGCGGTTCATCTCCTCGTTCGAGAGGTTGCTCAGGGTGATGTAGTTGCCCTGTGTGAACGAGAGCCGGTAATCGTCGTCACGGATGTAAAGCGTCGACCTGAGACCCTTCGGCATCTGGTGAAGGAAGCAGAATATGCACGAGTTCCGGCACGTGTGCACGCCGTCGAACAACTCCTCCTCGAACTCGATGCCGAGATCGTCGTAGGTGTCCTTCGTTACGGTAGATGTGAACGAGCGGCCGGCCCGGAGGAACTCGATGATGACTTCCTCACGGACGGATTCGAACCGGCAGTCGAGGATGTCACGCACCGGCTTGCCGTTGATGGAGACGATCGAGTCTCCCGGCAGCAGGCCGGCTTCGTCAGCGGGACTGCCTTCCGCGATGTATCTGATTGTCGAATTGATCTCGTTCATTGACATATGGCACGCACAAGGCCTATGAGATGCGTCTCGCTGCTTCCTCGATGATCCAGTCCGGAGTCGAGGCGCCGGCCGTCAGGCCGATCTTCTTCGCCCCCTCGAACCACGATTCGTCTATCTCGTCGGCGGTCTCGATATGATGCGTCGGCACCCCGGTCATCGAGCACAGTTCGGCGAGACGTCGGGTGTTCGCGCTGTTCCGCCCGCCGACGACGATCACCACGTCCACGTCCTGCGCCATCTCGACCGCCGCCGTCTGGCGCTCGGAGGTCGCGTGGCAGATCGTGTTGAACCCACGAACCTCGTACGTGCGCCCGGCGACCGTCTGGACGGTGGTCGTGTAAGCCTCCAGGGTCTGCGTCGTCTGAGCGACCACGGCGACCTTGCGTCCGAGCTTGCACAGCTCAAGATCATCGGCGTCCGAGACGACGAGCGCGTCGTCACCCGCGCGGCTCATGATGCCGCGCACCTCGGTGTGTCCGGCATCGCCGAGGATCAAGACCTGGTAGCTCTGCTCGTGCAGTTCGGCTGCCAGGTTCTGAACCTTGGCCACGAACGGACACGTGACGTCCACGATCTCGAGCCCGCGTTCCTGCGCGCGGTCCATGACCGACTTCGGAACGCCGTGCGACGGCATCACGACGACGCCGCCGGACGGCACTTCGTCGAGATCCTTCACGACCCGAACGCCGTCCTCCGCCAGGCGTTCCACTACCTGCGGGTTATGGATCAGCGGCCCGAGGGTGTACATGCGCTTCCCCTCGGTCCGCGCGGTTTCCATGACCGTGTCGAGCGCCCTCCGGACTCCATAGCAGAACCCGGCCGACTTGGCGATGATCACTTCCATCACAGGTCCCGTAGAACCCATGGGACCCATAGGACCCATGGGATTGCCCAAAAGCGCCAAGTGCCGGCCCCGCGTTCACGAGGCCGGCACCGATACTTCTAGGGTGAGCGCGTGACCAATCACGCTTGCTGACTACGCATCAATTTTAGCAGACCATACTCCACGCTGTCAACCAGAGCGTACCAACTTGCCTCGATGATGTTGGTCGAGACCCCCACCGTGCTCCAGGTGGTGGTACCATCGCTGGACTCGACTATGGCGCGGACTCCGGCAGCGGTACCCTCGCTCGCGTTCAGCACGCGGACCTTGTAGTCGGTCAGTTTGATGTGCGCAAGCTCCTCCGGGTAGAACTTCTCGAGAGCCTTCCGAAGAGCGCTGTCGAGCGCGTGCACGGGGCCGTCGCCCTCCGCGACGGTCAGCATCTCCTCGCCGTCCGCGACGACTCTGAGAGTCGCCTCGGTGATCGGCTGGGGATCGGTCCCCCGCTGCTCGACGATGACGCGGAAGCTCTTGAAGTCGAACAGCTTCCGGTACGATCCGACGGCTTTCTGGACGAGAAGCTCGAACGACGCCTCGGCGCCCTCGAACGAGTAGCCCTTGTTCTCGAGCTCGGTCACGCGTGCGAGGACCTCGCGGGTCTCGGGCGACTGCTTCGTCAGATCGAGCCCGAGCTTCTCCGCCTTGTGGGCGACGCTTCCGGTCCCCGCCAATTCCGAGATCAGGATCCTGCGCTCGTTACCGACCAACTCCGGGTTGATGTGCTCGTAGGTCTCCTTGTTTTTCATCATCGCGTCGACGTGGATGCCGGCCTTGTGGGCGAATGCGCTCCGCCCGACGTACGGCTGGCGGTCGTTCGGCACGATGTTGGCCGTCTCATCGACGTAAACGGACAGCGCGGTCAACTCCCTGAGCGACGCATCGGGGATGCAGTCGTAGCCGAGCTTGATCTGCAGGTTCGGGATGATCGCCATCAAGTTGGCGTTTCCGCACCGCTCGCCGTAGCCGTTGATCGTTCCCTGGACCTGGGTGCATCCGTGCTGGACCGCGATGATGCTGTTCGCCACCGCGAGGCCGGAGTCGTTGTGAGCGTGCATGCCGATCGGCACATCGACGGCCTCCCGCACGACGTTGAGCACATCGATCACCTCCGACGGCATCGCGCCGCCGTTCGTCTCGCAGAGCACGATGGAGTCCGCGCCTCCCGCGGCAGCGGCTTTCAGCGTCTTGATCGCATACTCGGGGTTTGCCTTGTAGCCGTCGAAGAAGTGCTCGGCGTCGTAGATGACCTCCTTGCCGTGGCTCTTCAGGAACTGCACCGAGTCGTAGATCAGTTCGACGTTCTGCTCGAGCTCGATCCTGAGCGCATCCGTCACATGGAGGTCCCATGACTTGCCGAAGATCGTGACGACCGGAGTATCCGCCGCGACGAGCTTGATGAGGTTGTGGTCCTCCTCCGCGCGGACACGCGCGCGTCTCGTGCTGCCGAACGCCGCGAGCTTGGCGTGCGACAGGGGGATGCTCTTCATCCGCTCGAAGAACTCCTCGTGCTTGGGATTCGAGCCCGGCCATCCGCCCTCGATGTAATCGAAGCCGGCCTCATCGAGCCGCGTCGCGATCTTGATCATGTCGGCGACCGTGAACGAGATACCCTCACCCTGCGATCCGTCGCGCAGTGTCGTGTCGTAGATGTAGATCTTCGGCATTCTTCTCCTCACTCCGATCCAGACTTGGTCAAGCCACCAGGCCTACTGATGTCACCGGTAAGGCCTCTATCTCCAAGCGGGACAGGTCTACAGCCGCGCTTGCATGCTGGATGTCCAGTCGCACAAGGTCCCCGGAGGCATCGAAATCGAGCACGACTCCGGGCTTCACCTCCTGCGAATCCACACTCGGGTCGTTTTTCAGCTCTGTGTATAACGAATCTGTCTCCGGGTAGTAAGCCAATCTCATCCCTACTTACAGCAACCGCCACCCGTGCCGCAGCACTTCGGGCCGCCGCCGGACGTCACCTTCTCTCGCGCGTAGGCGATCAGGCCGCCTGACGCGATCAGGTTCTGCATGAACTCCGGGAACGGCCGGGCTTGGAAGGTCCGGCCGGTGGTGACGTCGGTCACGGTACCGGCAGCGGTATCGACCTCGACCTGATCACCGGCGCTGATAGCCGCGACCGCTTCGGGACACTCAAGGATCGGCAGCCCGATGTTGATGGCGTTCCGGTAGAAGATGCGAGCGAACGTGTTTGCTATCACGCAGGACACGCCGGATGCCTTGATGGCAATCGGCGCATGCTCCCGCGACGATCCACAGCCGAAGTTGTCGGCGGCAACGATCATGTCGCCGGGCTTCACGTTCTTGACAAAGTCGATATCGATGTCCTCCATGCAGTGCTGGGCAAGCTCTGCCGGATCGGAGGTGTTCAGGTACCTCGCCGGGATGATGACGTCGGTATCCACATTGTCGCCGTATTTGAAGGCGTTGCCTTTCAGTATCATGGTTTTCTCCTAGTTAGTTAGTCAGTCAGTCAGTTGCTCAGTCAGTCAGGCTGGACTGAGATTCTGACCAACTGATATGCTGACTAACTGAAACACTGACCAACTGACATACTAGTCCAACTCGTCCGGTCCGCCGATGCGTCCTAGAACCGCCGATGCCGCCGCGACCGCCGGGCTCGACAGGTAGACCTCGGATTTCGGATGGCCCATCCGGCCGACGAAGTTCCTGTTGGTCGTGGCGATGGCTCTCTCGCCCTCGGCCAGGCAGCCCATGTGCCCGCCGAGACACGGCCCACAGGTCGGGGTGCTCACCGCGCCGCCGGCCTCTATGAAGATGTCGAACAGGCCCTCGCGCATGGCCTGCGCCCAGATCTCCTGAGTCGCAGGGAACAGGATCAGGCGCACGTTCGGGTGGACCTTGCGACCCTTCAGAACCTCCGCGGCTATCCGCAGGTCCTCGATGCGGCCGTTCGTGCACGAGCCGATGACCGACTGGTCGATCGGAACGTTCCCCACCTGACTGATCGGCTTCGTGTTCTCCGGCAGATGCGGGAACGACACCTGCGGCTCGATCGCCGAGCAGTCGATCTCGACAACCTGCTTGTACTTCGCATCGGGATCGCTGGCGTAGCACTTGAACTCGCGCTTGGCACGCTTCCGGACGTACTCGATGGTCGTTTCATCAGGCGCGATGATACCGTTCTTCCCGCCGGCCTCGATCGCCATGTTGCACATGGTGAAGCGGTCGGCCATCGGAAGCTTATCGATCACCTCGCCGGTGAACTCCATCGAGCAGTAGAGCGCCCCGTCCACGCCGATCTTGCCGATCGTGTAGAGGATCAGGTCCTTCCCGCTGACCCACTTGTTCAGCTTGCCGTAGTAGACGAACTTGATCGTCTCCGGCACCTTGAACCAGCACTCGCCGAGCGCCATGGCGGATGCGACATCGGTGCTTCCGACGCCGGTCGAGAATGCGCCGATCGCACCGTAGGTGCAGGTATGCGAATCCGCGCCGATGACGGCATCGCCGGGGAGAACCAGTCCCTCGTCCGGGAGCAGAGTATGCTCGATCCCTACGCGCCCGATCTCGAAGAAGTTGGTGACTCCGTACTTCCGTGCGAACTCACGCATGATCTTCACCTGCTCGGCGGACTTGATGTCCTTCGCAGGGGTCGAGTGGTCCGGCACGAGCGCGATCTTCTCCTTGTCGAAGACGCAATCGACGCCGATCTGCGCGAACTCCCGAATGGCGATCGGAGCGGTGATGTCGTTCGACAGCACGAGGTCCAGCTTCGCCGTGATCAGCTCGCCGGGCTCGACGACCGGCTTGTTACAGTGAGACGCGAGTATCTTCTCCGTTATTGTCTGACCCATTTTCCGTCTGCTTTCTCTTAGAGTGGTAGTAGACCAGTTTGTTGATGGCCTGGATGTAGGCCTTGGCGCTCGCCTCCACGATATCGAGACTGGCGCCCCTGCCGGTGTAGACGTTGCGATCGTCGCCGAGCTTCACGGTGACCTCGCCGAGCGCATCCGTCCCGCCGGTGACCGACTTCACGATGTAGTCGATCAGCGAGTGCGGTATCTGCACGATCTGGTCGATGCACTTGTACACCGCATCGACCGAGCCGACGCCGGTGGCGCAGTCGGTGAGTTCGCCATCCCCCGTGCCGAGCTTGATCGTGGCCGTCGGGATGCCCTCCAGGCTCGTCATGACCGTCATGTATCTGAGCTGGTAGGTCTCCGGGATGGTGTGCGTCTCATCGGCGACCAGCGCCTCCAGATCCTCGTCGAAGATCTCCTTCTTCTTGTCGGCGACTTCCTTGAACCTGGCGAACGCCTTCTCCAGCTCATCTCCGCTCAGCTCGTAGCCCAGCTCGCTCAGGCGCTTCTCGAACGCATGACGCCCGGAGTGCTTGCCCAGAACCAGCTTGCTCTCGGTCAGGCCGATCGACTGCGCGTCCATGATCTCGTACGTCGTACGCTCCTGCATGACGCCGTGCTGATGGATGCCGGCCTCATGCGCGAAGGCGTTGCTGCCGACGACGGCCTTGTTCGCCTGGACCTGCTGGCCGGTGACGTCGCTGACCAGGCGGCTCGCGCGGTAGATCTCCTTGGTGTTGATCCCGTTGGTGATACCCGCGAACAGGTCCGCCCGGGTGTTCATCGCCATCACGACCTCTTCGAGCGCCGCGTTTCCGGCCCGCTCGCCGATGCCGTTGATGGTACACTCCACCTGGCCCGCGCCGGCCAGTACGGCAGCCAGTGAGCCCGCAACCGCCAGGCCCAGATCGTTATGGAAGTGAACGCTGAGCACTGCCTTGTCGATGTTCGGCACGCGCTCCTTCAACTGCCGGATGATCTCCGCAAACTCGTGAGGGATCGCGTAGCCGACGGTATCAGGGATGTTGACCGTCGTCGCGCCTGCCTCGATGACCGCCTGGACCACCTGAGCCAGGTACTCGATATCCGAGCGCGAGGCGTCCTCGGCCGAGAACTCGACGTCGTCCGTATAGGACTTGGCGCGCCTGACGGCCGCAACCGCGTAGTCGAGGACTTCCTCCCTCGACTTGCGGAGCTTGTGTTCGAGGTGGATGTCCGACGTCGCGATGAACGTATGGATCCGAGGCTTGTCGGAGTACTTGAGTGCCTCCCACGCCCGGTCGATATCCGCGTTCGTCGCGCGGCAAAGGCCGGCGATCACCGGACCCTTGATCTGCTGCGCTATCGTCTTGACCGCCTCGAAATCGCCCGGTGACGAGATCGGGAAGCCGGCCTCGATGACATCGACGTTGAGCCGCACGAGCTGCCTGGCTACCTCCAGCTTCTCTTCGAGATTCATGGTTGCTCCAGGCGACTGCTCACCGTCGCGCAGGGTCGTATCGAAGATCTTGATGCGCCTTGTCACTTGACATCCCCCTTTCATTGGTTCTGGTAATCGTTGCTCGGTGCTCGGCCGGCTGTCCGTTCCGGCCTCGGACTGGCTTCTCCGGATCTCCACCAGTTCCGCCAGCGATCTCGATATGCGCTCGAGATAGAATGCACAGATCACAGGCCGATGGCAACCATGACCGGTGCAAGATCATGTGCTCTGGATAGAATGAGCGCCAGAGCCGCGAGCAGGAAGAAGGCAACGACGGCCGACTTCCGGCTCGCCGGTCTCTTCTCGCTCTGCTCAATGCGACTCACCGGTCTCCACTGCAAATCGTCCATCGTACACCACCCTAGATAGTGATCGGATCGAGCGATATGCCTCGCATACACCGGAGATGGATACGCCGCGAGGTACGCCTCACGGCGTATCACCATCGCATTCTACTTCTTCTTCAGATACGGCATCATCTCGCGGAGCTGAGCGCCGACCTGCTCGATCAGGTGCTCCTTGGCGTCTCTGCGCGCCGCGTTGAAAACCGGGCGGTTGGCCTGGTTCTCGAGGATCCACTCCTTCGCGAACTCGCCGCTCTGGATCTCGCGGAGGATCTCCCACATCTCATCCTTGGTGTCCTCGTTAACCACGCGCGGGCCGCGGGTGTAGTCGCCGTACTCAGCGGTGTTGCTGATCGAGTATCTCATGTAGCTCATGCCGCCTTCGTACATGAGATCGACGATAAGCTTGAGCTCGTGGAGGCACTCGAAGTAGGCGATCTCCGGCTGGTAGCCGGCTTCGACCAGGGTCTCGAACCCCGCCTGGACGAGAGCCGTGCATCCGCCGCAGAGAACCGCCTGCTCGCCGAAGAGGTCGGTCTCGGTCTCTTCCTTGAAGGTGGTCTCGAGCACGCCCACGCGGGTAGCGCCGATGCCCTTCGCATATGCGAGCGCCGTGTCCTTCGCCTTGCCGCTCGGGTCCTGGTAGATCGCGATCAGAGCCGGAACGCCTGCGCCCTCGGTATACACGCGGCGGACAAGGTGACCCGGGCCCTTCGGCGCGACCATGATGACGTCCACGTCGGCCGGCGGGACGATCTGCCCGAAGTGAATGTTGAAACCGTGCGAGAACAGGAGGGTCTTGCCCGCGGAAAGGTTCGGCTCGACCTCGCCCTTGTAGACCTTCGGCTGGACCTCGTCCTCGGTGAGGATCTGGATGATATCCGCCTTCGCCGCCGCTTCGGAAGCGGACATAGGAGTGAAACCATCCTTGATCGCCTGATCCCAGTTCGCCGTGCCGGGGAGATCGCTCACGACGACGTTGACGCCGCTGTCCCTCAGGTTCTGAGCCTGAGCGTGCCCCTGGCTGCCGTAACCGATGATCGCAACCGTCTTGCCCTTCAGTACATCCAGATTAGCATCCTGATCGTAGTATGCCTTTGCCACTTTCACAATCCTCCTGTTTTTGTGAGACTGCGGACCGCAGATCGCGGACTGCAGCGCTTGCTGTCTGATGCCTGCAGTCTGCGGTCGGCAGTCTGCAGTCTAGAAGCTACGGTGTTCTTGCCCCGCGCATCATTGCGATGCGGCCGGTGCGGACCAACTCGCGAATACCGTAAGCCGCGAGCAGGTTCTCCATCGCATTCACTTTGTCCACGCTGCCGGTAACTTCAATCGTGAACGTCTTGTCGCTGATGTCGATGATCTTCGCGCGGAAGATGTCGACCATCTGCATGATCTCGGCTCGCGTCGACGCCTCGGCGTTGACCTTGATCATCGCCAACTCGCGCTCGACGATGGGGATCTCCTTGTAGTCCACGACCTTGATCACATCGATCAGCTTGTGGAGCTGCTTGGTGATCTGCTCGAGTACCGAATCGTCGCCGCCGACGACTATCGTCATGCGCGAGACCGACGGGTCGTCGGTGATGCTCACGGCGAGCGACTCTATGTTGAACCCCCGACGGGCGAACAGGCCTGAGACTCTTGCCAGCACGCCCGGCTTGTTTTCTACTAACGCGGTTATGGTATGCTGCATCATCTACCTCCTGTCCACCTACTTCGGGTGTTTCACCATCATCTCTTCGATGCTCTGTCCGGCGGGGATCATCGGGAACACGTTCTCCCCGGACATGACTCGGAAGTCCATCATCACCGGACGGTCCGTGATCTCCAGGGACTTGCGGATGGCGTCCTCGACGTCTTCCTTCCGCTCGATCCGCATGCCGACTCCGCCATAGGCCTCGGCCAGCTTCACGAAGTCCGGCTGGGCGGTCATATCGACCCCGGAGTATCGCTGGTTGTAGAACAACTCCTGCCACTGCCGTACCATGCCGAGGCATCCGTTGTTCAGAATGGCGATCTTGATGGCGATCTTGTTCGCGACGGCGGTCATCATCTCCTGGATGTTCATCTGGATGCTCCCGTCGCCGGCGATCACGAAGACCTCCCTGTCCGGGCAGCCGAACTTGGCGCCGATACCGGCCGGCAACCCGTATCCCATCGTGCCGAGCCCTCCGGACGAGAGGAACTGGCGCGGGTACTTGCACTTGAAGAACTGGGCGGTCCACATCTGATGCTGACCGACCTCCGTCGCGACGATCGCCTCGCCGTTGGTGGCCTCCCAGATCTTCTCGATGACGTACTGCGGGTACAGACCATCATCGCCGTAGTGCAGCGGATAGTCCTTCTTCCACTGCATGATCTGCTCATTCCACTCGGTCTCGCCGCGAGGCTCGACGCGCTTCAGCAGTCCCGTCAAGACCGTCTTGCTGTCTCCGACTATCGGGATGTCCACATGGACCGTCTTGCCGATCTCGGCCGGGTCGATGTCGATGTGGATCACTTTGGCCTTCTGCGCGAACACATCGAGCTTGCCGGTGACGCGGTCGTCGAAACGCGCGCCGACCGCGACCAAGAGGTCGCAGTGGGCCACGGCGTAGTTCGCGTAGGCCGTTCCATGCATCCCCAGCATCCCCAGCGAGTGAGGATGCGTCTCGGGTATCGCGCCCTTGCCGAGCAAAGTCGTCGTCACCAGTATGTGCGTCCGCTCGGAAAGCTCCAGCACCTCGGGCGCCGCGCCGGATGAGACGACTCCTCCGCCGACGTAGAGAACGGGACGCTCGGCGGCGGCGATGGCCTTCGCGGCCCTGATTATCTGTCTCGGATGGCCGGTAGTCGTAGGCTTATACGACGCGATATCCGGACTTGTGACCGGCTTGTAGTCGAGCATGCCGGTCGAGACGTCCATCGGTATGTCGATCAGCACCGGACCGGGCCTGCCTGAGCGGGCGATATGAAATGCCTCCGCGACGACGCGGGGGATATCGGCGCTGCTCTTCAGGAGGTAGTTGTGCTTGGTAATCGGCATGGTGATGCCGGTGATGTCGGCCTCCTGGAATGCATCCTTGCCGAGCGCGGTCGTTCGAACCTGGCCGGTGATGGCGACGATCGGGATCGAGTCCATGTACGCCGTCGCAAGACCGGTGACGAGGTTAGTCGCGCCCGGGCCGGATGTGGCGAAACACACGCCCACCTTGCCGGTTGCGCGCGCATACCCGTCAGCGGCGTGCGCCCCACCCTGCTCATGGCGTACCAGGATGTGACGGAGCCCCTCGCAGTCATACAACGCGTCGTATATCGGCAGCATGACTCCGCCGGGATATCCGAATACCAGATCGACTCCTTCATGCTTCAGAGATTCGATCAGCGCCTGTGCTCCCGTTATTCTCAAGCTCTACCTCCAGCTCTGTATCAGACATATCGGACAGGTCGGACCTGTCGGACTGCAGCGTTCTACTTCACCACCGCGCCGGTGCCGGCGGATGTGACCATCCGGGCGTATCGTGCCAGATAGCCGTCCTTCACTCTCGGCTCGCGCGGCGTCCATGACTTGCGCCGCTCGTCGAGTTCCTCATCGGAGAGTCGGACATTCAGCGTCTTGCCGGGGATGTCCACATCGATGATGTCGCCGTCCCGGATAAGGGCGATGTTTCCGCCCTCCGCCGCCTCCGGGGAGACATGCCCGATCGAGCCGCCACGAGTCGCGCCGGAGAACCGGCCGTCGGTGATCAGCATTACGTCCTTATCGAGGCCCATGCCGACGACGGTCGCGGTCGGGGTGAGCATCTCGCGCATGCCGGGTCCGCCCTTCGGTCCCTCGTAGCGGATGATGATGACCGAGCCCTTCTCGATCCGGTTGGCGCGGAGCGCGTCCATCGCCTCGTCCTCGGAGTCGAAGACCCGGGCCTTCCCCGAGAACACGAGCACTTCCTCGGCGACGGCGGACTGCTTCACAACCGCGCCGCCCTGCGCGAAGTTGCCCCTCAGGATCGCCAGGCCACCCTCCGCGTGGTACGGGTTGTCCACCGTGCGGATGACATCCGGCCTGCAGATCGCGCGGCCCTCCACATTCTCCCTGACCGTCTTGCCGGTCGCAGTGATGATATCCGGGTGCTTCAGCATGCCGTGCTTCAGCAACTCGTTCATGACCGCCGGAACGCCGCCCGCCTCATCCAGGTCCTGGATGTGATGGCTGCCGCCGGGACTCAGGCTGCAGAGGTGCGGAGTCCTGCCGCTCAGTTCATTGAACATGTCGAGGTCGATCTCGACTCCCGCCTCGTAGGCGATTGCGGGCACATGCAGGACGGTGTTCGTCGAGCAGCCGAGCGCCATGTCAACGGCGAGCGCATTCTCGAACGCTTCCGGGGTCATGATGTCGCGCGGCTTGATACCCTTCTCAAGCAGCCTCATGATCGCGATGCCGGCGTGCTTGGCCAGCCTGATCCGAGCGGCGCTGACGGCCGGGAGCGTGCCGTTGCCGGGGAGTCCCATGCCGAGCGCCTCGACCAGGCAATTCATCGAGTTAGCAGTGAACATACCCGCGCACGAACCGCATCCGGGGCACGCGGCGTTCTCCATCTCCTCCAGGTCGTCCTCGGTCATCGTGCCGGCGACGACGGAGCCGATGCCCTCGAACATCTGCGACAGCGAGACATCCCTGCCCCGGAAACGTCCGGTCAGCATCGGACCGCCGCTGACGACTATGGCCGGAACATTGACCCTGGCAGCCGCCATCAGCATGCCCGGGATGATCTTATCGCAGTTCGGGACGAGCACCAGGGCGTCGAACGCGTGCGCCTTCGCCATCGTCTCCACCGAGTCGGCGATCAGTTCCCTCGACGCGAGCGAGTACTTCATCCCCTCGTGGCCCATCGCAATGCCGTCGCAGACGCCGATGGCGCCGAACTCGATGGGAGTCCCGCCGGCCATCCGCACGCCGGTCTTGACGGCCTCGGTCACCTGATCCAGGTGCATGTGGCCGGGGATAATCTCGTTTTTCGCGTTGGCGATACCGATCAGCGGCCGGTCCAACTCCTCGTTGGTGTAGCCCATCGCCTTGAACAGCGATCTGTGCGGCGCTCGCTCCAGACCCTTCTTGACTGCGTCACTTCGCATTGAACCCTCCGATGTCCAGTAACCGGTTACCGGTGATCAGTGATCAGTGATCGGTGATCAGTGACCAGTGAACAGCAACCAGCAAGATGGAGTGGTGGAGTACTGGGGACCAGTCTCCCCGGCATTCCATCAGTCCGGTACTCCATATGCAAAAAGCCCCTCATCCCACTAGGGACGAGAGGCCATTCCTCACGCGGTACCACCCTACTAGACCGACGCGCCGCGAGACGCGCACTACGGTCCACTTTCGAGCGGGATAACGGCCGCCGGCCGGGATAACCTAATAGTCCCGACAGTGTCGGGACGTTCAGCTTCCTGCTCCAAGGTGAGATTCAGCGGAAGTCCGCACTGCCTCACACCAACCGGCAGCTCTCTGAAACGGCCCGATTCCGCTTACTAGCCTCTTCACAGCATGTGCAAGCCAGAATATGCGGTATCATAGCACATTTCAGACGGCAGCGTCAAGCCTTTCGTGAAGCCTCGCACATGATTTCCGCCGTTCGGTCCGCGTCAGCGCTCTCACGCACGCGACAGGCGGTCCCGCAGGGAGAGCCGGCGCTCCGTCGGAAGGAATGCGCGCGCCCGCGGAAACGTGGGGAAAGGATCTCCATGCTCTCGGATTGCTTCCCCAGACGTGGGAAAAGGGTTCCCATGCTCTCGGATTGCTTTCCCAGACATGGGGAAAGGATTTCCATGTCTGCGAATTCTTTCCGCAGGTATGCGGAGAGAATTTCCAAGCGCTCGGATTCTTTCCGCAGACATGGAAAAAGGTTCCGCGGATGTGCGGAAGGAACCCGCACGGTCGCTAGAGGTCGTGGAACCAGGCCGCCCTTCGATACGATGCTGCGCATCACGCAGGGCTAGCGGTATGGGTTTCCCGTGACATAGTAACCCACTACTCAGGGCTGGCGGGGTGGGTCTGCCAGGGACATGGAACCCGTCAGTCCTGAGTAGCGAAGCGTATCGAAGGACGGCCGGGTCTGGCCAGAGCTGATGGCGCGAGGTTTCGCAGGAGCGATACGGGCGATGATCGACGACACAGTGGTCGATCATCGCCCGTATCGCTCAAAATGACTTGCACGAAGGGTAAGCGACGGCTTACAGACTCGGCCCTTTGATCTTACCCTGGAAGAGGTTCACCCACGCGGATGTTCCCTCGAGCGACCAGTCCACGCACTCCTGGATCTCCTCGATCTTGTGCAAGCGCCCGACCTTCATCGCACGGCGGTGGATCTTGTTCCAGACGCAGGCGCGCTCGGGATAGACCTCGCACTTGCCGTTCGGTCGAGTGCCGCCGCACGGGCCGTTGCGGATCTTCTTCGGGCAGTTCATCGGGCAGGTCAGCGCGGTATAGCTGAGCATGCACTGACCGCACATGTGGCACCCGAAGATCGCTTTCTTGAACACCAGTTCGCCGGCGAGGATCGGATAGTAGAAGACCGGATGACTGAGCCACTCTCTTGCCATGGACTGGTTACGCTCCTTGGTGATGCTGCTGCGTTTATTCTAGCGGCGGCATGGGGGCATGTCAATTGCCCGATGCATACCCGTTGGCTTGCCGCGGAGATCGGATCACACGACTCCTACGGCATCACCGCCTGGCGGATAGCCATGAGATGCTCCTCCGGCGTGTCGGTCGGAAGCGCGCAGCCCGGAGCGAGGATGAAGCCGTCTACTCCCGCCTCCGCGATCGCCGATCGCCCCTGGCGGAGGACGTCGGACGCGGTCATGCCGAGGATGTTCAACTCGTCGATGCCGCCCGAGATGCAGCCCTGGTGGATGCCTCGCGCCTCGGAGAGACTCGGCGGAGTAAGCCGGCTCGTCCAGTTGAGCACGTGGTTCGGGAGATCGTGCAGAAGGTTGAACATGATATCCGTGCCGTGGATGTGCAGGACGTTGAGCGTGCCCTCGGCCATCGCGGCATCGAGGATCATGTAGTCGAGGGGCTTGAAGATGCCGCCGTATTCCTCCTCGGTCATGCAGGTCGTCTGCGCGCCGTCGAGAGCGTAATAGATCCCGTCGCCGCCCTCCTCGATCCAGGTCTGGGCGTAGTCCATGAGCGAAACGGTGATCGTTCGGAGCGCTCGGATGACTACCTCGGGGTTCGCGCGGTAGTGCTCCATGAACTTCTTGCCGCAGAGCTTTCCGGCCGCGTGGTGGGGATTGAACACCGTGTCGATGATCGGAATATCGCCGCCGAGTTCCCGACGCATGATCCTGAGCGCTTCGAGTTGGTGCGCGAAGTTGCCCTCCCTCGGGTTGAGCGGCCGAATCTCCGCCCATTCGGCGGGATCGGTGATCTCGGTCATGCCTTCGGGCAGATCGAGCGGAAGGTCGTGCATCACCTTGACGAAATCGATGTCGTACTTGCGGGCGAACTCGATCTGGGCATCGGCAAGCGGCTTGCCGGACGGGAAATCGAGCGGGAAGTGGTACCAGAAGCTCACGGGCACGCGGTCGGCGTGCATGCACTGGACCGCGGCCATGACTCGATCACGCTTGGTTACGGGCATTCGGAATCCTCCTTTACAGACTGCAGACTGCAGACGGCGGACTGCAGTCACCGGATGGCTCTCTCTCTGCGGTCTGCAGTCAGCAGTCTGCGGTCTCACTCGCGCGGTGTCGCCGCGCCGTAGATCGCGTGAGGCGCTCCGACCCGGACGGCCCACGCGCTGTCGCCGTACGAGTAATGCCACCACTCGCCGGGGTAGTTGCTGAACCCGGCGGCGAACATGACGTCGGCAAGCATCTGCCGGTTCTTCGCCGCGCGGGGACTTGCGAACTTGCTGTAGAGCGGCATGGTTGTGAAGAAGTCCTTCTCATCGTCGCCAGGACAAATCGACGACTTCATGTCCAACTCCTCGCCGTCCGGGCCGACGATAGTCAGATCGACCGCGCCTCCCGTGGTATGTCCCGGCGGATGTTTGGCATCGGGCGGCGCAAGGAACTTGTTGATCTCCCGACGAAGCCTGCTCTTCGGCCACTCGGGATGCTTCTCGGCCAACTCGCCCATGAACTTGGTGTATATCTGCGTCTGGTGCTCCAGGGTGCGCAGGATCATCCTCAACTTGAGATGATACCCCTCCGGCAGCAGGCCGTTCGCCTTCCTAAGCATCTCGACGACCGTCCTGCGGCCCCAGGTGGGCTTATCTCGCAGTTCGATCTCCGGCGCGACGACGGCCACGTCCACCAGCGGCTCGCCGTTGTCGTGGATCGGCACGGCATCGATGGCTCGGACCGGCTCCGGACGCGGCTTGCTGAACGGCGTGTGCGGCCTCTGCGCGATGACCACCATCGCATCGGAGCGCAGCTTCTCGAACGGCTCGGCCGGATAGCCGCCGAAGAGCTTGATGTGCTCGAACCCGACCGCTTTGAGCCGGGAGACGAGCAGGTCGCTGGTCAAGGCGCGCTGAGGGATCGCGTTGACATGCATCGTCCAGCCGTCGGAGTCCTTGACCATGATCACAAGGTTGAACGTCAGGGTGTCGCCGTGGAAGTCGAAGAACCGCTGGAAGAGGTACTCCCGACCGTTCGCCTTGCGCGCCGCGAGCGGCATGAAGCGCTCGCGCCTGCCGACGATGAGGTCGTAGTTGTTGTTCTGGATGATAACGACTCCCCCGGGGAGCACGGCGTCGTACATCGACTTGAGCGATGCATCGAGATCCTCATCGGAGAGCACGTGAGGCAGCGAGTTGCCGAGGCACGTCACGGCGTCGAACATGCCGTTCACCTTGTCGAGTTCCGTGAAGCCGGCCTCGATGAACTCGATCGAGCGGTCGCCGGCGTTCTCCCTCGACTTGGCGACCATCTCCGGGCTGGAATCAGTGCCGACGACGTAGTACCCCCAGTCGTGGAACGCGATCGCGTGCTTGCCCGTGCCGCAGGCCGTATCGAGCACGCGGGTGACGCGGTAGTCCTTGAAGATGCGCGTGAAGAAGGCTCGCTCGCGCTTGAGTCGCGCCTTCCAGGAGATCAGGAGATCGTAGTATGCAGCTACCGGATCGTAAGGTTCTTTCGTAGTCATCAGTGATCAGTGTAACCCCGCCTTCGCGTTTCTGGCGGTTAGGCCGGCCATTCGCCCTCGAAGACGATGCGCGCCGGGCCGGATGCGAAGACATCTCCGCGGTTCGGCCAATCGACCCGCAGGACACCGCCCGGAGAGCGTACCGATGCCGACGTCCCCGCCAGCCCGTGGAGGTTCGCCGCCACGAGCGCCGAGCACGCGCCGGACCCGCATCCGAGCGTCGGGCCGACTCCCCTCTCCCACGTGCGGACCACCAGTGAGTCCGGCGACTCGACCTGCACCCATGTGACGCTTATCCGTTCCGGGAAGAGCGGATGCGCCTCGATCCGAGCGCTCACCGGCGGAATCCGATCCCGGAAGACCTCGCGGTCGGCGAAGATCACGGCGTGAGGAGTGCCGACGGATACGCAGTTCGCGATGAAGGTCTGCCCGTCCACCTCGATCCGCAGATCCTGAGTCTCCGCTACCCCCGCGGCCAGCGGGATGTCCTCCGGACGAGTGCCGGGGACACCCATGTTCACTCTGGCGCCGGTCATCCCGGCCTCGCACACGACATCCACATTGATGATGCCGGACATCGCCTCCATGCTCATCGATCGGCGCGCGACAAACCCGTGCTTGAACATGAACACGGCTCCGCACCGCATGCCGTTCCCGCAGACATCCTCCGTGCCGTCGGGGTTGTACATGCGGAACCGGAAGTCGGTGACCGAGGATCGTGATATCACCAGCAGACCGTCCGATCCAACGCCGAAATGGTGCTCGCACATCCCGAGCGCCAGCGATGACCAGTTCATCTCCGGCATATCGAGCGCGTTGATGAGCACGAAGTTGTTGCCGACGGATTCGACTTTGGCGAACGGGATGACCATGGCAGACTGGAGTATTGGAGTGCCGGAGTGCTGGAGTGTTGGAGTACTGGAGTATTGGGGTATTGGGAACCCATCACTCCCCACGCCACACTCTACACTCTCCACTCACTCCGCCTCGATTTCCTCAAACTCAAACTCGGCGGTCTCCGCGACCTGGCGGAACCAGTCCAGCTGCGGATCGACGAGCATGAACCACCACGCGGACGGGCGGTGGCCGGCGTACCTCAGTCCCCTGCCGGTCAGAATGGCGTCGCGGACGAGCCATGCGCGGGCCAACTCCGCCTCGTACTCGATCGACTTCAGGGTCGCGCGCGCGGCGACGACCTCGTCGCTCTTCTCCATCGCCTGAACCTGCTTCTTCAGCTCCTGACTCCGGTTCTGAGCCTCCGCGGCCTCCGCGCGCTTCTCGGCTATGAGGCGCTCGAAGCCGGCCCGTTCCACCTCATGCCGGGCGATGCGGTCCTCGATCGCGCGGATACGGTCCTCATCGGCTCCGTCCTGTTGAAGCCGCCATATCTCGTCGCGGAGAGGCTTGATCGTAGTCCGGAAGTGCTCACCCTTCTCCACCTCGAGCTGCTGGACATCCTGCCTGAGCCGATAGCTCAGGTCCTTCAGGCGGATCGACTCCTCTTTCATCGGCCCGGTGCGCTCGGAGAGGTTGCGTATGAACGTCAATGTCCTGCGGTATTCCTCGCTGCGGTGTGCCCACGACTCGCCCTTGTAGCCGGCGAGGAACGCCACGAACTCCTCGGTGGACGAGAGACCCTTGATCGTATCGAGCAGCCTCTCCTGCGACTCCACGACGTCGCGCCACGAGTCCGAGAACTCCACGGCCGTGATCTCGCCCTGCCCGAATGCCCTCGCCAGGTGGCCGGGCAGGTTGAAGGTGGCGTCCGTGGACTTGAGCGCATCCCAGGTGTTGTACCCTATCCGCAGGATGGGATAGAACGACCGATCGACGCCGCTCCGCTTCATCGCCGAAACCATCGTCCTGCAGCGAGGGATGTATGCCGAGCCCTCCTGATTGAGGACGAACACGAACTCGCTCGCCATCATGAGCACCAGTGTCAGCGCCTTACCGACGAGAGCGACCTCCGAGCCGAGGCGATCCTCGATCACGGCGGCCAGCCCGGCGAGATCCGTCGGGCACACGGTGCACGGAATGCGGATCGGGTCGTCGGTATCGATGACGACCTCGCCGTCTCTGAGGCAGACCGTTCCCCTCCCCTTGCCGGGGATGACGATATCGAACGGGATCGCGCCCTCAGGGAAGCGGTCGAGCGTGTAGATATCCGAACCGGCGACGGCTTCGTTGTAGGCAGTCTGGCAGATCTCTCTCGTCCGGGGATCGAGGAAGGCATCCACCGGGCGGAACCTGGGCAGATCGACCGTAGACCGATTGAACGTGAACATGCTCAGCGATGTGACCAGTTCGAGGTTGCGGGGCTCGTAGCCGAGGAGCCTCTCGTAGAACCTGGGCAGCAGGTCGCGGAACATGTTTGCGACCGATGCATCCGGGTGCGAATCGGCGTAGTCCCTCACCTGCGCCAGCAGTTCGTCGGCCTCACGGGAGGCGCGCCTGGCGTCTACCTCCGAGAGCGACTCGGCGCTCTCGCGGAATCCCCAGGAGAGCAGATCCAGGAGATGCGGGAGCGCTTCTCTCAGCGGGACGCAGCACGAGACCTCGGTCCCCGAATCGACGTGCACGAGCCCGCGCCAGCCCCACGCCTCCGTCACGGTATCGACGAACGCCGCGCGTCCGCCCGGGAAGTCCTTGCCGACCTTGTCGATCTGGACGCCGTGCTCTATGAGCATCTCGCGCGTGGGGATCGTCTCGCTCCCGAAGAGGCGCGAGATCTCTCCGGTGGCGACCCACAGGTCGCGGGTTGTGCCGTCGTTGTGCGGAAGGATGGCCCAGCCGCTCGGGAGGTCAAGGCTCGCAGGGACCCTGGAGAAGTAGTCGGCGTCGTGGATGCCGACCATCATCTTCGTGTCGGGGAGCCGCTCGTCGAGCACATGTCGCAGGATGGCCTTCATCGGCTCATCCCAGTACACCGTCTGGCCGAGCGCGAGGAGCTTCACCCCCGCGAGTTCGGCGTTCAGACGGGACACGATAGGATCGAACTGCTTATGTGAACTGTCCATGGTTGTGGTCGATATCGTCTATGCCGCCCCCTCGGGTCACGAGCGACGCGTGAGATGATAGCATAGTCGCCGGGCAGGGTCAACCGGGAGTGACGAGTGAGGAGTGAGGAATGCGGAGAGGAGACCGTCAGCCCTGAGTGATGCG
>CAYXOC010000048.1:0-36336 GCA_964466715.1 uncultured bacterium
CATAGAATGGAAGCGAGTCACCGGCAACTTTCCACTACCGCCGGGACAAGCTCGACCATGTCCTGCGACACATGTCCGAGTCTCTGCTGAAGCGCGAACATATCGGCACCGTTCCGCAACATGTCCAGTGCGCAGGTGTGCCTAAGCGTCTCAGGGCTACACTGAACTCCCTTGATGCCTGCCTGCTGTCCTCTGCGGACAACAAGGTCTTTCAGCCGATCACGATTCAGCGGATTCGCATCCCTGGTAACGAACAAGGATTCCGAATCAACATCCGCGCTGTCTATCCTCTGAAGGTACCTTAGCAGAGCGTGAGCGGTCTCGTCGCCAAAGGCTATTCGCCTCTCGCCAAGTCCCCATCCGTCAGCAATCCGCACCATTCGCAGGCGCGTGTCCAGGTCGGCGCGTTCGAGGTTACAGAGTTCCGACGCCCGGATTCCCGTATCCAGCATCAGAAGGATGATCGCCCTGTCCCGGATGTCCAGGAATGATCTTCCCCGTACCGTCGAGAGCAGTTGGTTGACCTGCTCCGGCGACAGACTCGGGAAGTCCATCTTCTCCGGTAGCTTCTGTCTCTCGATGCCACCTGCGGGGTTCACATCCAGGTGTCCATGCTCCACGAGGAAACCGAACAGCCGTTTCACGGCATTGAGCATGTGATTAGCCGTGTGGGGTGAAGTCCGTGCCAACTGCCACGCGACGGCCTCCCTGATGATGCCATCAGTGATCTGCTCTACCCTGATCTCCGGGTAGTGTTCGTCGAGGAATCGTGTGAGTGGCAGGAGCGAATAGTGGTAGTACTCGCTCGTCTTCGGACTGCGTTCCCCGCGATCTATCTCGCGTTCCATGTCATCCATGAACATGCGGATAGCCGCGTCCAACGATTGCACAGTGCGGCGGTCATTCCTCTTGACCATTCTGACCTCCTTCGGTCTGATGTGATGGCCCGAAAGATGCCCTGTCAGTACATACCCAGACCGCCCTCACCGCTGATAGTATGGCCATGAGGAGGTAGTCTACCGCCGCTTGTGTGGTGTGTTTCGGTTGCCTAGTAAGCGCCCTCGGATTGGCCGCTTGGACGCACTCTTGCTACCGCGCTAGGATAGGAACAAGGGGGTGTGATTGAGCGTCAAAGAGGATGGTCGGGGTGGCGAGACTTGAACTCGCGAGCCTCTCGGTCCCGAACCGAGCGCTCTACCAACCTGAGCTACACCCCGACGCAGCACAATTGTAGCACAAAACCCGAGGTTGCGCAAGGGGGCGGAATGCGTTAATCTTGAGGCAGTTTCCCGGGAAACGGAGAGACGCGGTAAAGCGTAATGAGTAATGAGTAAGCCGGACCGACCTTACTCGCTACCCATCACTTACTGAGCTCATGGTTCGACTATTCTACATCTGCATACTCGCCGCATTGATCGTCTCCGCTCCCGCGGCGGAAGGTGTCACCGCCACGACTCTCCCGAGCGGGATGAAGGTGATCGTCCGCGAGGGCCATTCCGTCAATCTCGTGGCGATCGATATCTGGGTCCGCGCCGGGGGTGTCAACGAGACCGCGGCGAACTGCGGTGTCTCCCACTTCATCGAGCACATGATCTTCAAAGCGACCGAGAAGTACGCTCCCGGCCAGATCGACCGCGAGATCGAGACTCTCGGCGCAGACCTGAACGGCGGCACGATGAAGGACTACGTGCACTTCTATACCACCGTTCCCAGCGCCGATCTTGGGACCGCCCTGCAGGTCATCGCCGATGCCGTCGTCCACCCGAAGTTCCGCGCTGAGGACATGGAGAAGGAGCGCCGCATCATTCTCGACGAGATCGCCCGGAGCGAGGGCGATCCGATGAAGCACGCGCTCGACCTCCTCGCAGGCGTGATCTTCCCGACTCATCCATATGGCCGCCCGATGGCCGGGACCCGCGAGACGATCGCCAGGCTCACACGGGACGACCTGGTGAGCTACTACTCCGCCCACTTCACTCCGGCGAACACGTCGGTCGTGATCGCGGGCGACGTGTCGAGGGCCGATGCCGTCGCCATGGTCGAGAAGGCGTTCGAGGGCTACGACCGCAAGGTCGCCCCGCCGGCCGATGCGCCTGCCCGCGATGAGGCATTTTCCGAGCCGCGGACGAAGCGCGTCCCATGTGCAGCATCCCAGGCATACGTCGCCGTCGGGTTCCGCGTGCCGGGAGTCGCCGACTTCAGCGAAACCTGCGCGCTCGATGCCTTGCAGATCGTCTTCGGCGACACGGCCAACGGCCGCATCTCGACCGCGCTCACAACAGCAGGGATTCCGTTCACCAGGATCAAGACCGACTACTTCACCCAGCGCGAGCCGACCGTCTTTTCGGTGGTGGCTGCAATCGATCCGGATGACGCCGACAGAGTCGCGCCGGTGATCGTGGACGAGTTCCGCAAGCTGGCGCGGAGCGGGGTCTCGGACGGCGAGCTCTCCTATGCGAGGCGTCTCATCGAGGGGAGCGAACTCTTCGAGCAGGAAACCTTCGCCGGTCAGGCGCGCGCCCTGGGGTTCTGGGACGTGCTGGAGTCATACGAACTCTCGCTCAAGTACGCGGAGACGGTCCGCGGCATCACGCCGGAAGACATCTCGAACCTCGCCCGCAAGCATTTCACCACCGAGGGCTACGGCGTTGTCATCCTCGCGCCGGAGGTGGCGGAATGAGGCGGAAGGGCGTTCGGTGTTGGGTGTTCGCTGCTCGATGCTTCGGAAGCGGAGTTCGCGGTTTGTGCGAACGGCGCTACCGAAGCCCCTCGGAGCTAGACCGATGCATCGGCAGCGGCGCTTCGTTCTGCTACCGATGCATCCGGCTTTGGCTGTCCCGGGCCGTCCTTCGATACGCTTCGCTACTCGGGACTGACGGGCACGCTCACCCGAATCCCGAACCGCGAATCCCCAACCCCGACACCCAGCCTCTGCTCGGGGCCGCATCCCATCTGCGCCGTCTTGCTCTGATGCTGATAGTGGCCATCCTCCTTCTCACACCGGCGGCCGCGCAGAACCGGACCGGCGTCGAGAAGACGATACTGAGCAACGGCCTCACCCTGCTCGTCAAGCGCGAGCCCGAGGCCCGGACGGCCGCCATCGAGGTCTTCATCCGCGTCGGCGCCGACAAGGAGAGCGAGGCCGACGCCGGGATCGGCCACCTGCTCGCCGGGACGCTTCTCGCCGGAACCCAGGGTCGCTCCCCGAGGCAACTCGCCCAACTCGTCTCGGAGGTCGGCGGCAACTTCCGCGCCGTCTGGCAGTGGGATTACATCGAGATCTACGCCGTCACTCTCCCGGAGATGTGTGAGGGCGCGATCGGCCTGCTCTCGGAGTCGGTCCGCTCGCCGTCGTTCGATCCGTCAGCCATCGAGCGCGCCAAAGCCGCCATCGTCAAGCAGATGCGCACCATCGAGGACAGTCGGTACAGCAAGGCCTACAACTCGCTCGTCGCCCAGATGTACAAGGGCACTCCCTACGGCCGCCACTACCTCGGCAGCCCGGAGATCGTCCGGGGTATCACGCGCCCGCAGTTGGAAGAGTTCTACCGGAAGTACGTCGTCCCGAACAACATCGTCATCTCGGTTGTCGGGAACGTCGATCCGATGCGCATCTCGCGGAAGGTCGAGGCGATGTTCGGCGGGATGGATTACAAGCCTCAGTGGAAGTCGAACGTCATGATGAGCCTCGCCGGCCGCACGTTCGAGGAGGAGCCGCCCGCCGAGCCGGAGCAGACCGCGGCGTCCTACGTCATGGTCGGGTTCCGCGCGCCGGGGATATCGAGCAAGGACTACCCAGCGGCGTGCATCGCCAACGTGCTCTTCGGCGGCAACAAGAGCGGCTTGATGTTCACGAGGCTCCGGGAGGAGCAGGGGATCGGATATCAGGTCGGAAGCATCTACCCCGTGCTGAGACAGTCCGGCCACATTGCCGCGTACGTGGGGCTCGATGCGTCGCGCGGCGGCCCCGAGATCACTCAGCAGGTGAAAGACCAGATACTCGAGATGGCGGCGATGCTGGCAAGAGGGGAGTTCAGCGATGACGATATCGAGCGGGCGAAGAAGTACCTGATCGGGTCGCATGCCATCAAGCACGAGCGCGCCCGCGACCGCGCCTGGTACTTCGGTCTCTACGAAGCCCTCGGCCTCGGGTTCAGATACGATGCGGAGTATTCCGCCGCGATCCGGTCCGTCACCCGCGCGGACATCGAGCGCGTCTGCCGGGAGGTCTTCACCAGCGCCCCGACCACCGTGAGCGTAGGGCGCTAGTCGGCTTACCGGACGACCCCGGAGACTCGTGCGTCACAGCCTCTCCGGTTCGATCTCACCGTGATCGGACGTGCCGCGCCATGATCGCGCGGTCACCTCGTGGGTTGAACGGCGCTTCTCCTATCTGATCAGAGCGGGCAGATCATCCAGGCTTGTGATCGTCCATCACACGGACCTCCGGCCGGAACCGACTCCATGATCCGGGCGATCCGCTGCGTGTTCTGCTCGGCCTTCGACGGGTCATTGGCGACGAGCGTCTCCCTGGCTTGAAGGATGTTCACTGTACCCGCGGACAGAATCGTAGAAACCAGGCATAGTATGGCAGACAGCGCTGCAGCTAGCCTTCCATCTCGCATGATCGTCTCTCGATGAAATCGGCTGGCTCCGGCTTCTCGACATCGCCGTTTGCCGTCCTGCGTACGATGTCTTCGAACTCGTCTTCCTCTGCGCCAAGCTCATACCCATTGAGCATCAGAGACACGTAGGCAGCCATGGCCCCAGCGCGTTTGTTCCCGTCGACGAACGGGTGATTCATGACAATGTGATACAGGTAGGCAGCGGCCATCTCGAAGATAGTCTGGTGCAGGTGCTCATCTCCGATGCCAGCCTGTGGTTGTGCCACGGCAGACTTCAGCAACCCAGCGTCGCGAATCTCGTGCGATCCGCCATAGCGCTAGACCTGGTCGGCATGGATCCGAATCACCTCATCTGTTGTAAGAAAGATGGGCTCCGGGTTGCGCTCGGGTCTATCGCCTCGGTTAGCCATCGGCGAGTCTCTTCAGCGCGCGTCCGTACTTCCTGTTACCCTTCTCCAACGTGGCCTCTATCCGTTCCGAGCGGTCGCTGATCTGCTCGGGTGCGGCGGGTTCGATGATCAGTCTCGAGCCATCAGTTGTGATGGATACCCACGACTCGATTCCCACCAAGTCCATCGTGCTCTTGTCAAGCACGAGCGCATGGCTGTTCCCATGCTTTGTTAGCTTCTTGACAATCGGCATCCTCTTCACCTCACGGCGTTCATACGATGTATATACATTGTACCACAAGATCGCGGGATGTCAACACTCGCAAGTCTTCTTCACATCCGGCGCATGAGAGGAAAGCCCGGCACCGTCATCGTAGACTACATCGGAGGAGCCGACATATGCTCAAAACGACCATCTTCCTTGCGATCATCGTTCAGCTCGCCACCGCTGTCGCGAGTGAGCCGCAGTTCAGGGTCCGCGGCTTGTGGGTCGATACCGGATCGTACTCCACCCCGGAGAAGGCCGACAGGTTGCTCGACCAGTGCAGGCGCGCGAAGATCAACCTGATCATGCCGTGCGTCATGGTGCACGGCGGACTGATGCACAAGTCGCCGCATTTCCTGCACAAGGTCGCCGCCACCGACGCATACGATCCCCTTGCATACCTGACCGAGAAGGCGCACGCCCAGGGGATCGAGGTCCACGCCTGGTACTGCGTCTACTACGAGGGCGTGAAGGGCCTTGAGCCTGCGAAGCCCGAGTGGCTCTGCGCCGACATCGACGGCAAGCGCATGGATCAGAGCTACTACCTCTCCCCGCAGGCGCCGGGCGTGAACGACTATCTGCTCTCCGTGATGAAGGACGGCCTCGCCTATGACATCGACGGCATCCACCTCGACTACATCCGCTACTACGGCTCGCGGTACGACTATTCCGACCTCGGCGTCGAGCGGTTCATCGAGGCGAAGGGCTTCGACCCCAGGGACTTCCTCGACGGCGGTGAGCGCATACTGGCGCCCCGACGACGGGAGTCGTCGGGGGATCAGCCGCAGATGGGATCTCCTGACGACTCCCGTCGTCAGGTGGAGCCGTTCCCGGTTCGGGTGATGCACGCCGAGCGGCACAAGTCGCGGGTCTGGGAGCAGACCTGGGTCGAGAGCCTGATGGACCGCGCCGGTATCGGCTTTTCGTTCATCTCCGAGGAGCCGGAGAAGGTGGACGCCCTCGAAGCGCCCGGATGCCTGGTGCTCGCCGCGTACTACAATGCCTCACCCGAGATGACCGCCGCCTTCGAGCGGTACGTCGAGCGCGGTGGGAGCGTCGTGTGCATCGACGGCCTGGTTGCGAGGGACAACCTTCGCCTCAACAAGCTCTTCGGCGTCAAGCCGGGGAGCAAGTGGCTCCCGGCCGACTGGCGCTCGATCAAGGCCGAGGGAGACCATCCTCTGGCCAAGCTCGTTAGTCGCTTGCCCAATCCCGTCAGTCCTGAGTGCGCCATTGGGCGCGTATCGAAGGACGGCCTCAGGCCCATCAAGGTCAGCGCCAACTGCCCGTCGGGACTCGACGGTGGCAAAGTCGTCGCCCGCTTCGACTCAGGTGAGCCCGCGGTCATCGTGAACGGCCGGGCGGTGCTCGTCTGCTTCAACGCCTGCACGCCGCCGACCCCCGCTCCGTCGTGGATGGTCCGCGGGATCATCGACTGGCTGCGCGCGGAATTCGGCGTTACCTCGGATGCCGACCCGATGCGGGCCAGGCGCGTGGCGTGGATCCAGTGGAAGTGCAACCGCATCATCGAGCTTGTGCGCGGCGTCCACAAGGCGGCGAAGGCGAAGGATCCGAAGCTCGCGGTCTCGGCGGCGGGTGGGTTCAACGCCAATGAGCCGTACATCATCGCCCGCGACGGTCAGGCATGGCTCAACGAGGGCCTGATGGACTTCGTCTGCCCGATGGACTACTTTGACGACATCCGCGAGTTGAAGCAGATGCTCGATATCCACCGCGCATCGGTAACGCCCGAGCAGCTTGCGACCTTCTATCCCGGCCTGGCGCTCTACACATCAAAGACCGTTGACGGCAAGAAGGTCGGCGTCTCCCAGGATGCGAGGATCGTGAAAGAGCAACTCGACCTCCTGCGCAAGGAGGGCTACCGCGGCTTCACGCTCTTCTGCTCAGCACAGCTCACCGAGGAGCAGATCAAGGCGATTGCCGAAGCGGAGTAACCACTCCCCTGACAAGCAGAAGGGGCAGGAGTTGTACTCCTGCCCCCACATCTGACACCCAACACCCGTGCGCCTCACTCGCGTACCTGGATCAGCCTTCCCTCCGATGGCGCAAGGGTGACCGACAGCGTCTTTGTCTCCGAGTCGAACGTCACCGGTGAGAGCGGCTCGCCGGGTCCGAGGCGGCCGATCTCCTCCGCGCCCGAGCCCTTTGCGAGCGTGAGGCGGACCGGGCTCGGCTCGTTCCAGTCGCGGTTGACCAGCATCAGTACCGGCTTCCCCTGCTTGTCCGTGAACCTGCCGATGATGATCCGGTTGCCGAGCGCCCTGGCGATCAGATCGTCGGGCGCGAAGCCCTTCGCCCGGAGCGGGACCTCGGTGAGGTGGACGACCGACTCCGATCTCAACTCCATCATCGCCTGGCCGAGCACCTTCAGCTTCGGGTTGATCTCCCTGGCCGCTTCGTACTGCGGGCCGGGCTTGCCGTCGGGGAGCATCACGCCGAGGTAGTGCCACTCCTCCGGCTTGTCCGGCTCACCTGCCGACCAGTAGGGGAAGTACCAGATCGACTTTGCTCCGTATGCCAGCGATGTGTTCACCTGCCAGTACATCTGGTTAAGCGTCGGTGGGCGGTAGCGAGTCGCGTCTTGGAGCGCCTGGATGATCACCCACATCGGAACGCCCGCCTCGAGTGAGTCATGTCGGACGACCTCCAGGTTGGCGAACCAGTTGTCCCGGTTCCTCCCATCCCGCAGGAACGAGTAGTGGTCGTAGCTCAGCATCAGCGGCTTCACGGTCTTGATGAAGTCGGCGACGTAGCCGTCGTAGTCCGCGAACTCGATCTGGTGAGGCCCGCCATAGTTGGGAAAGAGGTTGATATACGGCAGATGCTTCGGGTCCTTCTCGGCGAGGTAGCCGTGGATCTCGACCAGCTTGCGGTAGGCCTCCGGATTCGGCTCGTCTCGGATGTAGAACCCGTACATCGCCGGGTGGTCCTTGTATTCGGCGATCATAGCATCGAGCGCGCGTTTGTCCTCGTCGGTCTGGGGATCGGGATGGATGCGCAGGTCTTTCACGAGCAGCCGCATGCCGTACTTCTGCGCCATGTCGAGGCATCTCATGTTCAACGCGGTATCCGGCTGGTGGGGGCCGATCGCGAGCGTGAACCCGGCGTCGGCCATCCGGGCGTAGACGTCGTCTGTCAGGAACTCGGTGGGCGGGGTGCGCCAGGCGCCGATCTCGAACCGGTCTTGGGTCCACCCGGCAAGCGCGGGCGCCGCGCATATCAGCACGAGCAGGGTAAGCAAGGTCAACATCCGCATGTTCGCTCCTCTGGGGTGTGGTAGTGTCCATTATACCATGCAGCCGCCCGCAGGAGGGATGTGAATGACACCGCTAATCCCGACGTTCGGGGTTGGCGATCCTGAGGGATCACGAAACCCCTACGCGGATTCAGCCACGCGTTGACAAAGACCGCCCCGTCGCCTACAATGCGAGCACTATGAGCTTTCCCCTCGGCATCTTCTCCTATATCGGATACGACCTGCCGCTCGACAGGCGGCTCGGCCTCATCAAGGATGCCGGCTTCGAAGCATCCTCCATCTGGTGGGGCGACGAGGAGGACGATTACCGCCGGGGATTACGCCTCAAGATGCCGCAGATGGTCCGCGATCATGGGCTCTACTGCGAGTTCGTCCATGTGGCGTTCAAGGAGTGCGACCACTTCTGGAGTGAAGACGCCTCTGATCGGGAGCGCGCGGTCGCCCAGCACGTAGCCTGGGTCCATGACTGCGCCGACTCCGGCATCCCGATCATGGTGATGCACGCGATGAGGGGCTCATATCGAGGCGAGATCAGCCGCCTGGGGATGGAGAGCATCATCAGCATCGTAAGCGCCGCCGAGGAGGCAGGCATCGTCATCGCCCTGGAGAACACCCGTCGCATGGACTGCTTCGGCGCCGTTCTCTCGGAGATCGACTCGCCGAATCTCGGGTTCTGCTACGACTCCTCTCACGAGCGGCTCTGCACCGAGGATGCCGGCGTGCTGCTTCGTCAGTTCGGCGACAGACTGAGGGTGACTCACTTCTCGGACTGCGACGGCACATTCGACCGGCACTGGCTGCCGGGGGAGGGGATCATCGACTGGCGCGCGGTGATGGACGCCTTCCCCGCTGAGACCTACTCCGGCTGCTTCTCGCTGGAGGTAGTCCCCGGCAAGGCGGCCGACGAGTTGTCGCCGCCGGAGTTCCTTGCTAAGGCGCACGAGCGCGCGAACTGGCTGGCCGGAATGACAGCATCCGGCGCTGAGGAGGCACGGCTATGAAGCTATACATCATGACCGATCTGGAGGGAGTTGCGGGAGTCATCGACTCCGAGAACTGGTGCATGTGGGACGGCCGCTACTACGAGGCGGCGAAGGAGCTTCTTACACTGGAGGTCAACGCCGCCGTCCGGGGCTTCATCCAGGGCGGCGCGACCGAGATCGTGGTCGCCGATGGACACGGTCCCGGCGCGATCAACGGCTCGATCCTCGATCCGCGCGTCATGCTCATGCGCGGCTGGCCGGTCGGTTTCCCCCTGGAACTCGACTCCTCCTACGACGCCATCGCCTGGATAGGCCAGCACGCGAAGGCCGGGACCGAGCACGCGCATCTGGCGCACACCCAGAACTTCGGCTATCTGGACTATGCGATCAACGGCATCTCGGTCGGTGAGTTCGGGCAGATGGCGTTCTGCGCGATGGAACTCGGTGTGAAGCCGATCTTCGGCTCCGGCGACTTGGCCTTCACCGAGGAGGCCGAGGCGCTCTTCCCAGGCATCGAGACGGTCGCAGTCAAGTACGGCACGACTCCCGGCAAGGGCGACGAGTGCACCGCCGAGGAGTACAGGCTTCGAAACAAGGCCGCGGTCCACTTCTCACCGGACCGTTCGCGGCAGATGATCTACGAGGGCGCGCTTCGGGCGATCACCCGCTTCAGGGAGGGCGGCGCGATCGGCATGCCGAACCTTCAGCCGCCGTACGAAGCGATCGTCAAGCGCCGTCCGAGCGCCGACAAGCCCGCGAGCACCGGTACCTTCAGCCACCCATCGAGCATCAGCGCGCTGATCAACGAGTCCCTCGGCATCAAGCCGAAGTCGTAGGGGCATATGTCTCTTGCTCTCAGCAGGAGGTACCTAGTGGGAAGAAGACGATCCCCTTCTGATGATCTTGCCGCGGCGCTTCGGGATTTCTTCATGATGATGCCCTGGTGGGTCTGTCCTATCGTCGCCGGCGGAATGTACCTGGTTCTTGCCTACCTGTTTCCATTCCTGTTTGCCTCCAATCAGGTATTGGAAGCTCTGGGTGGATTGTCGCGCCTATTCGCTCCCTATATTGCGGCTACTACGCTACTCGTTGGTCTCGTCATCAATGCCAGGAAACTGGGAAGCAGCATGATGCTCGATCGCCAGCGCGGATCGGACACCATCGCCGCGCTCTCCTGGAGGGAATTCGAGATGTTGCTCGCAGCCGCGTTCCGACGCCAGGGCTACTCGGTACTGGAGACGGGTGGAGGCGGCGCGGACGGAGGCGTCGATCTCGTTCTTCACGGCAACGGGGAGAAGGTTGCAGTTCAGTGCAAGCACTGGCGCTCACGGAAAGTAGGCGTTACGCTTATCCGGGAACTGAACGGCGTTATCCGGGCACGAACCTCTACGATCAATCGAGGGATCTTCGTCACGTTCGGTGACTTCACGCAAGAGGCCCGGAGGTTCGCTAAGCAGAACGGCATCGAGTTGCTAGATCGGCCGGCGCTCCTAGCGATGATCGATGCCGTGCGGAAAGACACACCGCCAACATCGGCTGTCCCGAGTTGCCCACTGTGCGGGAGTCCGATGGCGCTGCGGACCGCCCGCCAGGGGAGCAACGCGGGCTCTCAGTTCTGGGGATGCAGCACATATCCCAAGTGCAGGGGCACGATGAGCCGTGACTAGCAGCCACATTAACGGCTACTCCCGCGATGACCGCTCCCGACTCTTGGACGCGCCGGGCGACGGCGATAGAGGATTGTGCCGTGCAGGAGCTGCAGGCGGTCCTTGGATAACTTAGGGTAGGGGGGCGGAGGCGCACCCGGTTGGCTGACATTCGGATTGAGACAGAGCGGCTGATACTTCGCGAGATCGAAGAAGACGATTGGGAATCGGTCCACGCGTATGCCAGGGAGCCTGCCGTGGACCGATTCCTAATCTGGGGGCCAAACACCGAGCAGCAGTCGAAGGATTACGTGCGCGATCTGCAGGCGCTTCGGCTGGAAGAGCCTCGTAAGCATGCCATCCTGGGCATGGTTATCAGAGATACCGGCGAGTTCATCGACGGCATAGGGCGCGCGTCCTTAAGAAGTGCGGTATGCGGAAGGAAGAGCGCTGCGCAAGCTGGTCATGTGCAAGGGTGAGTGGCGCGACCGATTGATCTGTGCGATCCTTGAGGAGGAGTGGAAGTAGATGGAAGCCAAGATTGCGCTGTGTTTGCTGGCAATGCTGTGCCTCGCGTCGGCGGTCGTCGGCGCGTCCGATACCACCAAGCTGCATCGGGCCGGCGACTGGGTGATCCTCGGGCCGTTCCCGAACCCGGAGCGCTCGGAAGGAGCGAAGGACCGGGGCGCGTTCGACGTCGACTACCTTGCGCCGCTCGGCGGTGAGACGAAGGCCCGCATCAAGCCGGACGACGCGGTCACCATATCCGGTCCGGGGTTGAGCTCGGCGATTCGAGCGGAGGCCAAGGCCATCCGCCCGGACGGTCCGGCCATCGACTTCACGGCTCACTTCAAGGAGACCGATCACAAACTCGCCTACGCCTACTGCGAGATCGAGTCGCCCAGAGACCAGGAGGCGCTTTTCCTCGTCGGCTCCGACGACGGCGTAAAGGTCTGGGTCAACGGCAAGCTCGTTCACGACAACCTGGTCGCCCGAGCCGCGGTCGCCCGCCAGGACCGGTTCAACGCCAGGCTCCGCAAGGGCGCGAATACCGTCCTCTGCAAAGTCGAGAACGGCATCGGCGGATGGGCCCTGATCATGGAGGCATACGCGGGCAAGGAGGCCGATGACATCCTCGCCGAGATGCAGGCAGCCGAGAACGCCCGAGCGTTCCTCCGCGAGGAGATCGATACCGTCGGACCGTGGAGAGGCTACGTGTTCTGGAACGGATGGATGGGGCCGCCGGTCTTCCAGTGGCGTAACCCCGGTCGAGTGAATGAACTCCAGGGCGACATCCCGCTCACCGTCCGTTGGTTCAACTCGTCACTCAACGAGGTCAAGGCGCCCGAGAAGCCCGGCCGGTATATGGTCTACATCGAAGGCAAGATGAAGGACGGAACCCCGATCCGTCGGGCCGTGACTACCTATTGCGATCCTCCGGAAGGCGTCGGCCTCGACGGCATGGCGAAGGTAACGATGCCGTACCCCGGCAAGCCGTTCGATGAGAAGGCCTGGGCCGAGATCGAGCATCGAGCATCGAGCGACGCGACTCGTATCCTGCGCGATGCCATCATCGAGACCGAGAGCGGCGCCAAGCTCGTGGCGGCTCTCTTCGAGGCGAAAGCCACCGGCGCTCCGGCGACCGTCACCGAGTCCGCCGAGGTCATCGCCGACGACTATCAGCTCGCCCTCAAGCTGAAGTTGCTCGGCCTGACGGACAAGGTCAAGCCGCTCGCCCCGCCGAAGACGCTCGACAAGCCGGTTCCCGTCCTGCGCGAGGGCACGCTATCCGAGGCCGGGATGAAGCCTGACGCCAAGGAGAAGATCGACGCCGTCTGCAGGAAGTGGGCGGAGGACTCCGGCGAGCCGTTTACCATCCTCGTCGCGCGAAACGGGGTCATCGTCACGCACGAGGCGTTCGGGCCGGTGGGCCTCGACTACCGCACCGACGTGATGTCGATCACCAAGGCCGTCAGCGGGATGCTCTTCAGCCGGTTCCTCGACCAGGGGTATTGCGGGCTCGACGACCCGATCGGCCGCGTCGTCCCTGGCTTCCCGACGAAGGGCGAGAAGGCGCTGACCTACCGCCACCTCCTTACCCACACGAGCGGCGTCGAGGGACACGGCGAGTGGGGCGGCATCCACAATCCCTGGTTGGACAACGTCATACTCAACGGCCTAGATGCACTCCATCCGGGCCGCATGCATATGTACAACGGTATGGGCTACGACCTCGCGGGCAAGGCGATGGAGTACATGACCGGCATGAGCATCGTCCGTCTCATCCACGAGGGCCTCTTCCGCCCGCTCGGGATCAACGACGTCCCGCTCGACGACCTCGCTTACGGTGCGAACCTGACCTCCCGCGAACTTGGTATCCTGGGCCAATGGCTTGTGAACCACGGGAGCTACGGCGACAAGCAGTTCATCTCGGAGGAGACCTTCGAGAAGCTCCTTCCGACCGATCTGAGCAAGTACTATCCCGGCGTCAAGGTCGACTGGGGCATCGGTCTCACCTGGTTCCGCGAGGAGCGCGCCGGTTCCAAGGACCTGATCTTCGGCCCGAGGGTCATCGGCCACGGCTCGGCGTCGAGTTGCATCCTGCGCGCCGACCTCGATCACAACCTGGTCGTTGTCCAGGTGCGCAAGACCGCCGGCCCGAAGTACGCCGAGTACGTCCGGCAGTTCTTCCAGACCATCGCCGACTCCATGTTGTAGGGGCGCGCCTCCGAACGGCGACCGAGTACTCGGGGCGGGAATCGGATTCCCGCCCCGCCTTGCATCTACTCCACCCTCCACCGTGGTCGTGCTCGGATTGACCGTTCCCCGGTTCGCCTGTATGATAGAGGAAAAGACCGGAGGTGTTCGGAGTTGGCGCATGTTCGTCTCGAGGCAGGAAGAGATCGGTGGAGCGCGAGTGTGACTATGACCATCAGCCGCATCCTTGTGCTGCTCGCGGTCCTGACGGCGGCGGTCGGGCCGGTGTCCGCCGTGACTTTCCAGGAGACGAAGCTCGGCCCCATGCCGCCGGCCAACATCAACTCCGAGGACGATCTTAAGTTCATGGCGCCACAGATTGCCGAGATGGAGGCCATGGGCTTTGCGATCGAGGCTCTCTCCTGCATCACCGATAGGCAGGGCTTCCACATCGCCGCCGTCGTTCCCACGAAAGACGGCAAGGTCTGCGCTTGGCTCGACGGCAGGAAGGGCCCGGCCTACGATCAGATTCGCCACGCCACGAGAGGAGCCTACAGCGCCCGGGAGTTTCGCTTCAGTCCCGACGGCCGCAGGCTCGCGTACACCGCGAGGAAGGGCTCGAAGTGGATGATGGTCGTCGATGGGCAGGAGGGCGCGACCTACGACAGCCTCCGGGAAGCCTACTTCTCGATGGACGGCAAGCGCGTCGCCTACGTCGCCTTCCGGGACAACAAGTCGATCCTGGTCATCGACGGCAAGGAGAGCCCGCCGTACGCGGAGATCGCCATGCACCTGCCCTATGTCGTATCCGACACCCCGTTCCGCAAGGTTGACGACACCTACTGCCCCGTCAGGTTCGCCTCCAACGGTCGCACCGCCTACATCGCGTCGAACGGGCGCAATCAGTACTTCGCGATCATCGACGGCAAGCCGGGTCCGATATACGAGCACGTGGGCTCGATCGAGTTCAGCCCCGACGGGAGCAGAGTCGCCTACACCGCCAGGAAGAACGAAAAGGAGTTCGTGGTGCTCGACGGCAAGCCGGGGCCGAAGTATGACGGCGTGGAGGCCGCGCTCGTCTTCAGCCCGGACGGCAAGCGCATGGCGTATGTGGGTACGAACTATGATGCCAACAGCGACCCCATCCAAATGCTGGTGGTGGACGGCAAGGAGATTGCCAGGTACCGGGTGATCGAAGACGCGAGCATCATGTTCAGCCCGGACGGCAAGCATCTCACCTACACCGCATCGGCCGATGGGGAGAAGTACTTCGTCGTGCTCGACGGCGAGGCCGGGCCGAAGTACGATGAGATCGGCGGGTTCGGCGGCAGAGTCTACGCCACCTTCACCCCCGCGGGCAAGCTCGTCTACCGCGCCACTCGCGGGGAGAAGCGCTTCATGGTTGTGGACGGCGTCGAGTCCCCGGCGTTCGACGATGTCAGCGATGTCCCCGTCTACAGCCCGGACGGCGCGCACTATGCCTACCACGCCCGCGAGAACGACCATTCGGTCGTAGTCTGCGATGGGGTAAAGGGTAAGACGTACTTCAACGTCTACGAGGAGAGCATCGCGTTCACGTCGGACGGCAAGCTCGTGTATCAGGCATCGTCGGATACCGGCGATACCGTCACGGTCGTCGGCGCGGAGGAGCGTCCGGGCATCTATCACCCCGTCGTCAGCGCGGACGGCAAGCATCCGGCGTTCTCACGGGACAAGCAGGCCGATGACATGAACAACAAGGTCGTGGTATTCGGAGACGCTGAGAGCGGGCGGTTCATGACGCTTCTGAAGAAGCATTTCCTGCCCGATGGAACGCTCGAGTTCCTGGCGGTCCGCGATGAGTCCGGCGAGCGCGGCCTCAGTTACCAGCTCTATCGTGTGACGGCGAAATGACATCCACAGCAAGGGATGTGAGGAGTTGCATACCGTGTAGGAGGGGCTTTCCGGGCGGCCTGTGCCCGGTAACCCCGAGCATAGCGTAGGAGGAGTCTTGCGGACGGTCTGTGTCCGCTGACTCCGACCGCCGCTGTGTCTGCGACGTCGGGATTAGCGTCGTCCCTTCGACAGGCTCAGGACAGGCATTCACCGACGCAAAATCCCTCCTACAGACGGGATGGTCTGCGACCGTCGGGATTAGCGATCCTAGAGGATCGCAAAATCCCTCCTACACAATAACATAGCCCTGCCCTGGGGAAGTGAGGACAAACCATGGACAACCTGAACCTGACCAAGTCAATGCAGCTTTACCGCGAGGCCATCGAGATCATTCCCGGCGGGAGCCAGACTATGAGCAAGCGCGCGACGTCCTTCGCACTCGGCGCGATGCCCGTCTACATCGACCGCGCCGAGGGATGCCGCGTGTGGGACCTGGACGGCAACGAGTACATCGACTTCGTGAACGCTCTCGGGCCGATCACCCTCGGGTATTGCTATCCCGCCGTCGATGAGGCCGTCCGCGAGCAGCTTGCGAAGGGCTCGATCTACCCGATGCTCAGCCCGCTCGAAGTAGAGGCCGCCCGCGCGATCATCGATATCGTCCCGTGCGCCGAGATGGTCAGGTTCCTCAAGACCGGCGCCGAGGCGACCGCCGCCGCCGCCCGCATCGCGCGCGGGTTCACCGGCAAGGACCTCATCGTCAGCCAGGGATACCACGGCTGGCTCGACACCTGGGCAGCCGCGAACAACGCGCCCGCCGACCGGGGCGTGCCGAAGGTCTACAAGGACTCCATCGCCACCTTCGCGTTCGGCGCGTTCGAGGGCGACAACTGCCTCGAAGCGGTCCTGGAGCGCAACAAGGGCGAGGTCGCGGGTATCATCCTGGAGCCGGTCTCCTACGCGACCACCGACTCGGGCGAGTTCCTGAAGTGGGCGAGGGAGCTTGCCGACAAGCACCGGGTCCCGCTGATCTACGACGAGATCGTCTCCGGCTTCCGGGTGTCGCTCGGCGGCGCGCAGGAGCGCTTCGGCGTCATCCCGGACATCGCCGTCTTTGCGAAGGGGATATCGAACGGCCTGCCCATCGCGGCGGTCGCGGGCAAGCGGGAGATCATGAAGTGTGCGGGCGAGTTGGTCATCTCCTCGACCTACGGCGGCGATGCGCTCTCACTGGCGGCGGTCGTCGCGTGCCTGAGGGAGTATCGGACCCAGGGTGTCGTCGCGCACCTTTGGGCGATGGGCGAGCGGCTGATGAAGGGGCTGAACAACCTCGCCGGGGATGTCGATCTGAAGCTGGAGTTCCGCGGCTGGCCGGTGATGAGTTCGTTCTCGTTCGGCTACGAGGCCGAGACGAACCAGGATCTGATGACGCTGCTGCTCCAGGAGATGGCGAAGAGGGGTGTCCTGCTCCGGCGCGGCGGGCTGAACTTCATCAACTACTCGCACAAGGAAGCGGACATAGACCGCACCCTCGACGCGGCCTCCGACGTCTTCCCGATCCTCGTCAGCGCCCTCCGCTCGGGGAACATCAAGGATGCGCTCATCACCACCGAGGTCGCCGAGTCCATCCGCCGGTTCTGAGCGGTGGGTTTGCGGAGGAATGAGGAACGGGCGCGCCGGGCGGACGATCCTGTGTGTCTGCCAGGGTTCCTTCCGATGAAAGGCGAGCGTCTTGGATGGCGGCCATCAGACTGCGCATACCCCGAGACGTAGTGCCGTGTCGTTCCGCACTATGGTGCCCGAAATATGAGACTGATCAGCATTCGTTGCGTCTAGCAACCTGCCGTACAGGAACTCAGCACACCGCCAGTTCATATGGACGCTTCTTGGCTTGATATCTGGTGCCTCGGTAATGACCTGTGCGCCATCAAGATCAACCCCTATCAGGCCGAGCCTATGTCGGTAGAGCATCGAACGATCAACCAGTTGCGCGGTTCCATTCCATACTGCGATGTACGATTGGTTGGCGAAAAAGGTATAGCGTCTGGCCTGCAGAATGGCCTGACGCCATCGCGTCTGTTTTGCTTCAATCGCAACTATGCGACGGGTAGGCATAGGTATGCTTACCAGTAGTTCGACATAGCCATCTGGGTATCGCCTGATCAGGCCGAGTGCCGAGAGTCTGGGAAGTATGCGGTTCCGCAGACTGCTCTCAGCCACGGGGCATTGCCCCAGTAGGCGTGCCAGAGAAGTTCGCGTATTGGTGCGGAGCACGTGCAGAACTGCCAACAATGCAGGATCTAGTGGCTCGGTGAGTCCTATATGCTCACGAGACTGACATCTCTCGTGAGACATCTCGGCTCCGACCAGATCAGCGATGCCGTAACCAGATTGGTACTCCTGTGCCTGTATGTGCAGTCCCATCCTCTCACGCATCAGGGAGCGGATAGGACCAATCATCTGAGACTCCGATGTTCCTGTCACGAATAGCACCCCTACTTACAGCCGAAAACATCCGCCCAGATCTTCAAATGCGAGTAGTGACTCGTCTTGAGGTTGAACTTCTGTTGGCTTCGGATCTCATCGCAGAGCCGGATAGCATTGTTAACGCGTTGACAGAACCATGTGAGTCTGTCCGACTGCTGGTCCTGACCATTTAGATCAGCGATCTCCAGTGTGCGCTGGAACAGAAAATGCGCCTTGGCCGTGCTACCGAGGTTGCGGGACGCGCCGCGGCAGAATGGGCAGGTGCATCTCAGCGTATCGTTCTTTGGATCGGAGAGGATATCCTCTGCCAGCGAGATAGGCAGTGTCAGCATCATCTTTGGCACGTAGTACTTTTTCTCCATGTCGTAGCCAACGGAGCGGTTGGCTAGCAGATCATTCTCGGAGAACCCTGAGAGAGAAGCAAGTCCATTGGTTATCCCATCTACGCCAGCCGCCAGGAGACCCAGTCCAAGCGTGCCAACTCGGCATGCCACAACTGGCTTGCCCAAGCGCTGGAACAACTGCAGAAGATCGAGAAGAGCGCGAAGCTGCAGAGGGTTGGTGGTTCTTTCGTTCACGCTGTCCACATAGAACATATACCCATCAGCGCGTGTCCTCGAATACCTGTTCAGCAGGGCCATGCGATTATCTTTCACTGTATAGGGCTCTATGCTGATGCACAGCCCTGCGTATACGGGTAGGTTGGAGCCCAATCTCCTTGTGTATGCTACTGACTCCTCGATCAGCTTCAGATCGATATCTATCCAGGGGCTACCTAGGTCACGGCAGAAGTGAAACGGCGATACCAACCGTGAGCATCTCCACTGCAATTGCCAGTCTAGGCACTTCTTCGTATACTCACGGAGTGCCTGCAAGGACTGCAGGTCCTGTACCGTAAGGATACTATCCTTATCTAAGACATAGGGCAGATTCACGACACCTTCGGTCTGGGCGAAAGACGAGTAAGCAAGTCGATACGTAACAGGATCGAACATGTACTGGATTCCGAGGCGCGCGTACGCTTCCAGCGATCGTTCGTACCTGGGCAGGTAGTTGGCGGGCATCTCCAGTCCGTCGATCACACCCCCAGCGCTGGCAAATCGCTCTATATCGGTCCGCTCCGTGTGCAGGACACGGAAATAGCATGTTTTCGCATACGGTATCCGGGGTGGTGCAACTGCGACTTGGGCATCTGTGGACACATACACCGGCGTCGACCGCACAGCGGCGATCAGCTCGTCATGGTTGAAGGTGCGTTCATAGGGTTGTTTGGACAGCAAAACAAGTATCAGGTCCTCGAACTCGGACGACAGAGTGTCTTCGTGTTTCATGGGCCTTTCGGGGGCGTCGTTGACAACCTTTGCATACAGCTCAAGCGGCGTCAGTGCAGTAAACGGATACTTGCCATGCGTCACCAGATGGTAGATGAGGACACCGAGGGAGTAGAAATCAGTTCGCCAGTCTATGTCCTCCCCACGGAGTATCTCTGGGGCTATATAGAGCGGCGTACCCATTATCTGACCGGGGACAACTGTCAGAGTTGTGTAATCCAGCATTCTGACCAGTCCGAAATCGAGAAGCTTCACAGTACCGTTCGTGGTCAGGAACACGTTCGCTGGTTTGAGGTCACGATGAATGATATGCTGTGCGTGCACTGTCTTCAGTCCAGCGATGATGCCTGTGACTATATCTTTCACCTGGCCTTCATCCAGCCGGTAACGGGCTCGCTTGAACGCAAAAGCTAGGTCTTGGCCTTCCAGGTACTCTAGCGCCACGTAGTACCGTGTTTCGTTTCCCAGCACGTCGGTTCCTGCATCGATGATCTCAACCACGTTTGGTCCAGCAGCCTTCTGCAGGGCTCGTACTTCGCGCTGGAACCTGTGCGCGTCAAAGCCATGCTGTACGGCCTCTTCTTTGATCAGTTTCAGCGCGACACGCTGCCCGTTCTTGGTTGCCTCGTAAGTCTCTCCAAAATTGCCCTTGCCAAGCAGTTTCCCCAGTTCATACCCCGCGATCTGTACCATCGGTAGGCCTCCTCGGTGACATGGCAGATTTGCGTAGAGCGATCATCTTAATGTTTGGCATGCTTATCAACTGTTCCTGCACAACCTGCACCATGGCATCTGCCTACATGCCATATTCGGCCTTCCGTTCTTGCCTCAACCAGCTTTGCATAGGCCAATCCCAACACCAAGCCATATGCCTAGGAAAGAAAAATCCTCCAGACACCCTAAAGAGGCGAAAACTAGCTACAGATAATAGTGATGTCGACCTTGACTGGTAATATCACCAGCAAGCCGCCGGTTCATCGGAGCCTGTTTCCGGATCGAACCCGACAGCCTGGGGAAAGCGCCCGAAGCGAGTAGAGAAGATCTCTCAAGCTTTCGGGAAGATCTCTCAAGCTTTCAAGAAGTTCCCTCAAGCTTTCGGGCGGAGCCCGAAGCGAGTAGAGAAGTTCTCTCAAGCTTTCGGGAAGAGCTTGAAAGCTTGAGGGAAGAGCCCGAAAGGCTTCGGGAAGATTTCGGCGAGAGCAAAAAAGAAAATTCCTGACGAAAAGAAGTCTTTTTCGGACGCAGAACGCCCTCATACTCTCGCTCCAGGGGACCGGCAATGCGCGCGTACCATACCGAGCCGGTACGCTGCAAATCCACTGTGAAAGGGGCATACACACATGGCGGGGTATATTCCGTCCAACGATTCAGAGTTTCAGGCATGGTTGGCCAATTTCCTGAACGTCCTGCAGGCGCATCTCGCGGACCTCGGTCTGACGGTAGAGGACACCATGCTGCTGCAGAATGCGAGCAATGTGTTCGACAACGCGCTCACGGCTCACATCGCCAAGCAGGCCGAGGCGAGATCCGCAACCGTCGCCAAAAACGATGCGCGCGACCTCACTGAGGCCTACCTGCGTATGCTCGTCAACGAGATCACCAACAAGCGGTCGATGACCAACGAACTCCGTGAGGCGCTCGGTCTGCCTCTCAAGGGCGGCGGTCGGACCGTCGTCGCGGCGTCCTCCGTCGCCGAGACGCCCGGCATCTACCTCGAGGCCGAGCAGGGCAAGGTGATCGTCCACTTCGGCACCAGCCCGCTCAACGAGATGATGAACGGCAAGCCCGCGGGAGTGAGGGGCTGCAACATCTATCGCAAGAAGGCGGGCGAGGAGGAGTTCCGCATGATCGCCTTCTCGTCGGCGTCGCCTTACGTGGATCTTATCACCGGCCCGGCGGCGGACTATACGTACTTCGTGCAGTACCGAGGCGCGAAGGCGTCGGACCTCGGCGGCCAGTCGGCGGAAGAGACGATCGCTGCTCGGGGTTCCATCGCGGCATAGCTCCGAGCGTCGAACTCGGAGCGCGCAGGGCGGAGCGGGAAACCGACCGCCGATGCACGCGGATCACGGAGGGGTGGGGCGCGGATGCGCTCCATCCCTTTCTATGCGTCGGTCTACGCGGATGGACTCCGCACCCGGGCTGTCGGGCGACCGAAGTCACGGCGACGGAGTCACGAAGCGTCCGAAGGGACATTGAGACAAAAGAGGGGACAGGCCTCGGCCTGTCCCCAACGTATGTATTGCTTGGATGGATGAATGCTTACGCTCGGCGTCGGATGATGCCCGCCAGGCTCATGAGTCCGGCTCCGAGGGCGAGGAGGCTGCTCGGCTCGGGGACCGCGCTCACGCGGAATTGCATCCGGTAGCCCTGCGACAGCATCGACGCATCGGTCGGCGTGGTCAGCTTGACGATCGGCAGGTTGCCCCACACTACGCCGTTGACGTCCGCGGCGGTGTCCATCGCCCAGAAGACTGTAGCGCTGGGCACGTCGGCAGGGATCGGGATGCGCCAGATCGTGCCGTTGGCCGGCGCGCCTGCCATGCCCAGGTTGTTGATCATCTCCAGTTCCCAGACGACGGGCCTGCCGAGTTGATCGACCGAGGTCGGAATCGCGCTGGTCGTCCGGAAGAGCAGGCGGATCGGGTCGTTGGACGCGTTGGGCAGGGCTGCGACTCTCAGGTTCCAGACCTTCCGGCCATTGGGATAGTCGTAGGGAGACTTGGGGGACCTGATATCTCTCTCGTAGGTCCGGCCGTCACCCATGTCGGAGATCACCCAGCGCGAGGTGTTGGTGACGTCGGGAGCATAGGCTGCCTCATGGTCGATCACCGGGGCCAAGTTCAGATCCGGGCCGTCCGTCGCAGAAGTAGACACGCCGACCTGCAATGCCACACCGGCGAGTTGGCCCGCGCCGTCATCGGCTTTGATGGTGACTCTCCAGTGGTCCACCGATGCCTGGGTGGATACGGCAAGCACGAGTACTGCAACTACCACAACTGCCGGTCTTGCTACGCCTTTCATCTCCTTTCTCCTCCAAAGGAAAAGGATAGATGTGCCCTCTACGCGGCATCTACTTCGTGGGGGCATAGTCAGCGCCTGCTTGTATTATACAACCCTAACCAGGCAATTGGGTACCGGAAAATGCAAGACTGGTAAAAATACCTGCGCCTCGCATGGAGTGCGGTGGCTTGACACCGCTTTCGGAGGCGTGGCTCGACACGCCGGGGGTGGATGGGCGTCAGGCCGCCCGAATCCAAAGCGACGTCGAGCCGTCGCACTCCAAGGAGTCATGCCGCGCGGAGGTACTTGTTGCTCAGCCGGTCGAGGAGTTCGTGATACCGCTCGTGGACTCCGGGCCCGATCCGCTCCTGCTCGATCCGCTCGAAACCCTCCGACAGCTCGGCCTGCTCCTCTTGCGGGATGTGGCGGTCGGCCATCGGGAAGAGGACGTTGTTCTCCTTCTCGATGTGGTCGCTGAGCAGGCGAACGTACTCGCGGGCGGCGCTTGCGAAGTCCCGCCTCGCATCGAGGTCGCCCTCGCGGAGCCTCGGGATCGCATCGGCCATCGCGCGGATCTGCTCGCGTCCGTGCGCGTGCTCGGTCAGCATCACACCGATCGGGCCGCCCTCCTTCGGGATGCCGGCCCGTTCCAGCGCGGGGAATAGCAGGTCTTCCTCCTTGCCGTGATGGCATCGGTCGGCGAAGGTGCGCAGGAAATCGACCACCGCTTCGAGATCATCGACGTCCACCGCCTGTCCGGAGTCGAGGTTGGAGGACATGCGGCCGAGAGTGAGGAGCGCGACCTTGATCCCCTCGTGTTCATCGCGTAGTTCCTGAGTTGCGTTCATAATACTCTTCTGTTACCCAGGATGAGCGGACATCCAATCCACCGGAGCCGACGGGGACGCACTCTCCCGGCATCCATTCGCCGTTCCCCCCTTGCCAGTCCCGGTCGTCGCCTGATATACTATCCTCGACCACGAATGCGGTCATTCCCCCCTGCAGATCGCTTGCCCGTCGTGAGGCCTGGGAGTATCAAGCTGATGTATTGCTTTTCGGACTACCCTATGCTATAATCTGTGCCATGCTCCGGCCATGTCGTACACCAGTAGCTAGAGAGTAAAGCGTAATGACCAACCGTAGGGTTACCACACTCGTTTTCCTGATCTGTCTGCTTACGGCGACCGCGTGCGTCGCGGCTCCGAAGGCGAAGATCGATCCTAAGCTTTCCAGAGTCTATGAATCCCTCGCCGCGGATGTAGATACCGCGAACCTCGCCCATACGGTCGAGCTGTTTGCCTCCAAGGGCTCCCGCATCGCGGGCTATCCCGGATGCGAATCCGCGGGCGACTACATCCACGCGCAGTTCCAGAAGCTCGGCCTCGAGCAGATCAGGCGGGAGCCGTTCTTCGCCACCGTCCCCGTGGACGGCGGGGCGGCGCTCAGCGTCAACGGGAAGTCGTTCCGCATCCATCCGATGTGGCCGAACCTCGTGCGCACCTCTCAGCTTCCGAAGAACGGCATGGAAGGCCCGATGATGTACGCCGGGTCGGGCAAGCTCTCGGAGTTCGACGGCTACACGGTGGACGGCAGCATCGTCATGATGGATTTCAACTCCGGCTCGGAATGGCTGAACGCCCCGAGGCTCGGTGCGAAGGCCGTCGTCTTCATCGAGCCCGACACGACGATGCGCGGCGAGGCCGAAGCGAAGTTCATCTCCATCCCGATCTCCATCCCGCGCTTCTGGATATCGAAGGCCGACGCCGCAAGCCTGCAGGCTCTCTGCGCGAAAGGCATGCCGAACGTCAAGCTGACCTGCGACATGAAGTGGCAGCGCCTCCCGACCAGCAACATCACGGGCATCATCCCCGGCAGCGATCCGAAGCTGCGCGACCAGATAATCGTCATCCAGGCCTACTACGACTCGACCTCCGTCGTCCCCGGACTTGCTCCCGGCGCGGAGAGCGCGTGCGGCATCTCGTCGATGCTCGAGCTCGCGCGGGTCTTCAAGAAGCATCCGCCGAAGCGCACGGTCTGGTTCATCGCAACGAGCGGCCACTTCCAGAGCCTGCAGGGGATGCGCGAGTACCTGGAGCGCCACCTTCCCGAGCTCCAGAAGCCGGGCGTCGGCGCGAAGATCGGCGCGTGGTTCAGCCGGCTGATCCCGGGCGGGAAGAACCGCACCGTCCGCAAGCCGCCGACCATCTACCTCATGGCGGGCCTCGACCTCTCGAGCCAGACCAAAGGCGTCGGCATCTTCTACAAAGGCTACTTCTACGACTACCGCGAGGACATCCAGAACAAGTTTTCCGATATAGCCAGGGTCTGCCGCGAGAACGCCGAGAAGGTCGGAGCGGTCCTCGGTTTCGATCCGGGGAAGGCATTCGCGGACGGCGTCAACCCGGTGGCCGGCAAGAACTGGCGGAATTTCATCCCGGGCAAGATCGCATGCGACGCGGAGGCATGGACTCTCGCCGGCGCGAGGGGCGTCTCGTTCATCAGCACGGACGACTCGCGCGCGCTCGTTGACACTCCGTTCGACACGGCGGACAAGGTCAACTTCGCAAACCTCGCCCAGCAGACCAGACTCCTCGCCTGCCTCTTCAACCACATTCTGAACGATCCCAACGCGCCGGAAGTGACGGCTCCCACGAAGTTCCCGATCACCGAGCCCTCGGTCTTCTCGCGCATGACCCTCCAGGGAGGCTTCGCGCGGCTCACCGGCCAGACGCTGATCCTCAACCTGAAGGAAGGCTTCATCCCGAACGACCCGGTCACGGAGGCGATCGTCGTCGTGAGGCACACGGCGCTCAACAAGACGCTGATGGGTGTCCGCGGCAACATGATCGGCATGGTGGACAAGAACGCGAGGTTCTCGTTCCCGGGCGCCGCGCCTCTCACGGCATATCAGGGCCCGGCGCGCAAGACCAGTGTGGCCGCGTACAAGCTCGACCCCAACGACGGCGAGATCGTCTACTCGCCGGACATGGGCATCTTCGGCGCGGACTACTACCCGACCGAAGTCACCGTGGCCTCGGGGATCAAGGACATCCCGATCGTCGTCTTCAAGTGCAAGGCGACATCCGTTTTCGACCTCATCGACCCACAGGCGCTCCGCACGCTCCCGCTGATCGACATCTACGAGGGCGACAGCAACGCCCGGCCGAGGATGTACGGCTACTCGCTGGCCGTGCCGGAGTGGCAGGTCTCCCACGTCGAGGATGTGGCGGTCATATTCACCATGCCGGAGACGCGGCTGAAGATCGTCATGGCCGCGGGACCGGCGGCGGTCAGGCTCGTGCTCATCAACTCCACGAAGGAAGTGCCGGAGGGGAACGGCTACCTAGTCGGCAACGGAAAAGCGATCACCAACACGTCGCTCAAAGTCGCCAAGGACATGTGGGGCCTCGATGAGTTCCGCATCAGCCGCCTGCGCAAGTACCGCATCATCAACGAGGGCATCGACGAGCTCCACGCTCTGGCGGGACAGGAGATCAAGGCCGCCGAGCGCGACCTGGCGGCAAAGCAGTATTCCACCTTCGATTCGCATGCGAGAGCCGCGTGGGGTTACGAGGCGAGAGCATATCCCGATGTCCAGAAGACCGCGAAGGACGTCGTCAACGGCGTGCTCTTCTATCTGGCGCTGCTCCTTCCGTTCGCGTTCTTCTGCGAGCGGCTCTTCTTCAATTTCCCGAACCTGACGCGCCAGATCCTCGGGGTTCTCGGCATCTTCATCGTGATCTTCCTGCTCTTCAAGTTCTTCCACCCGGCGTTCGACATCACGATGAACCCGGCGATCGTCTTCATCGCCTTCGTCATGCTTGCGCTCAGCGTGCTGGTCACGGTCCTCGTCACCAACAAGTTCGAGGAGCAGCTCAAGGCTCTCAACCGCAGCATGAGCGGCGTCCACAAGGTAGATATCGGACGCATGAGCATCGCGGCGGCGGCGTTCTCGCTCGGGGTATCGAACATGAGGCGCAGGAAGGCTAGGACCGTCCTCACGTGCATCACGCTCGTGCTGCTGACGTTCACCGTCCTGTCGTTCACCTCGATCGTGCAGACGATGCGCTTCAACAAGGTGCCCGCTCCCGGTAAGCCAGCCTACAACGGCCTGATGCTCCGGACCGCGATGTGGGAGCCTCTTCAGGAGCCCGCCGTCCGCCTGCTGAAGGATGAGTTCGGCGAGACGCGAGCGGTCGCTCCCAGAGCGTGGTTCTTCGGCGCGTATCTCGGCGAGCAGACGTTCCTGACCCTGAAGCGCAACGACAAGACCTATGACGCAAAGGGCGCCGTCGGCCTGACTCCGGAGGAGAAACAGGTTACCGGCATCGACAAGGCCCTGACCGCCGGACGCTGGTTCAACGAGCACGACACATACGCCACGGTCATCCCCGGCGCGATCGCAACCGCCCTGGAGATCACGCCCGAGGACGTCGGCAAGGCCAAGCTGACCTTCAGCGGCGTCGAGTACACGGTCATCGGCATCGTGGACAACGCCAAGGTCAAGGAGATCACCGACCTCGACAACGAGACGCTCACGCCGGTCGACTTCATTCTGATGAACAAGCTCTCGTCGCAGGGCAAGTCGATGGGTGAGGCGGGCTTCCGCGAGTACACGCACCTCGAGCCGGACACCACGTTCTTCGTGCCGTATCAGACGCTGATCAACCTCGGCGGCGAGATCCGCTCGATCGCCATCGACTTCGTTACGCCGAAGGAAGTCCAGACGGTGCTCGACAAGCTGATGCCTCGTCTCGGCCTCAACCTCTACGCGGGCCTGGGGGAGAAGACCTACCGCTACAGTTCGATCGCCACCAAGTCCGGCAAGGGCTTCGGCGCGGTCTTCGTCCCGATCCTGATCGCGGCTCTCATCGTTCTGAACACGATGCTCGGCTCGGTCTATGAGCGTGTCAAGGAGATCCACATCTTCAGCTCGCTCGGGCTTGCGCCGAACCACATCGCCATGCTGTTCATCGCGGAGGCGCTGGTCTACGCGATCCTCGGCGCTGTCGCCGGATACCTGATCGGCCAGGTAGCATCGAAGATGATCTACACCTTCGACCTCCTCGAGGGGCTCTACCTCAACTTCAGTTCGCTCTCCGCGGTCCTCTCGACGCTGATCGTCGTCGCGGTCGTGCTGCTTTCGACGATCTACCCGGCGCGGAAAGCGTCCGAGGTAGCGACCCCCGCCATCGAGCGGAGTTGGAAGGTTCCGGAGCCCGTGGGCGACACGTGGAAGATCATGCTCCCGTTCGCGGTCACCGGCGAGCAGGCCAGGGGAGTAACGAGTTTCATCTCGGAATGGTTCGGGGCGTACGAGGAGTACTCGGTGGGCGACTTCGTCACGCAGAACGTCCGGACCTCGCTCCGAGGCTGCGAGAACGGCGCGGCGCACTGCGTCCACTGCCGGGCGTGGCTCGCCCCGTTTGACCTTGGCGTGAGCCAGGACGTCACCCTGGAGACGATCCCTACCTCGATGGAGGACGTCTACGAGGTTCATCTGACCATCAACCGCGAGAGCGGCGATATATCGAACTGGAAGCGCGTGAACCGCAGGTTCCTCAACACGCTCAGAAAGCAGTTCCTCATCTGGCGGACGTTGAGAGCAGATGAGCGCGACAAGTATCTGGCAGGCGCGCAGGCCGAGACATCTGCGGCCGGCGCCATTGCGGCCGTCGAGCCCGGCCCGGCGGGATAGGAAGGAAGACGCAACTTTGGCAACCGACACAAGCGCCATTGAAAACGTCAGAGAACGCATAGAGGAGACGACCGATACCGGCGAACCGATGAAGTTCGAAGAAGGCTTCACCATGAAGACCGTCTTCGGCGCGATCTTCATTGCTCTCTTCATGCTGCCCGGATCGCTCTACCTCGGTCTGGTCGCGGGCCAGGATCTCGGCCCGGCCGCCCAGTGGGTGACGATCGTGCTCTTCGCCGAGGTGGCGCGCCGGTCGTTCGTGCCCTTGAAGCGGCAGGAGATCTACATCCTCTACTACGTGGCGGGTGCGTTGGCTCACCTCAGTCTCGCAGACAGAGGCATCTCCGGCGGCTCCTTCGGCGGCCTGATCTGGCAGCAGTACTTTGTCCAGTCGCCGCAGGCCCAGGAGATCGCCCACGAGATACCGAGATGGGTCGTCCCGGCTCCCGGCTCGCAGGCGCTCATCGATCGCACGTTCCTCGATCCGGCGTGGGCGATGCCGATCATGCTGCTCGTCATCGGCGAGATCCTTGGCCGCCTGAACTGGCTCGGCCTGGGATACGTCCTTTTCCGCATCACCTCAGACACCGAGCGTCTGCCGTTCCCGATGGCTCCCGTCGCCGCATCCGGCGCCACCGCGCTGGCCGAGGCGGGCGCAAAGGAGGAGTCGTGGAGATGGCAGGTCTTCTCCATCGGCACGATGGTCGGCCTGATCTTCGGCTTCTTCTATCTCGCGGTCCCGATCTTTACCGGTGTCGTGCTCAGCAAGCCGCTGATGCTGATACCGATCCCGTTCATAGATTTCACACGCAACACGGAGACCATACTACCCGCGGCGCTGACAGGCATCAGCGGCGACCTGGGGAACGTGCTGATCGGGTTCGTGCTTCCGTTCCAGATCATGGCAGGGCAGGTGGTCACGTCCATCATCTGTCAGATCTTCACCAACCCGATCCTCCAGAGCAAGGGCCTGCTGCCCACGTGGCGTCCCGGCATGGGCACGATCGACACCCAGCTCTCCACCAGCATCGACTTCTGGATGAGCGCCGGCATCGGCATCGGCGTGGCGGTCGCCCTCATCGGCGTGCTGAGCGTTGTTTCTGCTGCCAGAAAGACTCAGCGGGCGATGAGAGAGAGGCGCACCGCCGCCTACTCGATCCCGACGGGACGCGGCGACTTCCCGATCGCACTCGCGGCCGGAGCATGGCTCTTCGCGTCTCTCTGCTATATCGTGCTCGCCCACAAGCTCGTGCCGGCGTTCCCGCTGCTGATCCTGGTCGGCTTCGGCCTCTTCTACTCGCCGCTGATGTCATACATCTCCGCGCGAATGATCGGTCTCACCGGCCATCCGGTGCACTTCCCGTATGTGAAGGAGGCCGCGGTCATCAAGAGCGGCTACCAGCGGGCCGATATCTGGTTTGCGCCGATCCCCATGTACGACCTGGGATGGGCCGCTCAGAGGTTCCGCGAGGTCGAGCTGACGGGCACGAAGTTCACCAGCATTCTCAAGGCGGAAGTCTTCATGCTTCCGGTCATACTCTGCGCCAGCTTCGGCTTCTGGGCGTTCTTCTGGCATACCAATCCGATCCCTTCGCCGCAGTTCCCGTTCGCCCAGAAGTTCTGGCCGCTGCACGCGACAATGCAGAGCATCTGGATGACGGCGAACAAGCCCGGCGGCGCAAACTGGTTCATGAAGGCCCTCAAGCCGGACATCGCGGTGTGGAGCGGAGTCGGAACTATCGCACTCTTCGGCGCTACGTCGGTCCTGAAGGTGCCGGTCTTGTACTTCTACGGACTGGCGAGCGGCGTCGGCATGCTGCCGCACGTTATCATCCCGAGGTTCGGCGGCGCGCTGCTCGGACGCTACTACTTCGCGCGGCGCTTCGGCCTCGAGAACTGGACGAAGTACACGCCGGTCCTGCTGGCCGGGTTCTCATGCGGCATGGGTCTGATGGGCATGAGCTCGATCGCCCTGGCCCTCATATCGAAGTCGGTATCGTACCTGCCGTACTAGGCGCCACCGGAGGGCCGACGGCATCCGTGATGCCGCACAGGGCCTCATGGGATCGCAGATCCCCGGGTTGCCAATGCGGGCTGGATTGCAGATCCGCCCGAACCGTTTTCAAGGAAGAGCACTTTGACATCGGGCCTTGAAGCCTATAAAATACGCGTATGAACGATACTAACCGGCGAACGCTGGTAGGATGGCAGGGGATCACGATCGAGGTCCCGGACGACTGGAGTCTCGCCTCGATCAGCGGTGACGAGAAGTCCGGCTACTACAGGGTCTCGAGCCCCGGGACGACGGCCGTCGAGGTCAGGTGGTCGGAGGCTTCGGAGAAGGTGAACCTGTCCGCCCGGCTGGATGCGTACCTCAAGGATCTCGACCGCAAGTCTCGCAAGCGGAACCTCGACTTCCAGAGCAAGACGCGCGAGAAGGACGGAGACCTGTTCTTCACCTGGCGCGCCGACCGGAAAGCCGAGGGACGCCTGTTCCGATGCGCCGAGTGCAAGCGCGCGATCATCGTGCAGGTCAGTGGGGTGCCGGGCGATCCGGTGTCCTCTGTTGCGTCGTTCGTGCTGCCTTCGGTGAAGGATCACGCGGAGGACGGCTGGCGGACGTGGGCGATGTACGACCTCCAGGCGGATGTGCCTCAGGGATACCGGCTGGAGAAGCACAAGCTGATGGCGGGCTACCTGCAGCTCCAGTTCCGCAAGGGCGCCAATCAGTTGGTCATCGAGCGCTGGGGCTTGGCAAACGTGGCGCTGAAGAAGGCGACTCTTGCCGAGTGGTTCAGCGAGCGGATGCGGATCGATCTCGCAGGGTTCACGTACAAGATCGAAGACCTGCCGGATGAGCCCGAGCCCGCGATCCAGGCCATCGGTCGGAGGTCCGGAATCATCGGGGTCTACCGGACCATCGGTGACCTGGGCAAGCTTCGAATGCCCGCGATGCGGCTCGATACCTACGCATGGGTCTGCGAGGAGTCGAACAAGATCTTTTCCGTCCAGAGCATGCACACCCGCAAGGAGCGCATCATGGACGACGTGATAGCCAGGGTAGAGTGCCACTGACATGGGCGCAGCTTACAACATACTCTCCCAATACCTGCCGTTCATACGCAAAAAGCCGGCCATCGACCGGGACAAGGTGCTGAAGGCCTGCCCGGTCCGGCATCCGGCGGTGCGGTTCGAGCGCGGCGAGGACGGCGACATGAGGCTCTTCCTCCCTCGGCGCAAGGACCGGCTCGCAAAGGCCCTGATGTGGGTCTTCCGTGCGGGCCCCGAGAAGGAGATCGTGCTCGACGAGGTCGGCTCGGATGTCTGGGAGATGTGCGACGGCTCTACCAGCGTCGATGCCATCGTCGGCGCTATCGCGAAGAAGTACAAGATCACGAGGAGGGAATGCGAGACCTCCATCGGCGTATATCTGAAGACACTGGGCGAGCGTAATCTCGTCGGGTTGAGGGTAGCAGGCAGCTCCCCCTCCGGCTCCGGCCGGAATCAGGCCTCGAACCGGGGGCGGAGCGCGCGGAAGAAGAGATGAATAACACCACTGCAAATGCAAACGTCGGACGGCAGGTCCAACTGCCGCTGAGAAAGGCATTCGAGATCAGCCTGAAGAGCATCAGGATCAGGTTCTGGCGGTCGATGATCACGGCCGGCGGAATCATGCTCGGTATCGCCTTCCTGGCGTCGGTGCTGAGCACGGCGCTGGTTCAGGCGCAGATGCCGGATGCCGCGATGGATGCCAAGGCCCTGCAGGCCGCGCAGAACCGGCAGACCTGGCTGGTCATCATGTCGCTGCTCGTCTGCACGGTAGGGATCACCAATTCGATGCTGATGTCGGTCACCGAGCGCTACAAGGAGATCGGGACGATGAAGTGCCTCGGCGCTCTCGACTCGTTCGTCGTCGAGCTGTTCATCCTCGAGTCCGGGCTGCTCGGAGTCATCGCATCGTTCATCGGGTGGTTCATCGGCGCAGGGATGATCCTGCTCCTTGCGATGAGCAGCCACGGAGCGGCGATAGTTGCGAAGATCGGATTCCTGCCGATCCTCGGTACGCTCGGGATCTCGATGGTCGTAGGTGTCGGCCTCACTATGATCGCAACGATAGCGCCGGCCATTCGCGCGGCGAAGATGCCGCCCGCCATGGCGCTCAGGGCAGAAATCTAGCTGAGCCGCAGACAGCGGTCTGTGCTCTGCAGGTTCCGATCGGTTCTTGCTGCGGTCTGCGGTCCGCAGTCTGCAGTCTCGAAAAGGGTGATACACATGTCTGCAAACGAATATGTAGTCAGAACCAAGGACGTAGCCAAAGAGTTCATCATGGGCGACCAGGTGCTCCGGGCGCTCGACGGCGTGCAACTCGACATTCGCCGGGGCGAGTACATCTCGATCATGGGCCCGTCCGGCTCCGGCAAGTCCACGCTCTTCAATATGGTCGGCGGACTCGATAAGCCGACCGAAGGCTCCGTGTTCATCAATGACGTCGATATGGCCCAGTTGGACGCACACGAACTCGCGTACCTCCGATGCCGCACGATCGGCTACATATTCCAGACGTTCAACCTCATCCCCGTCATGACCGCGCTGGAGAACTGCACGCTCCCCATGATCTTCGCCGGCACTCCCACCGAAGAGGCGAACGAGAAGGGTATCGCGCTGCTCAAGATGGTCGGCCTCGGTGAGCGCCTCTTCCACAAGCCTACCGAGCTCTCCGGTGGACAGCAGCAGCGCGTCGCCATCGCCAGATCATTTGCGAACGACCCCGCTATCATCCTCGCCGACGAGCCGACGGGTAACCTCGACCTCAAGACCGGGAAGGAGATCATCACCCTCCTCAAGCGGCTCAACAAGGAGAGGGGCGTCACCATCATATCCGCGACCCACGACCTCAAGATGGTCGATGTATCCGACCGTGTCGTATGGATCAGAGACGGCAAGATCGAGCGCATCGAGGAGCGCGCCGACCTCGACCTCAAGGTCGGCCAGATGGAAGGCGAAGAGTAGCGCGAGTCACCAATACCGCAGTATCGGACGGCAGGCATCGAGTCCATGATGCCTGCCGTTTTGGTTTGCGTGCGCTGCCCTGGTCACCCTCAGTACGCACTGTTGACCTGGTATTTATACCTGATTATGCCCCGGTAACCTTGACGGGTATGGCGATTCAACCTAGAATCATATCAGGAGATCAGGCAACCTTGGCTCAGTAAGGCGGTTAAGCCGGAATCCGTTCAGCGATGCTGAGGGTATGCTGCCGTCTGGCTCCGACTACTTTCGAAGGAGCTACAACGATGAGAACCAGATCACAGATGCGGTTGTTCGTGCACCTGATCGTCGCGGTGCTCGCCGTGTGCTGTATCTCTTGCGCCCGAGCCGATGAGTATCGGGCGGTGTGGGTGGACGCCTGGGATAACCCCGGACTCCTCAATCAGTCGGAGGTGGACCGACTCCTGGGCGTGCCCGGCGATCCCAACAGCCTGGGCATCATCCGAGAATCGAACTGCAACATGGTCATAGTCCAGGTGCGCCGCCGTGCCGATGTCTGCTATCCATCGGGCATGGGCGAGCCCTACTTCTCCGGACTGACCCCCAAGAACTTCAACGCGCTGCAAGCAATGATCAACGCCGCGCACGACACTACCGGCGGCAAGAAGCGCATCGAGGTTCACGCATGGCTCGTGGTGTTCAGGAACGGGGGCGGCGAGGTCTACGACGAGCACAATGACCCGCCGACAGGTAGCCTCACCGAGCTCGACAACTACTGGCCGACTCGCAACTCAGCCGGCGCAGAGGTGGACGGCGGGGCATTTGATCCCGGCCATCCGAAATGCCTCGAGTACCTGACGAATGTCTGCCTCGACCTCGCTACGAACTTCGACGTTGACGGCATCCACTACGACTACATCCGCTTCACCGGTGGCAACGAGGGCTACAACCCGACGAGCGTTGCCCGCTACAATGCGCGCTACGGCCTGACCGGGCAGCCTGCCCCGACTGATGATCGGTGGGACCAATGGCGGCGCGATCAGGTGACCGCACTGGTCCGCCGGGTGTACGCGAAGATCCAGGCGGTCAAGCCCAGTTGCAAGGTGTCGGGCTCGTTCGTCACGTGGAATCCATCGCCTACGGCCTCGACGAGAGCTGCGTTCCAGGCCACACGTCCCTACGGAAACCGCAGCGATGGTGTGTTCTCCGACTGGGACGCCTGGATGGAGGAGGGCATCGTGGACATGGGCGTCCCGATGACCTACTACGACCTGGACGAACTGCCGAATGACTATATCAGGTGGATCAACTTCGAGAAAGACCGCAAGTTCAACCGGCATATGATCATCGGGCCGGGCATATACAAGAACAAGACTATTCAAAACTCGATTACCGAGATTCTGATGACGCGGACGCCCTCACCGGCGGGCAACTATGCCGATGGGTGGTCGGGCTATTCATATCGTTCGCCGTATGCCGGCGGCGACTGGGAGACCTTCGCTCCTCATCTGGTCTCACAGGTGACTTCGACGTGGGAGGACGTCCCCACCATGCCGTGGAAGACGAATCCCACGAAGGGACACATCAGCGGCGAGGTGCTCTTTGCCGCCAACGGCAAGTGGGCTGACGGCGCGACCATCTCGATCAGCGGTCCGGAGAATCGGACGATGATCTGCGACGGCACGGGCTTCTATGCCTTCATCGACGTCACTCCGGGGACGTACACCGTCACGGCGAGCATGTCCGGATACACGAGTGCTCAGAAGCAGGTTACCGTGGCAATCGGAGAAGTCACGGGCAACATGTATGTAACCGACTTTGCCCTGTCGGAGGCGGACCCCACGCCGATCATATCGAACATCCAGGCGATCGGCGTCACCAACAACTCCGCGACGATCACTTGGACGACCGATCTGCCCTCCTCGAGCCGCGTGGAGTATGGGACGTCCACTTCGTACGGCACGTTGACGCCGCTGGACAGCACCCCTGTCACGTCTCACTCAGTGACGCTCACGGGACTGGCTCAGAAGACGACCTATCACTACCGTGTGCTCTCCGCGAACGAGAACGGCACATCGACTTCGAGCGACTTCACGTTCAAGACGCTCGGCCCTCCGAGCATCATCGGTACTCCGTCGGTCACGACGACTCAGACCACCGCCACGGTGACGTGGACCACGGACATTCCGTCGAGCGGACTGGTCAACTACGGGCTGACATCGTCGTATGGGAGCCAGGCGGTCGATCCGAACTCGAATACCACGTCGCACTCGGTGACGATCAGCGGCCTGACCGCTCTCACGACGTACCATTACCGGTGCGTCAGCGCAAACGCCTACGGGAGCACCCAGACGTCGGACCTTACCTTCACGACCTCCTCGACGACGCCCGATGTGATCGTAGACAACACCGATCCCGGCTGGACGAACACATCCCCGAACGGCAATACGTGGTCCGTCGGGTCTGTCGCCGAAGTGCCCAAGGTCGGTACGAACTACCTCTACCGCGCGGGCGACGGCTCGCTCACCGAGTCGAGCATTACCGGGAAATGCCGTTGGACTCCGAATCTGCCCACGGCAGGTGTGTATGACGTCTACGCGTTCTACCAGAAGGGCACCAACCGGAACAGCGCGGCGCCCTACAAGGTGTACTACAACGGCGGCGTCGTCACCAGCGTTCAGGATCAGTCCTCGAGCGTGGCGAATCAGGGCGGATGGTTCCTGATCGGCCAGAACCTGCCGTTCGCGGCGGGTACCGCCGGATACGTCGAGTTGACGACCCTTTCGCTCGATACCCGGTATGTGAGCGCCGATGCGGTCAAGTGGGTCTTCAAGGGCGGCCCCGACACGACCGCCCCCGTGATGACGTCGGTGACCGTCGATAAGTACACGACATCGACCACGAGCCTGCAGGCATCGTGGGCGGCGTCGGAGCCGGAGAGCAGCATCATCCGCTACGACTACTCCGTGGGTACGTCGCCGGGTATGCTCGACGTGAAGGGCTGGACGAGCGCAGGTACGGCGACCTCCGCCACCATCACCGGGCTCAACCTGACGGTTGGCTCCATCTAC
>CAYXOC010000049.1:0-16092 GCA_964466715.1 uncultured bacterium
CCCGCCGAGCGGATCATCTCGATCAGCCCCGGGATCTGCTCCAGGTTGCCGTTCGCCAGGCAGTGGTCCATGTATCCACCGTGCAGATGGCATGCCGCCGCGCCGCCGTCGATCGCTCGTCGGATGCACACCTCGGGTGGTCCCTCCGGCGGGCAGGTCTGCGCGAACCACTGCATCGTGCCACCTTCGTCCCAGTACTCCCGCATGAAGCGCATCACGTTCATGTCAGTCCGGGCGATGACGGTGTTGATCCCCAGCGACTCGGCGTCCACGAGGAGCGCCCTGATCCGCTCGGGCGTGTACCAGTCGACCATCCGCTGGTCCATCTCGACGCTCTGGTGCGAAAATCCGCTGATCGGGTTCGTTCCCAGGATGAAGCGGCTGACTGTCCGGTTGCCGATCTGTACGGTGTCCAAAGCAATCCCTCCGGGGGGCCAAAGAGTAATGAGTAGACCGGCTTCTTACCCCTTGGCCTTCAGAACTCCGGATCGAAGACCCTCATGATCCCGACCTTGGTGACTCGCTTCACGACGTGCGCCCTGATCTCCGGATCGGCATCGACCGCTTCGAAGAACCTCCGGGCGGCGGCCTCGATATCATCCATAAACTGCTCGAGGTTCAGATACGTGCGGCCGGACTTGTCGGTCTTGAAGTGCAGGTGCGGCTCGTTGTGCGTGTAGGCGAACCGCCCGTCCTCGACCGCGAACTTGTGGACCAGCCCGCACCGGATGCTCGTCCAGAGATCCCTCGGATCGTAGCGCTTGTCCTCGAAGAACCTGCTGACGAACTCGCGGTACCCGTCGCCGCCGACATCCTTGCCTGCATAGAGGCAGGACAGGTAGTCTATGATGCACGAGCCGAGGATGAATGCACCCAGGTTCGCTCCACCCGCGGCGGATTTCCTCATGTTCCCGATCGCCAGGTTCATAATGGCGGTCTTCGCGCGTTCTATAGCTTCCTCATCGGTAAGAGCCACGGCGGTCTGCCTCCCGGGAATATCTACTCCAGTGGTACGACCGCCGCCCTGGAATTCCTGCCGTCAGAAACGTCGGACCTGTCTGACAACTCAAACAGGTCCGACACTGTCTACTTCATACTGCCGACTACCGATTACTTTGCTGCCAGCACGTGCTCGCGGCTCGAAGCTACGCCGGACTGCGCCTCCCACTCGAGGACGGCGTCCGCCACGTACTTCGCCTCTTCCTTGGTCAGTTCAGGATAGATCGGCAGCGAGAGAACGCGGGCCGAATGCCACTCGGTCAGCGGCAGGACCGGGTTCGGATCGCCGTTGCCGAACGGGAAGCCTTCCTGCTCGTGGATGGCGATCGGGTAGTTGGTCAGAGCGATGATGCCCTTCTCCTTCAGGAACGCCTGCAAACCGTCGCGATCCTCGGACTCGATCACGTAGAGGTGGTAGATGTGGCGATATCCCGGGGTCTTGTACGGGATCACGCACTTCGCGTCCTTGAGGTACTCATCGTACTCGGCGGCGCGGGCGATGCGGGCATCGTTGTACTCGTCGATGTGGCGCAGCTTGACGCGCAGGACCGCCGCATGGATCTCGTCCAGTCGGCTATTCCAACCCGGGCGATGCTTCGAGCGCTCGACCGAGCCGTGATTTCTCATTCGGAGGATCGGCTCCACGATGTCGTCGCGGTTCGTGAAGATCGCGCCGCCGTCGCCCCAGCAGCCGAGGTTCTTCGCGGTGATGAAGCTGGTGCAGACGGCATCACTGTAGTCGCCGAGTTTCCAGGTGTCGCCTGCCGCGCCGAACGCCTGCGCGGAGTCCTCGATCACGAGCAGGTTGTGCTTCTTCGCGATCTCTGCGATAGCGGGCATGTTCGCCGGCTGACCGTAGAGGTGAACGGGGACGATCATCTTGGTCTTCGGAGTGATCTTCTCCTCGATCTTGTCAACATCGATGTTTCGGGTTTTCGGATCGATGTCCACGAAGACCGGGGTTGCGCCGATCAGCCATGCGGCCTCCGCGGTTGCGAAGAACGTGTTGGACGTGGTGATGATCTCGTCGCCCGGCTTGATGCCGAGGGCGAGCATGGCGAACCACAGGGCGTCCGTGCCCGAGTTCAGGCCGATGGAGTGCTTTATGCCCAAGTACTCGGAAAGCTCAGCCTCAAGAGCCTTGCCCTGAGGCCCGAGGGTGTACACACCGCTCATCAGGACATCGTTGATAGCCTTGTCGAAGTCCTCTTTATGGTTCAGGTACTGCTTAACGTGGCCGTAGAACGGCACTTTCACTTCAGCCATGTGATACCTCCTAAGTAATGTAAACGATTGCAGGCTGACGCGTGGGTATCCGGTGATGCGGCACTGCTGAGGGAATCACGCTCGGCGTCGAATCGTGGACTCTCGTTCGCGGACACTCGCGTACTACGGACGCAGTATAGCACAACCGTACACCGCTTGGCAAGTATGCGTGGTGACGATTTTATGACGAAGTTTGACGAATCGATAGGTGGGGAGTGACATACGGACGGTTCACGGAAGTGATATCCTCGGCATCGGCCCGCTGCCGGATGAGTATTCGGTTACTTGTCGCCTGATCCCGAAGGCATCCGCTGAGGCGTGTGCGTCGGCCCGTCTATCACGATGACGTCCGGGCCGCCTTTCCGGTGCACGAACCGGAAGCGGTCGATAGCCAGCTTCCTCGGTCCGACTCGGCCGGGGCTGTTGTGGACGTGATATACGATGAACCGCTCCGATCCGTCGGGTGAGGGTACGACCATCCCGTTGCCCGGGCCGCTGATGTGGTCCGTCTTCTTGAGTATCGGGTTGCCCTCGAACTTCTTCCACGGGCCGAGCGGACTGGTACTCGTCGCATACCCTATGCAGTAGTCCGGATCGCGGAAGTGGTTCGCGGTATACGTGAGGTAGTAGTACCCATTGTGTTTCAGGACACAGGCCCCTTCCGCGACCACGTGCTTCTCCCAGGGGTGGCTCTCCCATGGCTCCGTCGGCCTGATGCATACCACCGGCTCACCGTCGAACTCGACCATGTTGTCCTTGAGCCTGACAACCTGTATCTCGTTGCGGCCGACCGTCACCAGCGTGAAGTATAGATATGCCTTCCCGTCATCGTCGATGAAGACGTGCTGATCTATCGCCTCATCCGGCGGCTTGGGGCTGTAGAAAGGAGCCTTGATCTCGGTGAACGGACCCAGAGGCGACTTGCTCTTTGCGATGCACAGTCGCATGTTGAAGGGCCTGTCCTGTGGGTTCTTGTTCGTGGAGGCGTTGACGTACATGTAGAACTCGCCCTTCACGAACACCACCTCAGGCCCCCAGAAATGACACTGGCTCCAGGTGTCCGGCGTCTTCTTGAACGCGAGGTCGTGCTTCTGCCAGTTCACGAGGTCCCTGGATGTGAACACAGCCAGACCTGAGTTGACGGACTTGTCGTATGTGCCGTAGAGATAGTAGATGCCCTCGTGGAACAGCACGAACGGATCGGCCATGGTCACATCGAGCGGATTGCAGTACGTCTCGGCGCGTGTATCCTGCATGACATCCTTTCCAGGAGCCTCAGGGCTGCCGGACGCTACGCAGACCAGGCCTTGCACGGACAAGAGGATGGACAATACCGTTCCTGCGAAACAACGCATGCGCAGCGTATTTCCTTGCTAACTGAGATCGCGGCTCGGGATGCTCCATCTGTCCCTGCCCGCATTGATCGGCGGCCGATTCTCCATGCTGCAGTCAGCAGTCTGCCGTCTGCAGTCTATTCCTCGAAGTACCGGTAGTTGAACCGCCCGTTCGGAGCCGCATCGCCGTTCACCGTGAACTCCATGACGTCGTCCGACTGCATGTTGTCCGCCCACTTGAACTCGAAATCGAGTGGCTTCCTGACGTCGTCGAGCCCGAGCGCCTTTCGGGGTATCGCGAGTTCGATCTGGTTGCCCGAGCAGGCATAGGTCACATTCGTCACGTGTATCCCACCGCCCCTCCTTGAGAGCCTCATCAGGGTGGTGGTGTCTCCGTCAATCACGCGCCGGTTGACGACGAAGTTGTAGCCCTCCCAGCCGGTATTCCGGTCGCGGTCCGCGTTGATGAAAAGCATCATCCAGCGCGGATCGGTATGCGGCGTGATCGGTCCGGCGGTCTGCGCGTAGAAGTAGATGTTCTTCATGTCGTGCGCCACCTTCATCAGCACCAGGTCGTTCCGACCGGTGGTGTTCGTGTACCTGCCGACGTTGTCATAGCCGGGATGATCGCGGTGCATAGTATCGCCGAAGTCGTCGCGGTACTCCGGCTTGACCGACTTCCACTCATCGAAGCCGCCGCCGATCCGGATAGTCTTCTTCGGCCCCGCGGGCCGGGGCTCTCGGGCTCCCTTGAACTTGCGGATGTAATCGACCATCTGGTAGTAGTAGGCATCCGAGTGGCGGCCCACCATCGGCTCGATGTCGCGGCTGTACTCCTGGGTGAACTGGTCCACGAACATCACCGGCTCCTTCTCGCCGGCGAACTCGTCGAGCCGCATGGCGATCCACTCGTTCCAGCCGGTGATCCAGATGAACTCCGGATCGACCTCCAGCGCGCGCTTCCATTGCTCGGCGACGTTGAGGCCGAGGTTGACCGCGCCCGGCCGCTCGTCCTTCTTCCCGTCGTGCCATGACCGACCGTAGGTGTTCGGGACGCTGAACGCGGAGAGCTTCCCGTCGTGCCCGTTCTGCCCGATGCCGACCACCATCTGCTCCGGCTTGTTGTTCTCGTCGTAGAAGACGTGCTGCGGGTACTTCTCCAGCCAGCCCCACTGGTTCGGGCCGGTCGGCCCCTGGAAGTAGTCCGGCTGCGGCTTGCGGAAAGTGAAGAAATCGCGGTACTGCGCATCCACCTTGTCCGGGTCCGCCAGGATGAGCGGCTTGCCCTTCCACTGGAACCAGAGGTCCTTGTAGAGCCCCGGTCCGTAGAGGTCCTTGTGCAGTTCGGCCACGACCCTCGGCGGGTCCCAGAACGGGGTGAGGAACGCTATCTGCGGAGTGCGCCCGCCGTCCGCCCGAACCTCAGAGAACACGTGGCACAGCTCCATGTAGCATTTCTTGTACGTGAACTGGTTGGTCACGTCGAAGATCACTACATCGACACCGGCATCGGCGAGCATCTGGGCGTGCTTGCGGAGCACCCAGGCGTCGTCGGAGAGGTAGTAGCCGAAAAGGGGCTCGCCCCAGTGGTGGAACTTATGCCTGGGGCCCCACAGCGGGCTGTCCGGCTTCCTCATGGCCTCCGGATCGGCGGCGAGGATCTTGGTGATGTCGTACGGGCCGTCCGTACCGTGCTGGCCCATCCACAGGAAGTAGAATATCCCGACGAACTTGTCCTTCCTCGGCCCGCCGACGTCCTCGTGCGTGGACACCTTCCGGCCGAGGTGATCGGTCGCCACCCACGTGTCCGGTTGGGTGTCCCATGCCTCAGCGGATGCCGCGAACAGCAAGCTGATCATCAGCACTGCGAACCAATTCAGCACAGTCATAGTTCCTCCGATCTTCTGACGGCTCCGCCGCCAACGGGCTGCACGGGACTGCGGACGGCGGCAGAGCCGCCTGCGATCATTCGAGCACATACACTCCGCCGGACATCAGGGCCGCAGGCGCCTTGTCGAGGATCACCGTCGAGCCGTCCTCCGCGTAGACCACGAAGTGCCCCTTGACCTGTCCGTCCCTCGGGACCTCGATGATCGCGCGGTCGGGGCCAAGCGCGCCCTTGGCCTGATAACGCGTGCCGTCCTCCGCGACGAACTCCACCTTCTTCTGCAGCCATCGAGCGAACAGCCGGTTGCGGTTCAACCCCCCGACTTCACCCGCGCCGTAGATGAACCCGAGCAGCCGGTTGCCCTTCGTCACCCATCCGATCGCCACGATGTACCGATCCGCCGCGTCCTGGTTCTTGATGAGCTCTTGCGCCGGGCTGAACGTCATGCCGTCGTTCGAGAGCGCGTACCAGAGCTTGTCGCCGTTCATGTGGAGGCCCATCAGATACCAGGTCTTCCCGCCGGACGTGAACTTCTTCACGTCATTGACGACCGACCTCACGTCGAGAGCCTTACCGTCGAACTTGTAGTTCTTCCCGTCGGTCGATGTCGCGCGGTAGACCTTGCCGAAGTCGGTGAAAGCGTTGAAGTAGAGGCGGAAGACCCCGTCTTCGTAGAGGATGACGTTCATGCCGTTTATGTCGGCGTCCTTGTAGTGGTCATAGCCCTCGATGGAGATGATATCGCTCATCTTCGCGGGGTAGGGCGCCTTCGAGCCGTTCCAGGCCGCTCCATCGGGGCTGACGTAGGTGGACGGCTTATTCTTCCCGTTCCCGTCGGGGTAGGCGGTGCACATCAGCCGGTACGAGCCGTCCGGGAGCCGGACCGCGCTCACGTTGCAGACGTGGATGAAGTCGCCGTTCTCGATGACGATCTGCCGGTTGTCGAAGTCGAGGAAATCCGCGGTCTCGACGGAGTATATCCGATCGTTGCCTGAGTGGACGCCGTCCCACGCGCCGTAGAAGAGCCGCCAGCCGTTTTCGACCTCGACCGCCGCGGGCGCATAGATGTTCCGCCACATGCCGCTCTTTCGCGGCGCGATCATCGGATGGCGCACGTCCGCCACGATGTTGAGCTTCCCGGACGTCCACAGGTCGGCGTTGAAATCGCCCGCGCTCAGGCCGTGGATCTCTACCGTCCCGAGTTCCGCCTGTCCGTCGATCTGTCGGATCGAAGGAGCCGCCATGCACATCACCCCCGTCATCAAGGCTAAGCATATGCCAAGAGCGTATCTGATCATCGGTTTCATCTCCCAACTGCCGTGAGGAAGGGCTTCCGCGCCCTCCCGTGAGTGTCACAATGGCCGTCACTGTCGGCCGGTCGATCCCTGACGGCGATGGAGCCTCCTCGGCCAAATCGTCCTGATGATATCCATTTGGCGGATCGTGGGGCGCATTCCTTCAGCCGGAGGAATGAGGGCCGAAAAGCGGTAATGAGTAAGGAGTAACGAGCGAAGTACGTGCCCTCGGACTCACTCGTTGCTCATCACTCGTTATCTGAGGAAGCCATGACCAACTGGAAACAACTGACCGCTCCGTGCGGGATGGACTGCTTCAACTGCCCGATCTTCGAAGCCAACCTCACCGCGGAGACCGCGCCGATCATCGCCCAGAAGTTCGGCGTGCCGGCCGACCAACTCGCCTGCAAGGGGTGCCGGATCGAGGGAGGATGCCGCATCCACGTGGGGTGCAAGACGCTCGACTGCGTGCGGGAGAAAGGCGTGGAGTTCTGCCACGAATGCGCCGACTTCCCTTGCCGACGCCTCCAGCCGATGGCGGACGGAGCCGACCGGTATCCGCACAACATGAAGGTCTACAACCTCGCCCGGATCGCCAACGTCGGCGTAGACCGGTGGGCCGAGCAGGAGTCGAAGGAGGTCCGACTGCGCTACTACAAAGGCCGCTTCATCATCGGCTCTGGGCCGCTCCTCGACGGTGAGGAATGATCCACGTAGAGTGATGAGTGACCGACCGATCCGTTCACTCATCACTCTTCACTCGTCACTTCACGAGGCAGTTCACGATCTCGCCGATATAGAGCCGGTGGTAGTCCTTCTGCGGATACCACTCCTCCGTCTTCGGGTCGAGGAAGTTGGCCGGATCGAGATCCTGGAAGTAGATCTTTCGACACTCGAGCACCATCCGCGCCTCCGCGAAGGATGTCGTACCCTCGAGCATCCCTGCGACCGGCGTCAACCCCGACTCCGCGACCTTGTCCCCGTCGCGGCCCGACTTGCTGCCGAGCAGTTGGAGCGCCGGCTTGTGCTCGTCGTCGAAGAAGGCGCAGGTGAAGGTGTCGTTCTTCTCCAGGAACTCGTAGGTGTACCTCGTCGGGCGTATGACGATGAACACTACGTCCTTGCTCCACATCGCGCCGAGCCCGCCCCAGCCGGCGGTCATCGTGTTGAAGGATTCCACCGACCCCGCGGTGACCAGGAACCAGTCCTTGAGCACCAGCGAGAACGGGTTGAGCTGCAGTTCCTTGGGATCTATCTTCTTGAAGCCTGACTCCATGACATACCTCCCAGTGGTCAGTGATCGGTGAACAGTATATCAGTTTGTCAGTGAGTCAGCCAGTCAGTTGTAGGAGCGGATTCCGATCCGCGATCGACCTGCGTTGTAGGAGCGGCTTCCAGCCGCGATTGCCTGGGTTGTCGGAGGCGACTCCGGCCGGCTACCGGATCGGATCAGCGCAGCTTCACTTCCGGCTTCACCAGGCAATTCACGATCTCCCCGATGTACATGCGGTGGTAGTCCTTCTCCGGATACCAGTGCTTATCGATCAGCGGATCGACGAAATGAGCCGGATCGAAGTCCTGGTAGTAGAGCTTCCGGCACTCGAACACCATACATGCTTCCGCGAACGAGGTCGTGCCCTCCAGCATCCCGGGGATCGGCGTCAGTCCCGCTTCGGCAACCTTGTCTCCGTCTCTCCCCGATCTCTGGCCGAGGAGTTGAAGCGCGCGCTTGTGCTCCTTGCCGAAGAACGCGCAGGTGAACGTAGGGTACTTCTCCAGGAACTCGTAGGTGTATCTCACCGGCCTGATGTAGAGGGTGACGACGTCCTTGCCCCACACCTCGCCGAGCCCGCCCCATGCGGCGGTCAGCGTGTTGTAGTTATCCGGCGGGCCGGCAGTCACAAGGAACCAGTCCTTGAGTATCAGCGTGAACGGGTTGATCTGCAGTTGCTTGGGGTTGACCTTGCGAAAAGCCGGCTCCATGGCGTACCTCCGGCGGAAAGTGATCAGCGAGCAGTCACCAGTATACCACGTTGTCGGTCGGCTACGGTGTCGGGCCGAGATGGCCGCAGAGCAACTCGTGGATGTTGTTGAAGTCCGCATCGATCCACGCCTGATCGACGCCTGCCGCCGCCATTGCCCGTGCGCAGGCCTGGTAGAACCCGCCGTCGTCCTCGTTGACCACGAGCCGGAACGCCTTGTCCAGCCGCTCCCAGGGCTGAAGATCGGGCTCGGCATTCCCGACCACCAGATCGACCACCTTCCGAAGCTCCGGGAGGTACCGCGCGCCGATATCGGTTGCGCCCGCCATCTGAATGAGCTGCTCATCGTAGGGGAACGGTTTCCCATCGGCCAGGAAGAAGAACTTCAGCAGCTCGTTAACCGTGTTGAGGACCGAGATCCCGGCGGGAAGGAGCTGCCGGTCGTCGGTATGATGATGCGGGTATGCCTCGATCGCCCAGTACCACGCGCGCAGCCAGTGGTACTTGAGCTTGCGAACCAGCACCTCCTGTGGATAGCCCTGGAAGCTGTCCCGGATGCGCTGATACTGACCGTTCGGATCGATGATGATCCGGGCGTTGGTCCAGACCCAGATCGCCACGTCATTGTACTCGCGGAACTGCCGTTCGATGTCCTCCAGCGGCAGGATCGAGTAGTACTACCATCCCCGCTCCTCGCCGAAGTAGCTCTGCGCGACTTCCTTCGGCAGGCAGCCGAAAAACGAGTTCGGCGTGCTGATGATGCCTTTCTCCAGGGATTCTCGATGCACCGACTCGAAGACGTCCGCGGGGCAGAGCACGTCCAGATCGACATCCGAGTCCGGCAAGTGAGTCCCGAACGCGCGGCTGCCGGTCAGAACGATCGAGGACTCCTCCCGATGGCGATCCGTCCCGGGGAGCGTGTAGATCCGCTCCTCGATCAGCCGCTCCAGATCGCCTCTGTCGATCCCCGTGCCTTCGATATCCCACATGGTTTGTCTCCCGAAAGACTGTGCAGTTGCCCTGCCGCGCCGGTATCACCAGTTCAGCATCGCGGTCCATCTCTCTCGCGTCCGAGTGCTCCGATCTCTATGATGCACTCGGCGGGCGGAAACTCACGGGGTGGATGGGATGGGATTTCCCTGTCCGGCCTTGGTCACCGTGATCGCAATGCGTACCGGTCCCTTGGCGGGCTTCTCGATGATCAGCGCGCCCGAGCCCTCTTTCGATGACTTGCGGAAGCCGCTGAACCGCGAGCCGTTCTCGGTGGTCTCGGGGCTCTCTTTGTAGCCCTTGAGTTCCTTTCGGTAGAAGGCCATCACCTTGTCGAAGCTGTCCCTGCTCGTGAAGCTGGCCACGATCACCTTGTTGCCGTCACTGTCGCTGCCGGTGCTGAAGTCGTTCTGCGACTCCGCTCCCGGGTAGATCGGCAGCCCGAGCTGGTCTTCCATGATTTGCTCGAACGAGGGCGGCTCAGTGTCCTTGCCGCCGCCCTTCGCATTCGGCACGACGGCCTGCTCTCTGGTCCTCTCGAACGGCCCCCGTTCCTCCTGGGCGACGGTGACCTCCGGCTGCTGCGACGCTGTCTTCTTCGCACAGCCGACCATGCTCAAGCTGAGTGCGGCGAAGCACACGATCAGTGCCAGGCTGGTATATCTCATTCATCGTCTCCTGTATCTCATGCCACGCTGCAGTCTGCGGTCTGCAGCCTGCAGCCTATTCCCGATACTTGTTCGTAATCGGCAGTCGGCGGTCCTTGCCGAACGCCTTCGGAGTGATCTTCACGCCCGGAGGCGCCTGACGCCGCTTGTACTCGTTGCGATCGACCATCCGCGCCACCCGCTCGACCATCGCCCGGTCGAACCCGAGCGCCGTGATCTCCGCCACGCTCTTGTCCTCCTCGACGTATGCATGGAGGATCGGATCGAGCACCTCGTAGGGCGGAAGCGAATCGACGTCCTTCTGGTTCGGCCTCAGTTCGGCGGACGGCGCGCGCTCGATGATGCTCTCAGGAATCACGTAGCCGAGCGAGTTCCGATACGCTGAGAGCTCGTACACCAGTGTCTTCGGTACATCTTTGAGGATATTGAACCCGCCCGCCATGTCGCCGTAGAGGGTGCTGTATCCGACGGCGATCTCGCTCTTGTTGCCGGTGGTGATCACCAGCCAGCCGAACTTGTTCGAGAGCGCCATCAGGAGATTCCCGCGCGCCCTCGCCTGGAGGTTCTCCTCGGCGACTCCCGGCTCGGTGCCCTCGAATGCATCCTTCAGGGTGTCGAGGTAGGCGTCGAATACCTGCGTGATCGGTATCCGGTAGTACCGGATGCCGAGTTGCTCCGATATCTTCACCGCGTCGCTCTGTGTCTCCTCGGACGAGTACCGCGACGGCATCACCACCGCCACGACCCGGTCCTTGCCGAGCGCGTCGGCGGCGATCACGGCGGTGAGCGCCGAGTCGATCCCGCCGCTCATGCCGAGGACTACGCGCTTGAAGCCGTTCTTCTCGACGTAGTCGCGCGTGCCGAGCATCAGCGCCTTGTAGATCTCCCCCAGTCGCGAGGGAGGCTCGGTGAGGCACTCGGACCCCTCCCCGGCCCTTCCCGCTGCGGGGAGGGAGATGTCGCCCCCTCCTCGTGGTGGGGAGTCCACCCAGGTGCTCCCTCCCCGTGGCGGGGAGGGTTGGGGAGGGGTCTGGATCTGCACCCGCTCGATCGTCACATCATCCGTACACACCGACTCCCGCTCCTGGCGGAAGCGCGTGCTCGACCGACGCTGATGCCGCGCCTCGTGCGGATCGATGTCCACGAGCACGAGCGCCTCCTCGCACGACGGGCCGCGGCATATCGTCCGGCCGTCGGGGCCGAAGACCATCGAGTGGCCGTCGAAAACAAGCTCGTCCTGGCCGCCGACCAGGTTGCCGTAGACGAAGAAGCAGAGGTTGTCGGACGCTCGGGTGGCGAGCATCTCTTCGCGAGATTTCCACTTCCCCGCATGGAACGGGGAGGAGTTGATGGCTATGATGATCTCCGCGCCGCCGAGGAGCGCCTGGAGCCGGTGCGGGCCGTCGGGATACCAACTGTCCTCACAGATCTCGACGCCGAAGACGGTCCCGAGCGCCTCGTAGACCGTCAGGCTGCTGCCCTTCTCGAAGTAGCGCTCCTCATCGAAAACGCCGTAGTTCGGCAGGTGGAACTTGCGGTGGACGCCGACCAGTTCGCAGTCCGAGATGACCGCGGCGGAGTTGAACGTACCGCCGTCCTGCTCGACGAAGCCGACGATCGAGATGATCTCCTTCGACGCGGCGATGATCCGGTCGAGGCATTCCATGTTCTTGCGGATGAACCCGTTCTTGAGCAGGAGGTCTTCGGGCGGGTAACCGGTGATCACAAGCTCGGGGAACGTGACGATGTCGGCTCCGGCATCCTTCGCCCGGCCGATGTAGTCGACGACCTTCTGCGTGTTCCCATCCAGATCGCCGACCGTCGTGTTGATCTGGGCGATGGCGATCCTCACCGGCTTCTCCATGTTGAGTGCTCCTCCTGCGCGGGTATCCGTGATGAGTATACATCCTCCGTCTGGACTTGTTCAAGGATCGGCATGTGGTATAATGCCTTTGACTCCAACAGCAACGGGGCAGGAGATGGACGTGTTGTCTGACATCAGAAGGCATCGGAAGGAGATACTGAGGATCGCAGGTGAATATGGCGCATCCGAGGTACGTATCTTCGGCTCGGCCGCCACGGGACGATCGAATGCTGATAGCGACATCGACGTGTTGGTGAAGCTCCAGCCCGGACGTAGCCTGCTCGATATCGTGGCGCTCAAGCAGGATCTTGAGGATCTGCTTGGCAGGGATGTGGATGTCGTCACAGAGGCCTCGATCAGCCCGTATATCCGCGACAGAGTCCTTCGCGAAGCCGTTGAGCTATGACAAACGACATTCTCTACCTCAGGCACATCCTGGATGCCATCGAGAAGATCGAGTCATATGTCTCCATAGGCTATGATCAGTTCATGGCGGACTCGCATTGGCAGGATGCCGTGATCCGGCAGCTTGAGATTGTAGGTGAGGCCGCGAAACACCTCTCGTCTGATCTGCGAGACCGCTACCCTGATATCCCCTGGCGCAGGATTTGCGGGCTGCGCGACGTGCTGATTCACGACTACATCGGTGTCGATATCGATGCAGTCTGGGCCGTCACGCAGACACGAATCCCCGAGTTGCGGGGGGTACACGCCATCCTCCGCGATCTCGGTGAGTAGCCGTCCTCTACTACGCTAGTCTGCCTTCCCGCTGCTGTCAGCAGTCTGCGGTCTGCCGTCCGACACCGTCTTGAGCGAGAGCACCGGGCGGAGGATGCCGCACATGCCGTACGCGAAGTCGGCTTTGCCGTCATGGAACGCCGCATCGTAGGTCGGCTTGCTCGCCGGGAGCGCCTCGATCCGCTGTTGGGAGAGTTGGCCCCAGTGGAGCGGGCCCTGCGCGACCGCATCCGCGAACTTCGGCTTGATCTTCTCCATCGCCGCCAGATGCACGTCGATGAACCGCTTCAACTCGGCGAAGTACGCCTTCCGGTCGGTCTCCCAGAGCTTCATCAGCCCCATGTACGCCTTCACCGCCGCGTCCCGTCGTTCGAGCGCCCCGTCGAGGCCCTTCTCCTTCGCCAGGCCGACGAGCCGCGTGAACTCATCCGGGTTGCCGTCAACCGCCATGCCGAAGTAGATCCGCGCATCCCCACGCTCAGCGAGCCCCGCGTTGCCCATCAACGCCAGGATCACGAGGTGGTCGGTGCTGATGATCCGATGTACCACGCACGGCGGGAACTGCAGGTATTGGCCGGGCTTCAGTTCGACCGTGCGGAATCCATGCCGGAGGTCGTGCAACTCGGCCTTGCCGGTCCCGCTCAGGACGTAGTACGCCTCGTCGGTGATCGCGTGGACGTGCGGCGATCCCGAGTTCAGGCCGTCCGGGGCAGGGCGCTGATCGTAGACCGTCAGGTGAGTCAATCCCACCCCGCCGATGATCCCGGCCGACGGGTTCTCCGCCAGTACGGGCATCAGCGCTATGCAGAACAGAACAAGTGCTGTGATCAGTCTCATCAGGTGTACCTCCTGGGGCAAATGGGACCTATGGGACGCATGGGACTCATACTCCCACACTCCCATACAACCCATACACCCACACGCCCTGCATTCCCTCCATTGACCGCTTGCGGCCGACGTGCTATCCTCACGGCAGGAGGGTACTGATATGTTTCCCGCACTTGTCCTCGCAGGCTGTCTGATCACGGCGATCGTTCCACTGAGCCCCGACGACCTGCCGTCCAACATGGCCCGGCACAACGTCGATGCGGTTCCCGTCATCAGGGATGGCAAGCCCGCCATCGAAGTTCGCTTCCACAAGGTCGATTGGCCGAACGTCTATTTCACGCCGGCCGAGGGTCTCTGGGACTGGAGCGCGTCGCCCGGACTTGCGGTCGATATCTTCAACCCGGAGAAGGAGCCGGTCACCGTCTCGATGCGCGTGGACAACGCGGGTGCGGACGGCGTGAGCAACTGCAACACCGGCACGACGACCGCCGCTCCCGGGAAGTGGACGACCCTCGAGTTGCGACTCAACACCGGGACGCAGACCCGCTTCTGGGGTATGCGCGGGACTCCCGAAGGCCCCGGCTTCCACAATCAGCCTATCGATCCGAAGAAGATCACTGCCTTCCAGGTCTTTCTCCCGCGCCCGAGCCGGGAGCACACCCTCATCCTCCGCAACTTCCGGCTCGTCGGCGGCTCCGATGACGCCGTCACCCTGCCGATCGTCGATCGCTTCGGCCAGTACAAGCACGCCGACTATCCCGGCAAGCTCAAGGATGAGAAGGATCTCGCCAAGCGTCGGGAAGCCGAGGAGAAGGTCCTGAAGGCCGCGCCCGAACTCCCGGGACGTGACAAGTACGGCGGGTGGGCGGACGGCCCGAAGCTGAAGGCGACCGGCTGGTTCCGCACCGAGAAGATCGATGGGCGCTGGTGGCTTGTTACCCCTGAGGGACGCCTGTTCTTCTCGATCGGCGTCGATTGCGTGAACGACTGGGAGCAGACCTTCATCGAGAAGCGCGAGCCCTGGTTCGAATGGCTGCCAGATCCGGAGGGCGAGTTCAAGCCGGCATTCGGGTACGCGAGGAACGTCCACAGTATGGCCGAGACCATCGGAGGCGAGGGCCGGACCTTCAGCTTCTACAAGGCGAACCTGATCCGAAAGTACGGCGCCGGCTGGCACGAGAAGTGGCGCGACAACGCCTACGCGCGCCTCAGGGCATGGGGCTTCAACACCGTCGCCAACTGGTCGGCCCCCAATGTGCTCGAGCGCAGCCCGATGCCTTTCACCGCGACGGCATCCGTCTCCGGCGAGTTCCGACGCATCGAAGGTGGGGGAGGCTACTGGGGCAAAATGCCCGACGTCTATGATCCGAAGTATGCGGTCGCAGCCGACGCCTCGCTCGCGAAGGTGAAGCAGTTCGCCGGCAACCCTCTGTGCATCGGGTACTTCGTCGACAACGAGATCGCCTGGGACGCCGTCGAGCGCGGCCCGCTCGCCGGCCCGGCCGATCAACCGTGCCGAATCGAGATGGTGAAGCAGCTTCAGGCCAGGCACGGCTCGCTCGACGCCCTCAACAAGGCGTGGGGCACGGATGCCTCCTCCTGGGAGGCGCTCCGCGTGCCCGATAGGCCGAACGAGACATGCCGCAAAGACCTCGACGAATGGGTCTACTCCTTCGCTCGCCGCTACTTCGAGATTGTGAAGGGCGCGCTGAGGAAGCACGCTCCGAACCAGCTCTACCTCGGATGCCGGTTCGCCTGGAGCCATCCCGCGGCGATCCGCGCCTGCGACGACGTGGCGGACGTCGTGAGCTTCAACATCTACCGGCCGTTGGTCGATTGCGCGGCATGGACCGGCAAGCTGAAGAAGCCGGTCATCATCGGCGAGTTCCACTTCGGCGCGCTCGACCGGGGGATGCTCCACACCGGCCTCGTGCCGACCGCCGATCAGGCGGACCGCGCGGCCCACTTCAAGCGCTACGTGCAGAGCGTCGCCGACTGCCCGTCCATGGTGGGATGCCACTGGTTCCAGTACGTCGATGAGCCGCTCACGGGACGAGTCTACGATGGCGAGAACTACAACATCGGCCTCGTGGACGTCACCGACACGCCGTATCCCGAGCTCATCTCCGCTGCAAAGGAAGTCAACGCCGAGGTCTACACCCGCCATTCCGGCCGCCTGTAGGAGCGGCTTCCAGCCGCGATGAGCCCACGTATTGTAGGAGCGGCTTCCAGCCGCGATG
>CAYXOC010000049.1:16192-35373 GCA_964466715.1 uncultured bacterium
CGGCTTCCAGCCGCGATGAGCCCACGTATTGTAGGAGCGGCTTCCAGCCGCGATGCCACCGCCGGTCCATCGCGGCTGGAAGCCGCTCCTACGACGGACGGGCGACCGCGAAGGGATCACCCACGCGGCATTCCTCCCCCATTGACCCCTGATCTCGGAAGTGCTATCCTCTCCGAAACGGGTACAACCATTCGGCAATCAGTCTTCGGGAGGACACAGTCATGAGCAAGCTAGCCTGGGGAATCATCAGCACCGGCCGCATCGCCGGGGTATTCGCAAACGGCGTCAAGGGCTCGGAGACCGGCGAACTCCTCGCCGTCGCCAGCCGCACGCAGGAGGCCGCCGACAAGTTCGGCGACGAGCACAACATCCCACGTCGATACGCAAGCTACGAGGCGCTCCTCGCCGATCCCGACGTGCAGGCGGTATATGTCGCCACGCCCCATCCGATGCACTCCGAGTGGGCGATCAAGGCCGCGGAGGCCGGGAAGCACATCCTCTGTGAGAAGCCGCTTACGCTCGACTACGCCGGCGCGATGGCCGTCGTAGACGCCGCCCGCCGGAACAACGTTTTCCTCATGGAAGCCTTCATGTACCTCAGCCACCCCATGCTGGCGAAGCTCTATGAGACCGTCAGGAGCGGCGCGATCGGCAAGGTGAAGGTCATCCAGTCGACGTTCAGCTTCTACGCCGGATACGACCCCGAGGGCCGGCTCTTCAAGAACGCGCTCGGCGGCGGAGGCATCCTCGACGTCGGATGCTATGCGACATCCTTCGCACGACTGATCGCCGGCGCCGCGAACGGGAAGCCCTACGATGAGCCGATCGAGGTCAAAGGAGTCGGCCACATCGGTGAGACGGGTGTCGATGAGTGGGCGGTCGGCGTCCTCCGCTTCCCCAATGATATCCTCGCCCAGGTTGCGACCGGAGTGGGAGTGACGCAAGAGAACGTCTGCCGCATATTCGGCGACTCAGGCAGCATCTTCGTCCCGAGCCCCTGGAATCCGACCCGGGACCCGGGTATCGCCAAGTTCATCGTCAACCGGGGCGGCAGGACCGAGGAGGTACAGGTCGAGGCGACGAAGTTCCTGTACTCCTACGAAGCCGATGTCTTCGCCCAGGGAGTCGCCGCCGGCAAGACCGTACATCCCTGCATGACGCCCGAGGAGACGCTCGGCAACATGCGGACCCTCGACATGTGGCGCACTTCGTTCGGCCAGATCTACGACGTCGAGAAGCCGGACTCCGACTTCCCGACCGTCGACGGCCGCCCGCTGGCGGTCCATTCGGGCGCGAAAATGAAGTACGGCCGACTCCCCGGCCTCGACAAGCCTGTGTCCAGGCAGATCCTCGGCATCATGATGGCGCCGCCGCCGAACTCGCTTTCCTACCCGTCGGTGATGTTCGACGAGTACTTCCGCAACGGCGGCAACACCTTCGACACCGCGTACATCTACGGCGGAGGTGAGGTCGATCGCATCCTCGGCCGGTGGATCAGGAACCGCGGAGTCCGCGACCAGGTGAACATCCTTGCGAAGGGCGCGCACACCCCGTTCTGCACGCCGGAGGATCTCACGAAGCAGCTGATAGAGACGCTCGACCGCCTGCAGACCGACTGCGTGGACGTCTACATGATGCACCGCGACAACCCCGAGATACCGGTCGGCGAGTTCGTCGATGTCCTTAACGAGCATAAGGCCGCCGGTCGCATCAAGGTCTTCGGCGGCTCGAACTGGAGCATCGAGCGCTTCGAGGCGGCCGGCGCCTATGCGAAGTCGAAAGGGCTCACCCCGTTCGTCGGCCTGAACAACAACTTCAGTCTCGCGCGGATGGTCGAAGCGCCCTGGGATGGGTGCATCATGTCGAACGACGCCGAATCGAGGGCCTGGTTCGAGAGGACGCAGACGCCGCTGCTCTCCTGGTCGAGCCTGGCGAAGGGGTTCTTCGTGAGGGGTGACCGCGACAGGCTCTCGGATGGGGAACTCGTCCGCTGCTGGTACGCCGAGGACAACTTCCGGCGGCTCGATCGGGCTCGGGAGCTTGCGGCGAAGAAGGGAGTTCAGCCGGTGCAGATCGCGCTCGCGTGGGCGCTCAGCCAGCCGTTCCCAACCTTTGCGCTCATCGGCCCGAGCAACCTGCAGGAACTGCACGTCTCCATCGACGCGCTCGACATCGAACTCACGCCCGAAGAGGTGAAGTGGCTGAACCTGGAGGCATAGAAGGTTATGGGTTGTAGGTTGTGGGTTTTGGGGGACCCCACAACCCATAACCTGCAACCCGTAACCTATGCTTATCCGATCAGCGAAAGCACATGCACCCCGTACTCCGGGTCCATGACGCGGGTTGCCTCGATACCGAGCAGCTCGATGATGACGACCTCGAGCACCAGGTAGGTGGACATCGCGATCCGCGGGCAGCCGATCATGACCTCCTCGTGGTTGCCGATCCCGCCGTGGAAGTGGAGCGACGGCTTGTCATCGATCCAGACGACCGTCCCGAAGCCGACCAGTTCCCGGGCGTCGTCGAATTCCTTCACGATCGGGACCACCGTGCCGTGAGGGTTCTCCGGCCCGGTCACGACCTTGCCGCTCCTCATCCCGCCGACCGCCCATACCGCGCCGACCCGCACGTACTCCTTCGCCGCGATCTCGGTCACCGCGTCGTATATCGAATCGCCGTCCTGCAGCCGTGCCAGGAACACTCGTCCCAACGTGCCTTGTGAATACTCCATCTCTTCTTCCACGCCCTCCTTGACATGACGAACGCGCTCGTTCGTGCGGATTTGCAATCCCGCACGCCTTGGCAATCGGGGGATCTGCGATCCCCGAACCATCGGATGGCATCACAGATGCCGGGTCCGCCTGGTGATCGACGAGGGCATCACATTCCCCGACAACGTGTGGACCTGCAACGAGGGCCGGAGCGAGGACTGATGAGCCGCGCGCTCCGGGACGGCTGCCGGGAGAGGATCGTCCTCACAACCAAGCTCCCCGCGAGACAAAGAGGAAGCCCTGACGCAGCTCGACGAGAGCCTCCTGCACCGCCGGGTATTACGTGCCCGGCTCCGTCTCGGCCGCCGGCTTGCTGGCGAGGTCTCTCTTCATCAGGCTGACGACGTCGGTCCCCCGCTCGGCTACCGACTTGGCCTCGACGGTGAAGCTCTTGCTCACCACCAGGACCTTGAACTCCGCCTTGAGCGTCTGGTCGAGCGTCATCACGCCGTTCCTGATCGTCCAGGTGCTCTCCGCGTTGCGGATCTTGCCGTTCTTGCCGATGCCGAACGGCATTCCGCTCACACTGATCTTTCCGTCGATCTTGCCGGTCAGAGTGTTCTCATCGGCGAAGGTAAGGATCTCCGTGACCGTATGCTCCTGATCCTTCGGCTGGTCGTTGATGAGTATCTTGCCCTTGCCGATGATGTCGTTCTTGATGGTGCCGTCGGCCTGGATCGTCGAGACCATGGTGGTCTCGCCGATATTCACGGCCTCGGCGGTCTTCGGATCGAACCGGTAGTAGGTGAACTTCCCGGCGAACGTGTTGCTTCCGGTCTGCTCGAACTTGGCGTGGAAGTACTTGTTGTCGGCATCCTCGCCGTCCGTCTTCTGCTGACACGTACCGATCCACTCTCCGGTCAGATTCTTGATGAATGTGACCGTCTTCTCCTGAGGGGTCTCCTGGGCGGCCGCGGCGGGCACGGCCAATGCAAGCGCGAACAACACCGCGCCGATGCGTGCGATTCCTAATGATCGAGGACGAAAACCAAGCAAGACTGAGCCCTCCTGTGTCTGTGCTATGTCCTGTACTGCGGCCCCATCGCGTGCACCGGCGGAAGTTGACACGGCCCGCGGTGCAGTTCTGGGACAAGTCGAGTACCGGGCCGCAGCATCCGGGAGCTATCATACCCCGGACTGCAGGCCCATGCAACTTGATCTGTAATCTATAGAGACTTATACGCAGAAAAACACCACCAGGCTCCGTGTTTTTCACGATGGAGTGGAGGAGTACTGGAGTATCGGAGTATTGGGAACCCATCACTCCGCACTCCCCACTCACTCCCGCCAGATCGGCGCCAGCGCATCCCAATCGGCGTCCGTGATCGGCTCCATCGTGCCGTCCACCGCCGTCAGGTAGTACAGGCTCGGGACGCCGATGAGCGGCTGCATCTTCGTGTACCGCAGCCACTCCGTGTGGCTCGGGGCGCTCGAATTGTCGCAGTCGATGAGCGCGTGCGGGCAGGCGATGTTGGCGATCCGGGCGCGGTGGATCATCATGTCCACCACCTCGCGGTTGCCGGCATAGATATCGTTCAGGCGGAGCATGTCGGTGCACTCCGCGAAGTAGGGGTTCGCGGTATGGGTAACCATCAGCGCGTCCGACTTGGCCGTCTTGAGGGCATCGTAGACCTGCGCCGCCAGCGACTTCTGCATCTCGATCCCCCAGATGCCGCTGTGAGTACGGAATCCCTCGCCCACGGGGATGCAGCTCCAGTCGAACTTGATGCCGTCGGCGTTGTAGCACCCGGGTTCCGGCGAAAGCATTCTGTGGACCATCGACCTGATGCGCGCCTGGTATGCCGGGCTCGACGGATCGGCGCAGACGATGTTGCCGTCCCGGTCCTTCACCGTCTCCTCCGGCGAGAGCCCCTCCGGATTCCAAGCGCCGAACCAGAGCAGCACGTGGAGGCCCTCCTCGTGGCGGGCGTCGATCCAGCCGCGCAGGTCCGGCCACTTCTCCGTGTCCACCTCGCATGTCCCATACTTATTTTGCCACTTGTCATCGATAACCATAGTGCCGGGTTTGAGCCGCTTCTCCCTGATGATCGCGAGGAACCTGTCGTACATCTCCTGAGTTGCCAACTCCTGCGAGGTGCTGAGTCCGAGCTTCACTCGCTGAACGCCCTGCTCGCCCCATCCGCAGAAGATCGGCTTTGACCACCAGCGCGCCTGCGGTTGGCGGTTTGCATTCACCAGGCGCCGGTCCCTCATCGAGTCGCAGTACCGCCGGATCGCCTCATACTCGTCGTTGGCCGGATGGAAGACGAACTCGGGCGACGCCCACTCGCCGTCAACCTTCGTCATGCCGTCGTAAGTAAGCCTGAAGCAGAACGAGCTCGGGGCGGGCAGGTACTCGAACCGCGAGAACCCGTACCGGCCTTGTTCCGGCGCGACTCCCGCTCCGAGCCAGGGACCGTTGGCGAAACCGAGGCTGTAGCAGAGTGGGGGAGGGGTGAAGATCCAGTGCATCGCGGCATGCCTGTCCACGGGCTCGTCGGACATGTGTCCGCTGCTGGAGTCGATGCAGCCGTACTGCATCGACTTGTAGTAGCGCTGATCGAGCAGCGTGCACTCCGGAGTGAAATAGCGCGAGAAGTCGAAGAACGACCACCCCGCCTGATCGTCCGTGCCGCCGTTGAAGTACCTGAGGCTCCGCAGAGTGTTCCGTCCCTTCACCCGGACCTGGTACCTAATCGAGCGCGGATCGAGCCGCAGGGTGTAGACCTTCTCCGGCCAGAGGTCGCTCTTCGCATGCCAGGTGATGTCGGCCCCATCCGTTCCGCGCGCGACCTGAGGTGGTGAGACGGAGACGTCCGCATCCGACGCCTCGACGCTGTCGAGTGAGGAGCCGATGGCGAGCACTACGTAGCGCCGGTCGTTGAGCGATACGGCCAGCCGGTCGTCGGAAACCTCGGCGGAGTACAACTCGAACTCGATACGCAAGACGGGTCTCCCGGGAAAAGGCGAAGTCACGCGGGAGATATTCGGTACCGGCAGATGCTATCCCTGCAAGCAACCGCAAGCCCCTCATGCTTCGTTTCACCGGGTCCGATCACGGCAATAATCCAGTAGAAGATACGTGGGGAGGGTGATGAACATGTGGACATTGGCGGTTATCGCCTTGATTCTTGTGATCATCGGCGCCTTGAACTGGCTGCTGGTGGGGCTGTTCAACTACAACCTGGTCGAGGCCGTCTTCGGAAGGCGGAGCGCGCTGTCGAAGGCTGTCTATGTCCTCGTCGGGCTCGCGGGCATCTACGCGATCTGGGTGCTCGCGCGAGTGTCCGAGGTTGCCGCTGCCACCCGGTAGCAGCGCGCCCGGTCGGGGTTGTGATCCCGAGATAAGTGGATCTGATGGGTGACGAGCAGGGCCGTCCGGCGACATCGTTCGTCACCCTTTCCTCGCCTGATATCCCTCCATATCCCGTCTCTACTGCTCCGATACTGTGCAACCGCGAAAAAGTGCTTATACTTGCATTGTCCGCGCGTCTAACCAAATGGATGCGGAAAAGCAGGGGGCTGCGGTTGTCCGAGTCATGCGAAAACCTGGTTGAGCTGGCGAAGGCGGGGGACGTGAGAGCCTTCGAGGCGCTCGTGCCTCTGCACCAGGACCGCGTGCACGCCCTTGCATATCGCATGCTCGGAAACGCCGAGGACGTCGCCGATGTCCAGCAGGAGACGTTCGTCAACGCCTGGCGGAACCTGCGCAAGTTCCGCCGGGAGTCGCAGTTCTCCACCTGGCTGCATCGGATCACGGTCAACCTCTGCCTTTCGCGCATTCGCCGGAGCTTGGCCCGGCGGCGTGCCTTGAGCGGACCGAGACCATCGCTACCGTGCGCAGGGTGCTCGACGCCATGCCCGCTCACCACCGCGCGCTGATCGTCCTCCGCGAGATGGAGGAGCGTTCGTATGACGAGATCGCCGACATACTCGACTGCTCGGTCGAGAGTGCGAGGACCCGCCTGCACAACGCCAGAAAGCTCCTTCGGGAGAAGATGCGCCCGTACATCGAGGAGGAAAACGCATGGAGTACAAGTGCGACCTGATAGCCGATGAGATCTGGGAGCGCGCCCGAGCCGGGGAGGACCTGCCTCCCGACGTCCGGGAGCCGCAGCCTGCGCCGGCGACCGAGAAGCGGACGGTCGCACGAGACCGTCCGGAGGTGAACCGCCCGAGGCGTCTTCATACCGCGCCGAAGCAGGCTCCGGTGCAGGTCGTGAAGGAGCCGCCGAAGCACGAAGCTGTAACTGAACAGGCGTCGGTCGAGTCGGCGGAGGTCGTTTCCTACGACGACCAACCCGTGGCGGCGGTGGCCGTCACCTGGCCGAGCGCCGACGGAGAGATCCATGGCGCGGAGTGGCGCGGCTACACCAATATCGATACCACAACCGGCGAGATCACTACCTGCCGGGTCCAGCGATCCGCCGATGGGATATACATCAATCTTGAATCCAAAGCATCTGGTCAACGACCGGGGGAGGGGGCCTAGATGATGAAGCAAGTTGCTACTGTGTTGATGCTCTGTGCGCTCGTCGTGCTTTCCGTGCACGGATGGTGTGGAGACGTCGAGGTGACGCCCGTGTCGCCGTGGGAGGAGATGGTCAATCTGGAGATCAAGGATCAACCGCTCTCCGATGCGCTGGAGATGCTGTTCAGGGACACCGATATCTCCTGCCGGGTAGACCCTGAGATCGCATCGTTGACGGTCACGGCGGTCCTCAAGAACGTCAGCCGGAAGGCCGCCTTCCAAGAGATAATCGAGGGCGCAGGAGCAAATTAGGCCTCCCTGATGGGCGTGGTGCACGTCACCCCCGGTCAGGCAAGGGATGACGACATGGCCGTCGAACTCGAGCGCAAGCTCGTCGATCTCTATGCGCAGGTCGCGATGGAGCTTCGGAGTAAGAAAGAGGAACACGCTGATGTTCAGAACCTCAGGGCTGCGATAGCGGCGCTGGAGAAACGGCTTGCGGAAGAGCGCGAATTGGCGGCTCAGCGTTCCACCACTACCGGTCCTCTGTCGCCCGTCGATGGCACGCGGGACCAGGCGTCCACAACGCGGGTGTTCACCATCCGGTACATCAACCCGGCGGAACTGGCGCCGCTGATCTACGCCCTCGGCGCGCGTCAGGTATCGGTCGTCAGCGGCGGCAAGCTGGTGGTGAATGCTGCCGAGGATGTGCTCGCGCAGACTGCCACTATCGTGAAGGAGCTGGACACCGAGGAGGCGCTCCCGAGGCCGGTCACCGTGATGATCCGCGCCACGTATCAGGTGACGGACGAGGCGGGCAAGACCGAGTCGCTCGGGTCATCGACATCAGGCACGGTCGCAGAGGGGCAGCCGATCAAGTTGAGCACAGTCGCATCGCCCAGGAACGACCAGTTCCTCTTGGGTCTGCTGCTCGACATCCAGTTGCTTCCGGAGGTTGGCGCAGGAGACCAGGTCACCCTTGTCGGCACAGTCGCCCTGTTGGCGCCGGAAAAGCCGGAGATCAAGATAGCCGATACTCCTGTGGCTGTGACGGTGAAGTCGGGGTCTGGTGCGATGATCTCCGAGGGCTCCATCGATATCAGCGGCGGCAAGCTGGAGTTCGAGATAAGGGCCGAGATGACCGTCGGCAAGGAACGACTGAAGACCAAGTCCAAGGGCAGTGGGCTCGGCGGCGGCTTCATGGGCGGAATGCCCGGCTCGATGGGAGGCAGCGGAGGCGGCGCGTAGCCGACTCACCCTTGACTGCGGGAGGCAGAGAAGGGCAGGGATCTCCGTATCCCTGCCCTTCCGGTGATCAGTGACCAGTATCCAGTATCGAGCATCAAGCATCCATCTCACTTCTTCATGATATGCCTGATCTGCTTGTGGATCTTCTTCCACTTCTCCTTCTCGATCTGCGCCGCCTCGACGTCCTGCTTCCGCTCCAGGTAGTGAAGCTCCTTCTGCAGCTTCAGGTAGCTCTCGAAGCGCGCCGAATCCAGCTCACCGGTCGAGAGCGCCTCGCGCACCCGGCATCCCGGCTCGTTCTCGTGGCGGCAGTCGGCGAACCGGCATCCCTCCGTCAGCGCCTCGATATCGCTGAACGCCCCCGCGAGCCCGCTCTCCGCGTTCCAGAGTTGCAGTTCGCGCATCCCCGGCGTGTCGATCACCAGTCCGCCGGACGGGAGCACGAACATCTGACGATGGGTCGTCGTGTGCCGGCCCCGACTGTCGTCCTCGCGGACCTCCTGGGTGCGCTGGACTTCTTTCCCTAGCAGATGATTGAGTATCGTCGATTTCCCCACGCCCGACGAGCCGAGCAGCGCCACGGTCTTTCCCTTCACGAGGTAGGCCGACAACTGCTCCAGACCGACATGCTCGACCACGCTCAGCGCGTGGACAGGCACTCCCGGGGCGGACGCCTGAACCTCCGCCAGGCGCTCATCGACCTCCGGGCAGAGGTCGGACTTCGTGAGCAGCACGACCGGCTCCGCGCCGCTCTCCCATGCAAGAGTGAGGTAGCGCTCGACCCTCCGCACGCTGTAGTCGCCGTCGAGCCCGACCACCACGAACACCGTGTCGATGTTCGCCGCGATCGGCTGCTCGGCGACGCGAGTCCCCGCCTGCTTGCGGGAGAACTTGCTCCTCCTCGGCAGGATCGCGTGGATCACGGCCTTGGGCGGCTGTTCGTCGAAGATGCGCGCGGCCACCCAGTCGCCGACCACGGGCAGATCGCCCGCATCGGCGGCCTCGTGATACATCCTGCCGGTCGGGAAGGCGGTCATCTCACCCCGCTCGGTGAAGACTACGTACAGGTTTCGGTGTTCCAGGCTGATCCGGCCTGGGCGGTAACCCTCGGATGCGTACGCGCCGAAATGCTCGGCGAACGCGCGGTCGAATCCGAGATCTTCCAGTGTCAATTCGGGTTCCTCCATTCAGACACAATACGAGTGCATATGTGACGGGGGAGCAATGCCTGATCCCTGGAGGAACCGATGAGTGGTTGATGTGAAGCTGTATGCGGCATCGACGACCGGAGTCGTCAATGCATCACGGCTTCCAATCCCCAGACGACTCCTGTCGCCGGGTGATCGAAGAACCTACCGTGTGGGCTCTCCGAGGAGCGACACTGATCCCCATATTCCGGATATGACTGACACAGCGACCATGTTGTCCTCCTCTTCGATGAAGTAGTTGCACCTGCATTGTACCCGGAATGCGCGCACATATCAAGCCAATGTCAGTGAGGATGGACACCAACTCGTGCTCGGGCAGAAGCAAATGCTATCGGACCGTCATCAGCCTGTCTTGATGCCGGCTGCTCGCAATATGGAATGTACCAAGCCACTCTTGAGACTCTCGTTGCCATGCACCGGCACTGAAAGCGTCTCATCACGGCCAGGCTTGGTGAGTATGTGATGGCTGCCCTCGATGCGAGCTACCTCCCGGCCATGGGTTCTGAGCAGCTTGATCAACTCCTTGCCGGAGTAGGCTCTCACACAGAGATCTCCACGATCTCGCGCACTCTCTCAGGCGAACCTTTGCGCTCATTCAGTACAGCCAGGCAGCCCCTGATAGCCTCTCTAAGGTTGTCGTGAAGCTCCTAAAGTGTTTCTCCCTGGGACATGCATCCGGGCAGTGCCGGAACCTCCGCCCAGTAGCCGCCTTCTTCAGCATCGTGGATTATCGCCTTGAACGTCATTGCTCTGGACCTCACGGTTTCGTGTTCGAATGTGTAGTGATCATACCACGTTGGGTCGGGAGTCAGACTCCCGACCCAACCGGTCACCGATCACCGGAGCGTATTTCAAGACCGTTGTAGGGGATTCCGAGCCCCGAACTCGTGACGTTACGTGGGCATTCGCGGCTGGGAAGCCGCTCCTACAGCCGGTCACTGGTTACCGGTCACTGGTCACTCCTTCTTATGCCGAAGGAACCACTCACCGAGACTCTCATTCCGGTACGCGTTGTCCCACGAGTTGTGCCCGACTCCCGGGTAGATCGTGAGCTTCGCGTCGCCGCCCGCCGCCTTGACCCACTCGACCATCTCCTTCGACCTGTCGACCGAGATTGTCGTGTCTGCATCGCCATGGAACGCCCAGATCGGCGTCCCGACCAGCTTCTTCGCCATCTTCTCGTCGCCCCAGCCGCAGACCGGCGCGATCGCCGCGAACATCTCGGGATGGCGCGCGCCGATCGCCCACGTGCCGTGTCCGCCCTGGGAGAGCCCGGTCAGATAGAGCCGCTTGAGGTCGAGATTGTACTCAGCCTTCGTCCGCTCCAGCGCGGTCATCATCACGATCTCCTCGTCCTCCCAGAACGACTCCTTGCTCTGCTTCTGAGGGAAGATCACGATGAACGGCCACTTCTCGGCATTGAGCATGATCGCGTTCCCGAAGTGGGAGACCTGGCGCCAGCCGTCACGGCCGCACTCGCCCATGCCGTTCAGGAAGATGATCGTCGGGATCGGCTTGTCGGGCTGGTAACATGCAGGCGCGTAGACTACGTACTTGATCTCTCTGCCGCCGATGGTCATCGTCTTGGCGATGAACCCCCTCGGCGTGTCTTTGTACTGCGAGCCGTCGGGCGCGTTGTCCGCGGCGGAAGAGTAGAGCATCGTGCCCATTAGCAGGGCCAGGGTGATAAGCAATATGATCGGCAGATGGTACACAGCATTCCTCCGTTTGGTGCTATTCACCCTACCTGTTCAACGCCGGGAGTGCGCTGTTCCTGCATCAGGCCGCTGACGGCGGTATCGAAGGAACGTTCGCTCCCGGCAGGGAAACTTCTTCATATAATCGAGTATCGAGGAGGCAGCATCCACATGCAGATAAGTCTCACTTGTGTCTTGGTTGTTCTGTCCGTGCTGGCCTGCATCGCGATTCCCGCGTCGGCCGCCATCATCCCTGACGACAAAGAATACGTCCGCTCGCTTGACGGTACATGGCGCTTCAAGCTCGAGCAGGCCCTGCCCGATGCCGACGAACGCGCAAAGAATTGGGGCTACCGTCCTCCGGTCCGGACGCCGGAGACCTTTGAGCCGTTCTACACCCTCGACTACAAGGAGGACGCCTCCTGGCACGATCTGGCCGTTCCCGGCAACTGGGAGATGGCCGGCTTCTCGCCCGCGACCTACAACGAGCCGGACAACGCATCGGGGTTCTACCGCAAGTGGTTCGAAGTCCCGGCGGAATGGAAGGGACGGTCGGTGTTCGTCAACTTCGACGGCGTCCAGAACGGCGCCGAGGTCTGGCTGAACGGGGAGCCGGTGAGCGTGATCGAGAGAAGCTGGGGACGCCGCAACTACCACGAGAGCGGCTGGACGGCCTGGCAGGCGGAGCTTACCCCGCAGGTGAAGTTCGGCGAAAAGAACCTCCTGGCGCTTCGGGTCACCAAGAACACGAAGTCGTCGCAGCTCGATTCCGGCGATTACTACTTTCTCGGTGGGATCCATCGCTCGGTGACCCTGTTCTCGCTCCCGGAGCATCGCATCGATGATCTTACTGTCCGCACGACACTGCGCGACGACGGCGCGGCCGAGGTGAACGTCCGGGTCACCGTGTGCTGCCCCGGGATAGTCACCATGCGGCTCGGCGAGTTCGAAGCCCTCCAGGGAGTCTCCCGCAATGGAGAGGACGTGCGGTTCAATCAGATCGTGCCGAACCCGAGGCTTTGGTCGGCGGAGCACCCGAACCTCTATCCGCTCACGCTGCAGATGACCGACGAGAAGACCGGTTCGGTCCAGACTGTCGTACGCCAGGTCGGCATCCGAGAGGTCACGATCAAGGACGGCGTCCTGCTGGTCAACAAGACTCCTGTCAAGCTCACCGGCGTCTGCCGGCACGATGTCTACCTCTCGAAGGGCACCGCCGTCGACGAGGAGGTCTGGCGCACCGATCTGGCCCTCATGAAGGCGTCGAACATCAATACCGTGCGCACCTCGCATTACCCCTACGGGTCGAGGTTCTACGATCTATGCGACGAGATGGGCTTCTACGTGATCGACGAGCTGCCCTACTGCTGGTGCCCGACCGATGACCCCGAGCTCACGTCAGCCTTCCTCCAGCGCGCCAGGGAGACCATCATGCGGGACAAGAACCACCCCTGCGTCATCATGTGGGGCATCGGTAACGAGAACGCGTCGGGCCGAAACCTGAGAGCCGTCGCCGACCTCGTCAAGGAGTTCGACCCGACGAGGCCGCGGCTCGTCTCCTGTAAGAACGCTGATGAGTTCGGAGTCGAGATCGACGATCGCCACTACACCAGCCCGCCCGGCATCCTGAAGTCGGCCCAGGACAAGGAGCGCCGTGCGAAGTGGCCGATGATGTACACCGAGTGTCCGAACGTGTGGGACATCCGGCTCGGCGCGGATGCCGGCTGCCTCGATCAGTGGGCGCACGTGCTCCTGCGCACGTGGGAGCCGATCTGGGCGCACGACACCATCCCCGGCGCGTGCCTGTGGGAGTGGCAGGACCGCGCGGTGTGCGACAAGTCACCCACAAAGCTCTATCTGTTCGATGAGGTCACCGGAGTCAACTACTTCAAGACCAAGGGGCTGGTTGACGGATGGCGTCACCCCAGGCCGGACCTCTACGGCGTCAAGATGGTCTACGCGCCGATCAGGATAGACGGCATCGACATCTCAGGCCGACGCGCGGTGTTGAGCATAGCCAACAGATACTCGTTCACCGACCTCTCGGAGCTCAGCGCGCAGTGGAAGTTGATGCGCAAGGGAGAGTCGATCCTGTCAGGCGACGCTCAGCCGAAGCTCGCGCCGAGAGCCAGCGGGAAAGTCGAGATCGAGCTGCCCGAGGGATGGCAGGCCGGGCAGCCGGACGCCTTCCGGATCGACTTCTACCACCCTGACGGATGGAACGTGATCAGCCATCAGGTGGACCTCACTCCCGCGCAGGCTCCGGCGATATCAAAGCCGCTGCCCAACCCGTTCGACGGCCTGAAGCTCAACCTGGTCGTCAACTGGACTAGAGACGATAAGACGTGGTGGCGCGTGATCGACCGCTACCGAGGCAGTCTGATCAACGTAAGCAAGCGCCCCGACGGGAAGGCGCTCGACGCTGAGATCGTGCTCGACAAAGCTCCGTCGACTGTCGTGGGGAAGGTGCGCGCGGAGTACGCGGACGGCAGGTTCACGTACCGGATCGACTGGACCGGCGAGAAGGCCGATATCCAGGAACTCGGCTGGGCGTTCGAAATGCCCGGAGAGTGCAACCGCTTCTCGTGGGACCGCAAGGCGCTCTGGTCGGTCTATCCCGACGACCACATCGGCCGTCCGCGTGGGACCGCTCTGCCGGACAGCGCAGACGTTCGGATCACCAACTACGACCGGCTCGATGCGTTCGACTTCAACTCGACCAAGTACGACTGCAACTGGGCGAGCCTCACCAACAAGGACGGCAATGGGCTGCTTGCCACTTTCGAGCCCGAGCGGAGGCATCACTGCAAGGGCGGGTTCGGAGCCGACGGCGCATATCAGCTCGTCGTCAACAAGCAGTGCAGTCCGCCGAGGGACCTCAGCACCCACGCGGTGCCCGATCTCTATCTCGAGCTGAAGCCGGGCGACCACGTGGAAGGCAGCTTCAGTATCGGCCTGCAGTGATCCGCGCATCGGCCGCCGAGGCAGGGAACGCGCAGCGCGCCGGTGTAATGGTGAGGTGAACCGACGCCACCGAGCGTATCACGGAGCGAAACATGCAAATCGTTATCACCGAAGAACCCTTCATCGATCTCACCAGGGGACGCACCCGTCGGGGAGACTGGCCCGCGGCATGGATCTGCCATCCGGAGGTCCAGGGTACCGCGCCGGCGGTCGTCGCCTACCGACGGCGGTTCAAGCTCGATGCCGCGCAGACGATCCGTATCCACGTGAGCGCCGACGAGCGGTACGAGCTGTTCCTCGACGGCGAGCGCATCGGCCGCGGGCCTCAGCGGGGCGACCGAAACAACTGGTTCTACGAGACCCATAGCCTCGAACTCGGTGCGGGCGAGCATCTGCTCGTGGCGCGCGCGTGGTGGCTCGGACCAACTGCCCCGTCCGCCTACGCCCAGCATACCGTCCGCCCGGGATTCCTCCTGGCGGCGGAAGGCGTCCCGGAGGACCTGCTGAACACCGGCAGGGCGCCCTGGGAGGCGAAGACGCTCGGCGGATACTCCTGGGTATCGCCGGAATTCGCGTGGGGCACCGGAGCAAAGGTCCGCATCAACGGCGACGACTTCGATTGGGGCTTCGAGACCGGCGGCGGAGATGGATGGGTCGGCGCACAGAACGTCGGCAAGGCCGCGAGCGCATCGGTGGTGAACGAGATCCCGTTGATCTGGCAGCTCAAGCCGGCGATGCTTCCCGCCATGGTCGAGGACCGGCTGCAGGTCGGCGCCGCGCGGCACGTTCAGGCCGTGACCACGGAGGACACCCGCCCGATCCAAGTCAAGCCTGAGGAGCATCTGGCCGCCGAGACCGACGGCTGGAACGGTCTGCTGGCGGGCAGAGCATCGCTCACTGTCCCGGCGAACACCATGCGCCGGGTGATCGTCGATCTCGGCAACTACTACTGCGCCTTCCCGGAGGTCGTCACGTCCGGCGGCAGCGGGTCGAAGGTCCGCATCCTCTGGGCCGAGTCGCTCTTCCTGGAGCCGAAGCAGAGTCACAAGGGCAACCGCGACCAGATCGACGGCAAGTACTTCGTCGGCATCGGCGACACCTTTGAGCCCGACGGTGGGAAGAACCGCGAGTTCACGACCCTGTGGTGGGAGGCCGGGCGCTATCTGGAGGTGCTCGTCTCCACGAAGGACGAATCGCTGACGATCGAGAGCTTTGCCATCCGGGAGACGCACTATCCGTTCAGCTTCGACATGAGTTTCGAGTCCGCCGATCCTCGCCTCGCCGAGGTGATTCCGATCGGTTACCGCGGCCTTCAGATGTGCTCCCACGAGACCTACATGGACTGCCCATACTACGAGCAGCTCATGTACGTCGGCGACACGCGGCTCGAAGTGCTGACGACCTACGCGATCACCCGCGACGACCGGCTCCCCCGGAAGGCGGTCCTGATGTTCGACGAGTCGCGCCTGACCTCCGGCATCACTCAGTCGCGCTACCCCAGCCGCGTCACCCAGATCATCCCGCCGTTCTCGCTGTGGTGGGTCGGCATGGTGTACGACTACGCGATGTGGCGCGGCGACCTCGAGTTCGTGAGCGACCGGATGCCCGGCGTGCGCGCGGTGCTCGACGCCTTCCGGCGATGGATCAACAAGGACGGCCTCGTCGAGGCCCCGAACGGCTGGAACTACATGGACTGGGCGCCGGGCTGGGGCGCCGGGATGCCTCCCGACGCGGAACTCGGCGTGAGCGGCGTCATCAACTGGCAGTTCGCCCTCATCCTGGGGCTCGCGGCCGAGTTGGAGGAGATGCTCGGCGAGCCGGCCCTGGCGGCTCGGAACCGCGCGCTGGCGAAGCGGATCGCCCGAGTCGCGGACAAGGCGTTCTGGAACGAGGAGCGAGGCATCTACGCCGATAACCTCGGCGGGGACCGGTTCAGCGAGCACTCCCAGTGTCTGGCGCTGCTTGGGAATAACGTGCCCGAGTCGAAGCGCGAGCGGGTGATCAACGGCCTGCTCCACGCGGAGGATCTCAGCCGCACGACGATCTACTTCACGAGCTATCTCTTCGATACCTACCGCCTGATCGGTCGGATGGACCGCTTCTTCGAGCGGATGAGCATGTGGTTCAACCTGAAACCACAGGGGTTCAAGACCACCTTCGAGGAGCCGGAGCCGAGCCGCTCCGACTGCCATGCCTGGGGCGCGCACCCGATCTACCACTACTTCGCGTCCGTGCTCGGGATTCGTCCCGCCGCGCCGGGGATGTCGCGGGTCCGCATCGAGCCGCAGATCTGGCCGCTCACCTGGGCGAAGGGCAGGCTTCCGCATCCCCAGGGGTTCATCACCGTCGATTTCGCGATCAAGGACAAGAAGCTCATCGGCATGGTCGAGCTTCCCGAGGGTGTGACCGGTACCCTGATCTACGGTGGCGAGACGAGGCAACTCCGTTCGGGGAGACAGGAAGTATAACGGTACGGCTCACAGAGTTGTCCGTATTTCGGGTACACTCCTTCGGGAGGTGATCCCGATGAGACTCGCGAGATTGATTCCGATCCTCGTATTGGCCATACTCCTGCCGATGCTGGCGGGATGCACGCGAACCGCCCGGACCGCGAGCCCGGCCCCGGGAAACACATCCGGCGAGGCCAGGCAGGTCTCCGTGGAGCTCGGCGAGTGGTTCGTGAGGATCGATCCGAACCCGGTCGATGCAGGCACGATCCGGTTCAACATTCGGAATGTCGGCGAGCGGCTGCATGCATTCGAGATCGAGAACGGAGATATCGAAGAGGTCAGCCGCAATCTCAGGCCGGGCGAGTCGGCTACGATGACCGTCGAGCTTCCGGCCGGTGAGTATCACACGTACTGCCCGATCGGCAATCACGAAGACCGCGGCATGGAGACGATGCTGATAGTGAGGTAAGCGCGCGGCCGGGCGGCCCCCTGTCACCGCCCGAACCTGCCGCAAGAGCCGTGCCTCCACGCCCGCCCGGAACCCGCGGGGGCGATGCCTCTGCGGTCGCCCGCAACCACGTTGTAGGAGCGGCTTCCAGCCGCGATAGGCTCCGGCAACGCGCGGCATTGACACCTGCGGGGCAGCCTGGTATCATGCAGTGGACAAGGCAGAGCCCCGAAGCAGCATACGGCCCGCCGTGTCGTCCGATCTCCGAGACTTCGATCATGCCTGAAGCCGTTCCTCAACTCCATCCGCCCGAGCGCCGGTCCCAGGGCCGCGAGGACGCCCGCCATCCGCGGGGTCTGGATCGGTTCGTCCAGCGGCATGAGCTGTCGATCGTCCTGCTGCTCTGCATCCTCGGCGCCGCCCGGATATTCATCTTCAGCACGGCATTCCCGATGTTCAACAACGTCGATGAGCCGGCGCACTTCGATCTCGTCTGCGTATATGCTCAGGGCCATATGCCCGCCCAGATGGAGAAGTACAACCCCGAGGCGGTGGAAGTGCTGTCGTGGTATCCTTCGCCCGACTACCTGTCGCCACAGGAGGCGTTCGATCAGGGAGCCGCGGCTCCTCCGGCCAAGGAGATACCGCCCGCTGCCGCAGCTCAGATGGCGAGTGCGACGGCCGCCGCATTCTCATCCTGGGACAACCCGGAGAGCACCCAGCCGCCGGTGTACTATGCCGTGGCGGGAGCGTGGTACAGGCTGGGCAAGCTGCTCGGATTCAGCGACATCCGTCTGGCCTACTGGACGAGATGGCTGAACGTCCTGATCTACGGGCTGCTGGTGTGGACGGCCTACGCGTGCATCCGCAGGCTCTACCCCGGGAATCTCGCCCTGCGGATCGGCGTGCCGCTCCTCGTGGCCTTCTTCCCCCAGGATGTGTTCTACGGCATCAACAACGATGTCATGAGCCCGCTGCTGTTTACGGCGGCCTTCTACTCCCTGCTCAGGGTATGCACGGAGGGGAGCAAGAGCCGTCTCTTCCACCTCGTCACGGGACTCTCCGTCGCCGCCGCGTTTCTGGTCAAGGTCAGCAACGTCACCATCTTCCTGCCCCTGGGCCTGGTACTCATCACCGTGCTGAGGAAGGCGCGCGCCGAAGGTCGCCTCAGGAAGGCGCTTCCGGGAACAGGGCTGATGGTTCTGGCCGCCGTCGCACCGGTCGCGCTCTGGATGGCCAGGAACTACTCGACACTCGGCGATCTGACAGGGGCCGCCGACAAGATCACCCTGCTGGGATGGACGTACAAGCCGCTCGCGGAGGTCTTTCACCATCCCGTCTTCAGCCCGGCCGGAGCCTGGGTCTTTCTGAGCGAGTTGATAGCGTGGTTCTGGCGCGGCGAATACGTCTGGCGTCTCATCCCTATCGCCATGCCCGCCTGTGATCTCTTCTACGTGCTGACGACGCTGGCGTTTGTCGGAGCGGCGGTCGCCGCCCTGCTCGGCAGGCGCGAGCGGAGGCCGGCCGACGAGCGTTACGCCGGATGGATGGGTGTGGCGGTCCTTGCCGCCTCCGTGATGATGATGCTCGTGCTGTCGATCATGTTCGATTTCGGCGGCTGCTACTATCCCTCGGCCGAGTTCCCGTTCTTCGTCTCCGGGCGGCTGATAGTCGGCGCGGTTGTTCCGTTCATGATCCTGTATGTGACCGGTCTCGACTACCTGATGGCGCGGTTGAGGCTCAACGTCAGCCGGTTGTGGGTGCTGCTGGCGATCGTCGTCCTGATAACCGGCTGCGAGACGGCGCTCAGCCTGAAGGTCTTCGCCAGTCCGTACAACTGGTTCCACCTCTAGAGTGTAGGAGCAGCTTCCAGCCGCGATGAACCGACGTATTGTAGGAGCGGCTTCCCAGCCGCGATGAACCG